>JAZKFB010000109.1:0-11848 GCA_040386695.1 Verrucomicrobiota bacterium
GGGTCGCGCGGCGCAAGGCTAAAGTCTTTTACAGAACAGATCTTACACCCCCTGACCAGAATCAATAGGTGAACAGACAGGAGCCTAATTCATCACGCCAGGAACGGCGCGGCCTCCATCCCAGGGAGCGTAAAAAATCAGAAGAAAATAAAACAGACCCTGATAATCATAATTTTATGACGGAAATACCGGCGTGTAATCCCCTCATCATTAGGGTCCGGCCTCAAATACATTCCTGTCCGTTTTTTCTCCGTAACCTTCCGCGGTTTGAATGGCGTTCAGAGTTGGCGCACTCCGCAAACCATCTGACAGTTAAATTTTTCACGATTTACAATTGCTTTACAAAAAGTTTCTTGAAGATCCAGTCCGGAATTCTGAAGATGCGCCCTTAGCCGTTGAATATTAATCAGTTCCATCAACATCAACACTCTCGCCGACCGGAATGCATGGGTGCGCAGTCATTTTCAATTTCTCCGTTAAGCGGAATCTACGGAAATTCATCCCATTATCAATCATTCAGGATGATGTCTCTTGACATATGGCGCAATCCGCACACAAGAAACAGGGACAACCGATCACAGCAACTAAAAAACATCTATCTTCCATGAGTGTGAAAATCAGCTTCGCCATTCTTCTGGCTTTTTGTTGCGGAGGATGCCAGCATGCGCCCGAGACCGCCGCAGGCCAGGACCGGATAAAAATTGTGGTATTGGGGACCAATGTTCCCAAGTCAGTGTACCTTAACCGTTATGCTGTTAAAAATGTCTGGACGGTCGTCCAGCTGGGAGGCGGACTCAAAGGCGCGGAGGACCAGTCGGACCAGTTCGTGCCCAGTGTGAAACTCCGGCGCTCCAACGGGGACCACATCACCATCCGCCGGACGGAGTGGGACAATCCGCTGCCAAAAGTGCTCCGCCCCCTGCGGAACGGCGATGTTTTTGTGTTTCCGGAAGTCCCCTGGTGAGACCCGGCCTCCACCCGGCGCGGAAAATCCGCCATCGGACCGCGGGAGCATGATTCACCGTCCGCTTTCCGGCGGCGCGGCCACGGCGGCCCGAGGTCCCGGCTTCTGCTGAAGACAGAGAAAAGCCCCTCCCGGACCCGCCGCGTCCGCGAGCCATTCATCGGCACGGTTGCGGGGAATGGCGTGCCGCGCCAGAAACTGGCTTTGAGTCTCCAGAAGGACAGACTTCAGGCCGTCAGCGCGGCCCCATTGCTGGAGATCGGTGAAATTGACATCGGCGGTCAGATCGCAGTGACCGGGATCGCGGTAAAGCTGCGGCCCCTCCAGCCGTTGGTGGCGGTGATATCCGCGCAGGGTCCCGTCCGGACGGCGGTGATAAAGCTGGGCGGCCTCGCTGCCGTAGTCGATGGTGAGCATCATTCCCGCTTTCCATCCGGGAAGCCATCCGCCGAGCCATTCGCGGTAACTGTCGTGAACTTCAATCCGCTGGCCTTCGGCAAAACCGGCGGCTTCGAGGGAAGTGCCGGGAGGAGAGCCGGGAGGGCGCAGCGTTTCGACCAGACGGCCGCCGGGCATCAGCTCCAGCCAGACTTCCTGCCACACGCCGCCTTCCCGCTGGAGCAGGGTGACCGGAAAAGCGTCGACCAGTTCATTGGAAAAAATCAGCGCCCTGCCCCCGGCGGCCTGAAGGGCGGCGGCTGGATGATCATGCCAGGAAACACGCCAGGAGGCCGGTCCCAGGGTGCGGCGCTGCACGGCCCGCAGCTTTGGCGACCGCTCCACAAGATGGCTCCGCAGCCCCAGCCGCCCGCGCCAGCCCAGAGCCCGGCGGAGATCGCGGTGCAGCTGGCCGGTGCCGGGACCGATTTCGATCAGATGACGGGGCGCATCCTCCGAAGCCCGCTGTCCGCGCACCCAGGAGGCGAGGGCGCGGGCCAGCAGGCCGCTGAGACTGGCGCTGGTGGAAAAATCCCCTTCCCGCCCCACGGTGGTGATATTCCGGGAGTAATAGCCAAACTCCGGATCATGCAGGGCCGCCTCCATGTATTGCCGGAAAGGCGCGGCCCCGCCCTGACCGGTGAGCCATTCGCGGAGAGTCGGGGAATTTTTCAAAAAGGCGGGAGGGTGGCGGAAGCCGGAAAACCGGAGCGGAGGGAGGACCAAACCCGCGTTGAGGCTGCGGCGGGACCGGCACGGGCGGGACCGAAATGGACTCCGCGCGTGGATTTTGCTTACACTCTTCCACGTTCCCCGCAATGCTTCGCTTATGTCCGTTGAATCCTCCGTTTCTCCCGCCACGTCCACCGGCCCGGCCTCCGCGCCGGGACTCGCGAAAACCATCGGCGGCTGGCAGATTCTGTTTTACGGCCTCGGTTCGATGCTTGGCGCGGGGATTTACGCCCTCGTCGGCAAAGCCAGCGCCGGTCTTGGAAACGCGGTGTGGGCGGCTTTTCTGATGGCCATGGTGGCGGCTTTGCTCACGGGCCTTTCCTATGCCTGCGTCGGCGGGCGCTATGCCAAAGCCGGCGGGGCGGCCTACGTGACCCACCGGGCGCTGGGCAAGCCGCTGCTGAGTTACGTCGTCGGACTGGCGGTGATGATGAGCGGATTGACCAGCATGGCCACGGGATCGCAGGCGATTGTGGACAATCTGGCCAACGCCGTGAATTTCAATCTGTCCGCCGGATTGTCCAAGCTGTCGGCCATCGGCATCGTTTTCCTGGTCGGCTGCGTCATTTACCGGGGCATGAGGGAGAGCATGTGGCTGAACATCCTCTGCACCGTTATTGAAACCTCCGGGCTCGTTTTCATCATCATCGTGGGCGCGAAATTCTGGGGTGGCGTGGATTATCTGGAAACCCCCGGCGATGCGGCGGCGGGAGGCGGTCCGGGCTCGGGGCTGACCGCGGCGCTGATTCTGAACGGCGCGGTGCTGACGTTTTTCTCCTTCATCGGTTTTGAGGACATCCTGAATGTCTCGGAGGAGGCCAAAAATCCCAAACGCGACGTTCCTTTCGGGCTGATCGGCGCCATGATTCTGGCCACGCTGATTTATATGGCGGTGGCCATCACGGCGGTTTCGGTGATTCCCTGGCGCGAACTGGCGCTCAGCAAAGCCCCGCTGATGGACGTGGCGCACCGGGCGGCCCCGTGGTTCGGCGGTATTGACCATGTGTTCGCGGTCATCACCATTTTCGCCATCGGGAACACCGCTCTGCTGAATTACCTCATGGGCTCGCGTCTGCTCTACGGCATGAGCGGCCAGGGCCTGCTGCCGGCGGTGCTGGGGAAAGTGCATCCGGTGCGCCGCACGCCGCATGTGGCCATCGTGGCGCTGTTTGTCGTCGTGTCCTCCCTGATTCTCATCGGTGGCGTGAAGCAGCTGGCGGAAGCGACGGTGCTGCTGCTGCTCTCGGTTTTCACGGTGGTCAATCTCTCGCTGGTGGTGCTGAAACGCCGGCCTTCCGAGCCGAAGGGCGGATTTGACGTGCCTCTGCTGGTGCCCATCCTCGGGGCGGCGGTCTGCGCCACGCTGATCGGCAAACGCATCCACACCGCCCTGACCAGCAGCGAGCCCGGAACGCACATCGCGCCACTGATCGCTTTGGCCGTGATCGTGACCAGCGTCGCTCTCTACCGCGTGCTGAAGCCGGCGGATGAGGTCGTCGCGGCGGCAGGGTAGAACACAGGCGTCCCCGCCTGTTCTACCCAATGCTGTCAACCTCCGCCATGCGCAGAGCGGGGGCGGCGTCGAGGAGTTTTCGGGTGTAAGGATGCTGCGGGGCGCTGAGAACCTGCTCGGTTTCGCCGAGTTCGACAATTTTCCCGCTCTGCATGACCGCCACGCGGTCGGCGATGTAGCGCACCACGGAGAGGTCGTGGGAGATGAAGAGCATGGTCAGGCCAAGCTCGCGGCAGAGATTCAGCAGCAGATTGATAATCTGCGACTGGATGGAGACATCGAGCGCGGAGACCGGTTCGTCCGCGATCAGCAGGCGCGGCTCCGGCCCGAGCGCGCGGGCGATGGCGATGCGCTGGCGCTGGCCGCCGGAGAATTCGTGAGGGTATTTCAGGGAAAATCCAGGATCCAGCCCCACCCGGGTCATGAGGGCGGCCACGCGCTCCCAGAGCAGGCTGGCCGCCAGCTTGCCGGAACGGGCCTGAATGGCTTCGGCCAGGGTGCTGAAGATGGTGCGGCGGGGATTCAGGGAGGCGTAAGGGTCCTGAAAGACCATCTGGAAATTCAGGCGCGCCATGCGCAGCATCCGGGGATCCAGCGCGGAAAGGTCCTGATTTTCGAGAATGATTTTCCCGCCGGTGAGCGGCTGGAGCTGCATGATGGCGCGGGAGAGCGTGCTCTTGCCGCAGCCGGATTCGCCGACCAGGCCGAGGATTTCACCCGGAGCGATGGAGAGGCTGACGCCGTCCACCGCCGTGAAGGACTCGCCGCCCCGGCGGGCGGGAAAGGTGACAACGGCGTCCTGAATCTGAAGAAATGACATGGCGGGCGGGGAAAATCAGGAAAAGAGTCAGCTCACGGACGGATCACACAGCCGGGGCAGTCCTGCACCCAGTGGCCTTCGGAAATCTCGATCAGCGGCGGTTGGCGGTCGGTCAGGCACAGGGCCTGGCGTTCCGGGGTCTGGCGCGGGCGGAAGGCGCAGCCGGGCGGCAGATGGGCCAGGTCCGGGGGCAGGCCGGGGATGGTGTAAAGCGGCTGGCCTTTTTTCTGAAGCGCGGGGATCGAGCGCATCAGGGCCCGGGTGTAGGCGTGGCGCGGCTGAGCGAAAAGCTCGCGCACCGGAGCCGCCTCCACCAGGCGGCCGGCATACATGACGTTCACAAAATCGCAGACCTCACTGACCACCGCGAGATCGTGGGTGATGAACACCACGGCAATGCCGAGACGCTTCTGAAGGTCCCTGATGAGATCCAGCACCTGCTTCTGAATGGTCACATCCAGAGCCGTGGTGGGCTCGTCGGCGATGAGCAGTTCGGGCCGGGTGATGAGGGCCATGGCGATCATGACCCGCTGCCTCATGCCGCCCGAGAATTCGTGGGGATACTGGCGGATGCGTTGTTCGGGATTGGGAATGCCGACTTCGCGCAGGGCCTCGACGCCGCGCTTCATGGCCTCGCTTTTGCTCAGACCCTCATGCAGCCGCAGGGGCTCGATAAGCTGCGTGCCCACCCGGAGGTAGGGATTCAGCGAGGTCATGGGGTCCTGGAAAATCATGCTGATGCGCCGGCCGCGGACTTTCTGAAGCTCGCTTTCGGAAAGCTTCAGCAGATCCTGCCCGCCGAACGCCGCCGTGCCGCCCTCGATTTTTCCCGGAGGCATGGGGATGAGTCCCAGCAGCGAATAACAGGTCACGGATTTCCCCGAGCCGCTCTCGCCGACAATGCCGGTGGTCTTCCCCTTCTCCACACTGAGGGACACGCCATCCACCGCGCGGACCACGCCGTTGCGGGTGTGGAAGGCGACTTTCAGGTCTCGGACATCAAGGACGGTGCTCATGCGGTGACAGATCGGGCGGGCGGGAAACGGGGGAGTGGGCGGGCGGCGGGAATTTCCATCGGGCGGGGCGGGAGGACCATGGCTTCAGTCCTTGCCGCTCTTCACATCAAGGGCATCCCGCAGGCCGTCACCGGCGAAGTTGAGGCAGAAGAGAGTGAGGGAGAAGATGCCGGCGGGGAAAGCCAGCATCCACCAGTAGGTCTCCATGTTGTTGGCGCCGTCGTCGATGAGCGTGCCCCAGGAGCTGTCGGGTGGCTGCACGCCGAGACCGAGAAAGCTGAGCGCGGCCTCCAGCAGCATCACCGCCGGAATGGTCAGCGTGGTGTAAACGATGACGGGCCCGAGGACGTTGGGAACGATGTGGCGGAAGATGATCATGCGGCCGGGAAGCCCCAGGGAGCGGGCGGCCTCCACAAATTCCTGCCGCGCCAGAGTCAGCACCTGCGCCCGGACAATCCGGGCCATGGTCAGCCATTCGACCGCGCCGATCGCCAGATACAGCAGCGTCATGTTCTTGCCGAAAGCGACCGTCAGCAGGATGACGAACAGCATGAACGGCATGGCATACAGAATATCCACCACCCGCATCATCCAGGAATCCGCCCGTCCGCCCACGTAACCGGCGGTGGCGCCGTAACTCACCCCGATCAGCAGAGCGACGAGGGTGGCGATGAGCGCGACTTTCAGTGAAACCCGGCCGCCCTCCAAGGTGCGCACCAGGAGATCACGGCCAAGGGAATCGGTGCCGAACCAGTGCTGCGCCGATGGCGGCGAGGCTTTCAGGACCAGATCCTGAGTCTCGCCGGTCATGCCGAACTTGTAAAAAGCCACGGTGGGCCCGAAGGCGCACAGCAGGCCGATGAAAGCCAGCAGCACCGTGCAGCCCACCGCGAGGCGGTTCTTGCGGAAACGGGCCCAGGCGTCCTGCCAGAGGGAGCGGCCCTTGCTCAGGGAAACGCCGGAGGGAGCGGTGATGACAGCGGTGGCGGCACTCATGCGAGACGGACTTTCGGATTCAGCCAGGCGATCAGGACATCCGTGAGGAAGTTCACCGCCACCAGCAGGGAGGTGTAAAAGACCACGGTGGCCAGGGTGAGGGTGTAGTCCCGGTTGAAGACGGCATTGATCACATGCTGACCGAGACCTGGCAGATTGAAGATTTTTTCGATGATGAAGGAGCCCGTGGTGATCCCCGCCAACGCCGGCCCGAGGAAGGCGACCACCGGGAGGAGCCCGCCCTTCAGCGCATGGAAAACGACGATTTTCCAGCCGGGCACGCCTTTGGCCCGGGCGGTGCGGATGAAGTCCTGATTCAGAATCTCCAGCATCCCGCCGCGGGTGAGCCGGGCGATGTAAGCCGCGTAAATGAGCCCCATGGTCACCGAGGGCAGCACCCAGTCCGTGGGACTGAACCAGCCCGCGACATTGAACCACTCCAGTTTGATGCCGAAATACAGCGCCAGGAACGGCCCCATGACAAAGGTCGGCAGGCAGATCCCGATGAGCGCCAGGGACATGGCGGAGTAGTCCAGAAAGGTGTTCCGCTTCACCGCCGCGATGATGCCCGCCGGCAGGCCGATGCCGAGCGCGATGAGCAGGGCGCTGATGCCGATGGTGAGGGAGACGGGGAAGGCGTCGAGGATGATTTTCGCATTGGCCCGTCCCTCGTATTTCATGGAGGGCATGAAGTCGCCCTGAAGGTAATTCCCGATGGCCCCGAAGTACTGCTGATACACCGGCTTATTCATGCCGTAGCTGCGCTTCATCATCTCCATGACCTCCTCCGGCATCTGCTTTTCCCCGGTGGCGAAGGGGGAGCCCGGAGCCAGGCGGATCATGAAAAAGGTCAGGGTGAAAACCACAAAGACCACAACTATCGCCTGGACGAGTCTGGACAGGGTGAACCGGAGCATGGCGGCAATAAAAAATTCGGGGAAAGAGGCGGACGGCGGCGGTGTGGGACTTATTTGTTCCAGAACCGGTCCATGGTGGAGGCCGGCGCGGGTGACACCAGATCAATGTATTTCCAGGGATGGTTATCGAGCTTTTTCGGCCCCCAGCCCTTCACGGAGGGATGGACCAGATAGTTTTTCGCGTAGTTGTAAATCGGCAGCACCGGAGCCTCCTTCAGCATCATCTCCTCGGCCTGGTGCAGAATGGCCGCGCGCTTCGCAAGGTCGCCCTCCTGGGTGGAATCCCGCATCAGCTGGTCGTAGGCGGGATTTTTCCAGCCGGTCTGGTTGTTGCCGTCGTCCGATTTCCACATACCCAGGAAAGTCGCGGCATCGTAATAATCCGCATTCCAGCCGGCACGGGCAATGTCGAAATCCAGGCGGCGGGTGGAGTTGAGATACACGGAGAACTCCTGCTGCTGAATGCCGATCTCGACTCCGAGATTCTGACGCCACATCTGCTGGATGGCCTGGGCGATCTGGGCGTGGGACTCGCTTTTGTTGATGAGGATATTCAGATTTTTGGGAAATCCTTTCCCATCCGGAAACCCCGCCTCCGCCATCAGGCGCCTGGCTTCCGCGACATCCAGATGGAAAATTTTCGCGCCTTCATACCCGTCCATCGGGGGCACGATTCCCGTGCCCGGCGTCTGGCCGCCCCGGGTGACATTGTCCACCAGCGACTGCCGGTCGATGGCGAGGCCGAGGGCGAGGCGGACTTTGGGATCCTTCAGGGGTCCCCGGGTAGTGTTGATGCGGTAAAAATAGCTGGCCAGATTCGACACCGTATGCACCACGTCCTTGTGGTCTTTGCGGTAACCCGGCAGCTTATCCAGCGGGATGACCTGGGTCACGTGCAGCAGCTGCTGGCGGAAAAGCCGCTCCTCCGTGGTGTCGCTCTCGACGGGATAAAAACGAATGCCGTTCAGCTTCACATTGGCCGCGTCCCAGTAGTGGGGATTGCGCTCCACATCCACCATCCGGCGGAAGGCGTTGCGCTTGAGCTTGAAGGGACCGTTGCCGACGTGATTGCCGTCGTCCATCCATTTGGTGGACAGCCGGTCAAAGGGATCGCCGAATTTCTCCATCGTGTGCCGGGGCACCGGCCACCAGGAGGTGTGGCAGAGCACCAGCAGAAAATGAGGCGTGGGGCCCACGAGCGAAACCTGAAGGGTGCGCGGATCCAGCGCTTTCACCCCCACCTCCTCCGCCGGGACCTTGCCTTCGTAGAAAGCCTCGCCGTTTTTCAGCGCAAAGAGCATCTGCGAATACTCCGCCGCCATTTTTTTGGTCAGCATCCGCCGCCAGCTCCACACAAAATCCTCGGCGGTGATGGCCACGCCGTCGCTCCACTTGGCGTTATCCCGGAGGTGGAAGGTCCAGACCGTTTTGTCCGCATTGGCCTCCCAGCGGTCGGCCATGCCCGGCTCCACTTCGACATCGGTGTCCGGCCGCTCCGCCACCAGTCCCTCGTAAAGGGACATCAGCAGATGGTGTTCGGAAACGCTGTTGATCAACTGGGGATCGAGAAACCGGGGATCGGCGGCGTTATTAAAAAGGAGAATTTTTTCCTTCGCGCCCTGGGGAGCCGTGATGGCGTCGTTCCCGCATGACGGCAGCAGAGCGCCCGCGAGAAGGAGCAGGCAAAATCGGGATAAATTCCGAAGTTTCGTCATGGGGAGATAGCTGAAGGGAAACAGATTTGCCCCTGTAGGCTCATCCCGCGCCACGCGCCATAAAAAAGCGCTGCCGGAAAATTTTGTGAATTTCTTAGACAATTCAGCCGATTTTCATGGAGCGTCCGGAGGCAGACTCAGGAGCCAGGCGATAAGCAGCTGAATCCCGGCGGAGTCGGCCTTTTGAGTGCCGAGCGGCGGCATTTGATTCGGCCCCCGGCTCATCACGCGCACCGGCAGCAGGGAACGGCTGGCGTCGCCGGGGCGGATCAGCCGGACATCCGCCAAGCCGAGGTCGCCGTGCTGGGGTTTGGCATTCAAAAGATGCCGCTCCCCGCCGCTGGCCCAGGGGCCGAGATTCATGGCGGTGTTGCCGCCGCCTTCAGGGATATGACAATGCGCGCAGTTCGTCGCGAGATAAGCTTTGGCGCGGTCCGTCAGACTGGCGGCGGGATCGTAAGGATCCGCAAGCCGCGGCAGTCCGGCCAGCGGCTGCGGCAGGGTGGCAGTGAGCTTTCCATCCGGCTGCCGGATTTTGATGAAGCCCCCGCTCAGCAGCGAGGTCAGCTGATTCTCCCCTTCCATGCCGCCGCCATGGCCGCCGCTCCCGGCACTGCCGTCACCACTTCCCCGGGAACCGCCGCTGTCAGCTGGTTCAGCCGGTTTCAAAGCGCGGTGAAGCTGCGCCGCCGTCAGACCCAGGGCGTAATTGGCCCCGCGGGCGTGACAGGTCACACAATCGGACCGCGTGGGCACCACCCATTCGTCCTCCCCGCCAAGGCTGACCTTTGTCCCCGCCGCCGGAGCCAGGGCGGCGTCGGTCTGCTCCGCATTCCAGACGTAGCTGTAGCCCGTCCAGTCGTTGTCCTGTTTCAAAAGCACGCGGGTCTCCAGACGGCGCGCCGGTTTTCCGGCCGCGGGGTCGGCCGGGAGTGTGAGAGTCTGCGCCAGCGCGGCGCCGTTGGGAAAAGTCAGCGACTTCCAGGCCCAGGCCCCGTCGCCGGCGGGCGGGAACTCCGCGGCCTCCGTGCCGGGCAGCGCCATCAGGCGTGTGGAAACCGCGCCGTCGTGCCAGGCCGGAGCATTGATTTCATAAGGCCGCACGCCGGCCGCCGGAATCAGACCGGCGGCGGATTGGAAGAGTCCGGTTTCACTGAGAAGCCGCGGAAAGGGCCGAGCCTCCGTCGCGGGCGGCGGCGCGGGCTCCAGTTTATAAATGGCGTCCCCGAGGTGGTCCGCCAGGAGGATATCGCCCTCCGGACCGGTGCCGAATCCCGCGATGGCCAGCGGCGTGTCCGCCAGTTCGCGGTTCCACAGAAGCTTCGTGCCGTCGTGTTTCGCCGCCCACACCCGGCCGGTGCCGTAGTCGCCGTAAAGATAGGCTCCGGCCAGCTCCGGAAACCGTTTCCCCCGGTAAACAAACCCTCCTGTCAGCGACCGGAAAGTCGAATGATCATGCTCAATGGTCGGCGGAGTGAACGGAGCAGGTCCACGCAAACGGCCCGGAAGAAAAACCCGGCTGCCCTCATACTCGCTCCAGCCGTAGTTGGCCCCGCGCTGCACCAGATTGGCGTATTCCCGCAGATCCTGACCATTCTGCCCAGCCCAGATCTGACCGCTCACGGGATCGCTGGTGATGCGCCAGGGATTCCGCAGACCGTAGGCCCAGGTCTCCGGCCGCACGCCCTCCTGGCCGACAAAAGGATTGTCGGGCGGAACCACGTAAGTCCTGTCAGGCGGCGCGCCGTCCACGTCGATGCGCAGGATTTTGGACCGCATGGACGCCAGATTCTGCCCGGCGTTGTCGCCGTCATTCTGGGAGGTGCCGTCGCCGCTGGTGACGTAAAGCATCCCGTCATTTCCAAAGACCGAGGCCGCGCCGTTGTGGCCGTTGGAATCCCATTCGATGATCGTTTTCTCCGATCCCTCCACGATCCGCCAGGGCGCTTCCCGCGACAGCTGATAACGCACGATCCGCGAGTGAATCCGCTTTCCCGGCCCCGGCCCGTTCCGGCCCAGATAGAAAAATCCGTTCTCCGTGAACTTCGGATGGAAACAAAGTCCGTAGGCCAGCTCCCCCTCCGGCAGTTCCAGCAGGGTCTCCTTCTCCGTCACCTCCGCGCTGTTCCGGAAACGGATGAGGGTCGTTTTATAAACCTCCCACGCCGTGTTCGTCACCACCATCAGCCGGTCGCTTCCCGGTTCCCGGTCCACGGCCACGGGGCGCTTCAGCGCCAGCTTCGGAAACGCCCGCACCACCGTCATCGCCGGCGGCGGCTCCGGCGATCCCGCCAGCCGCGTGTTCACCCAGGGCACCCGCTCCTGCGCCCCCGCGACGTGAATTCCAACAAGAGTCAGGACAGGAAAAAGCAGCGCCCGGAGCATAGGATTTCTGAATTCCCGCCACCATGCCACGCCTTATTCGAAGTGGATGATTTTTTCTCCGAAAACGCCGCTCCATCCGGATCATGGACCTTTACGGAAGAGATTTGAGCGATAGGCTAATCCTGGATGGAGACCGTTTACATTGAAACCACAATTCCAAGCTATCTGGCGGCCCGCCGCAGCGCTCAGGAGCCGATGGCTTCGCACCAGCGGCTCACTCACGAATGGTGGGAGGGTGAAAGGATGCAGTTCCGTCTGTATTCCTCCATCGCTGTGAGAGCGGAAATCTCCAAAGGCGAGGCCGTGCAAATGTTATTCTGTAAAAGTGGCGGTCAGGCTTGGGGTGTTTGAG
>JAZKFB010000110.1:0-17472 GCA_040386695.1 Verrucomicrobiota bacterium
GGTTGGTGGCGTTGTCGTCCACGATGAGCAGGCGCCGCCCCTCCAGGCCCCGCGCCCCGGAGCCGGAGCCGGAGCCGGAGCCGGAGCCGGAGCCGGAGTCCCCGGAGCCGCTCCCGTTTGCGCCCCCGTTTCCACTCCCGTTCCCGCCCCCTGCGGCGGGCCGGGGGATTTGGGCGGGAATCAGGGGGATCTCGAACCGGAAGGTGGAGCCGTGCCCCTCCTTTGACTCGACCCGGATGCGCCCGCCCATGTTGCGGATCAGGCGCTCGGAGATGGCCAGGCCCAGGCCGGTGCCCCCGAAGCGCCGGGTGGTGGAGGCGTCCACCTGGCTGAAGGCGCTGAAGAGGCGCCCGGTCTGGCTTTCGGGAATGCCGATGCCGGTGTCGATGACGGCGGCGTGCAGCCACTCCGCGCCGTCCTCCCCGCGCGCGGCGGTGAGTTTGACGAAAACCTCGCCTTTGGCCGTGAATTTGAGGGCGTTGCCCGCGAGGTTGACCAGCACCTGGCGCAGGCGCACGGGGTCGCCGAGGATGGCGGCGGGCACGGCGGGGTCGATCCAGTACATGAGGTCGAGGTTTTTGCGCGAGGCCTGGCCGGCCAGGAGGTCCATCACCGACTCCACGCAGTCGCGGAGGGGGACGGGGATGCGCTCCAGATCCAGCTGCCCGGACTCGATCTTGGAGAAGTCGAGGATGTCGTTGATCAGGCTCAGGAGGACATCGCCGCTGGAGTGGATGGTCTCCACGAACTCGCGCTCCCGGGCGTCCAGCTGCCCGTCCATGAGCAGCTCGGACATGCCGATGACGGCGTTGAGGGGGGTGCGGATCTCGTGGCTCATGTTGGCCAGGAACTCCGCCTTGGCCCGCGCGTGGGCCTCGGCCCGGGCGGTGGCGGCCTCCAGCTCGATGTTGCGCTGCCGCAGCAGCTCCGCCGCCCGGTGCCGGTCGTCCACGTCCTGAAGCGTGCCGTGCAGGGCGATGACTTTTCCGGTTTCATCCCGCACCGGTTCCCCCCGCAGATTCACCCACAGCTGATTTCCTTTGTCCGTGATCAGCCGGGCCTCGAATTCGTACACCTGCCCTGTCTCCAGGGATTTCCGGACCCGTTCATGAATGGCCGGACGGTCTTCGGGATGGTAAAAATCCAGGGCCCGGGGCAGTGTGACGGGCGTGTCCGGCGGGAGTTCGTGAATGGCGTACATGGCCTGCGACCACCGCGGACCGCTGCCGTCCAGCCGCAGTTCCCAGTGCCCCAGCCGCGCGATCCGGCCCGCCCCCTCCAGCAGGGTCTGGGTGTGTTTTTTGGCCTGAAGCGTCTCCCGCAGCTCGGACTCGATTTTTTCACGCCCGGAGATTTCCTCATGCAGCATCCGGTTCGCGGCGCGGGCCATGCGGTTTCTGGCTCTGGCCTGCTGGAATCCCCGCACCGCCGCCGCCATGGCCACCGCCAGCAGCAGCCCCAGCCCCAGAATCAGCGGGGGCAATTTGCCGCCGGTGACCGTTGTCCTGTCCGGCGCAATCAGAAACCGCCACTCGTGACCGTAAAAATTCAGTTTTGACTCCGCGGAAATTTCGCGGTCCCCGCCGGCCGAAGCCGGTTGGCCCAGAATCAGCTCCCCGCCCTCGGAAATGGAGATCCGGCCGGTGGCGAAGGCCGGTTCATTCACTGTGGAATCGGCAAGATGGCGGAGCTGGAACACTCCAAGGAGAAAGCCGTCGAATTTTCCGCCCGGGAACATGGGCAGGTAAACGAGGAATCCCCGGGTGCCGCCGCCATCAAGGCTGATGGTGGGCGAAACCGCCATTTCGCGGTTCCGCCGGGAACGCTCCAGCGCCCCGGCGGCATCCCACCGGGTCTCCTCATGCGGGTCAAGATCAAAGGACGCGGCCTCACTGCCCACCGGCTCCACACGCTCGGTCCGCCACGAGGAGTCGGTCCGCCCGATGGCCGCCAGAATTCCCTCTCCCTCAATGGAGGCCCGGGCGTCGGCCCGCCATTCCTCGTAAGGGGTGCCGCCCCGCTGCTCCCAGCGCAGTTTCATCAGCTCCAGCGCGCGCAGGGAGAAGTTGAGGCGGTTGAGGGAATCCGCGGCGATGCCGCGGGCGACGATTTCCGCCTGTCCGCGGACCGCCAGCGTCCGGTCCGCGGACAGGCCCTGCCAGAGCATCACCGCCGCCGCCGCGATACTGAAAGCCACGGGCACCGGCAGCCAGCAGTCCTCTAGCAGCCGGCCCCGGTCCATCCACTGGGTGACCAGCAGTCCCGCGCTCAGGACCGCCAGCCCCGCCGCCGTGTGCAGGGACATGACAATGGAGGCGCCGGACACAAAAATCACCGTGAACCCCAGAGCGTCGCCGCACAGGGCCATGAGACAGAGCGCGAGGGCGGAGGAGCCGGAAATCCAGACCGCCAGACGCCGGGCGGCGGCGGAAATCCGGAGATTCAGCAAAAAAATCCCCGCTCCGCAAAGGGCGAATCCCGCGCTGGTGAGCTGTGTGGACCGCATGGGCGTGAGCCCCGGGGAGGACGGAAAGTACGACAGCAACAGCTCCAGACCGGATTGGAAACCCGTGAGATACTCGATGGAAAGCACCAGCCCCACCGCTCCGGCGATACTGCCGCACACCATGGACACCGCCCGGGGAAGCCGGAATGAGAAAGCGGCCAGCCCCGCCCCGCCCAGCAGAAAGCAGAGAGCCGTGAGATACTGCATCGGCACCAGATCCGCCCGGACGCGCACCAGCGCGGCATTGCCCGTGTGCCATCCCGCTATAACAAAAATTCCGAGCACCGCCCCCGCGAGGCCGCAGATGCCGGCCAGCCATGCCGGCCATCTGAAATTATCCGAAGAGGGCCGGTCCGTGCTCATTCCAAGCAAGTTAACGGTAATACCGGGATCCTGCGAGGGAAAGTAAGGGTGGAGTCCTCCAAGAAAACCACCTGCCAGGCCCGCCGCTCCGCCACCGTCAGCCCGGGCCGGAGTGATGGCACGGATAACCTCCCCCAGCCGTCCGGTCCAGGATGCCACCCTTCCCGGAAATCCGCAAAAAAGGCCCGATTTGCATCGTCCATGTCGGTAGTTGCCCTCAAAACGGACTGATTCAGAGCCGGAAACGGGGCCTGAACGGGGGAAACCGGAGCGTTTTCTCCTCGACTACCGACATGGACGTTGCAAATCGGGCCCCTTTTGAGCGGAACTGCGGCTGGTTCCCGACATGGACGATGCGTTTCCGTCCCTCCCCCTCCTCACTGGGCCCGCCGTCCGCCCTCCAAAGCCGTCACTACCGACATGGGCGGTATAAAATTACCCATCTGTGTGAAAAAACGGTAAAAATCACGGGATTTTCGTCCGGAATTTTTTCTCCGGCCGCCCCCTGATGAATTCTGAAAAGGCTTTGACGGCCCGGGAGCCCAGTCGCCAATTACCGACATGGGCGTTGCAAAATACCGACATGGGCGTTATTTTTTAAGTTCGACATACCGACATGGACGTTGCAAAATACCGACATGGGCGTTGCAAAATTTTCAGCCACTACCGACATGGACGTTGCAAAATACCGACATGGACGTTATTTTTTGAGTTGTAACTCGTTCATTATCAACGGTCAAAATCTGCCAAAAGAGAAAGTGAATATGCTGTACCAAGAAAAACATCATCAAGGCGGAAAAAATTCAAATCCGGGAGGCGGAAGTGATGATGCTTTTTTGGTTTTGAAAAAAAGGAGGGCCGCATGATTAAAAAACCCAGCGAACCGGATCTGGACCTCGGGGATGGACGCGATGAGCTGAATCTTGCTGAATTTCCTCTCTCCCTGCTTTCGAAGCGTCCGGATCAGGACACCAAAGTGCTGGTTTTCTCGGACCAGATCTGGGACAGCGAGAGCCGGACCATGGTGCTCCGGAAAGTGACCATTTCCGGCTCCGCGGACTGCGGGCTGCCGAATGCGGCCGACGAGGAGGTCCTGCTGGCCCTGATTCAGATCACCAAACTGCAGGGCTTCCGGAACAAAAAAGTGCATTTTTCCCGTTACCAGCTCCTCCAGATTCTGGGCTGGGAGGACAACGGCTACTACTACAACCGCATCGTCTCCGCGCTCAACACCTGGCTGGGCGTGAACGTGAAATGGCACAACGCCTGGCGGGATTACACCAAAAAAACGAGCTGGGGGGACAAGGGGATTGTGCTGATCCAGGCCTTCGAGCTGAAGAAACGGGAGCGCGGCGACTCCGCGTCCTACATCACCTGGGCGGATCATCTGTTTGAAAGTTTCCAGGCGGGCAATCTCAAAGGACTCGATTTCGGCCTTTACCGGGCGCTGCGCGACAGCATCGCCAAACGCATGTTCCGGTTTCTCGACAAACGGTTCTACAACCGGGAGATGCTGAGCTTCGACCTCGCGACCTTCGCCTACGAGAAAATCGGCATGAAGCGCACTTACGGGCTCAACAATGTGAAGCAGAAGTTCAAGCCCGCCATCGACGAACTGATCGCCGTGGGCTTTCTCAAGCCCATGGACGAGAAGCAGCGCTACCGGAAACGCAAGGCGGGCGAATGGGACATCTGCTTCATCAAAGCCATGGAGGACGACGGGCAGCGCTCGCTGCCGATGGAGATCGACATCCTGCCCTCCATCGAGCACGACCTGCTGCGGCGGGGCGTCAGCCGTCCGCGGGCCAAAAGTCTGGCCGCGCGGTATCCGGAGGCGCATATCCGGGAAAAGCTGGAGGAATTTGACTACCGCATGAGCCGGGAGGAGGGCGACCCGCTGCGTCCCCAGAATCCCGGCGGATATCTGGCGCAGGCCATTGAGGACAATTACGCCTCGCCCAAAGGCTTCAAATCCACCACCGATCTGAAGCGCGAGCAGGGGGAGAAGGAGACTCTGGCCCGGCAGCGGAAAGCGGCGCGCGAGGCTAAAATCAAATCCGACGCGGAGCGCAAGGCGGCAGCCGAGCAGGCTTTCCAGGAAAAAGCGGCGCGGGTGCGGAGCCACCTTGAATCGCTGACGGAGCGGGAGCGGGCGGCGCTGGAGAAGGAGGCCTTCGCCGGTTCCCTGTTCGGAGCCAAAGCTAGTCCCCTGATCCGCCAGTCGCTGATCCACAATCACGTTTTGGAGCTGCTGGCGGGGGAAATCCGGTGAGGACCCCGGAACGGCCGGGAGAAAGGGCGCCGGAAAGCCCGCAGCGCCCGGGCGGAGGGAGGGGTGGAAAGCCGCCGGAATGTGAAGTCTCGGCTTGTCCCCTCCCGCCAGGCGGGCTAGCTCGGGCGGCGAAAGCCCCGGCGCCGGGCCTCCAAGGGGTCCTGGCGCGCTTTGAACCCATGAACCGCCACCAGGACACCGCCCGCCCCGAAAACGCCGCTGAGAGCAATGCGGGAGCGCGCCCGGGCCCCGGCGCGCAGGGAGGGGGACGCATTCTGGTGGCGGATCTGCTGGACGGCAGAAAAGGAAACAGTGAGGTCACCCACTTTTTCAGCGCGCCCAATGCGGATTTTTTCGCCCTGGGGAGCCCGCGCCATTCGCCGGTGGAGAGCCTGAATTTCCCCGAAGTCCGCCGCCGGATCGCCGCCGGGCTGTACCAGGCGGCTTTCATCGGCCGTCCGGTGCGGTTCTGGAACCCGCGGAAGGCCACCGGGCGCAACCTGATTCATTTTGGCCGCAGTCTGTTCAGCGGAGGCGGCCCGTTCACTCTGAGCTCCCTGCTGGGCCTGCTGAAAGCCGGGGGCGTGCCCGTGGCCGGTGTGGATTTCTCCGACCGTCCCATCGTGGACAACTCCAGATTCCCCATCCTGGAGGCGGCGGAATTTTATTTTAAGCGGGAGCTGCCGCTGAATCCGGCCAATGCTTTTCTCTACACCAGCGATAAGGCGGAGGACACCGGCAACATCGCGCGGATTCCGTTTTTCATCCGCAACATGCACAAGCAGCTTCCCGCTCATCTGGGCATCCGGGACGCGCATTTTGAAAAACTGGGGAAATACTCCGGCCCGCGGGACACGGACATCATTTTTGCCGGCAGCGTGCGCAACCGCCCGCTGCGCGAGACCGGCATGAAAGTGCTGCACCGGCTGAAGGCCGAGGGATTCCGCGTGATCGCCACCGATCAGAAGTTTTCCAAGGATGAATATTACGCCCTGGTCGCGCGTTCCCGGCTCTGCTGGAGCCCCGAGGGTTTCGGATTTGACTGCTACCGCACCTACGAGGCCGCGGCGCTGGGCTGCGCGCCGGTGCTCAAGACGCCCCCGATTCATCAGTCCCACCCCTACCTTCATGGCGAAAGCGCGCTGTATTACCGGCATGAGTCGGTGGACCTCTACGACGTGCTGAAAACCGCGCTCACCGGCGGCCGGCCCCTGGAGGAGATGGGCCGGGCGGCCCGGATCCACACGGAGCGGCATCATTGCTCGTCCCGGGTGGTGGATTACATGATGCGGGAACTGACGGGCCCGCGCTCTCATCGGGACTCCAAAGCTGAATCCCCGGATTCCGTCCCGGAGACGGATTTTCCGGCCTGAAAATCTCAAATACAGATTTGCGATCCAGTAACTTTAAGGATTTACGATTTTAAAGATGCACGACTTCAAGTCCGGACCTCTCCTTGGATTTCCGGCCCGAAACTCAATGCGGATTCACGGTTCGGTGATTTTAAGGATTTACGATTTTAAGGATTTCCTCAAAAGGATGCCTTCCCGGAGGATTTCCCAAGTCTTTCCTCAAAGGCTGAGCGCAGCGCGCGCTGAAGGCCGTCCCCGCGGACCGGTTTGGACAGATAATCGTTCATTCCGGCGGCCAGGCAGTCGTCCCGGTCGCCTCCGAAAGCGTTGGCCGTCAGGGCGATCATCCATGGCCGGCCGGCCGGGGGCTGGCGGCGGCAGATTTCGCGGGCAGCCTCCAGTCCGTCCATTTCGGGCATCTGGACGTCCATGAGCAGGACATCGAATTCCCGCTCCTGAACGGCCTGAACGGCCTCCAGGCCGTTGCCGACCATGACGGACTGATAGCCCATGCGCTGCAGATGCAGAGCCACGACTTTCTGATTCACGGGATTGTCCTCGGCCACCAGGATGCGCAGAGGGCGGGAAGTCCCGGGCATTTCGCCCTCCCCGGCGGGATCGGGCGGTGGTTTCGGGGCGGCGGTGGAGGTTGAGGCCAAAGTGTTCCGCAGGGCGTGCAGAAGCGGTCCGGCCTTGAGCGGCTTGTTGAGAACCGAAATTCCCATGGGGGCCGGATCGCGGTGGCTGTCCTCCATGGAGGCGAGGATGAGAATCCGCAGTTCGCTGCCGCCATGGTGCTCGCGCATGCCGGCCGCCAGGGCATAACCGTCCATCTCCGGCATCATGGCATCAATAATGGCGAGATCGAATTTTTCACCGTTCCTGATCCGCTCCAGGGCTTCCGGGGCTCCGGCGGCGGCGGTGGGGATCATGTGCCAGGCCTGGATCCGCATGGACAGAATCCAGCGGTGGGTGGCATTGTCATCGACAATAAGCACGCGCATGCCCTTCATGCCCTCCGGGGCCTGGCTCGCGGAGGCCGGGAAGTCCACGGGATGAAGCGGAATCATGAACTGGAAGCTGGATCCTTTGCCCACCTCCGATTCCCCCCAGATGCGCCCTCCCATATTCCGGATCAGCCGCTGGGAGATGGCCAGGCCCAGTCCTGTCCCGCCAAAACGCCGGGTGGTGGAGGCGTCCACCTGGCTGAAGACGCCGAAAAGCCGGTGCATTCCCTCCGCCGGGATGCCTATGCCCGTGTCCGTGACCGCCGCGTGCAGCCACGGCCCGTCCGCGTTCCGGCGCATGGACAGTTTGATGCACACCTCCCCCCGGGAGGTGAACTTCACGGCATTGGAGACCAGGTTCACAAGGACCTGCCGCAGGCGTGTGGGGTCCCCCAGGACCGCGGCCGGCAAAGCGGGATCAATCCAGCCCATCAGATCCAGATTTTTCCTTGCGGCCTGACGCGCCAGCAGATCAAGGACGGACTCCATGCAGTCGCCCAGGTGCAGGGGAATATTCTCCAGATCCAGCTGGCCGGACTCGATTTTTGAAAAATCCAGAATGTCATTGATCAGGCTCAGAAGCACCTCGCCGCTGGAGTGGATGGTTTTGACGAATTCGCGCTCCCGCGCGTCAAGCTGGCCCTCGATCAGCATCTCGGACATGCCGATGACCGCATTCAGGGGAGTGCGGATCTCGTGGCTCATATTGGCCAGGAATTCGGCTTTGGCCCTCGCATGGGCCTCCGCGCGGGCGGTGGCGGCCTCAAGTTCCCTGTTGCGCTGCCGGAGCAGCCCGGCGGCATCCCGCAGATTGCGCTCCGCAAGCTGGCGCTCATCTATCTCCTCCTTCAGCTGCCGGTTGGCGGCAAGAGCCATGCGCGTGCGCGACACCGCCTCCTGAAACGCCCACATGGCCGCGGACAGCGCCCCCCCCAGAAGCACCCCCAGCCACAGAATCATCAGCGGCAGTTTGCCTCCCGCCAGCATGCCCGGTCCCGGTTCCGCGACAAACCGCCAGACGTGACCGCGGAATTCGATGATTGATTCCGCCCAGGTGCGCACATTGCCGGGTTCCACGGGCAGTTCCCCGAGGATGAATTTATCCCCCTCAAAAAGGGAAATCCGGCAGGTGGCGAAGGTGGTCTGGTCCAGCGTTGAATCCTTGAGATCCTCCAGCCGGAAGCTGGCGAAAACAAACCCCCGGAATTCATTTTCAGAAAAGGTGGGAAAGAAAACGAAAAATCCCTTGTCGCTTCCCCGGACAGCCACCACCGGCGAAATCAGCATCCGCCGGTTGGTGATGGAATCCCGCAGCGCCTCCGCCGCCGGCCACGGGGTCCCGCTGCGCAGGTCATGGCCCAGCAGGGGCTCCGCATCCTTATCCAGTTCCACATAGTCCACCTTCCAGTCCGCATCCGTGTGGCCCACCGCCTCGAAGACGGCCTGATCCTGAAAGCAGTCCCAGGCGTCCCCGAACCACTGGGGATACGGGGCACGGCCTCCCGCCTCCCAGCGGCGCGCGATCCGTTCGAGTGAGCGGATGCAGAAGGTGAAGCGGCTGAAGGTGTCCGCCGCCACATTGTCCGCGATGACCTTGGCCTGCTCCCGGACGGACCGGATCCTGTCCGCTGTCAGCGCCTGCCACATCATCAGGGCCGCCACCATGCAGCCCAGACCAATGGGAACCGGCAGCCAGCGGTCCTCTATCAGTCTCCGCGAGCCTGCCCACTGGGCGGAAAGCAGACCGATGCCCAGAACCACCAGCCCTCCCGCGGAATGGGCGGCCATGCGGATGGGGTCATCCGGCGCGAACATCATTTTGACCCCCAGCCTGTAGGCGCAGAGCGCCATCAGCCCCAGAGCGACCGCCGAGGAGCCCAGCATCCAGATAATGAGACGCTTGGCCGATCCCGGAGCCATGGCGGGAAGGAGCAGGATGCCGGTCCCCGCCAGGGCAAAACCCGCCGCGGTGGAGGTGGAGGGCCACCCCGCCCACAACCCGGGTATTTGCGGGAGAAGCCGGAGAAGAGCGGACAATCCAAGTTTTCCGCCGGTGAGATACTCCACCGACAGCAGCAGGCCCATGACCCCCGTCAGCGCTCCGCAGGCCACCGGCAAAAGGCGCGGAAGCCGCATGGCGAGGGAAATCAGGCCCACGCCGCTCAGAAAAAAGCAGACCGCCGTGAGGTACTGCATGGGAACGAATCCCGCCTGAATGCGCACCAGGAAAGCATTGCCGGTGTGCCACCCGGTCAGCACCACGGCGCCCAGAGCGGTGCAGAGCAGGCCGCAGATGCCGCTCAGCAGTCCGGATCCGGTGAATTTTCTGGAAGCTGGTGATGTTTCAGGCATGGGAATTTACTGGCGGTGACATGAGCCCGCCGGTAATGGACGCGCATTCTCATTCTGTTGAGTATGAAGGACTTCCGGCAAGCGAAAATGACTCTCCCGCAGAATACGGGCATCACCCCCGGAGCCCTTCACCGGGCCGGCGGGTGGAGAATGGGCGTTCAGGCGCATCCGCCCGGCGGGCCTGTTTCCGGAATTGATGAACCGGACGGATGTCCCGGCATCCAATTCCCCGTGATGAGCGATAAGGGATTCACGAAGGATGGCCGTCTTTGGGTGGCGGGGGCACGATAAGTGCCTGCGCCTGAACCTGAACCGTCCTATTTACTAAACACAGTTCAGGTGATGCCGGAAAACGAAATGATGGAATTATGGAGGGGCGGCAGTCCCGTCTGCACGGTCAGCGGGCTTGATCTTATGGAGCCGCGTTTTCTCCACATTTTCACGGCGCCGGATTACCGGGAGGAATATATCATGTGGACCCCGGTCAATCCCGGTCCCTGCCCCGGCCCTGCTTTGTCCCTCCATTTTCCCGTCTCCGGCTCTGAATGGCGGATCACTTTGGCGGAGGAGCCGGAATTTTACGGGGAAGGCTGGTGCTCCGTCATACGCAGGGAGAGCGGGCTGCCGGTCGGCCGGCAGCCCGGATTCCCGGATAAAGGGGAAATGGCGCGGGGGGAGATGAACTCAACCCTCGTGACCCCGGAGGCCGGTTGATTTCCGACGCCTGGAAAGCTGCGGGAGCTTACGGGGCGCGCCGATCAGAAAGCGCCGCCGCCGGGTTCCGGAATTTCCTCCACCATGTCCGCGGCGGATAATTTCAGGGGGCGCTGGAATAAGCCTGCGAGCGGGCGCGGAATTTGAGGTCCTCCGGCCAGGCGGCGCTTTTTAAAAAAGCCTCGGCCGCCGCCGCATCCCGGCGCAGCCACTGGCTCCAGAGCTGGAGCTGCTGATCGCCGGCTCCGGAAGCGGGCGCGGCGGCATCAGGCAGCGGCGGAGACGGTGCCGGCGGAGAAGTTGGCCCGTCCGGGGGAGAAGCGGGATGGGAGGATCCGGAAAGGACGCTTGGCTCCGGTTTGGTCCCCGGCTCTGACTTCGGTGCCTTCTTCCGGGCGGAATGGGCTTCGGTGTTGGCTTTGGCTTTCGATTCCGCCTCGCTGATGAAATACCGGGCGGCGGCCTGGGCATTTTCCGGCCAGGTGCTCAGCCATTGGTCACAGGCGGCGGGATCCTCCGCGTGCCATTGGACGGCGGTGGTTTCGAAAAGCTCGTTCCAGCCCCATTTATGCTGCTGGTGCCGTCCGGTGGAGCCCGTGGCCAGAGCGCGCCGCATTTCCGCGGCATCGCTGACGTAAGCCACATGCCCGTCAAGCCGGGAGCTCATGGCTTTGGCGGCTCCGGGCGCGCGGAGGCCGGGGAATTCCATATTGCTCGAAACCGTGCCGCGGTTGCACTCCATCTCGCTCATCCGGGCAAACCAGAGCGGGGCGTGCCGCTCCAATGCCTTCATGGCGGGGAAGGTCAGGCCGCGGTCCTCTTTGCGGTATTGGGCATCGGCCCATTCCGCCAGAGCCTGTGCATCCCGCGCGGCCCAGGTCCTCAGGACGTCGTCCTGGCATTTTTGAGCCTCGGCTCCTTTGAGATGACTGAGAATCCATTCCGCCGCCCGGGAGGGTTCGGATTCCGCCCATTCTGAAAGCAGCAGGGACAGCAGAGGTGTCCGTTCCGGCGCGGAGCGCTGAAGGCAGTCCTGGAGAAAAGCCTGGCGCTGCTCCGCGGAGAGCCCCCGGAGCTGGAAAGCGCAGGCCAGCCGGTCGCGGGGTTCCATCTTCTGGAAATCTCCGGCGGCGGGGAGGGACGGCGTCCGCTTCCCCGCCGCCGGAGCGGAGAGCGGGGAAATGCCGCCGTCGTGCGGGGACGGAGCTTTGGTGCCGGAACCGGAACCGTCGCCGGAGCCGCCGGAACCGGTGAGCCTGACGGCCAGCACGGCGGAGGCGAATCCAAGGGCCGCTCCCGTTAGCAGAAGTGGCAGGACCCGGAGCGCGGTTTTCAGTTTGGGAAGTGGAGGCATGGGGACGGGGACGGTTTCAGTTCAGGCCGGGGCTTTGGTTATGATCATGGTTTTCCTCCGGCCTCAAAATCCTGCCGGGCGTCCCGCATCCGTTCCTGGACGGCGGGCGGCAGCGCGGCGGCCTCTTTCCATTGGCCGGGATCGTTTTTGAGTTCCCCGCTCTGGTGCTGCCGCAGCCACTGGCGGGCGATGGCGTAAACCAGAGGATCGCGGACCGCGGCGTCGGACAGTTCCGCCGCCCATTGGAGGGCGGTGTCCGGCCTGGAATAGCGAGGCTCGTCCTGGCCGAACGCCAGCTTCCGGGCTCCTTGAAGCATGACGTCCTCACGTTCCGGCGCGGGGATCAGGGGCAGCAGGGACTGACGGGCATTCCCGCTCAGCGCGGCGGGATTTTTCCGCACCGCTTTCACCACCGCGTCCGCCGCGTGCCGGGGATCGGCCTCCCTCAAAGCCGCGATCAGGGCCGGCGACGGATCTTTGAGCGGATAATCGCGGGCGTTGAGCACATTGCCGAGAAGGAATTCCGCCGCCACGCTCCGTTCCGGAGAGGGAGGCAGCGAGGCCAGCCACTGGTTCGCGCCGGCGCATCCGGCGGCGGCGGAGCTTCCGCGGTCGCACCACTCGTCGATGGCCTGTTTCAGCGCCAGGCGCTGGAAACCGGCGTCCTCCTCCCGCATCAGCTTGCCGCAGACTTCACCCCAGGCTCCGGGATTATTCTCCTCCTTCAGCCTGTTCCAGACGGGCAGAAGGGCGGCTTCCCGGAGATCATTCCCCTGAAGCCTGGAAGCCCAGCGCACGGCGTCGTCGCTGGATTGGGCGGCCAGGGCCCCGGCCACCACGGTGATAATGGGCGGCAGGCTGCGGGCCAGCCGGGGATCGTCCTGATGCTCCATCATCCAGTTCAGCGCCTGGACCGGAGAGGATGCGTGCCATTCCTGAAAAGCGCTGGCCGCCAGCTGACTGGCGAGGTGTATCCTGTCCTGGAACATGCCGGAAAGGGACAGAACCGCGTCCACGGGATCGCGTTTCGCCCAGGCGGCGGCTACTTCGGGCAGCCAGCGCCCGCATTCCGAGTAGGAGAGGCGGGACTCGGCCAGAGTCATCAGCGGTTTCCACAAATCCGGCGGGACCTCCGCGAGCCAGGCGGCAAACCGCTGGCGGGTCAGCTCATTGTCCGGAGCGGCGATGAGGCTGTGGAGCTGATCCACCAGTCCGTCCACGCCGCGGGCCGCCGGCGGAGCCGTGAACCGCTGGCGGACCGCCGCGCCGGTTTCCCCGCCCGGAAGCGGAAAAGCGGAGGAGGAGGAAGCCGCGCCGCCGGATGAGGCCGGATGGCCCGTGTCTTGTCTGACGGCCCAGAAGCCGCCGCCGGCCAGTCCGAGGACGGTCCCGATGAGAATGGATTTGATGCCGGTCATAAAAGTCAGAATGGAAAAAAATCCTCCCGCTCCCTGGGCCGCGGGCTGCATCGCCGCCGTCGCCAGGCCGGAAGCGGTGAGGGAGGCGGGGACGGCCTGGACGGATTCGTGGGAAAGCCAGAACGTGAGGGCGGCCGCCGAAAGGGTGACGCCGCGCCGGGAAAGCCGTGCCCGCAGTTTTTCCAGGGCCCGCGCCAGCCGTTTCTTCACCGCTTCGGCGCTCAGCCCTAGGCGGTCGCCGATTTCCTGAAGCCCGCACTGCTCGAAAAACCGCAGCGCCAGGGCCTGCTGGTCCACCCTGGGCAGTCCGGCGATGGCGTGGTCGATGTGCGGCATCAGCGCCGCGCTCACCCTGGCGGAGTCGGGATCGGGAGCATTCATTTGCAGAAGATCAGCGGCGGCGCGTTCGCGGGCGGCGCGCCGGGTTTCGCCGCGGATGACATTCAGGGCCGCGCGGCGGGTCTGGGTGTGCAGCCAGATGCTGACCACCAGATCCGGCGGCAGCGTGCCCGCCCGGCGGGCCAGCTGGGAAAAAACCGTCTGCGCCACATCCGCCGCCGCGTCCCCCCGGTTTCCCAGCAGACGGCGCGCGGCGGAATGCACCATGCCCATGTGCCGCCCGACCAGGCGGCGGAAAGCCTCCTCCGATCCCGTGCGGGCGAATTCAGTGAAATGAGGGTCGGAAGCGGACATGCCTTTCCATCAATTCACCACCGCCGGAGAGGAGGGGACACGATTTTTTCCGCCATCCGCCGGATAATTTTCCGGACCAGTAAAAGAGGCTGAAGGGCAGCCCCGCCCGCCGGAAACTTTCAGCCCCGCGCGGGCTGCGGTTTACGCCGTTGCGCCTGTTCCGCATATCCGCATCCGGGCTCCGGAATGCCTGCCGCATGGCACTTCCATTAATCCGCTGCAATCTGCTTTCAACAACTTTGGAGGTCATGACTTTCTGCGATGCCGGACCTTTTCCACCGGCCTCCGGCCGAACGCATTTTTCCCGGCACCGGCGGGTTTGCCAACCCCTGCCGCAGGGCGGTTCCGGAGCGGAGGAAAACGGGCGGATTTCTGACCGTTTTTCATCATATGTGTCTCCTTTAATTGAAAGCCAAACCGGAGTCTTTTCATGTCTGAATGCCCGATTTTGCTCTTAAATTTCAGGTTACTGATGAAAACCGGTGATTATCAGCATGGACTCGATTTCTTAATTTATTTTGATGACTGGACTGTCAGGGACGGCCGTGGCGGATCCAGCCCGCAGGACGGGCAACCGTTGCCTGACAACTGCTCCCTCGGCATTCCGGAGGAGGCCATGGCCCGCTGTCTGCAAAGGCGTGTTTCCGCAGCGGATCAGCCCAGGATCAGCCCATTCAGTCCCGCCAATCTTGCGAAACCCGAATCAAGTTTATGACGAATACAGCATTCTCAATCCCTTCATTCAGGGATCACGCCCTTCCTTCCGGATCATTCAAAACCGGAACCGGCGCGCCCATGGCCAGTGACCCGGAGGCGGGGTATCTGATGGAGTTTTCTCCGTGTCATCCGGAAAACAAAGAGCCGGGAGCGGGCATCCGCAGGCACTCCGTTTCTCACATTCCCGGCCTGTGCGGCATCCGTCAGACGGTTGAGACCCTGCTGGCGTTCTCCCTCGACATCATCTGCGCGGTGGACGGAAAGGGCCGCATACTGAGGATCAGCCGCGCCTGCGCCACAATTCTGGGGTACGCCCCGCAGGAACTGACGGGGCGGTCCCTTTTTGAACTCGTCCATCCCGATGATATTGGCGGGCTTACGGAAATTGCGGAACAAATACTCCAGGGTGTTCCCCGGAGCGGGTTTGTCAGCCGCTGGCTCCGGAAGGACGGATCCGTGATTCCCATGCTGTGGTCGGCCAACTGGTCCGGGCGGGATCAGTTTGTGGTCTGCATCGGAAAGGACATTTCCTCTCTCCAGCAGGAGAAGGAGGAGCTGGCGGCCGCCGGAAAAGCGCAGGAGGAGGCCAATCAGGCCAAAAGTGATTTTCTGGCCAGCATGAGCCATGAAATCCGTTCTCCCATGAACGGGGTGCTGGGAATGACCGCTCTGCTGCTGGACACACCGCTTACTGCCGAGCAGCGGGATTTTGTGGAGACCATCCGGCGCAGCGGCGAACTGCTGCTCACCATCATCAATGACATTCTCGATTTTTCCAAAATTGAGTCCGGAAAGCTGGTTTTTGAAAAAATCGCCTTCGACCTCCGGGACACTCTGGAGAGTTGCGCCGAACTGGCGGCGCCGGCGGCGCGCTCACACGGCGTGGAGCTGATCATGGAGGTGCGGCCGGAGGTTCCCCGGTGCCTGACCGGGGACGCCATCCGCCTGCAGCAGGTGATCACCAATCTCCTGAGCAACGCCATCCGCTTCACCCCCGCGGGCGGTGAGGTTCATGTGCGGGTGTTTCCGGAAAAAAACAGCTCGGACGCCACGCGGCTGCGTTTTGAGGTGCGGGACACGGGCATCGGCGTGGATGAGAAGACCCGCCGGAAACTTTTTGAGCCCTTCACCCAGGCGGACGCCTCCACCACACGCAAATTTGGCGGAACGGGTCTGGGTCTGGCCATCTGCCGCAGACTGGTGGGGATGATGAACGGGGAAATCGGCATGGAGAGCGAGCCCGGCAAGGGTTCCACTTTCCACTTCACCGCCTGCTTCGCGCACGGGCCGGAAACCGCGCGGCCGCAGGATAAGACCCCCGGACACACGCTCTCCCATCTGCGCGTGCTGGTGGCGGATGACAGCCCGGCGAATCTTTCCCTCCTGCGGGAATGGCTGGACAGCTGGGGCATTGCCAGTCTGGGTGCCTCCAGCGGTGATGAGGCCCTGGCCATCCTGCACCGGGAGCGGCGCGGCGGCAGGCCTGTTTCGACCGTGATTATTGACAGTGGGCTTCCCGGCATGGACGGCCTGACACTGGCGCGGGTCATGCAGGGCGATCCCGCTCTCGCGGGAGTTCAGCGCCTTCTCCTGAATTCCACCAGCACCCTGCCAGGAGCGGAAACCCTCAAGGCGTCCGGCATCGGCGCCGCCCTGCTGAAACCTGCCCGCCCCTCCCGCCTTCTGGACTGTCTGGCGCTGCTGCACGGCGGCGGTCTCCCGGCGGAATCCCGCCCTCCGGCAGAAAGCGGCGCATCCGTCCCGGAGAGCCCTGCCCTGCGGGAAAATTCAGATTCCCGGCCAAGGCTGCTGCTGGCGGAGGACAACCCCATCAACCGGAAAGTGGCGCTCCTGCAGCTGCGTAAACTTGGCTACGAGGCCGATGTGGCGGCCACCGGCGGGGAGGTGCTGGCGGCCATGGAGAGAACGGGTTACGACATCATCCTCATGGACTGCCAGATGCCGGAACGGGACGGGTATGAGACCTCCACCCTTCTGCGGAAGCGGTTTTCATCCCGGGAGGTCCATATCATCGCGCTGACCGCCAACGCCATGTCAGGGGACCGCGAGCGCTGCCTGGCTGCCGGCATGAATGATTACATCACCAAACCGGTGCGCGCGCAGGAGCTTGGGGAGGCTCTGGCCCGGTGGAAAAAATCCTGAAATTCCGGCGCCGCTCATTGAACCCAAACCCCAAACCGGCACTATTTATGATCCGCACATCCCCTGCCCGCTTTTGTTTTCTGATTCCGGCGGTGGCGTCGATTCTGACTCTCTCCTCCTTTGCCAACACCCCATTGAATGCCTTTCAGCAGGATTGCCACGAGCTTTCCGGCGGGAAGCAGGGGGAAAACTCCGCAGCCGCCAAACTGATCATCAGATCGTGGCTTAAAGGCATGAGGACAGCGGCGGGATTTAATGAGAAAAGCGGCATCGCCAATGACCCTTTGAATTCGACATTCGCCGAAGCCGGTGATTTGGCATGGTGCGCGGGCAGTCTGGAGAAGTTCATTCTGGCAAACAGGCACTCGTTCCCCGATACTTTCACCGCTGAGGATATGCTGCCCCTCTGGTGGATCAGCGTTCACCCGAAGGCGGAACCCCGGCATCGGGAAATTCTGCGCGCCCGTCTGCTCGATTTAAAGGAGAAAAAAATCCAGTCCGTTCCGCCGCATTGACTCAAAAATAATGACACCGGGGAGTGTCTCCCGGAGCCGGGTCTGA
>JAZKFB010000111.1:0-31664 GCA_040386695.1 Verrucomicrobiota bacterium
CCACCCCCGCCTCCCAGGACCTCTCCGGTGTCATTTTAATCTGAGTCATCGCGCCGCGTGGCTGAGCTTTGAGGTATGGCCTTGGCTTGGGGTGGTGTGTGGGTCTGTCGTGACGGTAGGTCGCATCATTCGCGTAGGGCCCGATTCGTGCGCTAACGAAGCAACGCTGGCGAATACTATCGCGCATGAGCTGAGCCATGCGCGTGATTACCTCCGCAGCGGCCTCCACAAGCCACATGGAAGCGGCACGTCGCTTGGGGACGGCAGTGTTTACGGCTCGCTTTTCGTTTTTCCGAACAGGCGGCACCGTCTCCCCAAGGTGCTTTACCGGGATGGAGCCGGTTACTGGATCCTGACAAAACGGCTGGAGGCCGGAGCTTTCTCATGGCCGCGCGCGGCGGCGGCGGAACAGGTGAAACTGGCGCTCAGGCCGGAGGCTTTTGTGCTGCTCACGGACAGCCGAGCGGAAGGGAGACGGCCAGCCGCCAGGCTGCCCCGCAGGGGTGAGCGACAGCGAAGCAATATCGACATGCACGGAGCCAGGCCGCGAGGCTGGTATGAGCGGGACTGAGGCGCAGCCGAGTGCCGTTTGCTTGACATCTTTAAAATGGTTATTGACCAGGAGCGCGGGAGGCGATTTATAAGGCGCATCCTGCCCGATGACGCCGTCCGCGCCCGCCCCCGTGAAGCCCTGCTGGAGCATCAGGTCGCATCGCTGACCGGAGAAATGGAGCAGCCGAAGGAGGTGGTGGAAAGGCTCAATCAGGAGCGCACGGTGCTGCGGCTGAAGATCCACGCCCTGTTCCGCAGGCTCTTCGGCAATCATCTGAAAGGCTGGATCCGGCCCGGCTTCAGCTGGTTCAGACATAAAAAATGCGGGGACAGCGGAAAACCGTGAATGAATCAGGCCACCCGTTATCAGGCAATCTTTCATGGCGGGAGGGAGTCTTCTGTCCGGGGCGCGCCGCCTGAGAGTCAGTCAACAGACGCCGGGTTCCGGAAGCCGGGGATGTTTCCGGGACGGGGTCCGCGGGAAAGATTTCCTTCCGGGGGATTTGCGGGCATATTCAGTGGTTTTCCCACCGTTTCCCCATCATGCCCGGAGATCCCAGAATCAAATCCAGCGAGATCACGCCGGAGGCCGTTTTCAACAGCCGCCGGGTTTTTATGAGAAGCTCTCTTCTGGCCGGGAGCGCTCTGGCGACGGCGGGGGTTTACCGGGCCTTCGGGCCGCGTCCGAAAGTGGAGAACCACGGGACGGTGCTGGCGACGGTGGCGGAGGAGGGGCTGAGTCTGCCGGTGATCGGAGCGGATGAGGGGCCGACGCCCTTCGAGGATGTCAGCGGCTATAATAACTATTACGAATTCTCCACCAGCAAGGGAGCGGTGGCGCGGAGGGCGCGGGATTTTGTCACCAGACCGTGGTCGGTGGAGGTCGGCGGACTGGCGGGCAAACCGCGCGTTTTTGATCTGGAGGAACTGCTGAAGTTCCCGCAGGTGGAGCGGGTTTACCGGTTCCGCTGCGTGGAGGGCTGGTCGATGATCATTCCGTGGGTCGGGTTTCCGCTGCGGGATCTGCTCCAGAAGGTTGAACCGCTGGCGGCGGCCACGCATGTCGCTTTTCAGACTTATTATGATCTGAAACAGATGCCCGATGCCGGGGACGCGGGCATTGAGCTGCCGTATGTCGAGGGCCTGCGGCTTGATGAGGCCCTGCATCCGCTGACGCTGCTGGCGACGGGACTTTACGGCAAAACCCTGCCGAATCAGAATGGCGCGCCCATCCGCCTGGTGGTGCCGTGGAAGTATGGGTTCAAGAGCATCAAGTCGGTGGTGAAAATCACCCTCACGGACCGCCAGCCTCCGACCACCTGGAACATCGCGGCGCCGGACGAGTACGGCTTTTACTCCAACGTGAATCCCGATGTCGATCACCCGCGCTGGTCACAGGCCCGGGAGCAGCGAATCGGTGAAATCACCAAGCGGCCGACGCTGCCCTTCAACGGCTATGCGGAACAGGTCGCGGGACTTTATAAAGGCATGGACCTGCGGGTGAAATTCTAACTTTCCGACCGCATGAACGACGCGAAATTTCAACGGCAGGTCATCAGCCTGAACGCCCTCATTCCCGCGCTGCTCATGGCCTGGGACTGGAACCGGGGCCGGCTCGGGGCGAATCCGGTCGAATTTGTCACCCGCGCCACGGGGGTGCTCTGCCTGGTGTTTCTGGCGCTCACGCTCATGGTCACGCCGCTGCGGAAACTCGCGGGCTGGAACTGGCTGCTGAAACACCGCCGCATTCTTGGCCTTTTCGCTTTCTGGTATGGACTGGCGCATCTGCTGACCTATGTGGTCTTCGACCGCGGACTGAAGCTGGCCACCATTCCCGGCGATGTCGGGCAGCGGCCCTTCATCGCCGTGGGCATGATCAGTTTTCTGCTGATGGTGCCGCTGGCCGTCACCTCCACCAACGCCATGATCAAACGGCTCGGCGGCCAAAGGTGGGCGCGGCTGCACCGGCTCACCTACCTCATCGCCGTCGGCGGCGTGGCGCATTACTGGATGATCGTGAAGTCGGATCTCCGCTGGCCGGTTTTCTTCGCGGGGATTTTCGCGGTGCTCCTCGGTTACCGCGTGGTGGCGAAACTGGCGAAGCCGGGGCCCGGGCCCGGGTAGAACGGGCGGGATGCCTGTTTTACCCGTTGCCTGCATCGCCGCTTCCCGCTCCCACCACATTCAGAGCCTATCCGGATTACTCCCAAACCCGCCCTGCGCCACTCCGTCCACGCCGCCGCTCCGCAGGGTTATCCGGATAGGCTCTCAGTCTGATTCCGCTTTCCTCTTCAGAAAACTCTCCAAACGGGCCGGTTAAAACCGCTCCGCCCGCTGCGGGGGCTGGCCCGCCACCAGGCTCAGCAGTCCCGGAAAACGTTTTTCCACCTCGCCAATGCGCAGGGAGGTCAGGCTCCGCGTCCCGATGGTCCGGTGCCGGAGCAGTCCCGCCTGCCGCAGCACCCGCATGTGGTGCGAAACCGTGGCTTTGGACAAGCCCCCGCAGAATTCCCCGCAGGCGCATTCCCCGCCCGGCGTGCGCATGATCTGCCGCACGATGCTCAGGCGTCCCTCGTCGGAGAGGGCCTGCATCACGGTGGTCACCGCCACATCGTCGAGATCGGGGTAAGTGTAGTCTTTCATGGCGGCCATTCCTGGGCGGCGGGCGGCCAGGGACAGTCAGGGGTTTGCGCGGAACCCCTTTAATACTGTTTTGCAGGCCGCCGCGTCAACCCTGGGTTTGCCTCCAGCAATCCGCCGGAGCTGACGGATTCGGGACCGGGACTCCTTTTCAGGCCGGTGGCGCGGGACTTTTTGAAGACGGGCGTCCTTCCGGGCGGCGATCATTTTCCGTCCGCGCGGCCGAACTGGGGAATCAAAGAATCCAGCTCCCTGGATTTATTCTGCTGGAGAGTGCCGTCGTCGGACAGGATCCCGGGTGAGGCCCGCTGTTTTCAGGGGGCCGAGTCAGGAAGATCATCACTTCATTCCACAGCAATGACGGCACCCGCCTGAAGGGCGGCGAGGCTCCGCTGGTGAGTGAGGCTGATGCCGTGCGGAGTTTCGCAGGAAACCGCCGGGGGCGGGCGTCGGATTTAATGGGATCGGGGAGACAGGCCTATTCGATCAGATGGGGAGGGCCGGCGTGATCGGAGCCGGAGGTGCCGGCGGCGTTGATGGTGGCGCCGAAGTAATCCCGCCGTCAGATCCGGAGAGGTGTGAGGGCGCTGGAGGGGACAGTGGCGAACTGTTCCGTGAGGAGGGGCAAGGTTCCAGTTTGGCCCGGCCCCGCAGGTCAGGTTCCAAAATGACGGCGCATCGAATTGGAAAGTATCCGCCGCCCGTGATTTCGGGAGGGCTTTGCGGGGAAGGCGCATGAAAACCGCCGCACGGGGCAGTTTTCCCTTGCCACGCGGGGCGTCATTTCTATCCTGGGGGCTCTTTCCGAGCTGCGCGCCGCGTGATCCTCCCATCCTCCGGATCACCTGCCTCCAATTCTGGAAAAAAGCGCTAATTTCGCTTGTGAAATTTTTCACAAGCTCCTAGTCTCCCTCCAGTTCCGATCCCCGCCAATGGCCAATACCTTTCCCCGCTGGACCAATACGCTGCCGCTCAAGCTGCTGGTGTGCATCGCTTTCATAGGCCTGGGAGTGTCCGCCGGGGTGGCTTATTATTTCACCCAGAGCTATACGCGTGTCGGCTATCAGCCGTCGCAGCCGATTCCTTTTTCCCACCAGATCCACGCCGGCCAATTGGGCATGGACTGCCGTTACTGCCACAGCTTTGTGGAGCAGTCGGGCGCGGCCAACGTGCCCTCCAGTGACACCTGTTACCGCTGTCACCAGCACGTGCTGCCGAACTCCCCGCTGCTGGAGCCGCTCCGTGAGAGCGTCGCCACCGGCAAGCCTCTGGAGTGGGTCAAGGTTCACAAAACTCCCGACTACGCTTATTTCAATCACAGCGTCCACGTGGACAGCGGCGTCTCCTGTGTGAGCTGCCATGGCAAAATCAACGAGATGCCGGTCGTCTTCCATCATGAGAGCCAGAGCATGAGCTGGTGTCTGGACTGTCACCGCGAGCCGGAAAAACATCTGCGTCCTCTCGACAAAGTCACGGATCTGAACTGGACCGCCAAAAGCGCGGGTCTGGATCAGACCGAAATGGGTCTGAAGCTGAAGCAGGCCTGGCAAATCGAACCCCCGACCAACTGCGCCGGCTGCCACCGCTAGTCCGACATCACCGCACACGGCCCCGTCCCAGTTTTACCTATTTTTTCGGAACTCAATGAAACGCGTCTGGCAACATCCTGAGGAACCCAAAACCGGCAAGCGTCTCTGGCGCAGCATCGGTCAATTGACCGGTCAACCCGCTTCCCAAACCTGGCTGGACCGCGAATTCCAGGAGGGAGCCGCCGTGATGAAGGATGAGGGGGAGCTTGAGGGCTCCCGCCGCACCTTCCTCAAGCTGATGAGCGCCAGCACCGCCATGGCGGGCATTGGTCTTGTGGGCTGCCGCCGTCCGGAGGTTTATATCAAGCCTTACGCCAAGGCTCCGGAGTGGGTGATTCCGGGCAAAATTCTTTATTACGCCTCGGCCATGCCCCGTCCCGGCGGCGGCACTCCCCTGGTGGTCAACACCACGGAAGGCCGTCCGACCCATCTGCAGGGCAATAAGCTGCACCCCGACAGCAACGGCGGCATTGACTCCGCCGCGCTTTCGTCGGTTCTGAATCTCTACGATCCCGACCGCGCCCGTGATTTCATCAGCGCCGGCAAGGTCAGCACCCGCGACACTTTCTTCAAGTTCCTCGACGCCAAGAAGAAGGAACTCGCCGGAGCGGGCGGCAAAGGCCTCTCGATTCTGACGGACGAAGTGGTTTCCCCCACCCGCACCCGCCTTCTGACCGCCCTGCAGGCGAAATACCCCCAGGCCAGAATTTACCGTTACGAGGCCTTCGGTCCCCAGACGGTCCGCACGGTTTACACCAAAGCCTTCGGCGCGGGCGTCATGCCCTGCTATCATCTGGACAAAGCGGACGTCGTGTTCAGTCTGGATGGCGATTTCCTCGGCAATGACCGCGTCGGCGGCAGCACCACCGGTCAGTTCATGTCCGGCCGCAAGGCGGAGAAGAACACCGATCCGATGAACCGCCTTTACGCGGTTGAAAGCAATTACACCCTGACGGGCGGCATGGCGGACCACCGCATGCGTGTTCACGCCAGCCAGACGCTGAAGGTCGCCGTCCGCCTCGCGGCTCTGATCGCCGAAAGCACCAAGGATGCCGCGCTTGCCGCCGCCGCCGCTTCCGTGAAACTCACTGGAGGTTACGATGGTGGCCGCGAGGACTACGATGTCTGGCTGAAGCTGGCCGCTGAGGATCTGGCCTCAAAACTGGGCAAATCCGTGGTCATCGCCGGCTCCCAGCAGAGCGAGGCCGTTCTTCTCCTGACCGTCGCCATCAACAAGGCGCTCAACGCCTTCGGCTCCACGGTGGAACTGAAACAGACCGATCTGCCTGAAGCCCACTGCGGTACGCTGGAGGCTCTGGCCAAAGACGCGCTCGCCGGAGGAGTGGAAACGCTTCTGGTCGTCGGGGAGGCGGATCCCTCGCTCGAAGCTCCGGCCGATCTGAAGTGGGCCGCCGTTCAGGCCGCGGTCAAAAACGTGGTCGTCCTCAGCACCCGCCACCGCACCACTCTCGCCCGCAACGCGACCTGGGCGGTTCCCGGCACTCATTATCTTGAGCAGTGGGGCGACACCCGCGGTTTTGAAGGCACTTACATGATCGTGCAACCCATGATTCTGCCGCTTTTCGGCGGAGTCAGCGATCACGAACTGCTGAACGCCCTGCTCTCCAACGAGGACACCCCTCCTTACAAGGAGGCGAGCAGTATTCCGCTTCCCGCCGTTCAGGTGGAGGATGCGGGTCCCGGTTACAAACTGGTGCGCGACACCTTCAACGCGGTCGTTCCCGGCGCTTCCGACGATCTCTGGAATTTTGCCCTGCGGGACGGATTTGTGGATAAAACCGCCTACACCGCCCTCAATGCGGCCCCGAACGCCGCCGCTTTCAGTGGTCTGGCCACTGTGGTGGATGTGGCCGCTCCGATCGGCCTGACGGATGTGGAGGTGACTTTTGTTCCCTGCCACAAAATCGGGGACGGACGGTATATTAATAATGCCTGGCTGCAGGAGGCTCCGGATCCGGTTTCAAAAGTGACCTGGGACAATGCCGCTCTGGTCAGTGTGAAAACCGCCAAGGAACTGGGCATCAATCTCAGCTCTGTTGACGAGGCCGACGTGATTTCCGTGCAGGTCAATGGCGTCACCCGTTTTTACCCGGTTCTGGTTATTCCTGGACATGCGGATTACGCCGTCACGCTCACTGTCGGCTACGGCCAGCGCGGAGTGGACGCCGATGGTCCGGGACGCGTGGGGCAGGGCACCGGTTTTGATGTTTACGGGCTGCGGACACTGGCCACGCCTTATTTCGCCACCAAAGGCACGCTGGCTAAAATCACCAGCGCCGTCACCACGGGGCTCGACTGGACGGACCACAAGGAAATCCCCGCCGTTTACCCGCTGGCCTCCACGCAGGAGCACCACAGCATGTATGGCCGTGCCCTTGTCCGTGAAGGCACGCAGGAGGACTGGAAACACGACAAGGATTTTGCTCTTAATCAGGGCACAGATGCCAATCTCCACGGCGATCGTAAGGCCAAGGAGGAGGAAAACGCCTTTTCCTTCTACAAACCGGTCGGCGCCAAAAAGGACGACGGCACCCGCACTCCGCTGCTCAGCGATGACCTCCACCAGTGGGGCATGGTCATTGACCTGAACCGCTGCATGGGCTGCACCGCTTGCATGATCGCGTGTCAGTCGGAAAACAACATCCCGGTGGTCGGCAAGGATCAGGTCCGCCGCGGCCGCGAAATGAGCTGGATCCGCATGGACCGGTATTTCGCCACCGACCTTGACTCCGATGGAGCTCTGAATAACCGCGAAGTGGAAGGCCACGAGTGGAGTGAGGACGAAATGGACAATCCGTCCATGCTGGTCCAGCCTGTGGGCTGTCAGCACTGTGAAGCCGCTCCCTGTGAAACGGTTTGTCCGGTCAATGCCACCGTGCACAGCCCCGACGGTCTGAACGTGATGGTTTACAACCGCTGCATCGGCACCCGTTACTGCGCCAACAACTGTCCGTTCAAGGCCCGCCGTTTCAACTTCTTCGACTACAACAAGCGCAATCCGCTCGTCGAAAAATCGGTCGGCGGCATGAAGTTCAACAACCTCTACGCCGGTCCTCTCGGCGACCGCAAGGACACCGAGCTCAGCAAGCTGCAGAAAAACCCGAATGTCACCGTGCGCATGCGCGGCGTCATCGAGAAATGCACCTACTGCATCCAGCGTATTGAGGGCGCGCGCATTGACAGCCGTGTCCATGCCCGCAAGGAAAAATCCCGCAAGGAGGGCAAATACGACGAGACGCTGGTTCTGGACAAGAAGGAGCTGATGATTCCCGCCAACAGTCTCAAAACGGCGTGTCAGGAAGCCTGCGACGCGGAAGCCATCACCTTCGGCAACCTGCTCAATGACAAGGAGGACGTTTATAAAGCGAAGCGGAATTCCCGGAGCTACGATCTCCTCGGCTACCTCTCCGTCCGGGCCCGCACCACTTACCTGGCGCGCATCAAAAACCCGAATCCGCTCCTCCTTGCCGCCAGCCCGCGCGAAATGAAAAAAGTGGGTCAGGGCAGCAAAACCCGTCCGATCACCACCGCCGGCGGTGCCGCCCCGACTCATCACTGATCGGAAATTCCTTTCACTCTTACCTTCCACCCGTCTTTCACAATGGCCGAAGCCGCCAATCACGACTCCCACCACCCCGCGCACGCCGACGGCCCTTCCCGCGCGAAGGTCCTCCTGCGCGAGCCTCTGGTGCTGAACAACCGCTCCTTCAGCTGGGTCACGAACCGCATCGCCGGGATCGTGGAAAATCCTCAGCCCAAAGGATGGTGGTTCATCGTCGTCCCCTGCGCCATGCTCGCGGGCTTCATGGCCTTCTGTTTCACTTACCTCGTCGCCACCGGCGTCGGAGTCTGGGGAGCCAATCATCCGGTCGCCTGGGGATGGGACATCACCAACTTCGTGTTCTGGATCGGTATCGGTCACGCGGGAACTCTGATTTCCGCCATTCTTTACCTCACGCGCCAAAAATGGCGCACGGCGGTGAACCGGTCGGCGGAGGCGATGACGATTTTCGCGGTCATGTGCGCCGGCCTTTTCCCGGCCCTGCACGTCGGCCGCGTCTGGATGGCCTGGTTCCTCGCTCCCGTTCCGAACAGCAACGCCATCTGGCAGAACTTCAAGTCCCCGCTGCTGTGGGACGTGTTCGCGGTCTCCACCTACTTCAGTGTTTCCGTTGTTTTCTGGTTCCTCGGTCTGGTGCCTGACCTCGCCACTCTCCGCGACCGCTGCAAACCCGGCATCCGCAAGATGGCTTACGGCCTTTTTGCCCTCGGATGGCGCGGCGGCAACCGTCAGTGGCGTCATTATGAGGTGGCCTACATGCTCCTCGCCGCCCTTTCCACCCCGCTGGTGCTCTCCGTGCACACCGTGGTGTCCTTCGACTTCGCCACCTCCATCGTTCCCGGCTGGCACACCACCATCTTTCCGCCCTACTTCGTGGCCGGCGCCATCTTCGGTGGCTTCGCCATGGTGCTGACACTCATGATCCCGGTCCGTAAGATCTACGGTCTGCATGATCTCTTCACCATGAAGCACATCGACAACATGGCGAAGATCATCCTGCTCACGGGCACGATCGTCGGTTACGCCTACCTGATGGAGCTTTTCATCGCCTGGTATTCCGGCAGCCTCTTCGAGTTCGACGCCTTCAAATGGCGCATTCTCTATGGTCCCTACACCTGGGCCTACTACTGCATGTTCTTCTGCAACGTGATCGCCCCTCAGGCTTTCTGGTGGAAAAAATGCCGCGAGAATCTCTACATCGTCATGGTGGTCTGCATGTTCGTGAACGCCGGCATGTGGTATGAGCGCTTCGTGATCATCGTCACCACCCTGGCCCGCGACTTCCTGCCGGGCGCATGGGATATGTATCACCCCTCCTGGGTCGAAATCTGGACCTTCATCGGCACCTTCGGGATGTTCATGATGCTCTTCCTGATCTTCCTGCGCTTCCTGCCGGTCATCGCCATCGCTGAAATCAAAGGCGTTCTGCCCGAAGCGGATCCCCACTATGATCCCTCCCTGATCAAACGCGACAACGTGGTGGCCGCCCCCGTCTATGAGGGCGATCCCCATGAAGTTCCCGGCCAGCCCGCCACGGTCACCATTCCCGGAGCCGCCACCGCCTGACCGTCCACGTCCCGACTGATCCTGTCCCATTTCCTCTCCTTCCAACTTTTCCCGTCTTCCAGTGAGCAACCCATTGAAACGCGTTCACGGCTACCTTGCGGAGTTTTCCTCCACCAGGGATGTCTTCCATGCCGCCGAAAAGGTGAGGGATGCCGGCTTCTCCAGCTGGGATGTCCACAGCCCGTTCCCGATCCACGGGATGGATGATGCCATGGGACTGGGCCGGTCCATTCTGCCCCGCTTTGTGCTGGTGGGCGGCATTACCGGTCTCACCACCGCCTTTCTGCTGGAGTTCCTCACCCAGGTCGTCATCTACCCGACCGTGGTGCAGGCCAAACCGGCCAATATCTTCACCATCCCGGCCTTCTTCCCGGTGATGTTCGAACTCACGATTCTGTTCTCCGCGTTCACCGCTCTCTTCACCTGTCTGGTGATGATGAAACTGCCGCGTCTGCACCATCCGCTTTTCAATTCCCTGAACTTCGGCCGCTTCTCCGACGACAAATTCTTCATCTGCATCGAAGCCCGCGATCCGAAATTCTCGACTGAAAAGACCAGGGCCTTTCTTTCAGAACTCGGCGCTGAGAGCGTCGAACTTGTGGAGGACGAACTCTAAGCCTCAGCCCGGTCCGATTTCCCGACCCATTTTTCCGTCCCATGCGATACTTCTTTTTCGCTTATCTCCTGGCCACTGTGCTGGTGGTTGGCTTCGCCGGATTCCGCGGCGACAAGTTCAGCCATACGCCCATTGAGATCTTCAATGACATGGACCAGCAGGCCAAGGTGAAAGCCCAGGCCAGCAACGCTTTCTTCGCTGACGGCGTGGGCTCCCGCAAACCCGTCACCGGCACGGTGCCCATGGGCTTGAAAATTCCTGAAGCCACCGCCGCCTCCGGCAGTTTCGCCAGCTATGGTTTCTCCCATGGCAGCGACTACTATAATACGGGCCACATCGGTGATTTCTGGGGTGATGGTTATCCTGAGCAGGTCACGGTGGACGCCGCTTTTCTGCGCCTCGGCAAGGAGCGCTACGACATCAACTGCACTCCCTGCCACGGCAAATCCGGCGACGGCAAAGGAGTCACCAGTCACTATGGCGTGCCCAACATCGCCAACTTCCAGACTCCCAAATTCACCGATCCCAAAGCACCGGATTACCGCTCCAACGGTCATATTTACAACACCATCAATCACGGTTTCGGCATGATGGGCAGCTACGGAGCGAATATTCCCGTCAAGGAGCGCTGGGCTATCGTCGCCTGGCTCCGCGCCATGGAACTCAGCCGCAGCGCTCCGCTGTCCGATCCCGCGATCCGGGAAGCCTGGACCGCCCTTGCTCCGCCCGCCGCCCCTGCTGCCGCCACCGCCGCCGCTCCTATTCCCGCCAAGTAAGACTTTTTTTCTTTCCCGTCCGCATGAGCCATCACGTCGCTGTCACCCACCTTCCGCCCGAGGGCGAGAAGCTGCAGATCACGAAATTCGTTTCGTGGCGCGCCATCCTGCTTCTCACCGGAGTCGCCGGAGTGGCCGCTTCCGCACTGATCTTTTTCGGAGGAGGGGAAGCCGCGAATTCCTACGCTTTCAGCTACCTCTTCGCCCTGGAGGTGTTTTTCACCATCACGACGGGGGCCCTCTTCTGGGTGCTGCTGCACAACGCCTCCAACTCCTCCTGGGGAGTGGCCATCCGGCGTATTCCCGAGGTGATGACCCAGCTGTATCTGCCGCTGTTTGTCCTCGCGCTTCCGATCTTTTCCCCGTTTCCCCTGGGCAGTATCAAAAAACCCGAGTGGACCCAAAGGATGTATGAATGGATCGGCATCCACGCGCAGATTGCCCAGACTCCTCCCAGCGGAGCCACCAATCTCCGCGACGGCTTGGCCATGAACCATGGCACGGAGCTGCTTTACAAGAAATTTCCCTACCTGCACAATGGCCTCGATCCGCATGGTGGCCTTCTCCCGGGCTGGGATATCCGGGCGGTGCTTTTCTTCGGAATTCTTTTCCTGGTGGGTTTGAAGATGCGCAATCTTTCCCTTGAACAGGACCGCACCGGGGCTGTGGAGCCAACTTTCAAAGCCCGTTTCCACGCCTGCTGGATGCTGCCGGTTTTTGCGGTGTGCTCCACTTTCGCCAGCATCGACTGGATCATGAGCCTCAACTACACATGGTTCTCCACCATGTTCGGGGTCAATATCTTCGCCGGCGCCGCGCTGGCCTCCATGGCCGCCATGATCCTCATTGTGGGAACTCTGGTGAAAACCGGGCACTTCAAGCACATTGTCACGGAGGAGCACTTCCACCTCATGGGCAAGCTGATGCATGCCTTCATCATTTTCTGGGCCTACATCGCCTTCAGCCAGTTCTTCCTGATCTGGTATGCGAATATTCCCGAGGAAACGCAGTTTTACGCCATCCGTAACACCGAGGGCTGGTGGTATTTCTCCCTGGCCATGGTTTTTGCCCACTTCGCGGTTCCGTTTGTCTTCCTCCTCAAACGCGATTCCAAGCGCAACCTGAACGCGGTCATGGCCGCCGCCGTCTTTGTGATCGGCGTGCATATGCTGGAGCTTTACTGGATGATCATTCCCGAGCGCGGGCGCTCCCTTTACAACTTCACGACCGCTCCTGAAAGCGGGACTTTCATCCGCGATGTGCTCTTTGACGGTCTGGCTTTTGTGACTTTTGCGGGAGTGTATGGATTCTTCCTGATCCGGAACCTTTCCAAACACAGCCTCTATCCCTGCGGCGATCCCCGTCTGGAGGAGTCCGTCAACGTCATCAGCTGATCCCTTTCCCTTCCACTTTTTCAACGAACGATCATGGACGAACATCCTGGAGACACACTGGGCAAGCGCTTCCTCACCTTTTGGGGCGCTCTCGGCACCATTGCCGCCGTGGCGCTGCTGGTGGGTGGTTACCGCCTTCTGTTCCTGCCTTCCAATAACGCTGCGACTGATGGCGGCGCCGGCAATGCCCGGTGGAACACGCTGCTCAACACCCAGCACGCCCAGAACGACGATTATGCCAAAGTGGCCGAGGTTGAAGCCGGTAAAACCGTCCGTCTTCCCGCCGATGCCGTGCTTCCTTATGCGGTGAAAGTTCTGAGCGCCCAGAAGCCCGCCGCCAGTGCCATCCTGACCCCGGAAGGCACCGCCAAGGCCGCCACACAGAGCCACGATCCGAACCTCTCGGAATTTGAGAAAACTCCAGGCAAGTAACGCCTCCCCGACACCCTTTTACCATGAGTCAGGACGACCAGCACCAGCACTCCCCGGAAGTCACCCAGGAGGACATTCTTCAGCGGGCGGCGATTGATAAATCGACGCGCCTGCCGGTTTTGTTCTTTTTCACCAGCGCCGCCGCATGGCTGCTGGCCGCGACTTTGCTGGGCCTCATCTCCTCCATCAAACTGGTTGCTCCCGGTTTTCTGGGAATTGACTGGCTCAATTACGGCCGCAGCCAGCCCGCTTTCCTCAATGCCCTGCTTTATGGATGGGCTTTTCAGGCCGGTTTTGGAGTGATGATCTGGATGATGGCCCGTCTTTGCCGGACGGAACTGAAAAATCCGATCACCCTGGTGGTCGCCGGGCATTTCTGGAACCTCGGTGTCAGTCTGGGGGTCATCGGCATTCTGGCGGGTCTGGGCACGCCCATGAAATGGCTGGAGTTCCCCTCCTTCGCGTGGCCGATTCTCCTGATCAGCTACTCGCTGATTGTGGTCTGGCTGGTGGTCATGTTCACGGCCCGCCGCAAGGGACATGTCTTCATCTCCCAGTGGTATCTGCTGACCGCCTGTTTCACCTTCCCCTGGCTCTATCTCACCGCCAATCTCTTCCTGAACGTTCTGAAGAAATCCGGGGTGGCCGGTCCCGCGATCGCCTCGTGGTATGCCAATAACGTCCTCTTCCTCTGGCTGGTGCCGGTGGGTCTGGCCTCCGCTTATTTCATCATCCCGAAAATCGTCGGCAAACCCATCCATTCCTACCAGCTGGCCACTCTGGCTTTCTGGGGTCTGGTGGGAATCACTCCCTGGGCCGGAGCCCAGGAACTGGTGGGCGGTCCGCTCCCGGCGATCATCCCGGCTTTTGCCGGAGCCGCCCAGGTGCTGCTGCTGATTCCGGTGCTCGCCGTCGCCTTCAATCACTACCTCACCGTGAAGGGCAATCACAATCTGGTGGAACTCAGCCCCAGCCTCCGCTTCACTTTCTTCGGCTCCATCGGTTATGTGGTGGTTTCGGTGATGGCCGCTCTGCTCTCCTCCATGACGCTGGCGCGCTACACGGGCTTCAGCTATGCGCAGGACGCCGTCGCCATGACCGGCATCTACATGTTCTTCACGATGACCATGTTCGGCGCGATTTACTTCATCGTCCCCCGGGTCACGGGCTGTGAATGGATCAGCGGAGCCCGCATCCGGTTCCACTTCTGGTGGTCCGCCTACGCCTGCATCGCCCTCTGCGTGCTGCTTTTCGCCGCTGGTTTCTCCCATGGGGCGGCCATTGACACCTGGGACACCGATCTCCAGTCCGCCACCATTTTCTCCCAGGGTTACCTTATCGGCCGTATCCTGATCTGGCTTTTCATCACCGCCGCGAATCTTGTCTTCCTCGTCCATCTGGCCCTCATGGTCATGAACCGCGGACGCAAAGCCGGAACCCCCACTTTGATCCATCAGCCTGCCCCCGCGGATCAGGCGGAACCCGTTATCATTACTGAAGGAGCTGAGGCATGAACAGTCTGAAAAACTTTGTCCTGACACTGGGCGCCTGTTTCGCCGTCCCGACCTATTTCATGGTCGTGCGGCCCTACACGTCCGAACGCGATCGCCTGCCCATGCCATACGTCATGGAAGTCCCGGGCTCGGGTAAGACTTCCTTCGACCAGCCGGAGCAGAAAGGGCTTTATTATCCCTCTGTCTACAGCGGCGACCGTAAGCGCGGGGAGGAAATCTATGCCCGTGAAGGCTGCGCCCAATGCCATACTCAGATCATCCGTCCGGATTATGCCGGGATTGATCAGTTCAAAAAAGGCTGGGGCCGGGATCAGAGCGGCGACAAGCTCAGCGTGACCCGCCCGACTTACATGTGGGACTACCTGCATGAGGATTTCGCGATGATCGGCCAGCGCCGCATCGGGCCGGATCTGGCGAATGCCGGTTATCGTTTTGAGGGAAATCTGACAGGGCTCTCCTTGGCCTCCGACGCTGAAAAGATCAACGTGCAGAAAGCTCTGGGTTTGAACGATCTTTATCTCTATCTCTACGCTCCCCGGGCCCGGAAACACTGGTCCAACAGTCCCGGCTATCAGCATCTTTTCACAGTCCGCGCCATAGAGGGAGCCGGTTCCTCCGATGCCCTGAAGCTTCCCGCCGATCTTTCCCCCAAACTCGCGGCGGAACTGACCCCGCCCGCCGGCATGGAAATCGTGCCCACCAGCGCCGTCCGCGCGCTGGCCAGTTACATTCTGGGACTTAAGCGCGACGCCCCGCTGCCTGTGTCCATCAGCGGAGCCACCGTCAAGCCGGAGTCCAAGTAAGCGTTCTCTTTTTCGTCATGTCCAATTTTTCGCCTTTTCAGTCGCCGGACGGCACCGAAACCGACTACAGCCACAAGCTGAATGTCTCCTCCACCCATGCGGCCGCCGCCCGGGAGAAGGGTAATCTGTCCATGGCCAAAGCGCCGCTGTCGCTGTGGGCTCTGCTCCCCATCTGCGCGGTCGCGGTCGCCGCCGGCGGTTACCTCGCGGGCAATGCCGCCTGGGGACCCAACCTGCACGGATTCAACGCCGTGCCTTCTCTTCCCTCCGGGGTGGACAGTGCCGGAGCCCCTCCGCCGGAGTTTGATCCCAAAGTCTGGGTGGCCAAAGGCAAAGCCGAATACGGCACCGTCTGCATCAGCTGCCACCTGGGCAATGGCGAGGGCCAGCCGGGAACAATTCCTCCTCTGAAAGGCTCTGAATGGGTGCTTCACGGAGAGGAACGTCTGATCTCCATCATCCTTCACGGCATCAGCGGCCCGCTTCAGGTGAATGGTAAAACCTACAATGGCGCCATGCCCCCCCAGGCGGGAGCCAAGTCGGACAAAATCATCGGCCAGATCGCCTCCTACATCCGCAACGAATGGGGCAACACCGGCAGTCTGATCTATGATGATCAGGTGAAAGTTGTCCGCGCCAAGCTTGCCGCCCGGACCGCTCCTTTCTCTGAAGCCCAGTTGAAGGAGATTTCCACGGAAGGCAATCTGCCGCCGACCAAACGCAACGCCGCTCCCGCCGAGGGTGCCGCGCCCGCCGCCGCCGGAACTCCGGCTCCGGCCCCCGCCGCTCCCGCGGCAGCCCCCGCTCCCGCTCCCGCCCAATAATTTTTCCGCGCCTCCTCCCGCCAACTTTTGACCCCGGATTTCCCCATGGACGCCACCCACGACTCCAAACACGCGGACCACGCGCACGATCATGGTCACGATGACCATCATCACCCAGGCTTTATTCAGAAATGGATCTTCTCCACCGATCACAAGATGATCGGCGTGCAGTATGGTGTCACCGGCCTGTTGTTCCTCGCGCTGGGTTTCATGCTCATGCTGGTCATGCGCTGGAGCATCGCCCATCCTGGCGTGCCTCTCCCCGGTGAACTGAGCTGGATTCTGAAAATCTTCGGGGATGACTTTGTCTCCCGCTGGGCTCCGGACGGCAAGGTTTCGGGTTCCCTTTACAACATGTTCGGGGCCATGCACGGCACCATCATGGTGTTCTTCGGTGTGGTGCCGCTGGGCTTCGCGGCCTTTGTGAACTTTGTCACTCCCCTTCAGGTCGGCGCGCCGGACATGGCCTTCCCGAAACTGAACATGTGGAGCTTCTGGCTCTTCTTCATCAGCGGTGTGCTCATGGTCGCCAGCTTCTTCCTCCCGACGGGCGCCGCCCAGGCCGGCTGGACGAACTACTCGCCGCTCGCGGCCACCATTCAGCGGAATTCCGACTCCCACTTCTGGACCGGCCAGACCCAGTGGCTTTTCGCCATGGTGTTCAACATCAGCGCCTCCCTCCTTGGAGCGGTGAACGTGCTCACCACCGTGATCAATCTGCGCGCCAAGGGTCTTACCTGGATGCGTCTGCCCTTCTTCTCCTGGGCGATGTTCACCATCGCCTTCCTGCTCCTGCTCGCTTTCCCGCCCCTTGAAGTCGCCGCGCTCATGCAGCTCTGCGACCAGATGTTCGGCTCCAGCTTCTTCCTGCCCACCGGCCTTCACAGCGGCGGCACCCTGGTGGACATCAGCGGCGGCGGTCATCCGGTTCTTTTCCAGCACCTGTTCTGGTTCCTGGCGCACCCGGAGGTGTATGTGCTCCTGCTCCCCGGTATCGCGATCTGCGCGGAAATCATTCCCTGCAACACCCGCAAGCCGCTCTGGGGTTACAAGTCCATGGTTTACGCGTTGCTCACCCTCGCGTTCCTCTCCTTCATCGTGTGGGCCCACCACATGTATCTGACCGGCATGGGCAGCGTGGTGGCCACGTTCTTCCAGTTCACCACGGTGCTGATTTCTGTGCCTTCGGTGATTCTGCTGACCTGTCTCATGCTCTCCCTGTGGGGTGGTTCCATCCGTTTCCCCGTGCCCATGCTCTTCGCGACGGCATTCATTCCGATGTTCGGCATCGGCGGTCTGACCGGTCTGCCTCTGGCTTTCACGTTCATTGACCTTTACCTGCACGATACCTATTACATTATCGCCCACTTCCACTACATTGTGGCTCCGGGCACGATCTTCGCTCTTTTTGCCGGGATTTATCACTGGTATCCGAAGGTCACAGGCCGGAAAATGAGCACGGTTCTCGGCCACCTGCACTTCTGGCCGTCGCTGATCGCCATGAACGTGGTCTTCGCTCCGATGTTCATTCAGGGCATGGCCTCCTTCCACCGCCGGTGGTACGACGGCGGCAAGGTCTTCGAAATGACCAGCCACAAGTATTTTTACCTCAACGAGATCATCTCCTGGGGGGCATGGGGTCTCGGCCTGGCTCAGATTCCGTTCATCATCAACTTCTTCGCCAGTGTCTTCACCGGCAAAAAAGCCAGCGACAATCCCTGGGACGCCACCACTTTGGAATGGAATACGCCCACGCCTCCCCCGCATGGCAACTTCCTGACCGAGCAGATTGTTTACCGCGGCCCGTATGAATACAGTGTCCCCGGGGCCGACAAGGATTTCAGCCCGCAATGGGAAGCTCCAACTCCTGCGGAGAAGGAAACCGAGGATCACGCCGGTCACCCCTCCGCCACCATCGCCGAGCGTGTGGTGCATTCCGTCGAAGGCGAGGCAAGCCATGATGGCGACGTTTACCGTCCCGGCATGTCCAATAACTGACGCCTTTTCTCCGCAAAAACTTCCCACTCAGTCCACCTTTTTCAGATGGAGATTCCCTATACCGTTTCCGCCCGGCCCGACACAGGCCTTTATAATGCCAAAGTCGGCATCTGGCTGTTCCTCGCGTCCGAGGTCATGCTCTTCGGCGGCCTGTTTTCCTCCTACGTCTTTCTGCGTATTGGAGCTGATTTTCCCTGGCCGTTCCATGAACTGAAAGTCCTGCCCGGCTTCATCAACACGATGGTGCTGATCGCCTCCTCGGTCACCGTGGTGGCGGCATGGGCCTCCCTGAAGGCCCGCCGTTACGGCTGGTATCAGATCAACATGCTGATCACGATCGCCTGTTCCTTCGCGTTCATGTGCATCAAGGGTTACGAATATTACGGCAAGTTCACCCACTATTCCGTGATTCTGGAGGACGGCACTGTTTTTGACGGTCATCCCGCTCATGCTTCGGAGGAACACCAGGGTGACAAAATCGCCTTCACGGAAGTCAAGGAAATCACCCTCGCCCCCGGCAAGAGCAATCTCCACTTCCTGCGCCACCGCCGTGTGTCTGAAGGAGCCAAGCCTTTCGGCAAGGTGCCTGAAGGCCAGCTGGTCAAAGTCCGTCTTCCCTCCAACGGCACGGAAATCGAACTGACGGAGGAATGGTATAAAGGGCTGCAGAAGCAATATTGGGACGTGCGTCACGCCCGCCGGGACCTGAATACACTTCTCGCCCGCATTGAGGCTCCCAAAACCCGGGCGGATGATCTCCGCAAAACGGGGGAAGGCGAAACCCCGGTCCCTGTCGATTTCCGCAAAGTGGAGGCCTTCCTGAACGAATATGAGAAGCTCAAGGTGGATTCCGCGGAAAAAGTCAAGGAACTGACCGCGAAGGTCAAAGCTCTGGAGGGTGCCGCTCCTGATGTGGTCGGTGACACTCTGAAACTCCAGGTGGTCGGCAATCCTTTGGTTTTTCTGGTGGGGGAAAAAGATCTCCAAACCTACAACGCCACTGGGGTCACTTTCCGTGACGACACTGTTCTGACCGGAAAAATGACCGGGGACTCCATTCCCTTCAACATTGACGCCATCGATCTCCGCCAGGTCAAAAAGCCCGAAAACTCCCTGGCTTGGAAGTACTTCCCTCAACTGAAGGAGGCTTATGTGAAGCACCGCGAGGAGAAAACGGCTGCATATGTTCAGAAACATCCCTCCCACGCCGGCAATTACACGGAAGTTTCCGACTGGCAGCATGAGGTTCTCCGCATTCCCCTGGAGGAGATCATGCCTGAGGAGCAGGCTCATGAGTATCTCCACGATGAGGCCCACAGCGTTCATATTGACCGCGCCGACAAGAGATTTTACTCCAACTTCTCCCCCAGCCGCAGCCCTTATTACGCCATCTACTTCCTGATGACCGGTCTTCACGGCCTCCACGTCATCGGCGGAGCCATCGTTCTGGGCTACTTCCTGGTCACAGGCCGTAAAATGTATCTCAACAATCCAGAGCATCTCGCCAACCGCGTCGAGGTCGGCGGTCTCTTCTGGCACTTCGTCGACCTGGTCTGGATCTTCCTGTTCCCCGTCTTTTACCTGATGTAATCCACCGTTCTCATGGAACCCTCCTCTGATAAATCACACGGGCACGACAGCCACGACGATCATCCGATTGATCTCGCCAAAACCGTCCGCACTTACCTCAAAGTTGGAGCGACACTGATTCTCTTTACGGGGATTACCTGGGGGGTGGCTCTCATTGACTTCGGAAGTCATGCGGCCAACTACACCATCGGCCTCTCCATCGCCACCTTCAAGGTGTCACTCGTCGGCCTCATCTTCATGCACTTGAATCATGAGAAGCCGTTGATTTACAAGTTCCTTCTCTTCACGGTGATCTTCGCCGCCGCCATGATGTTCCTGACGGTTCTGGCCTTTCTGGATCCGATCAAGGCCCGTTTCGGCGCCTGATGAATGAATGAATGAACTGACTGCAGATTGATGAACTGATTTCCTCCAACCGGAACGCTTTTTATGTCCCTCAAATCCTTCCATCTTTTTTTCCTCGTGATCGCGGTCCTTTTCGACTTCAGTCTGGCGGCATTTTCGTGGTTCGGACCGGATAATTCCATCACGCATGAATTGCGGACCAGTGGAATGGGCATTGGCAGCGGTCTTTTTGGTTTGGCGCTGGTGATTTACGGCATCTGGTTCCTGCGCCGTAAAGCGCCCTCCATCATCGTCTGATTATTCCATCGTTTCTCTCCGGATCCGGTCTTTCCTCCTAATTCCATGTCCTCCTCTCTTCTCACTTTCGCCTGCGCCACCTGCATCAGCCAAAGCGGTCAGGTGACCACCATGGCCGCCAACGGGGCGGTGTTTGTGATGTTTGGAGCTTTGGCCCTCGTTTTCACCGCCGTCATCAGCGTTTTTGTCTCCTTTGCCCGCCGGGCCCGCCGTTATGCCGCCGCTCAGGCCGGCACTGATTCCCCCGTCTCCTGATTTTTCCGCCCCCGCACCTTTTCCTCAATTTTTATGGGCTTTCTGAATAAACTCACCGGTATCATCGAAAACGGCTCCGAACACGGACCGATGGTGGACCATATGCTGGAACTGGTGCACTGGTTCATGCTGGTTCTGGGGGTCGGCTGGGGGATTTACCTCGTGATCGCCATCTGGAGGGGATATCACAAACGGAGTCCCAAAGCGAATTACCACGGCGTCCAGAGCCATGCCTCCAGCCACATTGAAATCGGCGTGATCATTGTCGAAATCATCCTGCTCATGGGTTTCGCTTTCCCGTTGTGGGCCAACCGGGTGGATGAATTTCCGAATCCCGATGTCAAAATCAAAGCGTTCGCGGAACAGTTCGCCTGGAACTTCCAGTACGCCGGCGCTGACGGCAAGCTTGGAACCACGGACCGGTTCCTGATCAGCGGTCAGAACCCGGTGGGCATTGATCCCGAGGATCCCAACGGCTGGGATGACTTCATCAGCGGCTCGCTCACGCTGCCCAAAGGCGGTAAAATCGAGATTAATGTCACCTCCAAGGACGTGATCCACAATCTCGCGCTTCCCGTGATGCGCATTGCCCAGGATGCTGATCCCGGCAAAGAGTCCCGGATGTGGTTTGTCCCCACCAAAATCGGGAAGTCGGAAATCATCTGCGGTCAGCTTTGCGGTCCATCCCATGGCAACATGAAATCCATCATGGAAATCGTGGCTGATGATAAAGCCTTCAAAGGCTGGATGAACGAGCAGAATGTTTTCGGGGATTCCCCGCTGGTGCAGGATGTGAAAAAGAAGCAGCAGGCCAATCAGCCGTCAGCCCCTGCTCCAGGTCCGGCGGTGCCCGCCGTTCCGGCAACTCCTCCCGTTGAGGCTCCGAAATAGTTCAGTTAAAAAGGTGCGGGCGGCGGTATCCTCTGAATGCCGTGGCCGCTTTGACTTGGCCTCAGTTTTTGGAGGCATGTCCAATAAGTCCTATATGACATATAGGACTTATAGTTTTCATATGGCCCGCAGGCTCGACCGCGCGGCTAAAAACTTGAGAAAAGGAGTGCCTTCATAAAGAGAGCCCGCCTCCAAGGTTTTATTCCATTATTCCCGGCGTTTCCGCTGGTCCATTTTTGCCGTGAACTCCTCCACCGCTGACCGCAGGCTCCTGAGATGGGCCATGCTCACGCTGGTGCTGCTTTACGCCACCGTGCTGGCCGGATCCGTGGTCCGGGCCACAGGGTCGGGAATGGGCTGTCCCGACTGGCCCCGGTGCTTTGGGCGTCTGATTCCTCCGACCGATATTTCCCAGCTCCCGCTGGATTACAAAACGGCTTTTAAGAAAGGCGATTTTGAAATCGCCACTTTCAACGTCGTCCACACCTGGGTGGAGTATGCCAACCGCCTGGTGGGAATGACCAGCGGTCTGACGATGCTGGTGACCGCTATTCTGGCTTTTTTCCGCCGGTCACTCGACCGCCTGCTCCCTTGGCTGCTGTTTTCGGCGCTGGGGCTTTTCGGGTTTGTCTCGTGGATGGGCCGGGTGGTGGTTCACACCAATCTTGAGCCGCTCAATATCACCATTCACATGCTGGGCGCTTTGGTGCTGGTGAGCGCCGCGGTGATGGCCATCATCCGGGTGAGAAACCGGACCGGGATAACCTCCGCGGTTTTGGTCGGTTCGGGCACCCGCAGGCTTCTTTGGGCGCTGCTGCTGGCGGCTCTGGCGCAGATTATTCTGGGAACTCAGGTACGGGAGCAGATCGATCATCTGGGCAACGCCGCCAGCGACTGCTGCCGGGACACCTGGATCAGCCAGCTGACGGGTGTTTTCACCGCCCACCGCATCAGTGCCTGGGGGCTGTGCATGCTGGGAATCGCCGTTTTTTTCGCCCTGGGGGCGGTCGGAGCCGGAAAACCACTTCCGCCGCATTTCAACCGTCTGCGCTGGGCGGTCCTTGTTCTACTGGGTCTGGAGTACGCCGCCGGAGTCATTTTGGCGCGCTGGGCTCTGCCTCCCGCGTTGCAACCCGTTCACATGATGCTGGCCGCCGTTCTTTTCGGCGTCCTTGTCGCCCTCACCGCCGGAAGCCGCCGCCGGGCTTTGCCGTTGCGGGAATCCGCGGGCGCGGACACCCTTCCGGCTGATTCCATGCCATGAGTAACGCCGCTCCACTGCCCGCCGCCGCTGATCCGACCGCCGATTCCGCCCTGCAGGTCGGCTTCACGCGCGGCGATTTCATGACGCTGACCAAAGCGCGCCTCAGCGCTCTGGTGGTCGTCACCACCGCTGCGGGATACGCGCTTTCCACCGGCTGGTCCGGACTGGGCTGGGGCATGATTCACACCCTCATCGGGACCGCCGCCACCGCTTTCGGATCCGCCGCTTTCAATCAGCTCATGGAAATCGGTCCGGACGCCAAAATGCTGCGGACCGCCGACCGTCCGCTGCCCGGAGGCCGCGTGCCGCCCGTGGGGGCGTTTATGCTGGGCTGGGTGCTCTGCGCTTTCGGGCTGATCCATCTGGGCGTGATGGTGAATGCGGAGGCCTTCGGGCTGGCGCTGCTGACTCTGATCACGTATCTTTTCATCTACACGCCGCTCAAACAGAAATCGACCATGAACACCCTCGTGGGAGCGGTTTCCGGAGCCATTCCTCCGGTGATTGGCTGGGTGGCGGCATCGGGTGCTCATGGAATCCAGCGCGGCATGCTGCGGTGGGAGCTGTTTGTGCAGCCCCAGGCGCTTTACCTGTTCAGCCTGCTCTTCCTGTGGCAGCTGCCGCATTTTCTGGCCATCAACTGGATGTACCGCGCCGAATACATGCGCGGCGGATTTGTGATGTGGGCCAATGGCGACCCCTCCGGCCAAAAAACCGCCCGGCTGGCTCTGGCGTGGACTCTTCCCATGCTGCCCCTGTGCCTTTGGCCGCCGCTGGCGGGTTTCACCTCCTGGTGGTTCGCCGTGCCCGCCCTCGCCGCCACCGGGTATCTGCTGAAGCTGGTGCTCGTTTTCCGCCGCACTGGAGAGCGGACGGATGCCCGCCGACTCTTTTTCGGCACTCTGATTTACCTGCCTGTGGTGCTTACGGCTCTTCTCGCCGCCCGGCGCTAGACTGTTAACCCGCACGCCTTCCGCGATATTCACCCCCCGATTCCATGAGCAATCCCCCCCCGACAGCTTTTCCCGACAAACCCTCGTCCAAAGGCAAAACGGTCATGATTCTCATGATCATTATCGCCCTTGGCGCGGTCGTCTCCTTCAACTGGCTGCTCAGTCTCAAGCGTCAGAACGCCTACGAGCGTCTGCCCATGCAGGGCCGGGTGGAAACCGATCCCCTGCCTGTCTGGCTGGATCAGAATGGCAAAGAGCGGCACCTTGAGCAGTTGAGGGGCAAAGTTTTTGTGGTTTCCTATCTTTACACGACCTGCCCGATGGGCTGTGCCGGGATCGCCGAGGAGATGCAGAAACTGCAGACGGAATTCGGCAGTGATCCGAATTTCGCCCTGCTGTCCATCAGTCTGGATGCCGAGCATGACCGTCCCGAAGTGCTGAAAGCCTGGCTCGACGCCAAGAAGCTGGGCGGGGAAAACTGGTGGTTTCTGACCAGTCCGGACGGGAAGGGGGATGCCATCCGGGAGTGGATGACCAAAACCTTCCGGATTGCCGCCACCAAACGTCCGGCGGCGGATCTGGAGAAAAATCCGGCGGACAAGTTTGATCATCAGCTGGTCATGGTCCTGGTGGACGCCAGCGGCAACATCCGCACTCCCACGGAAAGCAACGTCGTTTACTGGCCCTTCCATCCCGGGCACGATTACGGCTGGTTCCCCCGGCCAATCCGGGAGGACATTGTGAAACTGCTCAAGGAAGCCCGTGAAACCAAGTAGTTCCCGACCAATTTTATGACCATCGCCCAGCCTCTAAGCGCTCCCGCCGAGAAAAAACTCCGGACCGTGGTCTGGATCCTGACCGTCGTGGTCCTGGCGCTGGTGGTGAACATGCGGAATCCGGCGCTGCATATTGCTCTTCCTGAGGGATTCAGCCTGAGCTTCCTGCCTGCCGTGTATTCAGGAATCAATGCCCTGGTGGCCGTGTGCCTAGTCATGGCCCTGGTTTTCATCAAACAGGGGAATGTGGCGCGTCACCGGGCAATGATCACGGTGGCGATGGTTCTGTCCATTCTCTTCCTGCTGCTGTATGTGGCCTACCACCTGACCAGCACGGAGACAAAGTTCACGGGCACCGGCTTGGTCCGGCCTGTTTATTTCTTCCTGCTCATCACCCACGTCGTCCTCGCCGCCGTCAGTTTTCCCTTCATCCTGCTGACCTATCTCGCGGGCTGGGCTGACCGCCGGGAGGCCCACCGCCGACTGGCCAGATTTGTCTTCCCCCTCTGGCTGTACGTCGCCGCCACCGGTCCGATTGTTTACCTTATGCTTTACGTCTGGTTCGCCCCCTGAGACGGCGTGCCCTTCACCCTTTCCCGGTTGCAAAACCGGTCGCCTCATCCTTCCTCTGAACTTCGAGATTCCATGAAAAAACTCACCGCCCTCATCTGCCTCGCCGGAAGCCTGCTCCTTAATCTGAGTTGTGAAAAACAATCCTGGGACGAGACCAAAATGTTCCATCAGAACCGCTCGGTCGGTGAGCATCATGGAGCCGGAGAGCACGCCGCGCCCAAGAAAGGCGCCGCCGAAGGTCACGCTCCCGCCGCCGCCGGTGAGCACGCTCCCGCCCCCAAACACTGAGTTTTCTGAACCCGCAGGCGGTTCTTGCCAATTTCCCGCGAAGCCGGTAATCTGCGCGTTTTCTCCGGAAAACACGCCTCATTGCCGGTTTTCCGGTTCATCCCCGTCCGTTCCCTCCCATGAAGCTTACTCAATTTGCCACAGCGGCCCTCCTCGTGCTCCTCGCCGTGGCCGGCTATCTCACCATCAAAAGCGATCTGGAGCAGGGAAGGACCACGCAGAACGCCATTCAGGAGAAAATGCTGGCCAAAATGGAGGAGATCGCCAAAAAAGCGCCTGCTCCCGTGCCCTCCCCGCCACCCGCCGCGCCCATTCCGGCGCAGGTCCCTCCGGCCACGCCCCCTGTCTCCGAGTCCGCTGCGGCCGCCTCCGGCAGAGCCCGGATCTCCGCTGCGGCCTCCACGAATCCGGACGCGCCCATGGCCGCCGCCGATGATCCCCGGCTGCTGGATGATGAGCGTAAAATTCTCAGCATGGGCGCCAATGACCGTGTCTCTCAGGATTCCCTGACCGTGCCCTCCGCTCCCGAGGGCAAACCCCTGAGCCCGGTGCAGTCCCGCATCGTCGCGCTGCCCGCCATCGCCCAGGTCAAACAGTTCAGTGACAAGGACGGCATCAACTTCCTGGTGCTCAACCGCGGCACCGCGGCCAATTTCAAACCCGGCGACGAATTCGCCCTGCGCCGCAAAACCGCCGTCATCGGCCGCATCAAAATCAGCGACACCATCGACAGCAACGAGTGTGTGGCCGATCTGCTGCCGAACACCATGCCCATCGGCATGACCCCGGTGGCGGGGGATGACGTGATCCAGTTTGATCAGTAGAATTTCCCATCGGAATTTCCAGGTCCGCCGTTTTTGTGAGCGCCCCCCATCCTGATCCCGTCCGCAAAGAGCGGGAGGACGCCTGGCTTGGTGATGCCGTCCTGTCGCTTTACGCCCGGCAGTATATTCTGCGCACCACCGGCGTCATGGGGCAGGAGGAATTCGCGGCCATGACCTCCAACTCCTTCCTCAGCGCCATCGGGCCTCCCACCCGGGTGGAAAGCTGGATCGGCCTGGAATATCAGAAAGGCGGGCTCACCGCCGCTTTCGACTGGATCGAAACCCGGCTGCTCCCGCTTTATCTCAAGCAGAAAAAGAACCGGCGCTGAGCGGCTTCCGGAAAGATCAGGCGGATGGTTTCAGAGTTTGCCTTTGTGGCGGATTTGTCCATGGGTAGCGTGACCGCCGTCACCAAAAAACCCGGTTTCACCCTGTCGAATCGAATCCCATGGAAAAATCCGCCAAAGCTTTTCTGCACCAGCTGCTGTCCACGCCGAGTCCCACCGGCTTTGAAATCGAGGGCCAGCGGGTCTGGGCGAAATACGTCCGGGAATTCAGTGACCGGGTGGAGAGCGATGCTTACGGCAGCGCCTGGGCGGTGATTGAGGGGAAATCCCCGCTGAAACTGATGATCGAGGCCCACGCGGACGAGATCGGCTTCATGGTCAAGCACATCACCGCCGAGGGTTTTATCCATGTGGACCGCATCGGCGGCAGCGATTACGCGACGGCGCGCGGCCGCAAGATCATTTTCCAGGGTGACAAAGGCCCGGTGACCGGCATCATCGGCAACACCGCCATCCACATCCGCGACCGGACAGGCGGCGAGAAAGCGCCGGAAGTCCATGAGCTTTATGTGGATGTGGGGGCCGACAGCGCCAAGGGCGTGGAGGCCATGGGCCTGCGCGTGGGACATCCCGCCGTGTATTCCGTGAGCGTCGAGGAATTCGGCGAGGACCGCATCTGCGGCCGGGCGCTGGACAACCGGGTCGGCGGATTCATCATCGCCGAGGTCATGCGCCGCCTTTCCAAACACAAGGCCAAACTGCCCGTGACCGTCATCGCCGCCAACTGCGTGCAGGAGGAAATCGGCGGTTACGGCGCGCGCATGGTCACTTACCGGCTGGAGCCGGATGTCGCCATCTGCCTGGATGTCACCCACGCCACGGACACGCCGGGCATCGAGAAAACCAAGCACGGCAGCGTCAAACTCGGCGGCGGCCCCAGCGTCACCCACGGCACCTGCTGCCACCCCCTGGTGGTGCAGCGCATTGTCAAAGTGGCGGACAAGGAAAAAATCCCGCTCCAGCACGAATCCTCCTCCCGTTACAGCGGCACCGACACCGACTCCATCTACCACGTCCGCGCCGGCACCCCCAGCGCCCTGATTTCCCTGCCGCTGCGCTACATGCACAGCGTGGTTGAGCTGGTGGATCTCCGTGACGTGGAGAAAGTGATCGATCTGCTGACCGCATTCGCGCTCAATATGAAGCCGACGGACACCTTCGCCCACAAGCTCTAACCCCCGCCGGTGAACGTGACGGTTTCCTTCTGACACTTCCCATGACCGAGGAATCCGCTGATCTGACCCGGCCTGTGATCGGAGCGGCCCTGACGGTGCTGAACACGCTGCGGCCCGGACTGGATGCCGGATTTTACACGCGGGCGCTGGTGATTGAGCTGCGCCGGCAGGGCATTCACTGCGGGCAGGACCGGGAATATGAGGTTTTTTACGACGGGGAAGTCATCGGCGCCATCACGCCGGGGCTTGTCGTGGAGGATCTCCTGATTGTTGAAGTCCGCGTGGTCCCTGATTTTGACGACAGCCAAATCGCTCAAATGCAGGGCATTCTGAATATCGCGGGGATTCCGACCGGCCTGCTGCTGAATTTCAAATACCCCAAACTGGGCATCAAACGCGTTTCCCGGGCTTTGAATTTCTGACCGGCATCCCATGGAACCGCAACACCGCTGACTTCACGAAAACAGGATCACACCGCCGGCAGACACTGAGGGATGCGGGCGGCGGCGCGGCGGAGGGTTTCGGGTTTGCCGAGCCATTCAAGGGCGGGGAGGAGATCGACACCGTGGGCCTGGCCGGTGGCGAGGACGCGGAGGGGGAACATGAGCGCGCCGGGCTTGATGGCGAGTTCCTTCGCGGCGGCGGCCACGGCGGCCTGGATGCCGGCGGCGGTCCAGTCGGTGGTTTCGATGCCTTCGAGGTGCGTTTTCAGCGTTTCGAGGCGTTTGGCGATCTCCGGCTGGGCGGCGAGTTTGACACTGGCGTCCTCCGCGACAGGGGAACTGCCGTCGAAGAGCATGTGGAGGTGCTCCGCGATTTCCGGAATGCTCTTAATTTTCGGCTGAATCAGCGGCAGAGCGGAGACCAGGCGCGGGTCATCCGTGCCGGGCAGCGGCTGCTCCTGTTTCAGCAGCCAGGCGATGGCGAGGTGATCGAAGGCCGGAGCGTCGAGTTTGGCGAGGTACTGGGCGTTGAACCACAGGCATTTCTCCAGATCAAACTTGGCGTTCGAGTGGTTCATGTTCTCCCAGCGGAAAAGAGGGAGAATATCGTCGATGCCGAGGATTTCGCGGTCATCCTTGGGCGACCAGCCGAGGAGGCACAGGTAATTGACGAAGGCGGCGGGCAGGAAAGCCCGTTTGGTATAATACTCCAAAGCCGCTCCGTCCTCGCGCTTGCTCATTTTGGAGCCGTTCGGGTTCAGAATCAGCGGGATGTGCGCATAAACCGGCGGCTCGGCTCCGAAGGCGCGGAACAGCTCGATGTGCTTGCCGGTGTTGAAAATGTGGTCCTCGCCGCGGATGACATGGGTGATTTCCATCTCGATGTCGTCCACCACGTTCACAAAGTGGAAGATGTAACTGCCATCCGGGCGGCGGATGGTCATGTCCGGCTCCTCGGTACGGTCGATTTTCACATCGCCGCAGATTTTGTCCGGAAGCACGATGACCTGACGGGGCGAGCGGAACCGCACGGCGCCGTTCTCCTCCGTGTAGGTATGGCCGGCGTCCACGAGCTTCTGGAAATAGGCGTCGTAGATGTGGCCGCGCTGGCTTTGATAATAAGGCGCGTGCGGGCCCCCCTTTTCCGGGCCCTCATCCCAGTCGAGCCCCAGCCAGCGCAGGCCGTCCACGATGGCGGCCTGGGCGGCGGCGGTGTTGCGGGCGGCGTCCGTGTCCTCCACGCGCAGCACAAAAACGCCTCCCTCCTTCCGGGCATAGAGCCAGTTGAAAAGCGCGGTGCGGGCTCCGCCGACGTGCAGGGAACCAGTGGGCGAGGGGGCAAAACGGACGCGGACAGACATGGGAAATCGGGCGGGGGATTGAAAAAGCCGGGTTGCCAGTATCGCGCCGGGCAGGGCAGGGCCGCAAAAGGAAAGTATGAAAAATGCTGAACCCGGCCAATGCCGCGCCGGTTTGCGCTTTTCATCGCGCCGGATTCATCCTTCGTCCGGTCCGAAATCCGCCTTCCCCGTTTCCGCAATGCCCCACGATTCCCCTCCGCCCGCTGATCCGGCTCCGGTCCCCTCCACCGCCGCTCCTGTTTCCGCCGCCGCCGGCGAGGAAAAAGCCGCCAGCGCCAAAACCACGGGCATTGTCGCGCTGGCGATCATGTGCAGCCGGGTTTTGGGCCTGATCCGCGAGCTGATTTTCGCGGCGCTTTTCGCCCCCGGGCTGCGGGACTGCTTCACGGTGGCCTTCCGCACGCCGAACATGCTGCGCGATCTGTTCGCGGAAGGAGCGCTGAGCACGGCCTTTGTGACCGTTTTTTCCCAGAAACTGAAAACCGAGGGCGACAAACCCGCCTGGGAGCTGGCGCACCGGATTCTCAGTCTGTCGGTGGTTTTCATGAGTTTCGTCTCCCTCGCTGGCGTCCTCCTCTCCCCCTTCATCGTGCGGCTGCTGGCGGGCGGCTGGGCCACGGAGGAATGGAAAATCCCCTTCACGGTCCATCTGGCGCAGATCATGTATCCCTTTATTCTGCTGGTGTCGCTTGCGGCCCTGGTGATGGGAATTCTGAATTCCAAGAAGGTTTACGGCGTGCCGGCCATGGCCAGCAGCTTCTTCAATATCGTCAGCATCGTGGGCGGCGCGGGCATCGGTTACCTGATGGACCCGACTTTCGGCTGGAAAGCGATGATCGGATTCAGCATCGGCACCCTGCTGGGCGGTCTGGCGCAGCTTGGTGTGCAGCTGCCGGCCCTGTGGAAACTCGGTTACCGTTTCCGTTTCAGCCGCGACTGGAAGGACCCGGGCGTGAAGCGCATCCTCCAGCTCATGTGGCCCGCCGTCATCGCCGGGAGCGCGGTGCAGGTGAATGTGCTGATCAACACGGCCTTCGCCTCGCATCTCGAAATCAAGGACGGTCCGGTCTCGTGGCTGAATTACGCCTTCAGGCTTATGCAGTTGCCACTGGGTGTTTTTGGAGTCGCGGTGGCCACGGTCACCCTGCCGGTGCTGTCGCGGGTGGCCACGGACGGCATCACGGGCAACTTCCGCAGCGTGCTCGGGGCGGGCAACCGGCTGGTGCTTTTCCTCACTCTACCCTCCGCGGTGGGGCTGTGGATTCTGGCGGAGCCGATCATCTCACTGCTTTATGAACGCGGAAAATTCACCGCCTTTGAAACCGCTCAGACGGCGGCCGCCCTGAAATGGTATGCGGTGGGCCTCATTTTTTACGCCTGCATCAAAGTCATCCAGCCGGCCTTCACGGCCATCGACCGGCGGTTTGTGCCCATGTTTGTGGCGCTCATCTCCATCGCGCTCAACGCCTCGCTGAATTCCCTCCTCGTGTTCCACTATCATCTGGGCCACGAGTACCTCGCGCTCTCCACCGCCGTGATCGCGGCCACGAATTTCTCGCTGCTCTATTTCATGATGAGCCGCATCGCCGGGGGCCTCGATACGGGAAAGATGGCGGCCACGCTCGTCCGCCTCATTCCCTCGGTGGCGGTCATGGGCGCGGTCGCCTGGGCCGGTCTGCACTACGGGCTGGGCGGCTGGCGCGACTTTGGATTCATCCGCCGCGCGGTCATGCTGGGCATCGTCATCGCCGGCGCGGGCGGTGCTTATTTCGCCATGGCCACCCTCCTGAAAGTGGACGAGGCCCGGCAGTTCCTGGGCATCGTGAAGCGGAAGACGGGAGCGCGGAAATAGGAGGAGGAATAAGCGCGGGCGGCTTTGGCATTGACCGCTCCAGGCTGGATCTTAACCCGGTTTTGGTAAATTTTCGAATATGGGCCAAACTCACGGGCAGGAGGCCAAGAGTGTTCGGCATGGATGGTGCTGCGCTCAGGAAA
>JAZKFB010000112.1:0-9877 GCA_040386695.1 Verrucomicrobiota bacterium
CAGACCCGGCTCCGGGAGACACTCCCCGGTGTCATTATTTTTGAGTCAATGCGCGGGAGGAATCAAGCCGGAGTGAAAGTTTGACAAGTCCCGCCCGAAAGAGCAGCCTGCCCATTCATGCAGGAAATCACCATGGAGATCATCGACGGGCATCTGGTCTCCCCGAAGCTGCTACCGGTCGTGTACGAGGAGCTGAGACGGCTGGCGCGGGGGAAAATGGCCGGAGAAAACGGGCCGCAGACGTTGAGCGCCACGGCTTTGGTGCATGAGGCCTGGCTGCGGATTTCAACTTTGCAGGGGAGCCAGCCGGAGTGGCGGAGCCGGCGGCATTTTTTCGGCGCGGCGGCGGAGGCCATGCGGCGGATTCTCATCGAACGCGCCCGCGCGAGGCGGCGGATCAAGCGCGGGCGGGGGTTTGAGCGGGTGGACATGCAGGAGGCCGAGTTGGCGGCTCCGGCGGCCGATGAGGAAATTCTGGAGGTGGATGAGGCGCTGGAAGCGCTGACGGCGGAGGATCCGGCGGCGGCGGAGATTGTCAGCCTGCGGTATTTCGCGGGACTGAAATGGCAGGAAATCGCGGAGATGACCGGCCTCACGGAACGCGGGCTGCACCGCCAGTGGGAATATGCGCGGGCTTGGCTGCGGGCGTGGATTCTGGAAAACCGACGCTGATTTTTTCACGGTTTTTCGCCGGTTTCCGTTCATTTTGTCGCCTTCATCCAGGAAACCATGCCGAAGGACCAGACCTCCAACCCTTACTCTCCTCCTACAGGTCCAGGGGCTTCCGCCGCCATCGCCAAGGAGATTTTCCTTGAAGCCCTCGCGAAGCCGGGTCCGGAGGCCCGTGCCTCCTATCTGGCGGAGGTCTGCGGTCCGGATGCCGCGCTGCGGGCGAGGGTGGACCTGCTGCTGGAAGCCAGTGCGGAGGCGGCGGATTTTCTGACCGCGTCAGTGATGCTTGACGTGGACCCGGACCTGGCGCGGGAGGCGGGTCTGGGCGGAGAGCCGGAACTGGCGGAGAAAATCGGGTATTTCGGCGACTACGTGCTGCTGGATGAAATTGCGCGTGGTTCCTCCGGGGTGGTTTTCCGGGCGCGCCAGACCTCGCTGAACCGCATTGTGGCTTTGAAAATGCCGCGGGATCATACTCTGGCGGCGGGAAGTGAGGGCATGAAGCGATTCAACGCGGAGGTCAAAGCGGTGGCGGCTCTGGACCACCCGAACATCGTGCCGATCTACGAAGTCGGCGAACACGAGGGGCAGGGATATTTCAGCATGAAGCTGATCGGCGAGGGCACGCTGCACACCCGCGCGGGACAGTTCCGGGAGCCGAAAAAGGCTGTGCGTCTCATCATCAAGGTGGCCCGGGCAGTGGAGGCGGCGCACGCTCGGGGCCTGCTGCACCGGGACATCAAGCCGGGGAATATTCTCCTGGACGCGGAGGGCGGGCCGCACCTGACGGATTTCGGGGTGGCCCGGAGAATGGGCGAGGCTTCGGACCTCACGCTGACGGGCCAGATCATGGGCACGCCATATTACATGGCTCCGGAGCAGGCGCGCGGGGAGGCGCGGACACTCACGCCGGCGGCGGATGTTTACAGCCTCGGCGCGGTGCTTTATGAACTGCTGGGGCGGGAAAGGCCCATCACGGGCGACAGCATGATCGAGGTGCTGCGCCACGCCGTGGAACTTGCGCCCAAACCGCTGCGCGCGCTGAACCCGGCGCTGGACCGGGATCTGGAATGCATCGTGATGAAGTGTCTGGAAAAACCGCCCGCCGCGCGTTACGGGACGGCCACCGCCCTGGCGGATGACCTGGAGCGCTGGCTGCGGCGGGAGCCGATCGCCGCCCGTCCCGCAGGCCAGTGGCGGCGGGCGGTGAAGTGGCTGCGCCGCCGCCCTTACCGCGGAGTGGTTCTGCTGCTGGCGGCCGGGCTGGCGGTGACCCTCACGGACCTCATTCTGCTGCGTAAGGAGCGCCCGCCGCTGCCCAAAGCGCTGACCCAGGAGGAGCTGGCCGCCACCTGGGTGAATTGGGTGCCGGTGCCCCCGGGGCAGCCTCTGGACGTGATTTCCCTCATTTACCTGGACCGCGGGCCGGCCAGCAACTGGGCCCGGGAAAAAGACTCCCTGACGGCCTTCGCGGGACCGCCGGAAAAGGTGCAGTCCCTGTTTTTTCCGATCCACGCCACGGGCGACTATGATCTGCGCCTGGAGTTCACGCTTCGCGATCTCAGGAACGGCATCAATGAAGTCCCCCTGCTGCAGTTCACCGTCGGGTCCCGGCTGATGCAGCTGGAACTGGCCGCCGCCTCCGGCTGCCGCTGTCCAAAGTGTGTGCCCGGCGGCACGGCCGTGCCGCTGGATGCCGGGGCCGGGATCAGTCATCCTTTTGGGCCGGTGAGCGGCCTGCAATGGATCCGCCACCGGTCCATCCGGCAAAACGGCACCGCCCTTTTCCATCACGATCTTGCCGCCGGAGTTCCACACACCCTGGCCATCCGGGTGCGGGTGACAGGAAAGACCGGCAGCGTGGCCACGGTTCTGGATGAAAAACCGTTTCTCAACTGGAGCGGCCCTCTGGCGGCCCTCCGGGAAACGGATCCTGTGAAAGACGGGTTCGGGGATGGCGGGGGACTGTCCTACTTCCGCTTCATGAACCCCACGTCCTACACGGTGACTTATAACCGGCTGACGCTCACGCCTTTAAAAGGCGGCGCGTGGCGGCGCGAACCTAACTGAGTCTAACTGATTTTTCATGACGCGGTTTCCGCGCGAAATTCTTTTGATCTTTTTTGCCGGTTTCCAGCCGAAAGAGCGCATGGGCCTTATGAACCCCGCTTCCCAGGCGCCTCATGAGAATTTTCCGCATTTTTCTTCTCCTCCTTCTGCCATTGACCACGGCGAAGGCCTTCCCCCCTGCCCCATACTATACGCTTCTCGGCATGGTGCGGGATCAGGTGGGGCAGACCGTCACGGCGGAGGGCGCGGAGATTCTGCTGTTGAAAGGCACGGAGATCATCGCCCGCACCCCCGTCAGTTCCGCCGCCGCCCTGGATCAGAATTATGAGCTGAAAATCCGGCTCGATACTAACCGGGCGAACACGCAACTCTATACGGATAAAGCTATTGCGGCTCAGGAGGTGTTCAGTCTGGCGGTGGAGATGAACGGGCAGCGTTTCTATCCCATCGAGGCCAGCGGCACGCTGAAGGCGGGCAAGGGCGGCGAACGCGTGCGGCTGGACCTGAATCTGGGCGAGGACACCGACGGCGACGGCCTGCCGGATGTCTGGGAGCAGTGGCAGCTTTACCAGTCCGGGCATTCCCCGGGGCCGGACGGCTGGGATCTCAGCCTGCTTTCCCGCGACGGGGATTTTGACCACGACGGTCTGAGCGACTGGCTGGAATATGTGGCCGGAACTTTCGCGGGCGACGCCATGGAGCGCTTTGACCTCGCCATCAAAGAGAAAACCGCCGCTTTTGTCAGGCTGGAGTTCTACGCCATCACCGGCAAGACCTACACCATCGAGCGCAGCACCGATTTGAAAACCTGGAGCCGCGCTCCCTTCGCCCTCACGGAAGCGGCGGAGAAAACGGAGACCCTGACCGCCGCGGCGGTGGCCGTGCGCCCGGCTTTTGTCACCCCCGGCAGTGCCGCCGCCCCTGAATTTTACCGCCTTACCGTCCGATGAAACCGCGTTTCCTTTACTTCGTCTTTTGCCTGCTGCTGGTGACGGCCCCCGCCCGGGCCCAGTGGCAGTCCGCCACCTACAGCCTGAAGGGCGGGTGGAATTCCCTCTTTCTCCACGGAGATGCCGGGCAGGCCTCTCTTGAGGACCATTTCGCCGGACATCCCGAGGTGCTGGAGGTGTGGCGCTGGAATCCGAATCCGAATCAGGTGCAGTTCACCACTTCGCCGCTCATCCCCAGCGCGGGCACGGCGGAGTGGAGCACCTGGATCCGCGGAAATCCGGCGGCCTCCACGCTTTCCAACCTGAACGGGCCGGGTGCCTATCTCGTGAAATGCTCCGGCGCCGCCTCCAGCCTGTCCACGGTTCAGCTTCAGTTCCATCCGTTGCCGCCGGTCTCCAGCTGGGTGCGCAACGGAGCGAATTTCCTCGGCTTCCCGACGGTGAAAAACGGCTCCGCCTACCCGGTTTTCCGGGATTATTTCAGCACCTTCCCGGCGGCTCTGGCCACCAACAGCAAGATTTACAAATACGTCGGCGGTGACCTCGGACCTGCGAATCCGCTGCAGGTCTTCTCCACCGCCACCGAACCACTGGACCGGAATCAGGCGTATTGGTTCGAGTCCGAGGTGGTGGGGAACTTTTACGGTCCCTTGGAAATCACCCCCTCGCTCCCAGGAGGACTGATTTTTGGCCGCACGGGATCGGTCATCACGGTCCGGGCGCGCAACCGCACGGACGCGGTGGTGACCCTGACCGTGGCTCCCGTCGCCAGCGAGCCCGCGCCCGCCGGTCAGACCGGCATCAGCGGTCCGGTGCCGCTGACCAGGCGCACCTATGACACCGCCAGCCTGTCCTGGACGGAAACGCCGGTCCAGGGGGAGGAGCATGCCTTCACCACCGTCATCGGGCCACAGGGCTCGGTGGAACTGAGCTTCGGCATCAACCGCGCGGATCCTGCCATGACCGGCGCGGCGGTGGGCGCTTATTTCGCCTCCCTGCTCCGCTTCACAGACAGCGGCGGCATGATGGACGTGTATCTGCCCGCGAATGCCCTGCGCTCGTCACTGGCCGGGCTGTGGCTGGGTGATGTCTCGGTCACCAATGTCAGCAGCCGTGTCTCGAACCCCGCGCAGGCGGTGGCGGCGGTGGTCGGCGGCCAGGTGACTTCCCTCACGGTCAGCGGCACCGGGGGTTTTGGCTATACAGATCCGCCGGCCGTGACCATCGCGCCCCCGGCGGATGGTTCCCCGGCCACGGCGACGGCTATAATCACCAAAGGCTCCGTCACCGGCTTCAGCATCATCAGTCCCGGCAGCGGATATGCCATCGCTTCGCCCAAAGTCCTCATTGCTCCACCGCCGCCGCTCCCGGGCACGGGTGTGAAGGAGCCGTTTCCCCTGCGCACGATCCTGCATGTGTCCGATGAGGGCACCGCCAGTCTTCTCTCCCAGGTCTTTGTCGGCACCCTCGCGGTGGCTCCGAACCCCCTGGGTATCTGCACCCGCGAGGAACTGCTGAAGCCGGACGTCAAATCCGGTGCCCAGCGTCTGGTGGCCGCGAATCTGCCCCTGGATCAGATCATCACAGCCGGTTCCGGCGCCGTGGCCGTGCCGGGCATTCTCACGCGGACGGTCACCATGCCTTACAATGACCCGGTCAATCCCTTCCTGCACCAGTATCACCCGGATCACGACAACCGGAACGCGCGTTTCCAGCCCATCGCGCTGCCGGAGGGCGTGACCGCCGCCACGGCGACGATGTCGGATGGTGTTGAAGCCCCGGCCATCACCCGCGTCTGCACCTTCACTTTCACCGCCGCTCCCCCCGCGGGCGGCAGCGCCGCTCTCAGCGCCTGGGGCAGCAGCGTCATCGGCGGCACCTACAGCGAAACCATCACCGGCGTCCACAAGCTGCCCCTCCAGGTGGACGGCACCTTTGAGCTGCGCCGCGCCTCGGAAATCGGCCTGCTCAGCCAGTAATCGGATTCCGCCACCCGCCCCCGGGCCGATCCATCCTCCGGATCCTGATAAATAAATAATCAATAATCGATAATCAACGCTTTCCCCGCCCACTTCCACCGTCATGAAACGCAGCTCCACCCTTCTCATCGCCTTCCTGGCATTCACTCCGTCCCTCCTTCCCGCGCAGACCGTGCCTCTCTTCATGAGTTATCAGGGCCGGGTCACCGACAACGCCGGTGCGGGCATCGGCACCGCCAGCACTCCAGTGAACCGCAAGGTGGTCTTCCGGCTTTATGACGCCGCCACGGGCGGAACCCGTCTGTGGACCGAGGAGCAGACCGTGACCCTCGTGGACGGGGAGTTCAGCGTGCTTCTGGGGAATGGCATCAACGTCACCGGCGAGTCCCGTGATGCTCTGGACACCGTGTTTACCAAGAGCGGCACCGGCCGTTTCCTGGGTGTGACCGTGGACGGCGGGGATAACGTCATCAACGTCAGTGATACCGAGATCAGCCCCCGCCAGCAGCTGGCCAGCACCGCCTACGCCTTCCGCGCACGGGCCGCCGACACCATCGCGCCCGCCAGTGATCTCCTTTTCGGCGGCAGCCCGAACGACGGCCTGGGCTGGTACGGCACGGGCCGGCTTTTTAACGGCATCACCGTGAATGGTCCGGTGCTCTACGGCGCGGGCGGCGGGGTGCTGGGAGTGGTCGACGGGTCCACCAGGACCTCCGTCCTGCGCTGGGACAAAAACGGCAAAGTCGGCATCGGCACCGGTTCAGCGGACCTCTCCATCACCGGCAGCACCAAACTGGTGCTCCAGGGGGATGACACCACCAGCACTCCCCAGCAGCTGACCATCCGGGGAGGCACGGACCCCAACAAACGCCTGATCCTCGGTTACGGCACCACTTCCGACTATGGAGCCATTCAGGCCTTCAACGGGGCCACCTCCAGCACCGCCGCCAAACTGATGATCAACCCTTCCGGAGGCAATGTGGGCATCGGCAAAACCAGCGCCGGCTCCGCCCTGGACGTCAATGGCACCGTCACCGCGACCACCTTCAGCGGCAGCGGCAGCGGCATCACGGGCCTGGACGCCTCCAAGCTCGGCACCGGATCGATTCCCGATGCCCGGCTCTCGTCCAACGTCGCCCTGCTGGGCGGAACTCAGGCTTTCACCGGGGCCAATCAGTTCGCCAGCGTGGGGATTGGCACCGGTCCCAATTCCGCCAAGGGGGCTCTCCTCGTGAATGGCGACTACTACGGGAAGGGCCATCTCTGGCTGAACGCCGTCGAAGGTGATGGCAAATCCGGCACCGCTTACATCCAGGCCCGGGATGACAACAAGGACACCAGCATCGGCATGGTCCTCCGCACCAAGAAGGCGGCCGCGCTGAATGACGTCATCACCCTGACGAGCGATGGCAATGCCGGAATCGGCACCGGCACTCCGGCCGCGAAGCTGGATGTCGCCGGAGGAATCAACGCCTCCGGAGGGATCTCCGTGGACGGAGACAACGGATACAGTTTCAACTCCGGTGGCGGGGACACGGACGGCGGCCTGTTTTCCCCGGCGGACGGAACCCTCACCCTCAGGACGGATAGTGCTGAGCGGCTGCGGGTGACCTCCAGCGGCAATGTGGGAATCGGCACCGGAGATCCCAAGGCCAAACTGCACGTGAATGGGTCTGTTAACTACACAATGTACAAAGGAGGACAGTTTGAGTGGTATCAAACTTCTACTGCCACATTCCTAATTAACGCAAAAACAGACAGCAATGCTCACGAGGAGCCTGCTTCCATCTATGCCAGCAATGATATCCTATGTTCCGGATTCTGGAGTTTTTCGGACGAGCGGATCAAAAACATTATAGGCCCCTCGGACGGAGGGCGGGATCTCCGCGCTCTGCAGGGGATCGCGATCATGGATTACACCCTGAAAGACACCGTGAAGCATGGCCGGCAGCATTATAAGAAAGTCATTGCCCAGCAGGTGGAAAAAGTATATCCTGAAGCGGTCACGAGATCCACAGGAATTGTCCCTGACATTCTTCGTCCGGCTGGCTGTCAAGAGGGCTGGGTGGATTTGGACACGGATTTAAAAAAAGGCGAACGAGTGCGCCTGATCGGGGAAAAAGCGGAGGGGGTCCACGAAGTTCTGGAAACGGCCCCCGGTGGATTCCGCACAGAATTCAAACCGGAGGACGGCAAGGTCTTCGTTTACGGCCGGGAGGTGAATGACTTCCGCACTGTGGACTACGAGGCCATCGCCATGCTGAACGTCTCCGCCACCCAGGAGATTTACCGGAAGCTGGAGGCCGAAAAGGCGAAAGTCGCCGCCCTGACAGAACGCCTTGATGCCCTGGAAGTCAGGGACAGGGAGCGGGACGCGAAGTTCGCCGTCTTCGAAAAACTGCTGCGCTCCGTCAGCAGCACCGCGGACCTCAACAAGGCTTCGCAGGCTGGGGGATCCGCCGCCCGCCCTGTGCTTCTGAATCGGGAAGCCGCCGCCGCCGCCACTGCCGGCGAGTAAGCCTCGCCGCCGCCTGCCTGCGCCCGTTCCCCCGCCATCGCGCGCTGCAGCCCGCGGGGACGGGTGGGCCAGGCGCCCTTTGAACGAACCTGATCTTGCCTCAATCCTTTCCTTTGCCCCGGCCATGAACCGAATGCGCCTTCTTCTTCCTCTCCTTGCCTGTTTTCTCTGTGCTCCGGCGGCGCGGGCCCAGTATGAACTGAAGGCTTGGAATTCCAACCGTCTCTGGTTTTCCCCGGGACGCCCGGCGGCCGGCAATGAGGTGGCGCTGCCCTCCACCGCGGACTCCAACTTCCGCAGCGCGGGCCAGATCTCGGGTTCCAGCGGGCCTAGAGCCACCGGGACTCCCTCCAACACGGCTAAAACCCTGCTGCTGAAGCGCTCCACCATCGGAGGCACTTTCTCCTCCGGGGTGCCGCGCTACTCCATGGGCGACGAGATGACGCCGCCTCTGGTGAAGGCGGACGGCTTCACCCTTTTGACCCCCAATGAGCTGCCCGGGGGCGCGGCCCCTTACTGGAGCACACGGCCGGTGCTGCCGGGCGATACCGGCGCGGGCTCCACCGCCCTGACCACCGTCAGTGTCACCAAAGCCGCCACCGACAGCACCAGCATCACCGTGGCCAGTGTGCCCGCCGCTTTGGTTCCCGGCGCCACGCTGCTGGGACAGGCGGTCGCGGGCATTACAGGCACCACCGTGACTCTGGCCGGAAAGCCTAATACCGCCATCACCGCCGCCACCGCCGTGCCCATTTATCCGGCGGTGTCTTTTTATTACAGCCCTCATGCTGAAAAAGTATTCGCCTCCCAGCCGGGCCGCGTGGTGATCACCTGGATCACCCGGCTCGCGGAAAGCGGCAGCTTTCCCACCCGCACGGAGGAGTTCGCCGTCTCCTCCAGCACCGGCCGGCCGGTGCGCACCATTTACTGGACGGAGGGAAGCTTCGACGGCCCCCGCGTGCAGATCACCGACGGCCGTATTCAGTCGGTGAATCCCATTTTCAATCCCAACGTCCCCAAAGCTGTGGCCCAGGAGGTGAACATTCCGGGCTACACCCCGGTGACGCCCAATGTCAGCACCCTCTCGTTTGACCGCTACAACGGCGTCGGCCAGCTCCACGCCTACAATGTGGAGGGCCGGATTCTGGTCGAGTTCCTGGGCAATGTGCGGGTGGCTCCCAATGTGTATGATTTTGTCGGCTTCGACGTCGTGGACCTGGTGCGGGTGCCCGATATCAACTATCCCACCGTCCACCTTGGATCCGAAATCCGGCCGCACGACGGCGACGGCCTGCTCAAAGCCCAGCCCCTGCTCAGCGGCCAGCAGAACGCCGCCAGTTATTATGGTTCCAGCCTGCGTCCGGATGGCTCCTTCGCTTACTACGCGGAACGCGAGACCGGTCCGGTCAATACTCCGGACAACGGCAGTCCGGCAACGGAGGACGCCTTCAACAAAGTGGCTTTTTACTGGATGGAAACCGGCGCTTACAATATTCAGTGGCCCAAATTTCAGGACCGTTACTGGCTGCGCTGGTCGCCGAATCTCAGTGACTACGCCCACTACACCGTGGACAGCGGCGGCGGCACGGCGCAGACCGGCATCGCCTTCACGGGCGGCAGTCTGCCGGAGATCGTTTATCCTAAAGTCTGGAATGAAAAAAGCGGACAGAAGCCGAAAACCCTGATTT
>JAZKFB010000113.1:0-16040 GCA_040386695.1 Verrucomicrobiota bacterium
ACTCTTTCCGGTGGTGTCGCTGCGCTCAACCACCGGCTACCGGCTGTTTTCCCTTGGGGAAAAGGAAGAGTTGACCCCGGAAACCGTGTGGCGGTCGTATTCACTGAATACCAGTTGTTTTCCCTCCGGGAAAAGGAAGGGAGGATGGCATGGAAGGCCTGTGGGGCGCGGCGGATTCCGTGCCGGACACTCCTATGGCTGGAAGCCCGGCAACCGCGCCGCCTGCAAGGCTGCGCCACCGGAGGATGTATCAAAGCCGAAGTAACCGCCGCCTCCATGCTTCCCGTTCCTTCCGTCTGTGTCCTGGGCGGTCTCACCGCAGCAGCCGCATGAACCGCAGCACGCCCGCCGGTGTTTCGCCGGCGGCGTGGGCGAAAACATGGGTGATCACCGGAGCCTCCCGCAGTGGAATCACGGCCACGCCCCCGCCCGGGATGCTGGCCAGGCTTTCCGGGAGCAGGGCCACGCCGCAGCCGGCGGCGACCATCACGGCCACGGCCTGGGCTCGGGAGGATTCCAGAATCACCCGCGGCCGGAAGCCGGCGGCGCGGCATTGTCCGCTGACGAATGCGGAGAACGCCGGTGCCGCCTGTCCGGCCACGGCGACAAACCGCTCCCTCGCCAGATCCGCCAGCGCGAGGTCCCTCCGGCCCGCCAGGGCATGGTCCGCCGGCAGAAAAGCCGCCAGTTTTTCCTGACGCCACGGCGTGAACTGAATGCCCGGCGGTCCGCCAGCCGGCAGCACGCCGACAAACCCTCCGTCCAGCGCCCCGGCGGCGATTTCCCTCAACTGGTCCGCCGGCGGCAGGTCATGCAGCAGGATCTGCACAGCAGCGTGTTTTTCCCGGAAACGCCGGAAGCTGTCCACCAGCTCCGAGGTCAGCACCGCGCTGACAAATCCCAGCCGCAGGCGTTCCAGTTCGCCGTGCGCCGCCCGCCGGGCCATGTCGGCGGCCCGCGCCAGCTGGGTCAGAAGGCCGCGCGTCTCCTCCTGAAACCGCCCTCCCGCCGCCGTCAGAGCCACGCCCCGGGCGTTGCGCTCAAAAAGACTCACCCCCAGCCGCTCCTCCAGCGCCCGCACATGCCGGGAAAGCGGCGGCTGCGCCAGATGCAGCCGCCGGGCGGCGCGGGTGAAGGACAGTTCCTCCGCCACGGCGGTGAAGCACTCAAGTTCGCGCAGTGTGTAGTCCATACCGGAACGGTATCACAAAACGACCAAAGCGGAATTTTTGTCATGCCGGAAACGGCAGCAGTCTCCAGCCGGGTAAAACAGGCGTCCCCGCCTGTCCCGCCGGGCATCCTGCCCGGTGCCGAAGCCTTGGCGACAGTCAGCGGTCAGCGGTCAGCGGTTCCGGTAATCAAAAGCAATCAGTCCATTAATCCATCCGTCTCCCATCATGGCCATCAGCGACACCATCAAAAAAGGCAGCCACCGTGCGCCCCACCGCAGCCTTCTGCGGGCCACGGGCGTGATCGAATCCGACGCCGACTGGGATAAACCCTTCATCGCCATCGCCAATTCCTTCGTGCAGATCATCCCCGGTCATGCCCACCTCGACGTGGTGGGCCGCAAAGTCCGCGCCGCCGTGCGGGCGGCGGGCGGGGTTCCCTTCGAATTCAACACCATCGGCGTGGATGACGGCATCGCCATGGGGCACGGGGGAATGCGTTATTCCCTGGCCTCCCGCGAACTGATCGCCGACAGCGTGGAGACGATGCTGCGGGCGCACTGTTTTGATGGTGTGGTCTGCATCCCCAACTGCGATAAAATCGTGCCCGGCATGATGATGGCCGCCGCCCGCGTGAATATTCCGTCCGTGTTCGTCTCCGGCGGTCCCATGCGGGCGGGACTGGATCCGGCGACGGGCAAAGCGCTGGACCTGGCCTCGGTTTTTGAAGCCGTGGGACAGCTTTCGGCTTCAAAAATCACGGACAGCCGGCTGGCGGAAATCGAGCGCCACGCCTGTCCGACCTGCGGTTCGTGCTCCGGCATGTTCACCGCGAATTCCATGAACTGCCTCTGCGAGGCCCTCGGCATCGCCCTGCCGGGCAACGGCTCCATCCTCGCCACCGACCCCGCGCGGGACCGGCTGTTCGAGGCGGCGGGACGGGCGATTATGGAAATGGTCCGCCGGAATATCCGGCCCTCCGACATCATGACCCGCGCCGCCTTTGAAAACGCCCTGGCTCTGGACATGGCCATGGGAGGGTCGTCCAACACCGTGCTGCACACCCTGGCCATTGCCCGGGAAGCCGGAGTGCCGCTGGAAATGGCGGATTTCAATGAAATCGCCGCCCGCGTGCCGCACCTCTGCAAAGTCGCGCCGTCCGGCATTCACCACATGGAGGACATCGCGCGGGCCGGGGGGATTCATGCGATTCTGAAAACGCTGTCGGAGCGTCCGGGGCTGATTCATGAGGACGCCATCACCGTCACCGGGCACACCCTGGGCGAATCCATTGCCCAAGCCGCCGTGCTGGATCCCGAAGTGATCCGGCCGCTGGAAAATCCCTATTCCCCGCAGGGCGGCCTGGCCATTCTCTCCGGCAATCTGGCGCCGCAGGGCGCGGTGGTGAAGGCGGCGGGCGTGGCTCCGGGCATGATGCGGTTCCAGGGACCGGCGGTGATTTTCGAATCCGAGGAGGACGCCAGCGTGGGCATTCTGGTGGGCAAAGTGAAGCCCGGGGATGTGGTGGTGATCCGCTATGAAGGTCCGCGCGGCGGTCCCGGCATGAGGGAAATGCTGGCCCCGACCGCCGCCATCGCCGGACGGGGACTCGGGGAATCCGTGGCCCTGATCACCGACGGACGCTTCTCCGGAGCCACACGGGGCGGAGCCATCGGCCACGTTTGTCCGGAGGCGGCGGCGGGCGGGCCCATCGCCCTGGTGGAGCCCGGGGATTTGATCAGCATCGACATTCCCGCCCGGAAAATCACGCTTCTCGTGGACGATGAGGCGCTGGCACAGCGCCGGGAAAACTGGAAACGCCCGGCCCCGAAAATCACCGGCGGTTACCTCGCCCGCTACGCCGCCATGGTGTGCGGAGCCGAGGAGGGCGCGGTGCTGCGGGTTCCGGAATAAGTCATGATAAGGGCTTGAATATGAAAACATAGGAATTTTTCTTATGAAATAATAGGGTTAATGGAGGGGTCTCCGCAAAAATTGTCCGGAAAGCGGGCGATTTATTTTACGGAGGCTGTTAAATAATATTTTATAATGTGGTGAGTAACCTGGAAGGACGTTATGCGTCCCTTCCTCGGACCCACCCTGCTCCGCCGGCTTTTCCTCCCTGGATTGGCCATCCGCTCACCCCTCACCCCCACTCGATCCGCATGAAGCTCCCCCCGTCCGCCGCATGGCTTTATCCTCTGGTTCTGCTGAAACCGCTCCCGCTTTTGGCTGCCCAGCTGGAGCTTTCCCCTCCGGCCGGCAGCGGGCGGTTCGGCGGTTCGGTCGCCGTCCTGGCCAACGGGAATTTTGTGGTGACGGATCCGGGTTACGACGCGCCAGGGCCTGTGACGGATGCCGGAGCGGTGTATCTTTATGATGGCGGCACCCTCAATATCATCAGCCGCCTGACCGGAAGCGCCGCCAATGACAGGGTGGGAACCAGCGTGACCGCACTCAGCAATGGGAATTTTCTGGTCGTCAGTTCCACATGGGATGAGGGAAAAGGCGCCCTGACGTGGGTCAATGGGACCACAGGGCTGACCGGGGTGATTTCGGCGGATAATTCCCTGATCGGAGCGGGCACGCCTGTCATCACGGAACTCAGTAACGGGAACTATGTGGCTCTTGGCCCGCAAAGCGCCACCTGGGGGAGCGGCACTGGCGGAGCCGCGGGAGAAATCACTGCCGCCAATTCCCTGATCAATATCGGTCCGCTGCCTGTTCAGACCCCGTCCAGCCAGCCACTGGTCATTCCGCTTGCGAACGGAAATTATGTGGTGCGCAATCCCAGCTGGAACGCCGGGACGGGCTTTATGGCCTGGGGAAACGGAACCACCGGAGTGAAGGGGACCGTTTCCTTCCGGAATGCCCTGATTGGTTCTGATATAAACAATACGGTTGGAAGCCGCATCACTCTTCTGGGCAATGGTAATTTTCTGGTGGGGAGTCCGGGATGGAATAACAGAGGGGCAGTGACATGGGTCAACGGGACGGTCGGATTGACCGGTTTTGTCTCCGGATCCAATTCCCTGACCGGTATTTCCGGCGATAATCTGGGCGGAGGCGCTCCGGAGACCACCATCACCGTTCTGAACAACGGAAATTATCTGGTGAAGCATTACCGTTCGACGGAGACAGTCACCTGGGGCAGTGGCACCGCGGGCGTGACAGGAGAGATTTCAGCGGCCAACTCCCTCGTCAATACGGGCAATGCCTCGATTACGCTTCTGAACAACGGAAATTATGTGATCTGCAATCCCTTCTGGCCCGATTCCCAAAACCGCCGAGGCGCTGTGGCTCTGGCCGACGGCGCGACGGGTCTCCGGGGCGCCATGTCAGCCGAAAACTCCCTGGTGGGCACCTTCCCCGAGGACCGCGTGGGCTCCGGCAATCCCAATGGTGCGACGGGAGTCACCGCTTTGAGCAACGGGAACTTCGTGGTGCACAGCCCGCGCTGGAATGGAAACCGGGGAGCTGTCACCTGGGTGAGCGGAACGCTGGGCCTCAAAGGGGAGATTTCCGCCGCGAATTCCCTGATCGGCGGTGAGGAGGGCTCTCTGACCGGTGATGGAGGGATTATTCCTTTGACCAATGGAAATTACCTGGTGAGCACTCTTCAAACCTATTATGGCGATGATCCCGACGGGGGCAGCGTCACCTGGGGAAGCGGAACGGCAGGAGTGGCCGGGGCGGTGTCCGCTGCCAATTCCCTGCTGGGAACTTCCGCGAGCGGGGATTTTTACGGTCTTCAGAACCCAAACTACAAAGCCCCGGGCATCACCGCCCTGAGCAATGGAAATTACGTGGTGTGCAGTCCTTACTGGAATTTCCGCAGGGGGGCTGTGGTCTGGGGCAATGGCGCTTCGGGAGTGAAGGGAAAAATATCCGCAGTTAACGCTCTGGTTGGAGCCACTGCCGGGGAGCAATTGGGGGCGGGAGGCGCCACCGCCCTCAGCACTGGAAATTATCTGGTGAAAACTCCGGGCTGGAACAGCCTGAAAGGCGCTTTGACTTTCGGCAATGGGGCCACCGGCCTGACAGGGGCGGTTTCCGCCTCGAATTCCCTGACAGGTACCAGTGCCAATGATCTGCTGGACTCCACCGTCACGCCTCTGCCCAACGGGGATTACCTGCTGGGCAGTCCAAAATGGAACAGCGGCAAAGGAGCCGTGACCTGGGGCAGCGGTCTGACGGGCGTGACGGGAGAAATCTCCGGTGCCAATTCCCTCATCGGAACCCGGGCCAGTGACCGGGTGGGGGAAAATCAGCCCGTCGCGGCGTTTATCACCCCTCTGAGCAGTGGAAATTATCTGATTGGCAGCCCCTACTGGAATGGAAACAGGGGAGCCGTGACTCTGGGGCGCGGCGGTTCCAGCGTGACCGGGGAGATTACGGATGCCAATTCCCTCGTGGGCACGGCCGCGTACGAATACTTTGGATTGAGCAGCGGGATCAAACTGCTGGCGAACGGCAATTTCGTGATATTCAATCCCGCCTGGAGCGGGAATAAAGGATCCCTGACGTGGGGAAGCGGAACGGCGGGAGTCACGGGAACGGTTTCCGCCGCCAACTCCCTGGTCGGCAATGCGGAGTATGATATCGGCGTGCGGCCTCCCAGGTTCCCGACCCCCTCGCAACTATCCTTCACCTTTCCCGTGACTGGAGATTATATTATGGTGGATCTGTCGTGGGGATACGGCAGGGGAATCGCCATTCTGGGAGATGGGGAAAGGGGAACTCGCGGTCTGCTCGGCAATGACAACAGCTTTGAAGGAGGCGGGGGAGGGGGAAGCACCATGAAAACGGTGTATGACCCGGTCAGATCCCGCCTGATCGTGGGTTACCCCGTCTCCAGCCGCGTGGCTCTGATCACCTACGATCCGTCCATGGCCGTGAGCGCCGGAGGCGTGGCGGTCCCCGATGGCGGCACCAGCCCCCAGCCGGGCAACGGCACGGATTTCGGGATCACGGCGGCGGGTGGGGGAACCGTGGTCCGCAATTTCACCATTTCGAATTCCAATCCTGTCCCCCTCAACCTCACCGGAACTCCCAAAGTGACGGTGACGGGAGCGAATGCCGGGGATTTCACCGTGACCGGGCAGCCGGAGGCCGTGGTCCCGGCAAGCGGCGGCACCACGTTCCAAATCACCTTTGCCCCCGCCGCCGCCGGCCTGCGCACCGCCATGGTCAGCATTCCCGGGGATGATCCCCACGCCGGTGTTTACCAGTTTGCCATCCAGGGCACGGGCTCGTCCGCCGGAACCTCCATCCTTGATAACTGGCGCACCACCTGGTTTGGCGGGGCCACGGCCGGCACCGGCAATCTGGAGGATTTTGAAGGCGACGGGATTTCCAATCTGCTGGAGTTCGCCATGAATACCGTGCCCACCAGCGGCTCCAGCGGCGCGGCTTCTCTGGAATATACCGGCACGGCAGCGGGCGGGGGCATTCTCAAGGCCACCGGCCAGCCTGTTCTGCTGCCGGGCAATGAAGGCTTGCTGGGTTTGTATGTCCGCCGGAAGGACTATGCCGAAGCCGGACTGACCTATGCGCCGCAGTTCAGCAGTGACCTGATCACCTGGACGGACATTGCCGCCATTCCCGTTGTCATGGCCGATAACGGCGCGGATCAGATCCTCAGTGTTCCCTGTCCCCCTCCCTCCGCCGGGAAAACCAATCAGTTTTTCAGGGTCAAAGTGACCATCGCTCCCTGAAGTTCAGGAAAATGGCCCCTTCCGACAGCCGGGACGGACTTTCACGGGATGGGAACGGAAGCGCGCGCGGGCGAAACCTTGCCCGTTTCCGCCTCTGAAAGCTTGGCCGACTTAACCGCCGGACTCGTAAATCGCGGTGGAGGGCGGGATGTCGAAGGAGCCGCCGAGGTCGCCGAGGAGTTCCTTTTCCCGGGACATCCACTGGGTGGCTCCGGTGATGCCGGCGCTGACGCGCTCGATGCTGCCGCTGAGGGCGGGGGCGTCGCGGTCCAGCTGGGCGCGGTCGTGGAGCAGGCTGACCTGCTCCTCCAGCCGGGAAAGCTCGGCGTTGATGTAGCCGAGCTTGGAGGAGGTGTCGGAAAGGGCCTGGAGGCGTTCCTGGAGAATGCCGCGCGTGGCCTCCAGACTGCGGCGGAGGTCGGGCTGGACGTCCCCGGCGGCCAGCCGCTGCTCCAGTCTGGCCAGGCGGTAGGGCAGGCTGCCCTCCTGTTTCTCCTCGGTGGCGGCGGCGGTCAGCAGCCGGGTGACGGTCAGGCGGGAATGCAGCAGCTGGAGAAAAAGCCACGAGACATGCGCGAGGGTGTCGTGCAGGGCGGGGTTGTCAGGAAGGGAGTGGGCGGTGCGGCGGCATTTGGCGGTGAAATCGCGGTAGCGCTGCCCGTCCTGCGGCGGCAGGGCGTCGCGGAGCCGGGCGATGCGGCCGGCTTCCCCGCCGCTGTTGTCCCCCGGAGCCTCCAGATCCACCACCCGGCGGAAGCGGGCGTTGTTGGCGAGGGTGAAAAGATACGCCGCCTCCAGCCCCGCGCCGAGCAGCCAGAAGCCGGGATTCAGCAGCCCCAGCAGTCCGAAAACCCCGAGGCCGATCCAGTTCGGAGCCACAAACATGCCCGCCGGCCGGGCATTGAACGCGGCTTTGAGATAGTCGGTGTAGCGGCGGGGGGCGGCGGGCATAATGGGGTTCGGATTCAGAGCGGAACCGGGGAATCGGGCCCGGCGGGCGAGGGATCCATGGCGTCCAGTTCCGTGTGAAACTGCATGGAGTAGAGCTTGCGGTAAAGCTCCGACTTGCGCAGCAGGTCCTCGTGCCGGCCGATGTCCACGATGCGGCCGTGATCCATGACCACAATCTTGTCCGCCTGGAGCACGGTGGACAGGCGGTGGGCGATGGCCATGACGGTTTTGCCTTTGCTGAGGTCCTCGATGGCTTCCTGAATGCGGCGCTCGCTCTCCGTGTCCAGCGCCGACATGGCCTCGTCGAGCAGGAGAATCGGGGCGTCGCGGAGCATGGCGCGGGCGATGGAGAGGCGCTGCTGCTGCCCGCCGCTGAGGAGGCAGCCCTTGTCGCCGACCACGGTTTCATAACCGTTCTCCTGGGCGAGGATGAAGTCGTGGGCGTAGGCGCGGCGGGCGGCCTCGTGAATCTCCTCCCTCGTGGCGTCCAGGCGGCCGTAGCGGATGTTCTCGTAAATGGTGTCGTGGAAGAGGAACACCTCCTGGCTGACGATGCCGATCTGCTGCCGCAGCCAGGACTGCGGCACCGAGCGGATGTCGCGGCCGTCCAGAAAAACGCCGCCCTGCTGGGGGTCGTAAAAGCGCAGCAGCAGCGAGAACAGCGTGCTTTTTCCCGCGCCGCTGGGGCCGACGAGGGCGCAGGTTTCGCCGGGGTTGATGATCAGGCTGATGTCCGCGACCGCCGGGAGGTCTTTGCGGTAGGAGAAGCCGGCTCCGCGGAATTCCAGATGCCCGGCGGCCACGGGAGCGGGCGCGGCGGCGTCCGGGGCATCGGTCACGGCGCAGGGGCGCTCCATCATTTCAAAGACCTTGCTGGTGGAGGCGAGGCTTTTCTGGAGGATGATGGGAATGCGGCTGAGGGCTTTGGCGGGGGCGTAAATCGTGGTCAGGCCGGCGCTCAGGGCGATGAATTTCGCGGCTCCGCCATCCGTGAAATAAACGTAAACGAGGGCGGCGGCGACGCCGGTGGAGGCCACGACCTCGGTGAACTGCCCCACGCCCTCCAGGGCGCGGTTCCAGCGCATCATGCTGCCGAGCATGCGCAGATTGGAGCGGTTGAAGCGGTCGGTCTCGTACTGCTCGCGGCCGTAGGCTTTGACCACGCGGATGCCGCTGAAGGCCTCCTGCATGATGACGCCCATCATGCCGGCCTCGGCCTCCTCCTGGGCGCCGGCCTTGCGGACTTTTTTGCTGACGAGGACCACCGGGATGATGCACATCGGGAACAGCAGCAGGGCCATCAGGGTGAACTTCGGATCCAGGTAAAGCAGGGTGGCGACGGCGCTGATGATGGAGAGCGGCTGCTTGACGACATCGCTGATGACGCCGGTGAAACCCTGCTGGGCGACGCGGGTCTGGTTCAGGACGGTCTGGAGAAGATCGCCGCCCTTCTGCTTGTTAAAAAACTCCAGCGATTGGGCCAGAATACGGGAAAAGAGATCGCCGCGGATTTTATCCAGCAGCTTCAGACTCACCCAGATCATGCAGTAGGAATTCAGATATCCGAAAAGTCCCCGCAGCAGCATGATGGCCGGAATGCTGGCGCAGACGCCGATCACCGCCCACAGCAGGGTGGAGGAGGGCAGGTGCGGCTTCAGGGACAGAACGTCGGTGTTGGCCGGGTCCTCCGCGAGCGTCCGGGCCTGTCCCGCGATCTCATCGCGCTTCCGTTTGTCCTTCTGGATCCGGGTGTTGAGATAAGCGGCCCAGGTGGTGCGGTGCGTGCGTTCGGCGGGCGGCAGGGCCAGCAGTTCGTCGAGGGAAGCCTGGGCTTTGGTCACGGAGGAGGGCTTTCCGGCCAGATGGCGCTCGGCCTCCAGCATCAGGCGGAACTCGGCCGGCATGGCGGGCGGCAGGGACAATTCCCACAGGGGATCAGCGGCCGGGGCGGGAGGCGCGGGCGTGAGCGCCCGGGCGTGCAGGGCCTGGCGGAATTTCACGTAGGCGGCCTCCACCTGCTCCTGGTCGGCGGCGGGCAGGTTTTGAGCCTGAAGGGCCGCGCGGAGTTCCGGGAGCTCCAGATCCGCGTGAAAATCCTCCGTGCGGTGGGTGTTGTTTTCGCCGGCTTTCTCCTCCTTGGGCAGGACTTTTTCGGAGACGTGATGGACCGTGTAGACCAGCAGCCCGTTCAGGCCGCCGTAAATGCCGCCGCAGAGCAGTCCGAGGAGGAAACGTGTGCGGTGGGGTTTGAGATAGGCGAGGAGCTTGCGGTAAGGGCCGCGGGCGGCGGCGGCAAACTCGGCGGGCGACATTTTCGCGACCTCTTTGCGGGAATATTTCTTCATAGGAAAACCGCGTCCGGCCCGGGGCCGCTGCGGGAATGGAGCCGTAAGTTCAACGTGGTCCCTGAGGGCGCAACGGCTCTTCCGGGGATCGGGATTGGGGAAAACGGGGACGGAATTCCCGGCTTTTGACCGGGTTTGCCGCCCGGTGCGATCAGTGACGGAACCGGCCGGGCACGGCAATCCGGAAGCCGGAAAAAGGTCCCCGGGGAACGGCGGGACTAGCGTTTATTGAAGAAATCCGCCAGATCCCCGAGCTGGTTCGTTGCCGGCTGGTTCAGGGCGGGCCGGTTCGGCGCGGGCGGATTCGGCGCGGCAGCCTGCGGTTCGCTGGCGCGGATGGCGGCGCGCTGGTGTTCGATGAGTTCGGCGATGCCTTTTTTGCCGAGAATCATGAGTTCCGCGAACTGGGCCTCCGTGAAGGTGCTTTCCTCGCCCGCGCCCTGGATCTCCACAAATTCCCCGCCTTCGGTGAGCACGAAATTGAAGTCCACGGAGGCGTCCTTGTCCTCGACATAATTCAGGTCCAGCACGGCCTCGTCCCGGTAAATCCCGGCGCTGACGGCGGCGACCAGTTTGGTGAGCGGGGAGCGGAAGAGTTTTTTGGCGGCCACCAGCTTATTGAAAGCGATGGCGCAGGCCACGGTGGCCCCAGTGATGGCGGCGGTGCGGGTGCCGCCGTCGGCCTGGAGGACATCGCAGTCAATCCACACCGTGCGCTGACCGAGCACGCTGAGATCCACCACCGCGCGCATGGCGCGGCCGATGAGACGCTGAATCTCCGAGCTGCGGCCGTCGAGTTTGCCTTTGCTGATGTCGCGGGCCTTGCGGGTGTTGGTGGAGGCCGGAAGCATGGAGTATTCCGCCGTCAGCCAGCCGCCCGAGATGCCCTGCTGTTTCATCCAGAAAGGCACGCCGTCCTCGATCATGACCGTGCAGATCACCCGGGTGTCGCCGAAGCAGCTGAGCACGGAACCCGTGGCCTGGGGGGCGATGTTGGGAATGAAAGTGATGGGGCGGCATTGATCGCGCGGGCGTCCGTCTGGTCGGGTCATGGGCCTTTCATGGGGCGGAACGCGGGGAATGACAAACCGTTTTTTGTTCACCGGAGGCCGGCTGGCACTTCCGGAATTGAACAGAAGGAAGCGAAGGAAGCAAAGAGGGAGGCGATGGATTTAAAATAAAAGACGCCACAGGAGGGCCGGGAGGGGCTGTGCCACTTCGGACAAGCAGGCATGCCCCCCGGTCGGTCACTCCCTCTTTGCTTCCTTCGCTTCCTTCTGTTCAATTTCCGGGGTCTTCCGTTCCCCCCTGGTTTTCCGCCCTTGCGGCGGAGAGGGCCGGCGGGATGAGATTGCGGGATGAACTGGCAGCAGGAATATGCGGACGGCAACACGCCGTGGGACAAGGGCGCGCCGGCTCCGGCGCTGGAGGATTTTCTCAAGGAGCGCGGGCCTTTGTCCGGCCGGGTGCTGGTGCCGGGCTGCGGCACGGGGTCGGACATCATCCCGCTGGCGGCGGCGGGGGCGGAGCAGGTGACCGGGCTGGACATCGCCCCGCTGGCGGTGGAGGCCGCGCAAAAACGCTTGGCGGCGCTGTCGAATGCGGAGGCGCGGCTGGCGGATATTTTCACGGACTGTCAGGAGGCTCCGCTGGCGGGAAGTTTCGATGCCGTGTGGGAGCACACCTGTTTCTGCGCCATCCCGCCGGAACGCCGGGCGGATTACGTGCGGGCCATGGCGGCGGCGCTGAAGCCGGGCGGGCTGCTGCTGGGCGTGTTTTTCCTGAATCCTTGGGACCCGGACGAGGATCAGGACCAAGGGCCGCCGTTCGGCTCGACGGAGGAATCGCTGGAGGCGGCGTTCAGCCCGGCCTTTGAGCTGGTGGAATCCTGGCGTCCGGCCCGCGCCTATCCGGGCCGGGAAGGGCGGGAGATCATGCGCCTGATGCGAAGACGGTAAACTGTTTCCCATTGTGAGGCTTTTCCAAAAGGGACAGTTTGTGGAGCATGATGGTCTGCTGGCGGTGATTGTCGGCACGCCGGACGACGGCACCGCTCCGGAGGGCCATGTCGCGCTTTGGTACGGGGAACCGCAGGCAAAACGCGTCTCGGAAGGCGGTGCGGCGGGCTTCATCCTGAGGTTTGGACGGTGCCGGTGGAGTTTTGCACGCAGGCCCGGACTCCGGTGGTGTGGCACTGACCCGGGGCGATGCCCGTATTTATATTTATAAAACAAACCGGCCCGGCCCGGAGCTTGAAGCATCCGGGCCGGGCCGTGAAATGTTTTCCGCAATGTGCCGGGCGGAGTTTTTTACCGGCGGCGGCGGGTGACGGCACCCAGTGCGGCGAGGCCGAGCATGGCCAGGGAGCCGGGCTCGGGCACGGCGGCGAAGACGTCGATTTCCGCGTAGCCGGCGTAGCCATTTTCGGTGGCGTTGAAGTCAAACCGGAGCGCCGCCACGTTCCCGGCGAGGGTGCCGGTGGTGTCACTGACCGTCACGCGGTTCAGCTGCGGGTGGGTGGTGACATCGCCCTGGAAATTCACGGTCGTCAGGGGGAGAAAAGTGCCGGGAGCGGAGGCGGTGGAGTAGAGAATATTGTAGCTCTGCTGATCGCGGCCACTGTCCTGCCATCCGCCGTAGATGGTGATGGAACCGATATTTTTGGCGGAGCCCAGCACATAAGTCAGGGAGGTGCCGCCGGTGTTGCCGCCGGTGGCGAAGGCGCTGAACTGGAACGCTCCGCCGGCGTCCCTCGTGATGGGGGAGGGGAAAAGACCATCGGTGAGCACCGGGGTGCCGCCTGTCCCCTCCTGGGCGAAATTGCCGGTGACGGAGGTGGCCGCCAGACCGTTGATCAGGTCGGTGGAGCTGGGGGTGAACGCGTGGGGCACCGTGTCCGTGCCGTTGCTGAAGCTGTCGGTGGTGAGGACGAGGCTGGCCGACGCGCTGAGAGCGGCGGAAATTAAGGCCAGAGCAGTGGCGACGGCGTGCTTTTTCATAGGATGGAAGGGACGGCGCTGGGAAACATTTCCGTCACGCGGCACACCGATGGCGGAATTTAATGACTTGGCAATTTAATAAATGGTTAAAGCCGGGTGATGCTCCCGCTTTGGGGCCATCCAAAGGCAGTCCGGGGATCCGGAGCCGGCGGCGGCGCGGACTTTGGACGGTTGAATCAGGCGGGCGGCGGCTTGAAGCATGGCGCATGTCCTCCGTTTCCCCTCCGCTGCCGCGCATCGGCACCCTGATCCGGCCCGGCTCCGATTTCGCCGCCTCCGTGCGGGAGTGGTCGGATTTGGGTTTTGAGTCCTTTCAACTGTCGTGGTCGCTGAAACACCGGCCGGAGGTTCCGGAACTGAGGGAGCAGGCGGCCGCGGCCCGGGAGGCGGCGGCGGAGACGGGCGCGGTGATTTCGGCGCTGGGGGTGTATGGCAATCCGCTCCGTGAGGATGCCGCCGGGGAAACGGCGCGGGACGGCCTGCGGCGGGCGGTTTTGGCGGCGCGTCTTTTCGGAGCGGAGGTGGTGGGCTGTTTTGCGGGCCGCGTGCCGGGTCTGCCGGTGCCGGATTCCCTGGCGCGGTTTCAGGAGATTTTCGGGGAAATGGCCCGGGTGGCGGAGGGCGAGGGCGTGCGCCTGGCGTTTGAAAACTGCCTTCAGGGCGGCAACTGGGAACGGGGGGAAACCAATATCGGGTTTCATCCGAAAGCCTGGGAGCTGATGTTCGACGCCGTGCCGTCCCCGGCGCTGGGTCTGGAGTGGGAGCCCTGCCATCTGATGTGCCAGCTGATCAATCCGCTGCCGGTGCTCGACCGCTGGGCGGCGCGGATTTTTCATGTTCACGGGAAGGACGGCGAGCTGGCCCGCGCGCTGCTGGCCACGTCCGGCACCCACGGGCCGGAGCAGGCGGTGAAGCACCGTTTTCCCGGACTCGGGGACACGGACTGGACGGAGATTTTCCTGAAACTCCAGGCCGTCGGCTACACCGGCACGATGGATGTTGAAGGCGGTCACGATCCCGTTTTCCGGGGCGACCGTGAACGGGAAGGGCAGATCATCGCCCGCGATTACCTGCGGAAGTGCCGGGATGAGGCGGCGGAGGGACGGATTACTTTTTGAGGAACGGGGAATTTATGCTGGAAATAAGTGATGTCAGACTGCCGGTGGATCATGCGCCGGAGGAGATTCCGGAGACGGTGGCGCGGGCTCTCGGTTTGGAAAAAACAGAGCAGCTCCTGGACTGGTCCGTTTACCGCCGCGCGGTGGATGCCCGGCATGGGCGGGTGATGCTGAATTACGTGGTCCACGCGGCGGTGGCGGATGAGGCGCGGGCGCTGCGGGAGTTTGATAAATCGCTCTGCAAGGTGAACCCGCTGCCGGACCGCCGTTACCGGGAGATGGCGGGGATTATTGTCCGGGACAAAGCGCCGGATCTGCGCCCGGTGGTCGTCGGCACAGGACCCTGCGGACTTTTCGCTGCCTTGCTGCTGGCGCGGCAGGGCTGGCGGCCCGTCGTGCTGGAGCGCGGGAAACCGGCGGGGCCGCGCGCCCGGGATGTGACCGGCTTCTGGCGGCGCGGCGGGGAGTTCAATCCGGAGAGCAACGTGCAGTTCGGCGAGGGCGGGGCGGGGACGTTTTCGGACGGCAAGCTTTACACCCAGATCCGCGACCGCGAGCACCGCGCCCGCTGGATCATGGAGGAAATGGTCAAAGCCGGCGCGCCGGAGGATATTCTGCTCAAAGCCCGCCCGCACATCGGCACCGACCGGCTGATCACGGTGGTGCGGCGCATCCGGCAGGAGATTGAATCGCTGGGCGGGACGGTGCGGTTTGAGACGCGGATGGAAAATCTCATCCTCGGGCCGGACGGAAAAGTGACCGGTGTGCGGCTTCACGGCGGGGAGGAAATTCCCACGGACCGCGTGGTCCTGGCGGTCGGCCACTCGGCGCGCGAAACCTTCGGGCAGTTGCACGCGCAGGGCGTGAGCATGGAGGCCAAACCTCTCTCCATCGGCGTGCGCGTGGAGCATCCGCAGAACCTGATCGACAAAACGCAGTATGGAAAATGGGCGGGCGACGCGCGCCTGGGCACCGCGCCTTACAAATTCGCGCATCACGCCAAAGACGGCCGCACGGCCTACAGTTTCTGCATGTGCCCCGGCGGCCTCGTGGTCGCGGCGGCGAGCGAGCCCGGCGGTCTGGTGACCAACGGCATGAGCAGCTACGCCCGGGCGGAGTCGAACGCGAACGCCGGCTTCATGGTGGACGTTCAGCCGGCGGATTACGCCGGCATCGGCGGGGAGGGGCCGCTGGCGGGAATCGCGTTTCAGCGGCACTGGGAAAAGCGGGGTTTCGCGGCGGGCGGCGGCGGGTATTTCGCGCCCGTGCAGACGGTGGGGGATTTCCTGGCCGGGCGCGCCACAAAGCTGCTGGGCAGCGTGGTTTCCTCCTATCAGCCCGGCGTGACCCCCGGCGACCTGCGGGACTGTCTGCCGGATTTTGTGGTGAGGACGCTGCGGGCCGCCATTCCGGCCATCGACAAAACCCTGCGCGGCTTCGCCATGCCCGACGCTTTGCTCATCGGCGTGGAAACCCGCAGCAGCTCCCCGCTGCGCATCACCCGCGATCCCGATACCTGCCACAGCGTCAGCACCCCCGGCCTTTACCCCGCCGGCGAAGGCGCGGGCTACGCCGGCGGCATCATCTCGGCGGCGGTGGACGGGATGCGGGTGGCGGAGGCGATTCTGAAGGAGTGACTCCGGCAGGATGCCCGTGCTCCTGTCCTGGAACGGAGCACGGACCTCTGGCCAAGAGTGTTCGGCATGGATGGTGCTGCGCTCAGGAAACCGTTTTTAACCAG
>JAZKFB010000114.1:0-2223 GCA_040386695.1 Verrucomicrobiota bacterium
ACCACCCCCGCCTCCCAGGACCTCTCCGGTGTCATTTTAATCTGAGTCATCGCGCTCCTGTCGTTGGAACGGAGCATGGGCCTGGCCCGTGACTGAAGTTGCCAAAGCCGAATTAATTTCAGAGTGGTTTTGAAGGCAGGAAAAGATGAATCAGGGGGAAAGGGACTTTTCCAGAATTCCCCGGGCGCATTCGAGGAGCTTTTCGCGGCTTTCAAAGAGAGTGATGGCAGTGGCGCATTCCGCGACGGCGGCGTTGATGGAGGCGGACGGGGCGGCGGGGTATTCCCTGCCCAGCATGGCTTTGAGGTAACGGATTTCCACAGGATCCTTTAAATTCACCCTGAAAGGAGCACGGGGGATCTCAGTTGGCGGGCATTCAGACATAAAAATCGGGAAGGATAAAAAGAAGCCCCGGCTCCTTGCGGCGGAGCGCGGAGAGCCGGGGCAAAGGCTGAGGACGGAAGAAGCGGCGGACCGTGCCTCACTTTCCACCACGCGGATAAGACGGGCAGGGAGGATGAGGACGATCCGGAGACTTTTAGTTTTTGGACACGGGAGCCGCGATCATTTCCGCATGGGATTTGAGCACCGGCAGGGTTTTGTCCACAAAAGCCTTGAGATCGGGATCCTTCAGTTCCCTGGACGCTTTTTCAAAAAGGGCGATGTCCTTTTTATGGCACATGCTCATGGCGTCCAGGAAGGCGGCGTCAAATTCCGCGCCGGATTTTTTCAGCACGGCGTCATGCATTTTCTTCTCCTTTTCCGTGGGGGCGGGGATGGGCACCCCTTTGGCTTTGGCGAGTTCCGCCAGTTCGGTGTTGGCTTTGGTGTGATCGGTGACCAGCTGGGCGGCGACGGTTTTCACGTGCTCGCTGGTTCCTTTTTTGGTCGCGGCCTGAGCCAGTTCCACTTCCGCCATGCCTGCGGGGCCGGCTTTCTGGATGAACATTTTCTCGTTTTCCATGGCTCCGACCTGACCGGGCTGACTGGATCGGCCTTTGCTTTCCGTTTCGGCGAAAACGGGCAGGGTGGCGCCACTGATGAAGGCGGCGGAACAGAGGGCGAGAATAACAGGGGTTTTCATGAGGATAAGGAGTTGGCGGTTAAATGGATCCGGAGGTGGTGAACTCCGGAGCCTGAACTCTATTCCGCACAGACCAGGCCAGACGGTTTTCCCCGTCGGCGCCGTTCCCGGGGATTGCAGAAAGCGCCATAAGACGTTGATTGTCTGCGCAATCTGCACCCATCCGCAAAACGGGCTCATGATCCGTCAGAACGGGGGCCTCAATCCTGATTCAGCCTCAGCCTCAGCCTTCCGCCGCGCCGGCGGGCATGGAGAAGGTGAAGCGGGTTTCCGCCTCGGTTGAAACCACTGTCAGGGAGCCTCCGTGGGATTTGGCGATTTCGGAGGCGATATAAAGCCCCAGTCCCAGCCCCTCCTGATAATCCGGGCCATTACCCCGCGAGAACGGTTCGAACAGACGCGCCAGGACTTCGGGCGGAATCGGATCAGCGGCATTCGAGACCGACAGCTCCATTCCCCCGGCATCGTGGATGGCGGTCACGGCCACCGGGGTTTCCGCTTTGCCGTGGGTCAGGGCGTTGGAAAGCAGGTTCGAGAAAAGCTGGGCCATGCGTTTCCGGTCAAAATGAATCCTCCCCGCCAGCGCGAACCGGGTTTCAATCCGCCGCTCCGGCCACCGGGTCCGCAGCTCCTCAATCACCTGGGTGAGAACGGGCTCCAGCGATTCCAGGGCTTTGTCCTGCAGGGGGATGCCGCCTCCCAGACGGCCGCGGGTGAAATCCATGACATCGTCGATCAGGTCCGACATGCGGGCCACGCTCCGTTCCATCATTTCGACGACCTCCACGTCCCCGCTCTCCAGGTTGCTGTCCTTCAGCAGCATCGTGCCCATGGAGATGGCGCCGAGGGGATTGCGGAGATCGTGACCCAGCACGCCGATGAACTGCTCGCGCAGCTCGGAGGCCCCGCGCTCCTCCAGCAGCCTGGATTCACTGGCGGCCAGTTTCTCGGCGGCTTCTATATGGAAGGAGATCAGCTCGGCGAAGAGCTTGAACATGCCCATCATTTCCGGAGTCTTCAGGCGGGCGGGATTCGGGTCAATGGAGCACAGCGTTCCAAAAAACCGTCCGTCCGCGAGGAAGATTACTACAGTTGCAGATATTTCAAAGCTTTCCTCCGCCTGAAATGAAAATACCTGG
>JAZKFB010000115.1:0-4992 GCA_040386695.1 Verrucomicrobiota bacterium
AGGGTCGCGCGGCGCAAGGCTAAAGTCTTTTACAGAACAGATCTTACACCCCCAACAAAAGGCAACAAAGGGAATCACTTACAGAAAAACATCCCATCGGATAAACACGCCCGGCGGGTGAGCGGTCCCGCAGTCACAAACGGTTCTTTTTGTGATCTTTGTGTCCTTCTGTTCAAATTTCGTTCCCCATTTCAAACTCACATCTCCGCCCACTGACGGAGGAGGTTGTGGTAAACGCCGGTGAGCTGGATATTGGACTGCTGAACCGGTTCGAGGTCGCCGGCGTCGCGGGTCAGGCGCTGAATGGCCAGGTCGAGATCAAAAAGAAGGGACCGGCGGGTGTCGTCGCGGATCATGCTCTGGACCCAGAAAAAGGAGCAGACCCGCGTGCCCCGGGTGACGGGGGTCACGTGGTGCAGGCTGGTGGCGGGATAGAGGATCATGTGCCCGGCGGGCAGCTTGACGCTCTGCACGCCGTAGGTGTCCTCCACACAGAGTTCGCCGCCGTCGTATTCGGCGGGATCGGCGAAAAAGAGAGTCGCGGAAAGATCCGTGCGGATGCGCTGGGTGGTGCCCCGGATCTGCCGGATGGCGTTGTCCACGTGCGTGCCGAACGACTGGCCGCCGCTGTAGCGGTTGAAAAGCGGCGGTAAAATATGCAGCGGCAGGGCCGCGGAGACAAACAGCGGATTTTTCCAGAGCGCCTCCTGGATCATGGCTCCGAGCTGCTGGGCGGCCGGATGACCCTCGGGAATCTGCCTGTTGTCCTTCGACTGGGCGGACTGGTGGCCGGCGGTCACGCGGCCGTCCACCCAGTCCGTGTGGTCAAGGATGCCGCGCGCATGACGCACCTGTTCCGGCGTGAGGACGTCTGGAATTTCAACAAGCATGGGCGCGGCGGGGAATGATCGGATTTCGGATGAAATGAAGTGGAATCAACCGGAACAAAAGCCGGCTTTCCCCGGAAGGAAAGCCGGCTGCGGGATCCGGATTCCGGTTTTTAGAACGAGATGCTGGCCGTCAGAGTGGCCGAGCGGCCGGCTCCGGGAACAAAATGTCCGCCACCGACGCGGTCGATGTAACGCTCGTCCGCGAGGTTGTAAACATTCAGGCGCAGCCCGACATTTTTGGTGACCTGCCAGCTGGCCATGGCATCGAAGGTCCAGTAGCTGGGGGCTTCGCGCTGTTCCAGGTTGTTGTTCCAGCGGCTGTCCACAAACTGCGCGCCGCCGCCGAGGGAGACCCGGCCGGGGAGGTCGAAGGTGGTCCATAGGCTGAGGGAGTTCTGAGGGGTGTTGCTCAGATCGTTGCCGACCTCCAGCGGGTTCCGGGAGGACTTCACCTCGCTGTCGAGGTAGGTGTAACCGCCGAAAACGCTCCACCAGTCGGTGATTTTGCCGGCGACTCCGAATTCCACGCCCTGCACACGCTGCTCGCCGTCAAGCACGGTGACAGCGGCGGGATCGGTGGGATCGACGGTACGGGCGTTTTCCTTCTCCGTGCGGAAAACGGCGGCGGACAGCGACAGGCGGTCGTCCAGAATGTCCCACTTGGTGCCCAGCTCGAAGGTGCCGGTTTCCTCGGGATCGAGGTTGGAGTTGCCGGGAGTCAGGGCCAGGCCCACGTTGCCGTCGATGGACGGGTTGAAGGACGTGCCGTAACCGAAGTAGATGCTGCTCTGCTCCGTCGGTTTGAACACCAGCGCGGCGCGCCAGCTCAGGAGATCGTCGGTGCTGTTGAAGGCGGTGACGCCGCTGTTGTAGTCGGCGTCCACATGATCGTAACGGGCGCCGCCGGTGACTTCCCAGTGCTTGCCGAAGCGGATGGTGTCAAAGAGGTAGGCGCTGAGGGTGTCCGCCGTGGCGCTGTTGAGCACGCCCACTTGGCTGGCGATGCCGTTGTTGACCACCGTGCTGGTGATCGGAGGCATCGGGCCGAAGGGTTTCGCGTTGGCGTCCGGGCGGTAGAGATCGGCCTGCGGCTGGTTGGCGGACTGGGCGGAGTTGCGGTTGTCCTGATTCTCGCGGGAGAACTCCAGACCGGTCACCACTGTGTGCTCCAGGACACCGGTGTTGAACTTCAGCGTGAGGTCGGTCTGGTTGGCCCAGATTTCGTTCTCAATATCGCGCTGCTGCAGCTGGCGGTTGAGCATGGTGCTCGTGTTCACGGAGGCGAAACGCGGCGCGGTGATCGCGGATTCCCGGTGGGAAAGGCTGTAGCGCGAGAAGTTGCGCAGTTTCACGGCATCGCTGAAGTCGTGCTCAAAGTTGATGCCGGCGATGTCCGTGGTGGTTCTTTCGAAGTCGTACCCGTTCAGGCCGTACCAGTTGTCGAAGGAGACGGGCGGCGCTTTGTCGCTGTATTTGGTGAGAGCCGGATTGGTGTTCTGCGGCACCCAGGGAATGCCGTAGTCGGGGACATTGTCCTCCTCAAAATGGGAGTAGGTCAGCGTCAGGCGGGTGTCCGTGCCGAGCCCGAAAGCCAGCGACGGAGCGATGCCCCAGCGCTCATTGTCCACGTAATTGCGGCCGGGAGTGTCGCCGACGTTGTAAACACCATTCAGGCGGAAGGCGGCGAAGGGCTCGGAGGAAATGGTGCTCGGAGCGGCCACCGGGACGGGAGCCTTGCCGACGATGTCCTTGCCGGAGGCGGAGGGGGCCAGGGCTCCGGCGCTGGATGTGTCGCGGGACCACAGCGGCACGTTGATGTCGATGGTGCCGCGGAACATGTCGTCCGTGCCGCCGGTGATGTCGCTGCGGTAGAAAGTGTCGGCTTTCGGGGTTTTGGTGACCAGATTCACAGCCCCGCCGGTTGAACCGCGGCCGGAGGTCGAGGAGGACGGGCCTTTGGCCACCTCCACCTGCTCAATATTGTAAGGGTCACGGGAATAGGAGCCGTAATCGCGCACGCCGTCGATGAACATGTCTGTGCGGGCATTGAAGCCGCGGATGCTCAGGTTGTCGCCGGGCAGACCGCCGCCGCCCTCGCCGGCCTGCATGGAAATGCCGGGAACGTTGCGCAGAACGTCGCGCAGGCTGGTGGCGCCGCGGGCTTCAATCACGGTCTGGGGCACCACCGTGATGGTCTGCGGGACATCGCGCAGGGGCTGGGTGTACTTCGGAGTGCTCAGCACCTCCGGTTTGTAAGTCTGTTCTGCGGTGGCTTCGACCACGACTTCGGAAATTGCCGCAGGCTTGGCCGGAACCGTCTGGGCTGCCAGCGTGCCCACCGCGCAGAGCATGGTGGTAAGGGCCACGCTCTCGGATGAAACAGGTCTGCGTAATGAGTATTGATTGCTTTTCATGAACAGTTTTACGGGATGGTAGCGCTGGAGAAACCCCGGCGGTGAATTGAGATTGCGTCTCACTTTCATTTAGACAAGTCCTAAATTCACAAAAAAGTTAACTTATGAGGAAAAGTGCGGGGAAATGGTCCGGGGAATATCGAAAGTCGGATTGTTTGGGCGCGTTCATGGTCAGCAAAGCATCACCTTTCCATTTATGCCCATCACCCGCCGCCGGTTCCTCGCCTCCACTGCCCTTGCCGTCCCGTTCATCCTGCCGTCCGGGCTCCGGGCGCAGGGTCCATCCAAGCGGCTGGCCCATGCCGCCATCGGCATCAACGGCCAGGCCGACAGCGACATCCGGGCTCTGATGGAAAGCGGCCGGATGGACGTGCTGGCCATCGCGGATGTGGACAAACGCAACCATGCCGCCGCCAAGGAGCGTTTCCCCAACGCCACCATTTATCAGGACTGGCGCGAGCTTTTTGAAAAAGAAGCCGGACGCATTGACAGTGTTAACATCACCGTGCCCGATCACATGCACGGCGTCATCGCCATGACAGCGCTGAATCTGAAAAAGCACGTCTACTGCCAGAAACCCCTGACCCACACCGTCGGCGAGGCCCGGGCTTTGCAGATCGCCGCCAAAAAAGCCGGCGTGGTCACACAGATGGGCAACCAGATTCACAGCAGCAGCGAATACCGCACCGCCGCCAAACTGGTGCAGGACGGCGCCATTGGAAAGGTGAGGGAAATCCACTGCTGGGCCAGCGCCCGGTTCCCCCAGGAGGTCCGGCCAGGAGGCTCCGATCCCGTCCCCGAGGGCCTGAACTGGGACCAATGGCTCGGTGTCGCTCCCGCGCGTCCCTACAAGGATTCCATTTACCACCCCTTCAACTGGCGCGGCTGGCAGGATTTCGGCGGCGGAGCCATCGGGGACTTCGGCTGCCACATCATGGACACCCCGTTCAAAGCGGTGGGCCTGACGGCTCCGATTTCCGTGCAATGTGTCGGCGCGGAGGAGGAATGGCTCAAATCCCCCGGCCGTTTCCAGGATTCCTGGCCGTCGTGGGAGGCGTTCCGCTACGAATTCCCCGGCACCCCCCTCACCGCCGGCCCCACGATGCCGCTTTACTGGTCCGATGGCGGCCATCCGCCGGGCGGCGAGGCTCTGGAGGTTTTCAAAGACGGTCAGATTCCGCCCAACGGCGCGCTTTTCATCGGCACCGAAGGCTCCCTGCTGATCGTCCACTACGGCGGCCGTCCCCGCCTGTTCCCGATTGAGAAGGACAAGGCGTTCCGCAAAAATCCCCCCGTCCCCGGCAATCCGCAGGAGCATTACACCAGCTTCGTGACCGCCTGCCTCGGTGAAGGCAAAACCACGGACCATTTCGACTACGCCGTCCCGCTGGCCGAAGCCACGCTTCTCGGCACCATCGCCGTCCGTCAGCCGGACAAAAAGCTGCTCTGGGACGCCGCCTCCCTCAGTTTCAAGGACAACGCCGCCGCCACCGCCCTCGTGCAGCCCAAAATCCGCGACGGCTGGAAAGTCGCCGGCCTCTGAGATCCTGTTTAAGATCCTGGAAAACGGCGGCCGGCCCGCGCTTGGCTCTGGTGGTTCATTCCTGTAAAGTGGCGGGGTGGCGCAGGCTTCCAGCCAAGAGTGTTCGGCACGGAATCAGCTGCGCGCCATGGGCCCTCCATTTTTT
>JAZKFB010000116.1:0-34335 GCA_040386695.1 Verrucomicrobiota bacterium
GCATGGACGACTACCTCTCCAAACCCGTCCGCGCCCAAAGCCTCCAGGCCGCCCTTCAGCGGGCATTTGAACAGAAAAACAGCCCACCGGAGGTTCCGGAAACCTGACCGTTCCGCACCCGGGGCCTGCCTGACCTTTTTTAAGCTCTCCAATCCCGGGAATTCCGTTCCAGCAATTCCGTTCCGGGAATCCAGGACACGGAATCCGTTGGAAATCCCCGGCACAGGCCTCATCTTGCCCCATGCGTCAGGCTCTTCCTTATTTTGTGGTTCTCATCCTGTGCGGCTGTGCGGGGACCATCGCTCCCCGCCGTCAGGTTGCCCGTCATTCGCCCGCTCCGGCGGTCCAAAGCGCCGCGCCGCCGGCCGCCCCCATCGCTCCGGGCACATTCTCCACTCCGGCCGCTCCGGTGCCCGCCTCCGATTGGCGTGTTCCCGTCTCCGGCACCGCCGCTGTCCCGCCGGATATTTTCCGGAATTCCGGCAGCTCCCTTCCCGTCATTCCCATGGAAAAACCGCACAGCCTGATTGATCCCGGGAAAACCACCGTCAGCGGCAGCCTTTCCGTCGCTGTCGGCTACGAGCACGATTCCCGGGTGGACCGCATCGGCCGCTCCCGCACCACCTACGGCAGCGCCCGTTGACGGCATCGGCACCCCACAAAAGGGAAGGCGATAGGGCGGAATGAACGTCATGAAAAGGAACCGGCTTTCCTCTTATTCGGAATTTCCGCCTTTCTCCCTGGCGCCTTCCCTTCATAAATCCGACCGCTTTCCATGACCCTCCGTCCCGCCACCGCCGCTGATCACGATGCCATCTGGTCCATTTTCCATGCGGTCATCGCCTCGGGCGACACCTATGTTTTTGATCCCGCCATGTCCCGTGAAGCCGCTCTGGCTTACTGGTTTCATGAAGGCACCCGCCCGTGGGTCGCGGAAGCCGGAGGCATCATTGCCGGCACGTTCATCCTGAAAGCCAACAACCCCGGGCTCGGTTCCCACGTGGCCAACGCCGCCTTCATGGTTTCCCCCGCCGCGCGCGGTCTCGGCACCGGTAAACTTATGGCCTCCCACTGTCTCGACGAGGCCCGGCGGCTGGGATTCCGCGCCATGCAGTTCAACTTTGTGGTCTCCACCAACACCACCGCCGTCAGACTCTGGCAGCAGCTGGGCTTCCGGATCATCGGCACCCTCCCCGGCGCTTACCGGCATTCCCGGCTGGGCTACGTCGATGCCCATGTCATGTTCCGCTCGCTTCTTGAGGATTGATCCTGAAGCATCATCCGAAAAGAAAACCGGCATCCCGGTAAAAGGACACCTGGAGCACGGAAAGCCGACCGCTTGCGCGGAACCTCCTCCTCCGCAGCGGTGAACCCACGGTTTGCCTCAACGCACCATCAACACCCCGTCCGCCGCATCCAGACAGCGGTCCCTCAGCCCGGTCCGGGTGCTTTTCGGGAGATACACGCTGATCCCGCCGATCTCGAAAACCTCATGCGGCCGCCCGGCTTTCAGAGGCTGCCAGATCAGGGAAATCCAGGCCTGCCCCGCCCGTTCCCCGGTCGCGCAGCGCACATAGTCCAACTGCGGCACCAGCCCGGCATGGCCGCCCGCCGTCGCTTCATGCCAAGCCTTCAGATGATCCCGGAAAGCCCCCGTGGTGATGACGCCGCAATGCAGCCGCTCCAGCCTCATCGCGCCCGGTAAACCCGCCCGCACCCCGACGCAATGGCCGGAGACCGGGCACTCCTCCCCGCGCGCCGTTCCGTGAATGCGGTTCATGAAGAGCCATTCAGCGGGGGATTTTTCACGAAATCGTTACTCCCTGTCCTTCGTAATTGCCTGAATCCTGGTAAGTTCAAAATTTCCCCCGCCCCAAACCATGCCCCCGTCCCACACCACTTCCCGCCGCAGCTTTTTGCGGGCCTCGGTTCTCACCTCCGCTGTGTTTGGTTCGGAACGCGCCCTCACGGCGGCGGAAACGCGCCAGTCCTCCCTGCATCAGGGCAGCGCCAAAAACGTGATTTTCATGGTCAGCGACGGCATGAACCACGGCGCGCTTTCCCTCGCGAAGCAGTTCCGGACCCTCACCGCCCAGAAGGAAACCAACTGGATGCGCCTCTACCGCGAGCGTCCGGTCGTCCGCAGCCTTGTGGAAACCTTCTCCGCCAACAGCTGTGTCACCGACTCCGCCGCCGCCGCCAGCGCCTGGGGCGGGGGCACCCGGGTGAACAACGGGACTCTGAATATGACGCCCGGCGCCAAGGCGCCCGTCCGCACGCTTCAGGAAAAAGTCCATCAGTCCGGCCGCAAAGTCGGGCTGGTCACCACCGCCACCATCACCCACGCCACCCCCGCCGGATTCGCCGCCAATATCGGCGACCGCGGCAAGGAGGAGGACATTGCCCGGCAATACCTCGACCGGCGTATTGATGTCCTGCTCGGCGGCGGGCAGAAATTCTTCAGTCCCTCCCTGCTCCGCGACTACTCCGCCGCCGGCTATCAGCTGGCGGGCAGCCGCGACACCCTGATGCGGATGGCGCACGATTCCATGACGCCGCTGCTGGGCATTTTCACGGAAGGGTATCTGCCCATGACCATCGACCGGGAAAATGTCAAAGATCTCCAGGATCAGGTCCCCACCCTGCCGGAAATGGCCCAGGCCGCGCTCGACCGGCTCCAGCACGCGCCGGAGGGATTTTTCCTGATGATCGAGGGCGCCCGCATCGACCACGCCGGCCACGCCAACGACGCCGCCGCCAGTGTGCATGAGCAGCTGGCCTTCGACGACGCCATCGGGGTGGCCCTGGCTTTTGTGGATAAAAATCCGGACACCCTGCTCATCATCACCACCGACCACGGCTGCGGCGGCATCCAGATGAACGGGGTCAACGCCGACCCCAAGCAGGGTTTCGCGCCGGGCATCTACAACGCCAGCATTCCTTTCTTTGACCGCCTGCGCGGCTTCAACCGCTCCATCGAGTGGATGAAACAAAACGGGGTCGGCGGCCTCAGCGGCCCGAAACTGGCGGAAAGCCTCAAGCAATACACCGGCCTGAGTCTGACCGAACAGCAGATCAAGGACGCGCAGGGCCTGAAACTCAGCGTGTCGGACATTTTCCAGTCCCACACCGGCGTCGGCTGGACCAGCGGCAACCACACCGGCGAACTCGTCGAATTCTGCGCCTTCGGCCCCGGCAGCCAGCGCTTCCCCGCTTTCCAGGAAAACCGCGAAATCCACGCCCGCATGCTTCAGGCCATGGAGATCAGCGCCTGATTCATTCCAACTTCCGCTTTTCCGCTTTCAGGGGAATGCGGTGATGAGCGCCACAGGAGCGGCGTAATGCCGCCGGTGGAACAGGCGGACACTCGTTCCACGCGGACATCCGTCGAACCACAGAATCCATTCCCCCGGCCGGCCCGGCTTCAGTCCGGCTTCACGGTGCTGAAGCGGTAAACGGTGGTCGTCCGGTACTCCGCGCCGGGCTTCAGCACCGTGGAGGGAAAGGACGCGTGGTTCGGGCTGTCGGGATAATGCTGCGTCTCCAGACAGAAAGCGCCGCGCTTTTCGTAAGTCCGGCCGTCCTTTCCCTGGATCGGTCTGGTCATGTGATTCGCGGTGTAGAGCTGCACCGCCGGTTCCGTGGTCAGGCATTCCATCACACGGCCGCTTCCGGGATCGCTGACTCTGGCGGCGGGACGCAGTTTTCCGGGCTCCCCGTCGATCACAAAGTTATGGTCATAACCCGCCCCATACTCCAGCGCGGGGACGCCGGGGGTATCGATGCGCTCACCGATGGCATGAGGCGTCAGAAAATCGAAGGGCGTGTCCCTCACCGGAGCGATGATGCCGGTGGGAATGAGGTCCCTGTCGGTGTCCGTCCAGGATTCGCAGAACAACTGGAGCTGATGACCGCCGATGGATCCGCTGCCCGTGCCCGCGAGGTTGAAGTAACTGTGGTTGGTCAGATTCACCACCGTCGTTTTGTCCGTGACAGCCGTGTAGTCCATCCGCAGCTCATTGGCGGGCGTCAGCGTGTAAGTCACGGTGCAGGAAAGGGTTCCGGGATAACCCTCCTCGCCGTCCGGGCTGACATAACTCAGCTCCAGGACCGCCGAGCCGTCGCTCACTTCGGCTTTTTCCACCTTCCAGATTTTCTTGTCGAAGCCCGTTTTGCCGCCGTGCAGGCTGTGGGCGTTGTTGTTCACGGGCAGCTGAAACTCCTGTCCGCCGAGAGTGAATTTTCCGAAGGCGATGCGGTTGCCGTAACGCCCGATGATGGCGCCGAAATACGGATGTTCGCCCTCATATTCAGCCAGGGTGTCAAACCCCAGCACCACATCCTCCCGATTCCCCGCCGCGTCCGGCACCTTCAGGCTGACGAGAATACCCCCGAAATTCGTGATCCGCGCCTCCAGTCCGCCGGTATTGGTCAGCGTGAAAAGATCGACCGGCATGCCGGAGGCGGATTTACCGAAGGCGGATTTCTGGATGGAGGGTTCCATGATGGAGACAGGGGCGGAGGCGGAAACGGAACAGCCGGCAGCGGCGGGAGGAAAAAACGGAACAGACAGGCCATTGGATGACCCATCGGCCGCCGTCCGCACTGCATCAGATTTTCCTCCGCCTCCGGCAAGGTGAAAATCACGCTTTTTTCATGCCCGAAGCCTGAAAAACGGGAGGCATCCGGAGCGCGCAGGCTGGCCACCGCTTTGAGAAAGAGGGACTTGCCCCGTTGCATGATCCGCCGCGGAACCCGCTTTCACGGATACAGCAAAGCCGCTTTCCGCCGCTCCGCGAACGCCCGCTCCTCCGGCTCCCAGGCGGACGCCGCATCCCGCCAGGACACCCCCTGCTCAATCGCGTGCCGTTCCCGGCTGCTGCCGAAAAGCAGGTCGATGGCGATGGGGCTGGTGACGTATTCGTAAATCTCCGTGCGCCATTGGAATTCCGACCCGCCCAGCCGCCGGGCCGCCTCCAGAATCGCGTAACCGGTGCGCACCGGAAGAAAGGCCCGGCGGTCCGTGACATGAATCTGCACCCCGCCGCAGTCCACACCCGCGTGTTTCTGGAAAGTCGGACGGTAAGTCAGCGGGCGGAAAATCACGCCCGGCAGCTTCGCCTCCGTCAGCCGCTCCGCCAGCGACCGCGCGGGCAGCCAGGGCGCGCCCCAAATCTCAAAAGGCCGCGTCGTGCCCCGGCCCTCGCTCATATTGGTGCCCTCAATGAGGCAGCCGCCCGGATACACCACCGCTGTTTCCACCGTGGGCATGTTCGGCGACGGCAGCACCCAGGGGAGACTGCCGGTTTCGTCGGCGTATTTCCCCCGGTCCCAGCCCTCGCAGGGAATCACCGTCAGGTCCGCGCCGAAAATCCCGCGTTCCCTGACGTAAAGCCGCGCCAGCTCCCCGAGGGTCAGGCCGTGCCGCGTCGCCAAGTCCGCGCAGCCCACAAAACTCTCAAATCCCGCCCGCAGCGCCGGCCCCTCCACCGCCAGCCCGCCGATGGGATTCGGCCGGTCCAGGATGATTACCGGCAGCCCCTGCGGCAGGGCGGCCTCCAAACAGTAAAGCATGGTCGCCTGGAAGGTGTAATACCGCGATCCCACATCCTGGAGGTCGATCACCAGCACATCCAGCCCGCGCAGATCATCCGCCCGGGGCCGCAGGCTCGCGGCGTCGGTGCCGTAAAGACTGCGCAGTTTCAGTGATTCCTGGCTGTGCCCGCGCGATTCGTCCTCGTGGACATGGATCAGATCCTGCGCCTGCCCCAGCAGCCCGTGCTCAGGGCCAAAAACCGTCACCAGATTCACATCCCGCGCCGCGCCCAGCAGATCCATGGCGTGACGGCATTGCGAATCGACCGACGCCGGATGCGCCACCAGCCCGGCGCGAAGCCCTTTCAAAGGCGCGAAATCCCGCGCCACCAGCACATCCAGACCCGAACGAACAACAGACATGCGCCCATCATACCCAGAGCCCGCGCGCCGTCCAGCTCCTCACAGTTCCTTCAGCGACGTGACCTCATTCCCCTCCAGCGTCCACTGCTGCAGTGTGCTCGTGCGGTGCTTGTTCATCGACCGGAACAGCGCCGGATCCGTGCGTTTGGTGAAGCGCCTCTCGTGCACGCCCGAGGCGTCGCAGGCGTCCAGCAGAGCGTGGCCTTTATAAAGACGGCGGCGTCCCACCAGCCGCACCGCTCCCTCCGGCCGGGGAGCGGGCACGCGGCGGTCCAGCACCAGATAACTCAGCGGCAGCGACCGCAGATCAATGCCCATGACCCGCCCGAACCGCACCCACTCCGCGTCGGTGTAGACCTCATTCGGCGCCGGCGCGAAAAAGTGACACCAGTCCTGCTCATGCCCCGCCGCCAGCAGCCCGCAGCGTTCCCGGTGCAGACAGGGGGCAATCGGATGAAAGGTTTCCCGCAGCTTTTCCCGCGCCTGCACCAGCCGTTGACTGGCGGCGCTGGTTCCCGGCTCCACCCAGATCACCGCCGCCGCCCGCTCCACCAGTTTCAGCAGATCGGCCAGGGCCGCGTCGTTCAGCTCCGTCAGCACATGGCTGATGAGCAGGGTGAATCTCTCCTCCACCGGCACGCCCAGATTCACATTCACGCCCGGAAACTCCCGCCGCACCGCCGCCGCCGCGAAACGCACCGCTTTGGACGAACGGTCATGAAGCCACACCCCGTCCTTCCCGGCCCCGGTCCCGGCATAAGCCGTCAGAAATTCCCGCGCCGCCACCCCGGTCCCGCAGCCCCAGTCCACCACCGGTCCCGCCGGCGGTGTCCAGTTCAGCCGCGCCAGTTCCCCGAAAACGAACTGCCATTTCCACGCGATCCGCCGGGCGAAGGTGGCGTCGTAACCCGCCAGCAGCGTGTCCCCCGACCAGTAATCCGCTTTTCCCGCCGTGCCCTCCAGGTAAGTCGTGCGCAGTTCGTCGAGGCTGTTCCAATCGTATTCCATTCCCGCCAGAGTGAGGAGAAATCCCGCAAAAACAACAGCGTTCCTGCCCCTGCGGCCCGGCGCTCCGGAGCGGTTGGCCGGCACCCGCCCCCGCCCGCCGTTCCGGAGAAACGGCCTGCGGAGGATGCCGGCCGGAGGGCTATCCCGTCACTTTCACGCGCTCCATGCGGGCGCCGAGCATGCCCAGCTTGTGGTCGATGTGCTCATAACCGCGGTCGATGTGGTAAAGACGGTTCACTTCGGTGGAGCCCTCAGCCATGAGACCGGCGAGCACGAGGGCGGCGGAGGCCCGGAGGTCGCTGGCCATGACGGGCGCGCCGCTGAGGCGGTCCACGCCCCGGATGATGGCCGTCGGGCCCTCCAGGGTGATTTTCGCGCCCATGCGCGCCAGTTCGGGCACATGCATGAAACGCTGCGGGAAAATGGTTTCCGTGATCACGCTCAATCCCGGCACGGTGGCCAGCAAAGCGGTGAACTGAGCCTGCATGTCCGTGGGGAAACCGGGATAGGGTTCGGTGCGGATGTCGGCTCCGCGCGGATTTTCGATGCGTGAAATGGTGATGTCGCCGCCGTCGCTGATCTCGACCGGATAACCGCATTGCGCCAGCGTGTCGATAAAACCTTTCATGTGGGACGCATCGGCCTGTTTCAAAGTGACGCGTTTCCCGGCGATGGCTCCGGCCACGAGGAAAGTGCCGGCTTCAATGCGGTCGGGAATGACGGTGTGCTCGGCTCCGTAAAGCTCGCGGACGCCCTCCACGACGAGCGTGCGGGTGCCCGTGCCTTCGATTTTCGCGCCCATTTTGATCAGAAATTCCGTGAGATCGACCACTTCGGGCTCGGTGGCCGCGCCCTCAATGACGGTGGTGCCTTTGGTCAGAACGGCGGCCATGAGGACGTTATCGGTGCCGAGGACGGTGGAGCCGTGCTTGCCGCGCATGTTCACGTGGCGGTCGCCGCCGTCGGGGCTGGCTTTCACGTGGATGTCGCCGCCGGCGACTTTGACCTCCGCGCCCAGCTGCTCGAAACCGCGCAGGTGCAGATCCACCGGGCGGTCGCCGATGACGCAGCCCCCCGGCAGGGACACCCGGCACTCGCCGGTGCGGGCCAGAAGCGGCCCCATGACGCAGACGGAGGCGCGCATTTTCCGGACCAGATCGTAGGGAGCCTCGGATTTGATGGTGTCGGCCTCCACCGTGACCATGCCGCTGGCCCGCTCCACGTGGGCTCCGAGACTGGCGAGAATCTGCACCATGTAATTGGTGTCGCTGAGGTCCGGCACGCGGCGGATGACGCACTTGTCCCGCGTGAGAAGAGTGGCCGCGAGGATGGGCAGCGACGAATTTTTCGACCCGCTGACGTAAACCGTGCCTTCGAGCAGATGACCGCCGTGAACGATGAGTTTATCCATGAAAAAAGAGAAAGAGAAAGGGAAAAGGGTTCAGGTTGGAAAAGTTCAGGCTTCAGATTTTCCGGAGCCTGAAAATTTTTCCCCGCCGGGAACAGCGGCGAAGAGGAAGCGGTCGCGGCCGGAGTAGTCATTCACGCCCCGGCAATCCACCAGGCCGGCCGCCTGCATGTCCTCCAGAAGCGGCGGTGACTGCCCCGCGCCGATTTCCAGAGCCACCAACGCCCCGGGGGCGGCATGCGGACGCAACTCCCTGAGAAAACGCGTGATCAGCTCCGTCCCCAGCCGGCCGCCGTCAAGCGCCAGCACGGGATCGCGTTTCACCTCCTCGGACAGGGCGAGGATTTCCTCCGCCGCGATGTAGGGCAGATTGGCCACGACAAGGTCAAAAGGGCCGCCCTCCATGTCGTTCCAGAGGTCCGTCAGGACAAACCGCGCGCGCTCCTCCGGCAGGGCGGTTTTTTCCCGGTTCTCCCGCGCCAGGGACAGGGCTTCGGCGGAGATGTCCGCGAGGACCGCGGTGGATTGCGGGAAAGCGTGCGCGAGGCTGATCCCGATGACGCCGGAACCCGTGCCCACATCCACAATCCGGGCGGGCGGCGGGGTGCCGGATTTCTTGTAAAAAGCGAGGATTTTCTCCACCAGTTCCTCCGTCTCCGGACGCGGAATCAGAGCCCGGGCATCGCATTTGAACTCCCGGCCCATGAATTCCACCGTGCCCAGGAGATGCTGCAGAGGCTCGCGTTTCGCGCGGCGGCGGACCAGGTCGCGCAGCGGCTCCAGCACCGCCTCCTCCAGCGGCCGGTCAAACTGAAGATAAAGCTGCATCCGGCGGCAGCCCATGACATGGGCCAGCAGATACTCCATGTTCAAGCGCGGCTGATCCACCCCGGCTTTTTCAAGCCAGGGAGCGCCGCTTTGAATGGTCTGGAGGACGGTCTTCATGTCCCGCCCATCCTACCCATCCCGCCCGGCGCGCAAGGCTCCATTTTGTCCTGAACCCGGGTGGAACAGATGTCCCGCCTGTTATGCCCGGAAACGGTCATTTCCGAAGGCCGTCGATCAGGTTCTGCAGGCCGTCGCCGCCGTCGAGGGCGTCCTGGAGCAGCGCTTTGGCGGCGTCACCCACGGCGTTGGAGATGCTTTTCTCAAAGCTTTTGCTGATGGTGACCTCCGGGCGGCCGATGTCCTCCGTGGAGGTGAACGGAATGGTCAGCAGCCCTTCGCCGTTGAGCAGCGTTTTCATCAGGGTCCCGCGGCCGATTTTCGCCAGGCTCTCGCCTTTGGAGCTGAGGAAGGCGTCCACCCCGCTCATGGCTCCTTTGGTGATTTCCCCGTTGGCGGAGATGAGTCCCTCGAATTCATGCTGCTGGTCATCCGGATTGAACCAGCTGCCCGCTTTGATTTTGATCAGGCAGGTGTCGAAGTGGAAATCCGTGTCCTCCACAAACCGGAACAGGCCGCCTTCAATCCTCGCCCGGATGGAGGTTCCGCTGGCCAGACGGCCGGAGACGGGGAACGCGGTCAGATCAAGCCCGATCTGGTCCTTCAGTTTGGCCATCTTCCTCGCCAGCTTCTCCAGGGTGGGAATGCGGTCGATCCACGAGGCCGTCCGGACATTGATATTCAGGGTGGTCCCGTCCGCCAGCTCCCCGTTGGCCAGCAGGTTCACGGTGGAGGCCAGATCGAGCGTGAAATCCATCTGCCGCCGCTCGTCCTTCAGGTCCGTGGATGTGAGCCGCAGCGAGGCCTTCAGGTCGCTGGGCATCGCCTCCAGGGGAGCGGCGTTCAGCGCGGCGGCGGCGGCGGGCGTGTAGCGGACATTTCCCAGGCTGACATTCACGTCCTGGAGCTCGATGAGCTGTTTCCGTTTCTCGTTGCGGATGGTGATTTTCGCCTTCTCCAGTTTCGCCAGCACCAGCGCGGCCGCGAAGGGTTTGGAGGCCTTGGACGGCGTTTCGGGCTTGGTTTCAGGCGGTGGCTCCGGTTTGGGCTCCGTCGGCACATCCGCAGGCGGTTTGGAAAACATCTCGGACAGGGTGTTTTTCCCGTTTTTGCGCCGGATGGTGTAAGCCTCCGCGCCTGTCAGCGTGAGCTGGCCCACTTTGATCTCGTGGCGGAGCAGTCCCAGCAGACTGAGGTCCGCGCTGAGGCCCGGCACCGCCAGCACGGTCTCCACTTTTTTCGGCGGTTTGCGGTCCTTCAGCGGCTTGTCCACCTCCCCGTCGCGCGGCAGCAGCCGCAGGCCTTTGAGTTCCAGTTTTGCCGGAAAGGAGAAAAGGCTGACGGAGGCGGACTCCAGCTCCGCCCGGCAGTTCAGCGCCTTTTCCAGACGCCGCACCAAGGCGGCGGGCGTCGTCTCCCTGCCCACGAACCAATGAGCGCTCCACACCGCTCCGCCCAGAACAAGAAGCAGCAGCACCAGCAGGACTTTCCAAAAACGGCGTTTCATGGGCGGCGGGGGAAAGGGACGGGCCGGATGCGGGGCGGCTCCGGCGGGCCAGGGGAAAATCAGGGTCACATGACCATGCCCCCGTCCACCACCAGCACCTGGCCCGTGATGTAACGGGCTTCGGCGCTGGCCAGGAAGAGAGCGGCGGCGGCAATGTCATCCACGGTTCCCATCGCGCCGAGCGGAATTTTTGTGAGAATCGCGGCTTTTATCTCGTCGCTGAGCACATCCGTCATGTCCGACGAGATGAAACCGGGGGCGATGGCGTTCACGGTCACGCCGCGGCCGGCGAATTCCCGGGCGAGGCTTTTGGTGAGGCCGATGAGCCCCGCCTTGCTGGCCGCGTAGTTCGCCTGTCCGGCATTGCCGATGAGGCCGATGACGCTGGCGATGTTGATGATGCGCGCGCCTTTCTGTTTGAGCAGGGTGCGCTGGAAAGCCTTCAGCATGTGAAAAGCGCCTTTCAGATTGGTGTCGATCACCGCGTCCCAGTCCTCCCCGCTCATGCGCAGCGTCAGGCCGTCGCGGGTCAGACCGGCGTTGTTCACCAGAATGTCCACGGTCCCGAAATCAGCGAGCACTTTTTTGCCCAGCTCGGCGACCACGGGCCCGTTCGAGACATCGGCGGCGTAGGGTCTGGCGGCCCCGGGATAAAGGGCGTTGATCTCCTCGGCGGCCTTGCTGGCGTTGGTTTCCGTGCGGCTCACCACCGCGACTTTGGCGCCGGCCCTGGCGAAAGTGAGGGCAATGGCCTGCCCGATGCCGCGGCCCGCTCCGGTGACCACCGCTGTTTTGTCTGTCAGAGTAAACATGGGGAGCCGATTTCCCACACCGTCCGCCCCCGCGCAATCGGCAATTCCCGGCCCGGAAACTCCCCGGGCTCTCCGCGCTCTCCGGGGTTGACCGCTCCCCTCCGCACCCGCGCTGAAAGGCCGCCGGCCCCTGAGTCGTAGGCTTTTGCGAAGCCGGCGGCAACGGCACGCCCCTCCGTCGTCCGGCTCTGTCTGTCCCTCTATGTTCCTGTCCCCTTCCCGGCTGACCACGCTCTTTTCCGCCTGTCTCGCGGGAATGGCGTGCGCCGCGCCCTCACCTTCCCCGCCTCCGTCGTTCACCCACGAGGTCATGCCCATTCTCAGCAAGGCCGGCTGCAACATGGGAGCCTGTCACGGCAGCGCTTCGGGAAAAGGGAATCTCAAACTCTCCCTGCGCGGGGAGTCGCCGGAGGGCGATTTCGCGACGCTGACGCAGAATGTTCACAGCAAACGGCTGGAGCTGGACGATCCCGACGCCAGCTTTTTCCTGAAAAAACCCGCCAAACTCACGGATCACGAGGGCGGCAAACGCTTCGAGGCTGACTCCGGGGAGTACCGCATTCTCCGCGACTGGATCGCGGGCGGCGCAAAGTTTGACGCCCCGGACGCGCCGGTTCTGACCAAATTGGCGGTTTCTCCCGAAGGCGGGATTTATCCTGACCCCGTGCGCGAGGTGCAACTGACGGTCACCGCGACGTTTTCCGACGGCAGCTCCCGGGATGTCAGCCGGTTTGCCGTTTACGAACCCTCAAATCTCCTCCCCGTGGTCTCGCCGACGGGACTGGTGAAGGCGGGTAAGGCGGGGGAAACCACAGTGGTGGTGCGATTTGAGCAATTCAAAACGCCGGTGCGCCTCGCGTTCATCGAAAACCGTCCGGACTTCGTCTGGACCGCGCTGCCGCCGTCCGGCTTTGTGGATCAGCTGATTTTTGACAAGCTCAAAAAGATGCGCACGCCGCCCTCGCCGGTCTGCGACGACACGGTTTTTGTCCGGCGCGCCTATCTCGATCTCACCGGCCGGATCCCCACCCGCGCCCAGGCCGAGGGTTTTCTCAATGACGAGAAACCCGACAAACGGAGCCAGCTGATCGACGAACTCATCGCCACCCCCGCCTTCGCCGATCACTGGGCGATGAAATGGGCGGACCTGCTGCGGGTGGAGGAACGGATTCTCGACACCAAAGGCGTGGCCGCTTTCCACGGCTGGATCCGCCAGTGTGTGGCCGACGACGTGCCTCTCGACGCTTTTGCCCGCGCCGTGATTGCCACAACAGGAAGCACTTATCAGAATCCGCCCGCGAATTTCTACCGCTCCCTCCGCGAGCCCACCCAGCGGGCGGAAGCCACGGCGCAAGTGTTTCTGGGAACCCGCCTGGGCTGCGCGAAGTGCCACAACCATCCCTTCGAGCGCTGGACGCAGGACGACTATTACCGCTTCTCGGCGGTCTTCGACGGCATCGACTACAACATCCTGAAAAACGACCGCAAGGACGAGAACGACAAACTGGAATTCGTCGGCGAGCAGGTCGTGCTCCTGAACGGCAAATTGGAACTCAAACATCCCAGGACGGACAAATTCCCGGACGCCGCCGTGCTCGGCTCCAAGGAAAACCTCCCGCCCGGCAATCACCTGGAGCAGCTGGCCGAGTGGATGACGAAGCCGGAGAATCCGCTCTTTGCCCGCGTGCAGGTGAACCGCATCTGGTCGCACCTCATGGGCCTCGGGCTGGTGGATCCCATTGACGATTTCCGCATGACCAATCCGCCGTCGAATCCCGAACTGCTCGACGCTCTGACCGATTTCTTCGTGAAAAACGGCATGAAGGCCAAACCGCTCATCCGCCTGATCTGCCAGTCCAAAACCTGGCAGCGATCCAGCACGCCGGTGCCGGGCAATGTGAGCGACACGCTCAATTACTCGCACCCCATCGTCCGCCGCCTCCCCGCCGAGCCCCTGCTGGACGCCATCCACCTGGCCCTGGACCAGAAACCCAAATTCGCCAGCTATCCCGAGGTTGAAACCGCCGCCGCCATCCCCGGCGTGAAGCTCAGCGGCCGCCGCGTGAAGCCGCAGGAGGATGACCGTTTTCTGAAACAGTTCGGCAAATCCCCGCGCACCACCACCTGCGGCTGCGAGCGCAGCGACGAAAGCTCCCTCTCCCAGGTCTTCACCCTCACCAGCGGCCCCGGCGTCGCCGACCTCATCGCCAGTTCCAGCAACCGCCTCACCGCCCTCGCCGTCAAGGACTTCGACCAGAAGGAGGCTGTCCGCGACCTCTACTGGCGAACCCTCACCCGAGCGCCCTCCGAGGACGAAATGAACAAACTTTCCGGCCTCCTCAAAAACCCCGAGGACCGCCGCATCACCCTGGAGGACATCGCCTGGAGCCTGATCAACTCCAAGGAATTCATCCTCCGGCATTGAGTCCCAACCCAGGCACTTTCCTGTCTCGACAATCCTGCTGTGGCAAAGTAGCTTGGCTGATGCCGGTCACTCTTGATCTCGTTGCCCACGACGCCCTTGTTCTGCCACCGGAACAGCGCCTCGCCTTGGCTCGTCAGCTTTTGGACAGCGTGGATCTGGAACCTGAACCTGGTGCTGAAGCGGCATGGGAAACTGAGATTGCCCAGCGTATTGCCCGCTTCAAAGCCGGTGAGTCCAAAGCCATTCCCGCAGGGGAAGTGTTTGCCCGGCTTCAGAGAATCGCCCCTGCCCGATGAGTTTGGCACTCGACTTTCTCCCCGAGGCCGCAGCCGAGGCGGAATGTGTCACGGGCGATTATGAGGCCTCGACTCCGGGCCTTGGGCTGCGTTTCCGACTGGAGATTGAAGTGTGTGCTCCGCCATCCTCCAGCATCCGCTGCTTTGGCGAATGAGGTCCGAAGGATATCGGCGGGTCAATCTTCCGGGATTTCCTTATTACGTGGCATTTGTCGTGGACGAAAATCAGGCCACTGTCATTGCCGTCGCCCACGCAGGCCGGCGGCCCGGTTATTTCCGAAACCGAATTCCTTAAACTGTCTGCTCTTCACCGCGAAGCCGAATCGGAAAGTCCGGGGTTCTGCCCGCGTAATGTCCTGCAGCTCCTGAATCCGGTGACCGATGCCGGGAACTGATCGCCCGCCAAACGGTCAGACCCGCTTCCTGTCGCCCGCTCCCGTCAGCCCGCCATGAACCCCTTCGCCTGCAATTCGTTCCACACCTCGGCCAATCTTTCGCGCCGGTCCATGCTGCGGGCCGGGACTTTGGGGATGCTGGGGCTTTCTTTGCCGAAGATTCTTCAGGCCTCCAGCCAGTATACCGGGCCCAAACCGCCGGTGCGGGCGAAGAGTGTGATTTTCCTGTTCCAGTGGGGCGGGCCGAGTCATCTGGAGACTTTCGACATGAAGCCGGGGGCGAAGGACGAATACCGCGGGCCGCACCGGCAGATGCGTTCGGCTTCCCCGGATATTGAGGTCAATGACCGGCTGCCGAAAACCGCAGCCATCATGGACAAGGTCACGCTGATCCGCAGCGTGCACCACAAGATGACGAATCACAATTCCGCCGGCTACTACGCCCTGACCGGCAAGGCACCGCCGACGGATGATCAGCGTTTGCGCGAGTCCATCGAGCTTTTCCCCGGCTACGGTTCCGTGGCCTCCCGGCTGATGGAGCGGCAGGATCCGGCGATGCCGAGCTACGTTTCCTACCCCCACATCATCGCGGACGGCACGCCGACGCCGGGACAGTTCGCCAGTTTTCTGGGGAAAAAGCACGACCCGCTTTACGTGCCGTCAGACCCGAATGATCCCAACTTCAGCCTCCCGCAGTTCAGCCTGCCGACGGGCCTGAGCATCGACCGTCTGCGGCACCGCCGCGGTTTGCAGCAGTTCATCGATCAGCAGTCGCGGCTGATGGACTTCAGCGGCGAGGCCCAGGGTCTGGACGAATATTACGCCAAAGCCCTGGCCATGCTCAGCAGCACCCGCATCCGCGATGCTTTCAACATCGGCGCGGAATCCGAGAAAATGCGCGATGCCTATGGCCGCAGCACCTACGGCCAGGGCTGCCTGCTGGCGCGGCGGCTGGCGGAAAGCGGGGTGCGCTTCACCACCTGTTATTTCAGCGAAAGCATCGGCGGCCAGAAAACGGACAGCGGCGGCTGGGACACCCACGGGTTCAACAACACCCGCATGTTCCCCATCATTGAGCAATACCACCTGCCGATCACGGAGCAGACCCTGCCCACGCTGCTCCTTGATCTGGAGCAGCGGGGGATGCTGGATGAGACGCTGGTCGTCTGGATGGGCGAATTCGGCCGCACCCCAAAAATCAACGCCAGCATCAGCCGCGACCACTGGCCGCACTGTTACACCGTCCTCCTCGCCGGCGGCGGTGTGAAGCGTGGCTACGTTTACGGCGCCAGCGACGAAACCGGCAGCAAACCGGCGGAAAATCCCGTCACCCCCGACGATGTCGCGGCCACCATTTACCACCTCATGGGCATCGACTCCCGCAGCGAGGTCACCGACGCCCAGGGCCGCCCGATCATGATCTCCAGCGGCAATCCGATCCTGGATGTGATCGCGTAACCTGCCTCTGATCGGGCCATGGAAAAATAGGTCCTATACACCTATAGGGCGTATTTTTACCGCAGTGCCGCCCGGCGGCGCACGAAGAGCCGGGGTCCCGCGGGTGGCCCGGTGCGGTGAAAATGGAGGAGTTCCCCGCCGATGGCGCTGGTGCGGGCGGACAGGAGGTAGAGGGCGGTGGCGTCCCTCCAGGTGGTGGCATCCGCGGATTCCTCGAAAGTGAGCACCACATCATCCACCCCCGCCGCCCGGGGGCACAGGGCCGTGATCACACCTTCGGGGCTGCGCTCCAGGGTCAGCGCGGGTTTATCCGGCCCGGCGGCGTGGTCGATCAGGTCCGGGACACCATTGCCATTGGCGTCGGCTCCGGGAACTCCGGTGAAAGGCACGGAATCGTCCTCCAGCGGCGACCCTTCCGGCAGCGTGCCGGCGCGCCAGTTCAGCGGATTCACGGGATCGCCGCCGGTGAAAACCAGACTGGGGCCGCCGCCGTCCGGGGAAGCCGGCCACAGACCGCCAGGGAGATACGCCACATTCAGCAGGGGCGCGCCGGCGGCGGAAACCAGGGTCAGGGTGTCCCCGGCGCTGCTCAGGCCATCCGTGAAAATCCCCGTCACCCGCGGCCCCGGGCCGTGGACCCGGCGGAAAGAGAGCAGATCCCTGACAATGACCAGCCGCTGGTCCGCCGGGAGCACGGTGTCGAAGGTGTCGGAAAAAACGTGCCGGATCCCGGCGGTGAACCGCGCCCCCCGCAGATTGACGGCGTGGCCGGTGACGTTGTGGAATTCAATGAATTCCCCGCCTCCGCCTTCCACCGGATGGTAGTGCAGCTCCGACAAAACGATGTCCCCGGCGGCCACGGGGGACGATCCGCCGACGGTGTAAAAAGCCTCGTTCAGCGCCGACCACACGGTGGTGACTCCGCTGCCGGTGCGGGTCCGGGCGCGCAGCCAGGTGTTTTGAGTGAACATCAGCGCCGCCGGAGGACTGGCCGCATTGTGGGTCAGAGCGGAGGAGGAAACCGTGCCGTCCGGCATCCGGGGATCGCCGCCATCCACCGTGAAATAGACCGTGCCGGCGGGAATGCTGACACCCACCGCCTCCCCCGCCGTCACATTCCCGCCGTGCGGCGTGAACACCGGAGCGGCCACCGGCGGATAAAATCCCGCCGTGCGGTATTCATTGATCACCGAAGTGGTGCGGGACGACAGCACATTGTTGAGGTAGGAATTTTTCGCCGAAGTCCAGTTGGAGGGCAGCGGCCAGGAATCATTGTCCCCCGCCCCGCCCCAGCGCGCGGTTTCGGGAATCATGGCGGCTTCAATCTCCGTGATCCGCGCCTGCAGCCGGGCGGTGTTCCGGGTCCGGGTCATGGGACCGTCGTTGAAAAACAGGGCATGAATCCGGTCCGCCAGCAGCATTTTGAACTCCGGATGCGCCTGCTTCACCAGCATGCTGAAAATACTGCCGGGTCCATCCCCGCTCTGCCGGCCGGGAGCCCCGCGTCCGGTGCGGCTGCCGACGCTCCGGGTGAAGCCGTCGGCGTCATTCAGAAACCACTGGAGCCCCACGTCCGGCGTCACCGGGCCGGCGCAGCGGTATTCGTCCTCGGAGTCGCCGAACATGAACATGAGCATGAAATCCACATAACTCCGCACATCAAGCCAGCGCCGCACCTCCGCGTAGTCGCCGCGCAGGGATTTCACCCGCTCCCACACCGAGCCGTCGCCGTCGTAAGGCGTGCCCGGCTCCGCCCAGCCACCGACGTTCCAGTTGCCGTTGATGGCCTCGTAATCGTCCTTTTCCCCGCCGAGGTAGTCCGAGAGCATGTCACCCTGCCAGCGCTCGCGCAGATGATAAAGCCCGTGGTAGACGCCATTCAGGTAAAGATGCGCGTAGCGGCCGTGGGGGTTGATGTTCCCCATGTCCAGCATGGTGTCGTCCGTGAAAGTGTTGGAGAGATAAAAACCCCGCTGCTTCATGTCGTGCGAGCCGCTGCGCAGCTCCAGCTGGTCGAAGCTGTCCGCCACCGGCACGCCTCCCCGGCCCCGGCCTTCGAAGAGAGGCTGCCGCAGCTTGGTCACGCCGTATTCCGGACCGAAAAACAGCCGGAAGTTCTTTTTGGGGAAATCCGTGAAGGCCCCGCCGAAGTGCTTCACGCCGCAGTATTCCTGAAACTGCGTCTCCCCTGCCGGTGACAGGAATTCCAGCGAGGTTTTCACCTCCGTGTTGCCGTTCACAGTGCCGGGCGTCACCAGGGAAAAGGACGGCAGTCCCGTGAGCCCGCCGCGCATCTGCGGGGCGTAAGTGGCGTTCTGGGAAACCGCGGTGCGCATGACGGAACTGACCGCCACCGCCTCCGGGAAAATATAAGTGTGCGTGGCCGCCGGCGACGGAATCCAGTCCGGCACAAACGCCGCCGCGCGCAGCACGGTGGTGGTGGTCACAGCCACGGGAGCCGTGTAGGCCGTGCCTGTGGCGGCCGTGGGCTCCGAGCGGTTGGTGGTGTAGCGGATGACCGCTCCGGGCGTGGCGCAGGACAGGGTCACGGACTGCGCCGTGTCATAAAATCCCCGTCCGGCGGACACCTCCACCGCTTTCACAAAACCGGACGAGGCATCGCCATTCGGAGCCCCGGGCGTGGGCACGGCGAAAAACCCCTCGGTGTTGCCCACATTGCCGTAGCTGATGTCCGTCCCCTGCTCCGGCGGATTCGGCACGGCGGGCCAGTTTTTCGGAAAACGGTTCAGCGGCGTCACGCCGTCCTTCGCGGTCAGGGCGAGGTATTCCCCGTTCCGGGTAAGGCTGAAATTGGTGTGCGCCTCGCCGGACACCGCATCCAACCGGTCCTGTCCGTCCGCAAAAACCACCAGATACCCCTCCGCCGGGACGATCAGGGCGGGAAAACGCCACTTCGCGGGCGATGCCGCGCTGTCCGTCAGGAAAAAGCCGGCCAGGGAAATGGAGAAGGCATTCGGGTTGTGGATCTCCACCCAGTCCGCGCGGTCCCCCCGCGCATCCTTGAGCGACCGCGTGTTGTCCGCCAGAAACTCCGTCAGCACCGGCGGCAGCTGCGGCTCGTCCACTCCCAAGCGGACAGTGGCGGTGGAGGTGCCCGCGCCGTTCACCGCCGTCAGAGTATAGGTGGTGGTCACGGAGGGCTTCACGGTCACGGAACCCGACGCGCCGTCCACCGCCCCCACGCCGGGCGAGATCGAGAGCGATGTGAAATTCCCCACCGCCCAGTGCAGCGTGGTCTCCGCCGGCAGCGCCGCATTGCCGCCCGCCGTGATATTTCCCGGACCGGTGCGGAAGGAGGTGATCACCGGCAGCCCGGGCGAATACACCTCCAACTCCGCCAGCTGCGGGCCGTAGGCGGTGGCCGCGGAGTTGGTGATCCGCACATACCGCCCGGAAAACGTCCCCGTGCCCGCCGCCGCCCGCAGGATGTCCTCGCCCGCGACTCCGGAATTACTGCCGTCCGCGCGCACATTCGCCGACCACACCGGCGGCCCGGCGGGCGCGTTCAGCACCGCCACCTGATATTTCGTCAGCCGCTCCGGACAGCAGCCGTCCGACCGGTTGCGGATCACGATCCGGTCCAGCAGGCGCTCCGATCCCAGATCCACCTGAAAATAAAACCCCTGCGACGCGCTGACCTCCGGATGCGTGAAGGTGCTGGAATCGCCGTCCGCGATATTCTCCGCCGGATATCCCGGATAAGTCGCGCCGGTGGCGGTGACCGGACGGCCCGCCGCGATATTCAGACTTTCCCCCTCCGGCGGCACGCCGTCTGAAAACGCGCGGAATTCCGAGAACTGAAAATCCGCCGAAACCCCGTCGATGCGCACAAAAGCCACGCCTTTCCACCCGGCCCCGCCGTTGTTCCACGATTGGGTGGCGGTGGCTTCGGGATTGTTGTCCGGCAGGCCGTTCACCGGGATGGGCGCTCCCACCGGCTCCTCCCCGCCGTCGAAAAGCCGGATCACCGCGCCATTCAGCCGGTTGGGCGCGCAGCAGCCGATGCGGTCCACCAGCTCCACACGGGTCAAATCATGGGCCCCCTGGAGGTCCACCATCCAGAACGGATTGCCGGGCGCGGGCTTCGGATTGATGGCCTGGGTGAACGTGACCGTGCTGCCGTCATTGCCGTGGGAGGCGGGAAATCCGGCGGTCTCATCCCCGCTGGAGGGCTTGTGGAGCGCCACATTTGTCTCCGCCCGGACTTCCGCGCCGGTCAGAGCAAAACCCAGGGCCAGCAAAGGGAGAAGAAAAGCACGGAACATAAAAACGAATGGAAAATGAAGCAACGCTGACGCGGTTTCCGGCCGACGGACGCCGCAAAAGGGAAAACCACGCACGCCGGTATTTCAGATTCCCGCCGGGAGAACAAACTATTTCTGTAATTATGAATGGTGTAATTCCGACTTTAATTCATCTTTTCCGTCACACGCCACTGCCATCCGGAAGACGGAAAGGACAGGCGGCGGTTTCATGCCGGGAACTTCCTGCTTCCCCAAAAGCCTCCTGAAGTGTTTTGCCGCCGCGGATTCATCCAGGGAACCGCAACTCCGGTTCGTTCTGAAAAAGATAGCCAATCCGCCGCCCGTGGCCTAAATCAGGCGCTTCTTTTTCGAAAATATGGATACCTCTCCCTCCCCTCCGCAGGATCCCGCCGACAAGCCGGTCGATCCCTGGGCGGAACCCACCGAGATCGCCGTGCCCGTCGATCATGCCGCGGTCATTGACCGTCCCTCCCTCTGGCAGCGGATGGGCGGCGGCAGTCTCAGCATCAGCATTGTTCTGCACGCCCTCCTGATTGTGGTCGCGCTCGTCTGGTATATCGGCAGCGCCGTGACCAAAAAGGAGGAAACGGTGGACTTCCTGCCCGGCGGCGGCGGCGGCGGAAAAGGCGCCACGGAAAAAATGGCCGCCAAAAAACGGCAGGCCGTCTCCCTCGCCGCCCCCAAGGCGCGCATTGCCAGCACCGCCGCCTCCACCGTGTCCCTGCCGGATCTCCAGACCTCCCTTTCCAGTCTCAGCGCCCTCAGCCAGGTCACTCCCATGGGCGGCGGCATGGGAGGCGGCGAAGGCGGGCTGAAAGGCAGTGGCTCCGGCGGACTGAACGGAAACGGGAATGGCTCCGGCTTCGGACCCGGCCGGGGCGCGGGGTTTGTGAGCGTGCCCATGCTGTTCGGCAATAAAATCGACGCCAAACGCCTGGCGGTGGTTCTCGATATGTCCGGGTCCATGTATCCCTTCATGCCCGTGGTCATTAAAGAAGTGGATAAAGTCGCGGCCGGCTCCCCCATTTTTCTGCACCGCGGCTGCGGGCTTTCCGATGAGGAGAACGCCCGGCTGAAGGTGGTGGAGACCGCGAACCGGGAATTTGACGGGGACCGCATTTCCGTGGATCTGCTGGCGGCCCGGACCTCCCCCATGAGCCAGAAGGAGCGCGAGGATCTGATCAGCATGGTCAAAAAGCGGGCCAAAACCTATTTTGTCCCCTCCACCAATGTCGGCACCACCTGGGTGGCCCTGATGGACGAACGCCTCAAGGACATGGATGCGATTTACTGGTTCAGCGATTTCGCGGACCCCATCAGCGATGACCGTCTGAAGGATGTGGCCCGCAAGCTGCGCGGCCGGAAGCAGAAGCTCTACATCCAGCCCTCGAACCCCGACTGGCTGAAACCGGGAAATCCCATGGCCGCGAATGTCGCCAAAGTGAAACAGGAGGTCGTGGACCCCAGCGGCGGCAAGGTGATCAATGTCGATCTGAAAAAACAGGATGAGGACAAGGCCAAAGCGAATGAAAAAGAAAAAGGCCCGGCCGTCAAAACCACGGACAAACCCGCCGCCGTCAAGCCCGGCGCTCCCGCCCCCGCCAAAACGGACAAGGAGATGAAATAATTTCCCCACGCCGGGCAAAAGGCGAACCGGGAACCGGCGGGAAGTCCATTCTGTTTTCAACGCGGGAAAACAGACTCTTGTCGAAATCCCCCGGTGACGCTACACACCGTCCCGCAGGATCCTGATCTTCCCCGCTTTCCCCATGCCCAAGCTTCTCATCAATCTCCCGGACGGCACCCAGGCCAAATACGGCCTGAACGGTCCCAGCTTCACCATCGGGCGCGCGGCGGACAATGACATCGTGCTGCCCGCCGGGGCCGCCTCCAGCCACCACGCGGTCATCCGGCTCAATGAAACCGGGGACTACACGGTCACGGACCTCGATTCCACCAACAAAACGCAGGTCAACGGCCGGCCGGTCCAGACCTCGCCCCTGCGGCACGGGGATGCCCTGATGTTCGGCGACGTGCCGGCCAATTATTTTTCGGAAATCCCGGTCTCCGCTCCCTACTACGAGGACCAGCCGACCCAGATTTACGAGCGCCCCGGCGCCGGCGTCGGGATCAGTCCTCCCGCCAAAGCCGCCAGCCCTCCCCCGGCGCACGTGTATGTCCCGGCGTCCGCGCACAACATCCACCGTCCCGTGCGGCGGGCCAATTCCGGCGATGGCGGCTGCTTCTCGCTGATTGTCATGGGGTTCGTTATTCCCGCGGCCTTCTTCTGCGGCCTTGTCGCCCGCCACCACCAGACCACCGGCACCTGGTTCTGGGACTACGTCCGCGAATACCTCCACAGCTGAGGGCCTTTGGACAAACCCGTCCCTGAACCGGCTGATGGAGGAGCCTCCATTCTGTCCGCAGGGTCCCGGATGCCTGTCGAAAAAGTCACCGGATACCAGTAGGGGCCGGGAGCAATTCCCCTGATGAATGGAGGGAAATCACATCCATTCCGTTCATGAAACGCTCTTTTCTCCTGCCCGCCCTGCTTTTTGCCAGCGTCACCGCCGCCTCCGCGCTCGACATCACGCGGTGGGACTTCAACGGCACCTCGCCCACCACTGTCCCCGGCGGGGCCTCCACGCCTTCCCCCTCCCTGGGAAGCGGAACCGCCACCGTGGTGGGCGGCGTGGTCGGAGCCACCAGTTTTGGATCAGGCACCGCGAACGGAGGCTCCTCGGATCCGGCGGTGGGAACGGCTCCGGATTACGCATGGCAAACCTCCACTTACCCCGCCGCCGCAGCCGCCGACACCTCAGCCGGAGTGTCCTTCGCCGTGTCCACCCTGGACCTGGAGAATATCGTCATCTCCTACGATCTCCGCCATTCCAACAGCTCCTCCCGTTACGAGGCCCTGCAGTATTCCACGGACGGCATCTCGTTCACCACCGCGGCCTATTTCACGGGCGCGGCGGGGGACACCTGGTTCAATATGCGGACGGTTGATCTCTCCGGCGTGCCCGGAGTGGACAACAATCCGAATTTCCGATTCCGGATTGTCGCCGCTTTTGAATCCACCGCGCTGGGCTCCGGAGCCCCGAACTACGTCGCCAGCGACACCGGCGGAACCGCTTATGCCACGACCGGCACCTGGCGCTTTGATTATGTGACCCTCAGCACGGTGCCGGAGGCCTCCTCCGCCCTGCTGACGCTGCTGGGAGCGTCCCTCACGCTGCGCCGCCGCCGGGACTGACAAACAAGCCTCCGGAAATCCACTGGTTCCGGCTGTTTCTCAGCGTGTGGTGACCTTCATCCGCAGGAAGAGCACCCCGCCGCCGGGAACGACGCGCCAAGTCTGCCGCACGGTGGTTCCGGTGGCGACGGCGGATTCCAGCACGGCGTTGGCCGGTGACCAGTTCCGCATGTCGGGCGAGGATTCCACCGTGTAAAGCAGGCCATCGGCATTGGCCGCGCGCTGGAAACTGAGGACCAGACCGGAGCTGTCCCGCGTGAGTTCGGAAATGGCGGCATTGGGCGCCGCGTCGCTGCTGCCGAGGGCGAATTCCAGAAAGGCGTTCAGTCCGTCGTGATCCGCATCCGCCGCCGGTGACCCGGTGAAGACCGCCGCGTCCGTGGCATTCGGATTGCCGCCCGCCACCATGCTGGCGCGCCAGCCCGACGCCAGATTCCACCCCTGCCCCGCCTGCGGGGCGATGAGCACCAGGCTTTGTCCCTCCCCGTCCGCCGCTTCCGGCCAGGGGGCGGCGTCGCTGTAGGTGAAGGACTGGATCACCGCCCCCGCCGTGTCGGTCAGAGTCACGGTTTCCCCGGAGTTTTTCAGCGCGTCCGCCGGTCCGTAAACGCCCGCCACCCGCGCCGCCGCGCCGTAGCGCGCATGGAAAGCCGGCAGGCTGCGCGCCACGAGGATGTTTTCCCCGGCCGCCAGCACCGTGCTGGCCGCGAAGGTGAAATCCACGCCCGACGTGAACTGGCAGCCGCTGATGTCCAGTGGCTGGGTGCCGGTGTTGCGCAGTTCGATGAACTCAAAATCCTCGGGATCCGCGCTGGCCGCCGTTTCGGCCGCGCCGGACGGACCGGCGGGGTGATACATCAGCTCCGTGATTCTGAGAAACTCCACCGGCACCGGCTGCACGCTGGTGCTGGTGATGACGATGCTTTTCTCCCCGATCACCGCGCCCTGGAAATCAAGCGCCTGCACCGTCAGGGGATTGGCTCCGTTTTTCAGCGGCACGGTCAGTTGCCAGGCTTTGTCCGTGGTCCACACGGCCTCCAGGGTCTCCCCGGTGTCCGTGCGGCGGAAGGAGCGCACATTGATCCAGCCCGTGCCCGCCAGCACCGCCGCCGGCGTGTTCACCGTGAAGTCCGCTCCGCCATTGGTGGTGATGGCGAATGCCACCGCCGCCGGCAGCCGCGCCGCCGCCGTGACGTAGTTTCTGCGGGCGGTGATGTAGGATGCCTGCCCGGCCATGGACTGCCCCGCGACCTTGCCGTAATGCGTGAGCCAGGGCGTCATGTAGGCGCTGTTGAACACTGTGTTGCAGAGGTCCTGGAGATGCCCGTAATACGCCCGCCGCGCCGCGCCGCTGGCGTTGATGAAGCGCAGCAGATTCCCCCCGGCCAGCAGGGGCGGGCTGGTGGCGGCTTTACTGAACACAAAATCCATGTCCCACGGCAGGGCCTGAATGCCCGTGCCGTCGCGGGGCACCCAGATCCGGAAGTTGTGCTGGAACCCGCCGGTCATATAACAGTCGTCCAGGCCGCACAGTGAATACATCGCCGCGCAGCGCATCCACTCGTCCACATCCATCCGCGCGCTGAGCTGCGCGGCCTGCGCCGCCGCCGGCAGGGACATGGCTTTGCAGAAGGCGGTCAGCGCCTCGAAGTCATCATATTTCCGCCCCGCGCGCGGCTCCAGATGACCGCGGTACTGCTCCTTGTCGGTGCCCAGATCCGTGAAATCCGACGGAATCTGCGGGGCCAGCGGCACCGGATTTTTGGGACTCTCCACATTGCCGCCCACGCTGACGGTGGAGGGCTCATAGGTCACCTCCAGATTGAAAACCGTGCCCTCCGCCCCGTCGTACTGCGAATTGATAAAGCTCCCCTCGTACCCGGCCATCTGGAGAATCGCGGTCCCGGTATAAGTCGGCACGGGAGCCACGAAATAAATCAGATCGTCATAGGTGCAGGGAATGCCCGCCCGGTGGAACATATGCTTGATGTAAATCTCATCCCGCCCCCCGGCGGCCGGCGAGCGCCCGCTGCGGTCGATGTTCACGCTGTCATGCACACCCCGGAACAGCTGGTCGCGGTTGAAACCGACATCAAACCCCGTGTAGGCGTCGCCATCCCGGATGCGCCCCGCCGTCGTGCCCTGGAGCCGCACGCCGATGTCGTAAAACACCTCGTTCCGCTGATAAATCACGGTGCCGCCGATGCGCCCGTCGCTCAGCCGGTTCAGCGTCGCCAGCAGGCTGGTGCGGTCCGCCGGGAGCATGAGCACGCGGAATTCGTGAGCCGCCAGCGCGCTGCCCACGCCGTCGTTCACCACATACAGCGCCCGCGACGCCGCGCCCGCCGCCGGCAGCGCGCTGGTCGCCGGCACCGCCGCCGCATCCGCCGCCTCCACGTAAAACTGCACCAGGGCCTTGGCCGCCTGCCCCGGAATGACCGCACTGTAAATCCCGTCCACCGCCGTCATCGGAACGGAAGTGAACGTGCCGGCGCCGTTCAGCGCGTATTTCAAATTCACCGCGCCCACCCCGTCCGGATCCCCCGCCCGCACGGTCACCGTCACCGGAGCCCCCGCGTCCGGGATCACCGGCGAGTGCGCCAGACCGCTCAAAGCCGGCCCGGGATTGGCCGCGGCGGCGGAGTTGGGCAAACCCGGAGTCCCCAGTCTGGCGGGGATATTCAGCGGAGTCGTGAGCGCCAGCCGTGAATAATACGCCCGGCTGTTCAGCAGGTTCGAACCGCTCAGCCATTTGGCCCGGAAGCTCACGGTGTAGCTCTGCCCGTCCACCAGCGCCGTGTTCAGCGTGGTTCCCTTGAACGTGGTCTCGACGTGATTGTGGTTGAAGGAGAACGCCCCCGAACTCCTCACATGCAGCACATGATTCGAGGGATGGTCCGGATCCGTCTCCACCGCGCTTTGGCCATGATTCCCGAGAAGCCGCCACTTGGTTTCCATGCTTTCAAAATCCCCGCCCTGGATCAGCGGCTGGCCCGTGCTGACCCGCACCACGCTCACGTCATCAATGAGGCATTCCCCGGCGTCCAGCATCCCGAACCGGAATTCGTTCCACAGCGCCGGCTGCCCGAATTTCTGCCCGGCTGTCATGGTGTAGGTCACGGTCTGCCAGTCACTTCCCGCCAGCGGTTTACTGGCCGCCCACGACGCCCCGTTCGACAAATCCGCCCGCGCGTCCCGCAGCTCCAGCGAGGAGCCGCCGCCGTCCGGCAGCTCCGGCCATGCTCCGCCGGTCAGGTAATTCACCTCCGCCGCCGGATTCCCCGCCGCGTCCAGCAGCGCCACGCGTTCCCCGCTGTTGGACAGGGAACCGCTGAAATTCCCCACGATGCGCCCCGCCTGCTCCGGCCATTTCGCCGCCAGAGCCGCCGCGTCCTTCGCCACCACCAGATACCCGCCCGCCGCCAGCATCGTGTCCGCCGGGAACGTGTAATCAATTCCGTCATCCAGCCTCCACCCGCCCAGGCTCACGGCGGCGGCGCCTTTGTTGTAAAGCTCCAGCCATTCCTCCGGATTATCCTGCGGCCGGTCCGTTGGCAGCACTCCCGGCAGCAGCGGGGAATGATACATGATTTCATTGATCACCACGTCCTCCGTCAGGCTGAAGCTGTTCTCCGCCCCGAAGGTCGCCATCGACGGCACCAGAAAATCCCGCCCGTTCCGCACCCGTGCCGTGGTTTTCACCACCGCCGCGTCCAGCAGCACCGATTTCCCCTCCGAGTAGAGGAAAACCCGTCCGTCCGGCGGCGGACGGAAGCCCAGCTGGTCCTGATCCAGCACCAGCAGTCCGCCCGGCTCCAGAGTCCGCGCCGGGAGCGTGTAACCCCCGCCCGCCGCATTGCTGCCCGCCACCACCAGCCCGCCCAGAGCGACGGGAACCGTGCCGCTGTTGCGCAGTTCCAGTTTCCACGACGGATCCCCGCTGCCGCCGATCTCGTTGATCACCAGCGCGGTATCGCCCGGCGGCGGCAGCACCGGCCTCGCCACCAGTTGCGCCCCGAACACCACATCCCTCGGCGGACCGGCGGAGGCCTCCAGCTCATCAATACAGATTCCCGGATCGCTCACCCTGATCCGCAGCCCCGTCGCCTGGATGGCCGCTCCCCCCGCGCTCACCGCGAACTCATGCCGCTTCGACTGGGAAAAGGCGGCATCGCTCCCGAAGATCCGCACCGCCCCGATCGTCCGCCATCCCGTGTCCGCGTTCTCCGTCTCCGCCGTCGCTGTCCCCGGCGCCGCGACCGCCGTGTACTGCAGCGTGTAGGTCCCCAGGCTCCGGTCCGTCAGCGCTCCCGCATTGTCCCGCCCCCAGGCCACGCGCCCCACGGGCGACAGCGCGGCAAAACGCACCCCGATGTATTGCCCCATCCCCCCGGCGGAAACCCACGAGTTGTTGTTTCCGTAAAACCCGTCATTCACATCCGCGATGTTGTAACGGTAGGCCCCGTTGGCCAGCTCATGCAGCTCGCTGGACCCGAAGGCCACCGCCCCGCCCGAGGCCAGTGCGAAATTCGCGGGCACCGCCCCCGCCGGGCCATCGCCCCCCACCCGCGCCAGCGTGAATTCCGGCGCGGTGTTCACCCCGTAGGAATCGCTGCCGGTATAAGCATTTTCATAAAGCTCCAGCTCATCCACGCAGGCTCCCGATCCCAGCCCGCTGCCCGGACAGATCAGCCGCACGCCCGTGGCCTGCACGGGAGCGAAATTATACCGGTGCCGCTGCGACACTGGAAACGCCCCCGTCACCGCCGTGTAAGTCACCGTTCCCACCGTCGTCCACGCGCTGGCCGCCGTCGCCGCGCCCGGATTCGCCGCCGTGGTGTATTGAATGGTATAGGTTCCGGCCGTGCGGTCCGCCGACGCACCCGTCTGGTCCCGCCCCCAGGCGATGCCCGCCACGGTCACCGGCGCCGCGCCCAGGCTGATCCCGCAGAACGAGTTCTGGGAGTTCCCGATCCACGAGTTGCTGTTGCCGTAAATGCCGTCGTTCAGGTGGGGAATGGTGTGCGCCGGATATCCCGGCAGCAGATCCTTCGCGAACGCGCCGCCCCCGTTCGCGGCCAGCGACAGATCCTTCGACGGGCTCAGCGTCCCCCCAAGCTGCGCCAGTGTCAGCCCCGCGCTCAGCTGCACCGTCCCGCCCGCATCCGGCGGTGTCACGGCGGGGGGCGTGTCCGGATACTGGTGCACCTCCACGCTCAGCACATTGGTGCCCGCCACCAGCGCCGCCGACGGCAGAGTGACCGGTCCGGCCAAGGCCGCATTTTCCACAAACGCCGTGGCCGGAGTGCTGGCGGTCACCGTTCCCGCCGCCATGCCCATTCTCGCCACCTCCGCGCCGTTGAGATAAACCACCGCGCCGTCATCCAGAAGCGTGTTCAGCTGCAGCACCGTTTTCGCCGGATCCCCCGCGAAGGAGAATGACCGCTGGAAATAGTGGGTCACCACGCCATTCCCCGGTTCCGCCAGCACCGTGCCCACCGGCAGCGGCAGGGCGTCCTTTTCAAAAGCCAGCACCCCCGGCCCCGACAGCCAGCCGCCGGTCCCCGCCGTGTGAACTGTCTGTGCCCAGTTCGCTCCCAAACCGGGGCCGCTCTGCCGGTAATTCCACGTTTCACTGAAATCCGAAAGCCTCACCACCGGCCCCAGCACGCCTCCCGACGGGAAATTCCCGCCCGCCGGGGTCCCTCCCACAACTCCGCTGAACGTCCAGCTGGAGGCCTGTCCGCTGGAGGTGTTTTTCCGCCGCTTGGCCAGGGAAACGCCGCCGCCGTCCGCCCCGGCCGGGAAATCCCGTCCGTCGCGGTAGCTGAACTCATCCATCACCCGCCCGATGCGGTTTTTCAGGGTGATGGTCTCCCTGGCGTTGCTCAACTGCCCCGTCCACGGCCCCAGCACGCCGGTGATTCCCGCCGCCGCCCGCACCGCCGCCGGATTGGCCGCCACCACCAGATACCCGCCCGCCGGGATGACCGTGCTGTCCGGAAACGTGAAATTCACCCCGCCCGTGATCCGCCAGCCCGCCAGATCCATGTCCACCGCCATTTCGTTGTTCAACTCGATCCACTCGGAATCCCCCGCCCCCGGCGGATGGTACATCACCTCGCTGAAAACCGTCGTCGAATCCACCGCCCGCACGGGCAGCGCCAGCAGGCACAGGCCCATGAGAAGGGCACGCCAAAAGAGGGTCTGAATGCGCATAAAAGAGAGGATCCTGCCGGCCCTGCGATGCGGCCGCGCCGGGCGGTTATCGCCTGAGCTTCAATGGTGTAGCGGATTAAGAACTCCAAAAGCAATGTAATTTGCCGGGGTGCCCTGTTTCCCCGGCGTCCCTGGGCTTCCATGCTTGCGGGCCAACTCTCCACGGAACGCCCTCAGCATGAGCAGGTCACCGGCGTGACAAACATCACCCTCCGGCGCGCTCAAGGTTATCCACTGGTGGCCTCACGCCCCTCCGGAACCGCCCATGTTTCCCTCCGGCATGGCAAACACCGCCGCCCCCGGCCGCGTCCGCTGAAAAAGCCTGTGGAGCGGCGCGAATCCGGCTACAGAGTGGCGGGTGACAGTTTTGTCACTGCGGAACCGCGTGCGGCCTGCTGTGGTCCGCCCTACCCTTGAGCGCTGTCGAAACCCCTTTGTCCCCCGCGATGAATCCCCCGTCCCCGGCTTTGCCCGTCCGATCTCCCCGATGCCGCGCCGCGGCTTTTTTCCCCTCCGCCTTCCGCTTCCGCCGCCGGTCACTCTTTGGCGGGAGTTCTCTCCTGCTGATCCTGGGGCTGGGGCTGCTGCTGGGCACCGTCCGGCCGGCGGCGGCGCAGGTGCGGCTGAAGGAGTTCCTGGCGGTGAGTGCCACGGGGATCCGCGACAGTGATGACACTCCGCAGGGCTGGATCGAACTCTGGAACTCCAGCCAGACGGCGAAGGTGACGCTGACAGGGATGAAGCTGACCAACGGCACCGCCACCTGGACCTTTCCCGCCGTCGAGATCATGCCGGATGAGCACCTGATCGTCTGGGCTTCCGGCAAAAACCGCACGGTGATCACGGAGCCGCTGCACACCAATTTCACCATTCCCCCGGGGGGCGGGACCCTGAGCCTTCAGAATGCCTCGGGGGTGGTGACCTCCAGCTTCGCGAATTATCCGCAGCAGTCCGTGGATGTGTCCTGGGGAAGGGATGAGGCGGACACGGTGGCCACTCCGGTGCTGACCGGTTTTTACACCATGCCGACGCCAGGGGAGCCGAACAATTACACGGGCGGCGGCGTGGCCGGCCGGGTGGTGTTTGATCAGACCAGCAAAGCCTACAATGGCACGCTCACCCTTAATCTTTCCCAGGCGGCACCGGTGGAGGGCGCGGAAATCCGCTACACGATCTCGCGCACGGTGCCCACCGCCACCTCCACTCTTTATACCGGGCCGATCACCGTCACCACCACGCAGATGATCCGGGCGCGGGTCTTCCAGCCCGGCAAACTGCCCGGGGAGACGGGGAGTGAGGCTTACCTTTTACTGAACGCCGCGGCGAACACCCAGAATTTCTCGTCCGCCATGCCGGTGATGGTGGTGAGTAATTTCCTGACCACCGCGCCTCCGGACACAAAAGCCGACCAGATGGCCTTTTTGTGGCTGTGGGAACCCGCCTTGCCCGGCGTCTCCACCGTGAAGCTGACGGACACTCCGTCCTTCACCTCCCGCGTCCGCGTGCGCCGCCGGGGCTCGTCCACCCTGACGGTTCCCAAGTACAATCTGGACCTTGAAATCCGCAATGCCTGGGATGACGCGGAGCGCGAGACCACCCTGCTGGGCATGCCGCAGCATTCGGACTGGATCATGCACGCGCCTTACAGCTTCGACCGCTCGCTGATGCACAATCCCTTCATCTTCAGTGTGAGCAATGCCATCGGGCGGTATGCCCCGAGAGCCCGCATGGCGGAGGTTTTTCTGGAAATCACCGGCAGCTCCCTCACTTTCTCCACGGGCTCCGTCCGCGATTATTACGGCATCTACAACATCCTCGAAAAAATCCGCCGGAGCGGAAACCGTCAGAATCTTTCGAAACTGGATCCCTACAACAACGGGGAATCCGGGAAGACAGGCGGTTACCTCTGGAAAGTGGACCGCGCGGATGCGGACGAAACCTTCAGCGCGGGCGGCGTTCCCGGCACGGGCGGGATCGGCATGGCCTACGACTATCCGAAGGGGCTGGAGCTGAAGTCGCCGCAGCGCGACCCGCAGGAGAAATACCTGACACAATTTCTGAATCAGTTCAACACCGCGCTCCAGGCCGGAAACAAGGATCCGCAGACCGGCTGGCCGGCTTATCTGGATATCCTGCCCACCATCGATCATCACCTGATGGACACCTGGGCCCTGTGCACGGACGCCCTGCGCCTCAGCGGCTACTGGCACAAGGACCGGGACGGAAAAATGGCCGCCGGGCCGCTGTGGGATTTTGACCGTGCTTTCGCCTCGGCGGATGAGCGCAGCGTGGCCTGGATGAACCGCGTGGTGGCGAATCCCAACAATGGCGTCTGGCGCTCCATCGGCTCCGATCTGGGCACGGATTTTTTCAATAAAAGCACCGACGCCGTCGGGGTGCAGACGCCGGTGTGGTGGCACGCGCTTTTCCGCGATCCTGATTTTTACCAGCAGTATATCGACCGCTGGGAGGAGCTGCGGGCGGGTCCCTTCACTCAAGCCAGCATGGAGGCGCTCATTGACGCCTGGAACGCGGAGATCAACCCGGCGGCCGCGTTGCGCGACTCGGCCCGTTGGACTGAAAACCCGAAGCGTCCCTACACCAGCACCATCACCAAACTGGCCTACACCGGCCAGGCGGCGGAAGTGCAGCGACTGAAGGATTTCATGCGGCTGCGGGGAAACTTTATGGATTCGCAATGGGTCGGCCGCGTGAGTCCCTCCGTGCCGGCGGGCACGGTGACGCCCGGCACGGCCGTCACCCTGAGCGGTCCGGCGGGCGCGGTGATCCATTACACACTCGACGGCACGGACCCGCGTCCCGCCGGGGGCGGCCCTCCCGGCGCGCAGGTGCTGACTTACACCGCCGGCACGCCGATTGTGATCCAGGCCACCACCCGGCTGCGCGCCCGGGCGAGGAACGCCGCGCACACGGCGCTGACGGGACTGAACAGGCCCTCCGCCAACCTGAACAATCCGCCGCTGCTCAGCACCTGGGGCGGAGCGGTGGATTTCCGCTACAGCGTCGAACTGCCTCCGCAGCCCGGCAGCCTGGTCATCACCGAATTCAATTTCCACGCCACGGATCCCACTCCCGCCGAAGCCGCGCTCAACCCGGCCTGGTCGGACAATGATTTTGAGTTTGTGGAGCTGCGCAATATCGGATCGGCCCCCATGGACCTGACCGGCGTGCAGTTCACCGCCGGGATCACCTATGTCATCAGCGCCGCCAGCGCCGTGACCCTGGCTCCGGGGCAGTATCTCGTCATCGCCTCCAATCCCGCCGCCTTCGCCGCGCGCTACGGGGCGGCCATTCCCGTGCTCGGCCCCTGGGAGGGAAACCTGTCCAACAGCGGGGAAACGCTCACGGTCGCGGACACCGGCGGCGCTCCTTTGGTCAGCCTGACTTACGAGGATGACTGGTCGCCTGCGGCGGATGGCGGGGGAAGCACCCTGACAGTGATGGATCCGGCTTCCCCCAACTACAATTCGGGAGCCAACTGGACCACCAGCAGCAGGCTGGCGGGAACTCCCGGATCGGCGGACCGTCTGGCGGTTTTTGCGGGACGCGACACCGGCGGTCCCCTCAGCGGCATTTCCCTGACCGGTCTCCCGGATGTCCCCACGGGCTCGCCGCCCGTGACTTTCACCTGGAGTAAAACGGCGGGGCCCGGTGACGTGACCTTCACTCCCGCCGACGCTCCCGCCACCAGCGCGGTCTTTTCCCAGGCGGGAGTTTACACGCTGAAGCTGACGGCTTCCGACGGCGTCTCCCCGGTTTCCGATGAGATCACAGCCTATGTCACGGACAGCCCCGCCTCCTGGCTGGCCGCTCATCCGGGAATTGGAACTCTGACCGATGATTTTGACAAGGATGGCCGGAGCAATCTGCTGGAATACGTCATGGCGACCGATCCCTCCCTGCCCGATCATGGCGCTCCTGTGGCCACCGCTTTGGAAAACGGAGTCCTCACTTTGACCTGGACCCGCCTCCGCCCCCAGGCCGCTGTCAGCTACACGGTGGAGGTCAGCAGTGACCTCATCACCTTCCGCGCGGCGAATCCCGGCGAATTCAAGGAAACCATCCTGAATGACGAGGGCCTCACCCAAACCGTCAAAGTGACCGACACCACCACCGCCCCGGGCGCGCAGGGAAAACGGTTCGTGCGCCTGAAAATCACGGCCCTCCCCTGATTCAACGGCTGGAACAGGCGTCCCGCCAGCCCCGCCGGGCATCCTGCCCGGTGCCGGGAGCATCGGCCACTTCCAGCTTCCGGAAATAGCCCTATAGGACTTATAAGACCTATAGGCGCGATGACTCAGATTAAAATGACACCGGAGAGGTCCTGGGAGGCGGGGGTGG
>JAZKFB010000117.1:0-48165 GCA_040386695.1 Verrucomicrobiota bacterium
GGTTAAAAACGGTTTCCTGAGCGCGGCACCATCCATGCCGAACACTCTTGGCTGGAAGCCTGCACCACCAAGGAATTTACCAAGCCGAAATAAGGCAGGGATGGCCTCTCACCGCTCCAGAAAACCCGTGCCTCAATTCGAAAACGCCCGGTCCGCGGCGGGCACGCATCCGCGGCGGACCGGGTGTTTATCCGGAATGGAAATTGTCAGGCCGATGCACGCAGTTTGTCCCGCGCGGCCAGAAGACACGGCGGGCAAAGGCAGCTTTCGCCCCAAAGCCAGGTCAGTTCCTGCATCTCATCCCGTGTCAGATTGATTTCCGAGCACGGGCAGTGCTCCGCCCGGTTGGCCATGCACCGGAAGGTCCCGCCACAGGCGGGACAGGGCAGACAATCGTGTTTTTCGCCTTTTTCTCCGGAACTGCGGTTCATGGTCAGCCAAACCTGTCAGCCGCCGCCGTTCCGTTCAAGCCGCCATTTCCCGCTCTCTCTTTATCCTTTGTTTCCTCCTCTTTATGGATGATCCGCGTTTCCTTCGCGGTGGTTGGTAACAGGGGCGGAAAGCGTGGTTTTTCCCGGCTCCGGAAAGCCCCGGAAAGGCCATGACAGGAAGACGCGGCGAGGCCGCCGCGCAATGGAGACGGGGCCGGGCCGCGCACTGCGCTGAAATCCCGCAGGCGGCCCTGGTCATGCGCGGGGAACAGTGCTCCGGCGGAAGCGGCGCGGTCCATTCCGCTCGCCCCGCCGGATAAAACCCGCTTTGAAAACGCCCTGGAATCAGAGCGTCGGGCGGACGTCCGGAGCGGGAACAGCAGCCGGGGCCGGAGCGGGAGCCGGAGTTTTGGGACGGAGTCCCGCTCCCCAGGAGCACCAGTCCACGTCCAGATCCGCAAGGAAAGCGATGGAACGGATGGCCTCCGAAACAGGGATATTGCGGAGATCCAGAGTCACTGTGGCCGGCTGCACGCCGGTGCGGGTGACGATCAGCGGCCCCAGGGACTGGTCCGTCTGCTGGCGCAGCCAGCGCAGGGCTTCCGGCAGAGTGGTGTTCTCCATCCTGATCCGGGGCAGCACCTGATCCTGCGCCCGCTGCCTCATTTTAAGCGCCGCCGTGAGGGCCTCCTTGTCACCGGAGTCCATTTCGGCCGGGTGAGCCGTCACGGAAAGGCCTTTTTTGGTTGGGGTGATGCGCACACCGCCGGTGTAGGCCACCGCATCCAGCCACCACTGCATCGGGATATTCTGAACGGAGAGACTGACGGGCCGCGCCAGCACGTCCGCAGGCAGATCCGTGATCAGTTCGATCGTGCCGGCATCCAGGCCGGTGCCGGCTTTCTCCACTTCCCGGCGCACCAGTTCCAGAGCGTCGGAAAGCGGAATTCCCCCAAAGGAAATGGTTCCCACTCTCGCCTTCTCCAGAATCTTCACCGAACGCGGCCGGGCTTCCCACTGGGCCTCGGCATAGCGGATTTGAGCCATGTAGATTTTCCCCAGCTCAAAATCGGGGTCCGCTTTGAGCAGTTTGGTGAAAGCGGCTTTGGCGGTCACGAGGTCGCCCTTATTGAAAGCGATCCGGCCGGTTTTATACACCTGCGTCAGGTCCTCCCTGGCCGCCTGCGCGGAGAGAGGAGTGATCATCAGCAACACCGGCCCGGCAAGGGCCGCCAACAGAGGAAATGAATTGAATAATTTCATAAGCGGCCACTGCTCGCAGTGCGGGGCCATCCTGTTGGAAAAACGCGGTGTCCGTCAAGATTTTCCGCAGGTTATTCCGGAAAAGATTATGTGATAATAACATTATTTTATGTTGAGCGTCCTTTCCCGCTGTTTTTTGACCCGCGGCGGGCTGCGTTTCCCCACTTTCAGACCCGGCCGCCGCAGCTTTGCGTCCACCCCCGGGGCGGCAGGCGGTCAGGGGTTGGCGGGCAGAGTGGACCAGATGTCCTTCGTATTATACAAACCGTTGGAGGTCAGGGTGAAATGAGCGCCTTCCGCATCAATGGAGTAGCCAAAGGGCTGACCTTCCACATCCCGCAGGGCTCCCGGGGAAAGGCCGGTTTCCAGTTCCGCCAGCCCGGCGGGATAACGGCCGTACTTCAGATAATGAAGCTCCAAGGCGGCGGCGAGGTGATGAAGGGTGGCGGAAACCACAGGCTGTATCAGCCATGTGATGAATTGACCCCGCTGGCTCAGATCGTTGCCAAAAATCGCGATTGGTCCGAAATTCAGATTCCAGGGTTCTTTAAGACTGGCTGCTTTGAAAGCCCATGATTCCTCGCCCTCCAGCGGCGCTGCGGCTTGTGGCATCACTGCATAAAAGCGGCTGTAGCGCACGGCCATCCGCATAAACAGGTAATCCGGCGTGGCAAACTCCAAAACGGATTTCCAGGGCTTTTGTTGTTTTAAATTCGCCCACCATGCTCCCCGGTCACGCTCCATCCGACTCACCAGATTCAACCGTGCGTATTCGAAGGACCGCCGGGCTGACCGGCGCAGCAGTTCAGGATAGTTGTCCTTTATTATTTTCTCCAGTATCCCGGCAGGCAGCGCATGGCGGGCCATGCCTTCCAAAAGCAGCGGTTTCTGGAAACTCAGGTGAGAGGCTGCCGTCAGCGAGGCGGAGTCCCGGGTGTCCAGAGCATTCGCACTGACCAGATGGCTGATAATCCTGAAAACCGGCAGTGCTTCAAGGATATGGCCTTCCTCCAGATTGGCTCTGGCGTAAAGCTGGAGGGACCGGGCCAACCGGAACTGAATATCGAACCGATGGTTTTCATCCTGATAAGCCGGCCCGGTCATCGGAATGGGAATTCTGGCATCCGGGCGTTCCGCAGCGGCATACACGGCCTGAATGGTTGCTTCCCAGCGCTTGTCGGCCAGTAATTCGCCTGCGGAGGAATCCTGTGCGGGCTGCGGTGGAAGGGTGCCGTTTTCCCGGAAACGGGCGCACCATCCGGCCAGGGTATCCGGATGCCGGACGAAGAGCGGTCCGTTACGGTCCCCGGTTTTGGTTTCAATCAGATTCCGGTCCATCCACATGCGGAGCTGGGGAGCCTTGGGATAAGGAGGGAAAAACAAACCGGCGAATGGAGGAGCCGCCAAGAAGTTATCCGCGTCCGCCGGCATGGGCAGCAGCAGATCCTTCCATTCCGTGGCCATTCCCAGAGCCTCCACCCGCTCCCTCTCCGCCTGCCAGGCGCGTCGGCCCTGCCAGCGGAAGCCGGTGTAAGCGAGGCAGATAAGGCTTACGGTGGTGAGGCAGATTTTAAGGGATGTTTTGCTGAAAAAGATCCGCCGCAGGCGGTGAAGGCAGCGATCGGCAGCTCGGGCAAGACCTGCGGAAATTCTACGGAAGGTGGGGAATTTGGGATCGGTGGCGGTGGTCGCGGTGTTCATGGGTGGTGGTTGAGGTAAGGATTCCGCATCCGGGCCAGCCAAGGGTCACCGCTCCCGGCGCCGGAGGGGAAAGAAGGCGGATAGACCGAAGCCGGCGGTGGCTGGACTCCATCAGGAATGAGTGGCGGGGCTGGGATTGTGAAGTGAAAGGCGGCAGTCAGTCCCCAGATGCCCGCCATGAGGCTGACAAACTTCGGAGTGAAAAACCGGGTTGGGGAAACGGCTGGCGGCAGCGGCGCGGCCGCCGGAGGCAACGCATTTAAAATAGTGGCGCGCCAGGCAGGCGGCAGGCTGTCCACGGGAAGCGTCCGCAGCATCCGCTCCACGGCATCATCATTGCCGGAACTGTCGGCGGGGGGGATTTCAGCGTGCATGACCGGGGATTTCGGGGGTTAAAGTCCGCCGCAGCCGGTCCATGGCGTAGCGGTAGCGGCTGGCGGCGGTGTTGGCGGGGATGTCCAGAATTTCCGCAATGCGGGCGAAAGTGAGGTTTTCCCAGATCTTGAGATGCACCACGGCCCGCTGCTCCTCCGGCAGGCAGGCCAGCGCGCGGGCCACCGCCAGGGCGGTCTCCGGTCCCGGAAGGCCGGGGACGGCGGATTCGGGAAAGTGGGAAGCCAGGGATTTCATTTCCCCCTCGTAATCATCCAGCACCCGGCGGCGGTGGGCGCGGCGGCGGAGCTGGTCCAGAAACAGATTCCGCGCCGCCCGGAACAGAAAAGCCTGCGGGTCCTCCAATGTCTCCCGGCGCTGCCGGACCACCCTCACAAAGAGGTCCTGCAGCAGGTCCAGCGTGTCCGCCTCCGATCCGCACAGGCTCAGGATGAACCGGTAAAGCGCCGGCGCATGGGCATCGTAGAGGGCGGCGACAGAGTCAGGCGGCATACCGGCGGAGAGAGGAATCTGACGGGTTAACGCACGGTCCGCCGGATTTGTCTGTCAGGCCGCAAAATAGTCCGATCGATGAATGGGACGCGGGGAATATAAGCGGGGAAATTCACAGGACACAGCGGGCCCCGACGGCCGGATGCCGCCTCTTTTTTATCAATCCGTGAATATCCGTTTCATCCGTGAAACCCGTGAGGCTTCTTTTCAGACGGAGGATTCAACACCGGCTTCCCGCAAATTTACGGGACTTGCGGACGGGCGGGGCCTCGCCCACGTTGTTTCCCCATGAAGCCTCCGACCCTCCTCCGTGCCCTGCTTCCCGCCGTGCTTTGCTGCGGCGTTCTGACTCAATGCTCCGAAGCGGAAACCAAGGCTCCGCCCGCGCCGCCCAGCGGCTGGAAAGTGGCGCTGAAATCCAGCGACTGGAAGGTCGAGGGGTTTGAGGAGAATATCGATCTCAGCGGCATCGCCTCCCTTGACGGAAAAAACTGCCTGCTGGGCAGCGATGAGCTGATGGCCGCGCAGCCGGGAATTCTGGATATCAAGGCATTGACGATCAAGGCTTTGCCGCTGGTGCCGCTGATGGACAACTCCTCGGGCAAAAAGATGGAGATTGATATCGAGGGCGTCGCCGCCTCGCCGAAGGATCATTGTTATTTCGTGACCGGCTCCCACGGGGCCGGCAAGAAAAAGGGGGAATTCGACGCCACCCGGGCCTCGGTTTTCCAGCTTCCCTGCGATCCCGCCACCGGCGCGGTGAAAACAGCGGAAATCAGGCGCGCCAGCCTGATGCCATGGCTGGAGAAGAGCGCGGAGTTCCGTGATTTTGTGAGGAAGCCGCTGCAGCTGAACGGGTTCAACATCGAGGGCCTGACGTTCCAGAACGGCAGACTGTGGTTCGGCGTCCGGGGACCCAATGTGAAGGGAAACACTTATGTGATCGAAGTCACCCCGGAATCGCTGTTCGGCGGCGGGATTCCCGACTGCAAAGCCCATGCCCTGCCGGTCGGCCAGGGCCGGGGAATCCGTGAACTGGCGGCGGTGCGCGACGGTTTCATCATCCTGACCGGCAATGCCAGCGCCGAGGCCTCCAAGAAATTCCCCAATTCGGAAAGCCGCCTGCCTGACAAATCTTTCGATCTCTTTTTATGGAGACCCGGCAAAACCCCGGAAACCCAGTCCATAGGCGCGCTGCCGTTCCCGGCGGACAAGGCGGAGGCGATCCTGATTCTGGAGGATGCGGAGAAATATGTGGATATGCTGGTGCTCAGCGACGGGGCGGAGAACGGCGGCGCGCGCTCCTACCGTCTGACGCGGCCATAATTCCGCTAACTTTATTATTTAAAGACGGTTTAATCTGATTTTTGTTACTCCGGCATTCATGAAGCGGCTCACTCTCATCCGGCACGCGAAGTCCAGCCACGACAATCCCGCGATGCGTGATTTTGACCGGCCGCTGAATGCGAGGGGCCGCCGCGATGCCCCGGCCATCGGGCGGCATCTGGACGAAACCCACGATTTTCTGCCGGATCTGGTGCTTTCCAGCCCCGCCACCCGGGCCATCACCACCGCCCGCATGATCGCCAAGGAAACCGCCCTCGACGAATGGGCCATCCGCCAGGACGAGCGCATTTACGAGGCTCCTGTCAGCTCCCTGGCGGCGGTGGTGCGGGAGCTTTCGGATCATTTCCAGCATGTGGCCATTTTCGGGCATAATCCCGGCATGGAGGACTTCACCAACTGGCTCTGCGGCCATCCGGCGGTGACAGGATTCCGCACCGGAGGCGTGGTTTTTCTGGAGCTGGATCTGGAAAGCTGGAGCGGTCTGCACGCGGGCACCGCCGTGCTGAAGGACTATCTTTTCCCGGCGATGATCGGAGCCGGAAAGGAATCGGAGCCAACGGACAGGCGCTGAAGGAAAGTGGAGGCTTTGGCGGAAATAACCGCCGCCCGCCGGTGGTGCGGGATCCATAAATCCGCCGAAGGCGTGTCAGCAAGTGCCGCCCGCGGCCGGATACAGCGGCCGTCTCCACGCAAAATCCCTCGCGCCGCCGACGGGCGGCTCTATTCTCGCGGCCTATGCTCAGCCGTTTTCTTATTTTTCTCTGCGACGTCTCCCCGGCCGCCCGCCGGTTTCTCTGGCGCTGGTGGTATGAAAAATGGGCGCGGAAGGTGGAGTCCGGCGACTGGACGTTCATGAACTACGGCCTCGATCTGCCGCCTGGCGCGGAGCCGCTGGTTCTGGAGCCGGGGGATGAGCCCGACCGCTACTGCGCCCAGCTTTACCACCGCACCGCGCTGCCCGGGAATCTGAGCGGGAAGGATGTGCTGGAGGTCGGCTCCGGGCGCGGCGGCGGCGCTTCGTTTGTGGCGCGGTATCACCGGCCCGCCAGCATGACCGGTGTCGATTTTTCGCCGCAGGCGGTCGCTCTCAGCAATGCCCGGCGTCAGGTTCCCGGCCTGAAATTCCTGACGGGCGACGCCGAGAAGCTGCCTTTTCCCGACCAGTCCTTCGATGCGGTCATCAATGTCGAAAGCAGCCACTGCTACGGCTCCATGGCCGCTTTTGTCCGTGAAGCCGCGCGCGTGCTGCGGCCGGGCGGATTTTTCCTGATTTCGGATCTGCGCGAGGCCTCGGAAATGCCGGAACTGGAAACCCTGCTCGCTTCGCAGCCGGCGCTGGAGGTCATGGAAAACGAGGATATCACCGCCCTCGTGGAAAAATCCCTGACTCTGGATCACAGCCGGAAGCAGGCGCTCATCGCCACCCTCATCCCCGCCGGGCAGCGCGCGCTTTTTGAGGAGTTCGCCGGGCTTGCCGGGAGCAAAATCCACCGGGGACTGAGCGGCCGCACGCTGCTCTACCACCGCTTCGTCCTGCGGAAAAAAGCCTGAATTCCGGGCGGAATTCCGGGTCCGGTCCTGCGGAAACCAGGAAATCCGCTCCCCAGTCCCATCCGCCGGACGCCGGGCCGCGTATCGGTTTCGAGCCCGCCGACGGCGGTTCCGGGAGGGCGCTGGAGAAGTGGCGTTCCCCCCTTGACCGTACGGCTGCGCGGGTCCTGACTCCCCCCCTTCCGGGACTTTTATACCAACGATGAGCGATTTTCTGAAACACGAGTGCGGTGTGGCGTTTGTGCGCCTGCGTAAACCCATCCAGCACTATGTCACGAAGTATCAGAATGCCCTCTGGGGTTTTCATAAGCTCTTCCTCCTCATGGAGAAGCAGCATAACCGCGGCCACGACGGCGTGGGCATCGCCAGCACCAAAATCGATGCCCCGCTGGGCCAGCCCTACATGTTCCGGGCGCGCTCGGCGAAGTCCGATTCCCTGAGTCTGGTCTTCCGCGGACAGATCTCCGCCTACGACACTCTGGTCAAAAAAGGACGCATCGATCCCAAGGACGGCGAAAGCGTGAAAGCGCATTTCGACTTCGGCGGCGAGCTGCTCATGGGGCATCTGCGCTACGGCACCAGCGGCGAATTTTCGACCGGTTCCTGCCACCCTTACCTCCGCCGGTCGAACTGGCCGACGAAGTCCCTGATGGTGCTGGGGAATTTCAACATGACCAACGCCCGGGAGCTGAATCAGCTCATGGTGGACCGCGGCCAGCACCCGGTTTTCGGCACCGACACCCAGACGGTGCTGGAGGAGATCGGCTTCCATCTCGACGAGGCCCACACCGATATTTACCGGGAAATGCGCGATCTCGGCAAACCCGGCGCCGAAATTCCCGCCGTCATCAGTGAACGCCTCGACATTGAGGAAATCATCCGCCGCTCCGCCTGCCACTGGGACGGCGGCTTCACCATTGCCGGCCAGATCGGAAACGGAGATTCCTTCGTGCTCCGCGATCCGCGCGGCATCCGGCCCTGTTTTCTTTATGAAAGCGAGGATGTCTTCGCCCTCGCCAGCGAGCGTGTGCCCCTGATGACAGTCTTTGACGCCACCGCCGACCAGATCCGCGAGGTCCCGCCCGGCCACGTTTTCATCATCCGCCGCGACGGCAGTGCCGCCATGCACCGCTATGCGGACCCCGCGCCGCACACGCCCTGCTCGTTTGAGCGGATTTATTTCTCCCGGGGCAACGATCCCTCGATTTATCAGGAGCGGAAACGCCTCGGCTCCGCCCTCGTGCCGCAGATTGTCCAAGCCATTGAGGGTGATCTTGAAAACGCCGTTTTCTCCTTCATTCCCAACACCGCCGAAGTCGCCTACCACGGCCTGATGGACGGCGTCCGCCTCCACCGCCGGGCGGAGGTGAAGGATTCCATCATGAAAGCCGCCGCCGAGGGCACGCTCAGCGAGGAGCTGATCGACGGCCTGATCCTGCGGAACTGGCCGCGCGGGGAGAAAATCCTGCACAAGGACATCAAGCTGCGCACCTTCATCAGCCAGGAAAGCAGCCGCCTCCAGATGGCCAGCCACGTTTACGACATCACCTACGGCGAGGTCCGGCCCGGTGTGGACAGCCTGGTGATCATCGACGACTCCATCGTGCGCGGCACCACCCTGAAGCAGAGCATTCTCAAAATGCTCACCCGCGCCAATCCCAAACGCATCGTGGTCTGCTCCACAGCCCCGCAGATCCGTTATCCCGACTGTTACGGCATCGACATGGCGGAAATCGGGAAATTCATCTCCTTCCAGGCCGCCATCGAACTCCTGCGCGCCACCCAGCGGCAGTCCGTGATCGATGCCACCTACCAGGCCTGCCTTGCCGAGGTTCAAAAGCCCGCCCATGAGCAGCGCAATGCGGTCATCGACCTCTACGCGCCTTTCACGGACGAGCAGATCAGCAGCAAAATCAGCGAGTTCATCTACCCGGACAAGGAATGGAACGGCGAACTGGTGGTGATTTTCCAGACCGTGGAAAACCTCCACGCCGCCATCAGCCCGGAAGCCGGGGACTGGTACTTCACCGGCCACTATCCGACCCCGGGCGGCACGGATGTCTGCAACCGCTCCTTCATCCACTGGTACGAAAACAAAGTCGGGCGTGTTTACGACGTCTGATTCCGTTTTGGCCGGGTGCCGGCGGTCAGAGATGTGGAATGGACGATGCGGCGTTGTGCCCGTCCACTGGTGCCGCCCCTTCAGGGCTCCATGTCTTCGGGAACCTTTTTCCCGGGGCGTTGCCCCGGGCTATCATATTTCGCCCCGTTGGGGCTGATTCCATGTCACGTTCCGGCCAGCCATTGGCGGAGAACGGCGGTGAGGGAGGCTTCGGTGCTGGTGCTGAGCCAGCGGAGGCCGAGGCCGGCGGCGCGGTGACGGAGGCTTTCGCGCCAGGCGGCGACGCGCCGGGCGTAGGCGGCGTGGAGGGATTCGGTGCTGGTGCGGAGGACGCGCCCGGTTTCCGGATCCTCGAAATCGAAGTCGCCGCCGGCGGGAAGGGCGATTTCACAGGGATCGAGCACCTGAAGCGCCAGAACATCATGCCCCTGGGCACGGTAGCCGGCGAGTTCGCTGAGGATTTTTTCCTCGGCGTCGAAGAAATCGGAGATCAGAATCACAAATCCCCGCTGCCGGCAGAGTCCCTGACACGGCAGGAGCGCCGCCGCGATGTTCCCCGGCCCCTCCGGCCGGACTCCGGTTAGTGCCGCGCACAGGCCGCTGAGGTGATCGGCGCTTTGCCGGGCAGGGAGGAAATGGGCGACGCCGCCGCCGTTGAGAATGCCCAGCGCCGGCGCGTCGCCCTGACGTTTTGCGAGCCACGCCAGTCCGGCGGCCACGCGGGCGGCGTAGTGCCACTTGGTCCAGAGGCCGTGGCGGATGCTCATGCTGGCGGTGGCGTCCGCGAGGATGTAAACCGGCCGGCGGGACTCCTGGCGGCTTTGTTTGATGTTCAGCTTCCGCAGCCGGGCATAGAGCGCCCAGTTCACGCGGCGGAGATCATCACCGGTCTGGTAGCTGCGGTGACTGTGGAATTCCACGCCGTCGCCGCGCAGCTGACTGACGTGCTGGCCGTGCCACACGGCTTCGGCCAGACCGTGACCGACCAGCTCCAGATCCTCCACGGCCAGGAAAACCGCCGGATCCTCCAAAGGATTGAACGAGAAGTTGGCGGCGGGGACGGCGGCGGTCATGAAGTGGAAACGGCGGCGGCGGCCGATGGTTGGGACGGAGGAGAGGCCAAAGATAACGTCAAAGGTGAGGCACGGAGCGCAGCGGAGTTACCTCCACCGTCTTGTTCGCCTTCTCATATTTTGGGCGCTGCGGAAAGCAAGTATTTCGTCTTGGGGAATCGATCATAATCGCTTGGATTCATGAATCCCATTACATTGACGACTGAAACTTGCTTCATCATAGGAGTCGTAGCAAAAGCCTCAGCAAATGCGTCGTCTCCCTCCTGTCGGAGTCTGGCGTGCAGTCGTGAGCGCAAGCTGGCTATCGCTTCGGAATCAAAATCATCAGCTGCCATTAGTGAATCTGCTTCCTGAAAGTCTGCTGCAAGCGAAGTGGCAGGCGTATTCCTGACCTCTGCTGTGGCGCACGAGGCAAATGCGATAGAAAAAACAACAGGAATGATGAACTTAATCATATGTAGGTCTTTGGCGAACAGTGACGGCGGTTATTTCACGTCCGTCGGCACCAGGACGAGGACCTTGGCGATGACGGCGTCGGCGTCGATTTTTTCGGCGCGGGCTTTGAAATTCAGCACGAGGCGGTGGCGCAGGATGGAAGGGGCGAGGGCCTGGATATCGGCAAAATCCACGTGCAGCCGGCCGTGCAGCAGGGCGCGGGCTTTGCCGGCCTGCACGAGGGCCTGGGAGGCGCGGGGGCTGGCGCCGCATTCCAGGTAATCGGTGACACCCTCCACGCGGCCGTTTTCCGGGCGGGTGGCGGCGACGAGGCGGACGGCGTAGCGGGCGACGTCGGTGGCGACAGGCACTTCACGGACGCTGCGCTGGAGGGAGAGGATTTCCTCGGGATCGAGCACGCCGTTCACGTCCTTCAGCGCGCCGCCCGGAGCATTGACGGCGATGGAAAGCTCCTCGTCCTGAGTGGGATAAGCCACGCGGATGCAGCAGAGAAAGCGGTCCAGCTGGGCCTCGGGCAGCGGGTAGGTGCCCTCCATTTCGATGGGATTCTGCGTGGCCAGCACGAGAAACGGCGGCTTCAGATGATGCGTCTCGCGGCCGATGGTGACCTGTCCCTCCTGCATGGCCTGAAGGAGCGCGGCCTGGGTTTTGGGCGGGGTGCGGTTGATTTCGTCGGCCAGCAGGATGTTGGCGAAAATGGGGCCGGGCATGACGGTGCGGCGGAAGCGGCCGGTCGCGGGGTCCTCCTCCAGAACCTCGGTGCCGGTGATGTCGGAGGGCATGAGGTCGGGAGTGAACTGCACCCGGTGGAATTCCAGCCGCAGGGCTTTGGCGAGGGTGGCGCTCATCAGCGTTTTGCCGACGCCGGGGACGCCCAGCAGAAGCGCGTGGCCGCCGCAGAGCAGGGTGAGAAACAGCATCTCGGCGGCGTCCTTCTGGCCGATGACACATTTGCTGAATTCAACGCGCAGGGCGTCACGGGCGGTGGCGAGGGTGGAGGCGGCGGTGGTGCTCATGGAAGGGAAACGGGGCGGATGGGATGAATGGGGAAGGATGCGGGGGAATGGAAAATTGGCGGAGAGTGCAGGAAAAGAGGCGGGAAGACGGGCGGCGGATGTCAGTCAAATTTGCGGATTCCGGCGTCGAGTTTCAGGCCGATGGCCGACGCGGGTTTGGCATCGGCGGCGGCGGGGCGCTGGGTGCCTTTTCCGTCTCCGTCGCCGTCAAGCTGGGCGTGCTCTTTGAGCATGAACTGCTGGGCGTCGTAAATACGGTGCACGCCGGCGCTGGTGGCCATGAACAGTTCCGTCAGGGTGAGCACGCCGTCGTGGTTGGTGTCGCTGGCGTCGGCCGCGAGGGCCCCGGCGAGGGCCTGCGGGAAGTCGGTTCCGTTGTCCTTGTCCTGATCCGAAGTGGCCGAGAGAATGAACCGGTGCGGGCCGGCCAGGGTTTTCAGAAAGGCCGCGCCGGCCTCCGTGGTGGCGATGACCACCAGCGGGGCGGCTTCCGTGCCCGCGCCCTCCAGAGCGGCGTCGATTTCCCGCACGGTGAGGTCCGCGCCCGGAATGTTGAACATCGCTCCGCCGGGAATGCTGTTGGCGTGGCCGTGGAAAATGATCCACACCGGGGCGGTGTCCGGCTGTTTGGAAAACGCCACGATTTTCGCCAGCTCCGCCCGCAGCGCCTCCCCGGTGCAGACGCCGTCGTAGCCTTCCGACCGGGGACCGTAAAGGATCGTGATCCGGTCCGCCGGCACGCTGAAGCGGGTGGTGAGGCTGATTTTGAGCGAGGCCAGATTGGTCACATCGAACTCGTGATTCTCCTCGTCGCCCGGCAGGCCGTTGAAAATCCAGACGCGCGGCGTTTTGACCAGAATATCCCGCACCGGCGGCGAGGGGGGCAGGGGGTCAGGAGGTGGGGCAGCGGGTGCGGGTGGCGGAGGGGAAGCAGGGGAGGAATGGGAGTCAGGGGAAGGGGATGGAGGAGTGGGGACGGGCTCACCTGGTGGGGCTGGTGGAGGCGCGGAGGGAATCTCCCGCCCCTGCAGGCGGATGCCGGAAAAAGGAGTCAGGAAGGCGGCGGCGAACAGCAGGGATAACCGGCAGCGGCGGCTGGAGTTCTGATGTTTGCCGCGAAAACCGCTCCCGTTCCATGAAGGAGCTGAAACCTTTGGACTGCGGTGACCTGTCACCGCTTTTGGGAAAGGTGACTTGTCACCGCCGCGTGAATCGCCGCTGAGTCCGCGAATGTCCACCTGGGGAGCCGGGCGCGGGACAAGTCCCGCTGGGGAAAGCGGTGACAAGTCTCCGCAGTCCAGGGCCTTCGGCGTTTTTCCGGGAGTGGAATAAGGGAGGGGGAGGTTCATTCGGCTTTGGACGCGGGGGAAGAGGCGGTGGGGTCAACGGGAGAAGCGGAGACCGATGCCGGCGGCGGGGATCCGCGTTTTGACCAGAGACGGACGAAACTGTCATGGGAGCTGGTGGTGAAACGGTGGTCATCCAGCCAGACCGCGGAATGAAATCCCTGCGCGGCGGAGGGGGCGGACCACTCCACCGTGCCGTCCTCCGCATTCATCAGGACGGCGGGCGTCCGGGGGTCAATGCTGGTGGCCAGCAGTTTTTTCCCGTCGGCGGAGAAAGCCACACTGGTGGCCGGATTCGCGAATTTGTGAAGAACCCGCAGGGTGCCGGTGGCGGCGGACATTTCGTGAATGCTGCCGTTATTCACGGCCACCAGCACTTTGGAGCCGTCCTGATTCAGGCTTACGCTGTGGGGGATTGTTTTAATTTCCACATCCTGAACGATACTGAGATCGTCCAGCTTCACGAGAAACAGACGGCAGGTCATCCGGTCCGGATCCGCGCCCACAGCGGCGAATTTCCCGTCCCCGGACACGGCGAGGCAGCGCGGACGCAGGTTCGGAAAGGGCAGGGTCCGGCGCTCGTCGGACTTCACGTCCTGCACCGTCAGGCCCTCATTGCCGTTCAGAATCAGCAGCTTGTCGCCGCCGGGGAGAAAAGCGAGGCCCCAGACCACGCGGGCTTCCGGGGGGATGATGGGTGACGCGCTGAGGCCGGGGGTGGTTTGCAGGCTGATTTTGGGACCGGTGGTGTCGTCCAGGCTCATCCGGATCGCGGGTTCCTCCGGTTCCGGTTTTAATCCCGGTGGCGGCTCCGGCCGCGGCGGCAGGATCGTGCGCATCAGATTTCCGCTGAAGCTGTTGAGCCGGACCTCTCCCTGGTCGTTGCCGGAAGCGATCAGGCTCCCGTCCGGCGAAACGGCGACGGCCCGGCGCACGCCTTCCCAGTTGGCGCTGAACCTCGTGCCCGGCTGGCCGGTCACGCGTTCCTGCGCCAGGGGATTCAGCGCGATCACCACCGCCCCCCAGCGGAACATGGCCACACAGTGCGTCCCGTCCGGCGAGGCGCAAAGGGACCGGAGCAGATTCATGGCAGGATTGCTGAGGCTGCCATTCTGGATCTGCAGCTCGCCGCTTAGGGACCACTCGCTGCGTTTCAGAAAATTCACGGCCTGCGCCGCCCGCAGGCCGGCCTCGCTTTTGGCATCCGCCCGCACGAGCGCGCGGAGGGAACCCAAAGATTCCGGCAGCACCCGCAGCCGCGCCTCCGCCTCATCCCGCAGCCGGACATAGGGCGAGCCCAGTTGTTTGATCAAAGCGGGAATATCCGGCGGGGCTGCCAGGGTCGTTGTCTGCGCGGAAGAGCCGGACAGCAGGGAAAAGGGCTGAAGAAAAGCCAGCGTGATGATAAACCGCCGGAAAAACGGCAGTTGGCACGGCAGGCTGAAAGTCAAAAATGCTGGAGATGGATGGTGCCGCGCGCCCATTCTTTCACGGGTTCCTTTTCCCGGCGGGAAAACAGAGGGTAGCCGGTGGTTGAGCGCAGCGACACCACCGGCTCGCCGGACCCAAAAATTCCGCATCCCGGCAGGGATGCCGGACCACTCCGGAGATTTGATGCTCCGGCTCTGTGCTCCGCCTCTTGTCTGCCATCCCTCCGGGATGGAGGAGATTCGGGGTTGGTGTTCCGGTGGTGTCGCTGCGCTCAACCACCGGCTACCCTCTGTGAAGCCTTCAGCTTCAGTCCCCTGGCTGAAAGTTTGTTCCACCCGGAAATTGGGAAATGGGTTCTGCGGGTTTGGGCACAGTTTCATACAGTTACGGGAGGCGGTTGAGGATTGACGGCCGACTGCCCGCCCGCCCGGCGCAGGAGCCATTCCAGACCCAGCAGGGTCAGGAGGGCGGTCCACCACGGCCACGCGGTCCACACGGGCTGGCGCAGGGTTTGCCGGGAACGGGCGGCGCGGGCCTGCGCGGCGGCCAGACTGGCTTCGGCGGCGGATTCCGGAGTGGTCAGGAAAGTTCCGCCGCCCGCCGCGGCCAGTTGCTGGAGAAAAGCGGTGTCGGGCGCGGAGCCGGTGTATTCGAGGTTGGTGATTTTCAGCCCGGCGCTGACCACATCCGTCAGAGGCTCGCGGCCCGCCTGAGTGTCGAAAACCACGCTGACCCCGGAGCCTTTGAGGTCCGCCGGCACCCGCACTTTGCCCGTGAACTCCCGGCGGTCGCGGTCATAGCGCAGCCTGACTCTCGGGCTGCCGGGAATGTCCAGCCGCGCGCCCACATCCAGCGCCAGCAGGGCGTCCGTTTTCGTGACCGCCAGGACTTCGGCGCTCACCGGCAGCTCGCGGCCGGGCTGGGCCTGAGCGGGCAGGATTTTGCCGGACATTTTATCGCGCCGCCAGCGGATGCTGTTCTCCCCCAGCCACTTGGCCACATTCACCCAGAATTGCCCGTAATACGGCGCGGGATGCGGCGGCATCGGTCCCTTGGCGGCGCGGGCGGCGTCCTCATGGAAAATAAAATTCTCCCCGTGCCCCAGCTCCGTGTGCCGCCCCTGGGACGGTCCGCCGGGCGGTCCCCAACTGACAATATTCCGCGCCCAGCCGCCGTTGGGGTCGGACAGATAGGCGATGGACCGGCCCCGGCCGTAACTCTGCGCGGCGATCACCGGCTCGTCATTCTCCTCGGGCCGCACCGCCAGCACCAGGGCGCCGGGCTTGGCGCGGCGGACGCGGTTCATGCCAGTGAAGGCGGGGTGGGAATCGAGAATCCGGCGGTTTTCCTCCGGGTCCCGGGAAACCTGCCAAATGGGGTGATTTCTTACGGATTCCGGGATGCTGATGGCGAATTCGTGCTCAAAAAACCCGTCGCCATACGCCAGCATGTCCACCGGGATAATTTTCTCCCACGGCGTTTTATCATAATTGCCCACATCAAACGACGTATAGCCGCCGCCCATCAGAAAACCGCCGCCGCGCTCCGTGACCCAGTCCACCACGATCTGCATCTGCTCCGGCGAAAAATTCCCCACCGGCACGTCGCTGATGAGCATGACATCGTATTTGAAAAACTCCTCCCGGGTGTGGGGAAACGTCCGCGTTTTATCCAGCAGCATCTCGCCGTTCACGAACTGTTTCACCGCATAAAGATTCGGCCGGTCCACGTATTCGCTGACGGGCGTGAGACAGTCCCACTCGATCTCGCCGGTGGCGTCCCAGGCTTTAGTGATGAGTTCGATGTCGTTGAAAATGTGGCCGGAATCCCCCACGCTGCGCACCACGTGGGTGCCCTCCACAAACAGGACGCGCAGCTTGGTGCCGATGACCTCCGTGGTGAAGGTGAACACGTTATCATCCTCTGCGGCCTCCCCCGCCGGACCGCTCAGGCGCAGTGTATAGGTGCCGGTGTGGGTGCCGGTTTCAAAAACAATTTTCCGGTCGAAATGCTGCGGCTGATTCTCCGTGCCGGGCGGGACGGCGGGCATCAGAAAATCCTGCCGGGCCAGCTCCGCGCCCTCGCTGTCGGTCAGGGTCAAAATCACCGGCTCATTCGGCCGGATGCCCGTGGTTTCAATCTCCACCGGCAGCGTCACCCGGGTGCGGGCGCGGGTGGAGCGCGGAGCCAGCACGGAGGCCAGGGCGGCGTTGCGCGGCGGAGTGTCGGAACCGACGGCTTTGGCGGAGACGGGAATGTTCTGAAGCCGCGCGGCGGAAAGCGTGGTGGACAGGTTTCCGGCATCATGCGCCCGGCCATCCGAGATCACAATGATATGATCCACCGCCCCGCCGCTCCCGGCCTGATGCAGGAGATTCTCCAGCCCATGGGAAAGCCGCGTCTCCGCAGCCGACGGCACAAAGCCCGGAATCGCGGCGGCGGAAACGGGGTGGGTTTCCGTGGTGAAAACAAAGGTCTCCGCCGGCGGCAGATTCCGGCTGGCCAGCGCGGCCTGATACTGCGCCGTCCACTCCGCCGCCTCCCGCCAGCGGGTGGGACCTTCCGGCGCGCCAAGCCCCATGCTGGCGGACCCGTCCAGCAGCACGGCACTGTGCGTGCCCGACTGCGGCAGGGAAACTGTCTCCGAAGGATTCAGCAGAATGACCGCCAGCACCACGACCGCCGCCCAGCGCAGAAGCACCACCGGCCCCTGCAGCCAGGCCGGACGCAGCCGTTTGCCCCGCAGAGCGCGGGCCAGCGCCAGTCCCATCGCCAGAGCGGCGAGCGCGGCGATCAGCGGAACGGGAAAAACGGGGCTGTATCCTGACAGGAAATCGGGAGCTGCGGGGGCCGGCATGTGGACAGGGAAAGGGGAAAGAGGGGTGTTATATTTACATTTAAAATCAGGCCGTTTCTTTACGCCAACGGCGTTACGCCGCTCAGCCTGGGGTTGCCGGTGCAGCCGGCTACCCCAGGGATTCCTAACCTGTCAATTGAACCGCAACGCGGTTCCGGCCTTTGGCTGTCCGGATCACCGGAAATCATGCGGGAGTTCAAGGCCAAAAGGCCGGAACCACGATGTGGTTCAGGAAATTTGTGGGAACGGACCTGGGGTAGCCTCCTCCGTCGGCAACCCCAGGCTGAGTGACATGACGCCGTTAGCGTAAAGACGGGTTTCCCGGGCAGGGCGGACTCACTTTGGAATTCACCGGATCTTTTATCAAAATGGCAGTGGAGGTGCGTTCCTGCAAAGTTGTGGGGTGGCGCAGGCTTCCAGCCTGTGTGGCAACCGGGCTTCCAGCCCGGCAATCCAGCTGGAATGAACAAGTAGTGGTTATTGGTGATTGGAGCGCTGCTTCCGGGGGATTTCATTGTTGCGGATCTGATAACTGATAACCAATGGTCCCTCATGGCGGCGGCAGCCGGACGGCGAGGGTTTCGGTGTCGCCGCCCTCTTTGATGGTGAAGCTGTTGACGCCGGTTTTGGCCGCGCCCTCGGCCTCCTCCTCGTTGTGGACCGGGGTGCCGTTGATGGCCAGGATCACCGCGCCCTCGGACAGCCCGGTTTTGCCGGCGGCGGCCGGCGGGATGGCGGCGATGGTGAGGCCGTCGCCGCTTTCGCTCCGCGTGAGATCGACTCCCGGCAGCAGGGAGAGCTGAAATTTCGCGGTTTTGGCCACGCCGCCGGCTTCGGGACTGGCGGCGGCGGTGACGGTGGCCCGCTCCTTTTTTCCCTGCCGCTGATAGGTGAGGACCAGCGTGCCGTCCGGCGGGGTCATGGAAAAAATCAGCCGCAGATCCCCGCGCGTCTCAATCGGCCGCCCTCCGGCCTCCAGCACGATGTCGCCAGGTTTCAGACCCGCTTTGGAAACCGGGCCGCCCTCCACGACCTCGCTGATTCTGGCTCCGGCGATGGCCTCCAGGCCGGCGGCGGCGGCGTCCCTGAGGCCGACCTCGGCCGTCTGGACGCCGAAAAATCCGCGCTGAACCTTGCCGTTCTCCGCCAGCTGGCAGATCACGGACCGGACCAGGTTCGACGGAATGGCGAATCCGATCCCGATATTCCCCCGCCCGCTGCCGCTCCAGATCGCGGAATTGATGCCCGCCAGCTGGCCGTGGAGATTCACCAGCGCGCCGCCGGAATTGCCGGGATTGATGGCCGCGTCCGTCTGGATGAAGCTCTCATAACCGTTCGGCCCGTTGATTTCCAGATTCGCCCGGCGCAGCGCGGAAATCATGCCGCGCGTGGCCGTGATGCCGACTTTGAAGGGATTGCCGATGGCGATGACGGTGTCGCCGACCGCCAGAGCGTCGCTGTCCGCCAGGGGCAGAAAACTCAGGCCGGTGGCGGCGATTTTCAGCAGCGCCAGATCCGTCAGGGGGTCGTATCCGGCGATTTTCGCGTCAAACCGCCGGTGATCCGAAAGCTCCACGGAAACAGCGTCCGCCAGCTTGCCGTTCTGGAAATGCACCACGTGATTATTGGTCACAATCCAGCCGTCCGCCGACAGAATGACGCCCGAGCCGTTGCCCTGAATGCGCTGGTTGTCGCGCTCCTGGGGATTCTTTTTCTCCGAACCGCCGGGGCCGGAGCGGTCGCGGCCGAAATACTGGTCCAGCGGGGATTCCTCCCCCGCCTCCTCCACCACTTTCGCGGGAAAAACCGAGACCACCGCCGGGGTGATGCGGGCAATGAGCGGCGCCTCCGTGCCTGTGGGCGCGGGCAGTGCGGGAGGCGTGGCCGCTGTCGGGAAAAGCGTGGCGGCGGCGGTGCCTGCGGACGGGCGCGAAATTTCGGTATTGGGCGGCGGCGGTAGCCCGTCAGCGGCGAGAAGCGTGGTCAGGCCCAAACCGGCGACAGCGGGAATGATCGATAAGAACCGGGAAAATTTGAGTCCTTTGGACTGCGGTGACTTGTCACCGCTTTGGGGAAGGAGACTTGTCTCCGTCGCGTGAATCGCCGCGCCGCCCGCGAATAACGCTTTGTGGCGTCGGGCGCGGGACAAGTCCCGCTGGGGAAAGCGGTGACAAGTCACCGCAGTCCAAAGCCCTGGCCTTTTCATGATTCTGATTTCCGGTGCGGGCTGGGGGTTATTCATCGTCAAGATCATCCGAGAGGTTTTTAAAATAGTCCTCCACCTCGCGGCGGCTGTTTTCGGGAATGCGGTTCACCAGCGCCTTTTCCTCCCCGCCGGACGGCGGCAGCTCGGCCACGAGAGTGTCCAGACGCTGGATGATGCCGGTCAGAGCGGGAATCACGAGGTCCGGGACCTCCGTTTCGAGCTGTTTGGTCCAGGTCGTGATGGGTTCGTCGTTCAGCTTCCGGGCGTCGGCCACAAACCGTTGGGTCGCCGGTCCGCCGGAGGCCGGGTTATTGCCTCCATTTTCCCCTTCGCCCGGTTTCTCCCCCCCGCCGGGCTTTCCTTCTTCGCCCGGTTTTTTCCCCTCACCGGGCTGACTTTTCCCGTAGGGATTGCTGGCGACGCTGTTTTCTCCGGCGGGATTGCCTAAAGTGATGGTTTTCCCGTTGATGCGGACCCTGGTTCCGGGCGGAATGCCCTGGGCAAGAAGTTGGGCCTGAAGTTCCTTGTCCTCTTTGGTCAGGCGGTCCTTCTGCTCCCGCGCCAGCTTGTCCATCATGGCTTTCGCCTGGGCGCGCAGAGCCGCCAGCCTGGCCAGACGGGAGGATTGCAGGCGCCTGGCCTCGGCGCGCAGCTGACCGGCCATTTCCGACAGGCGTCCGCTCATGCCGGTTTCAGTGCCGCCACCTGGTCCCTGTCCGCTGCCGCTTCCGGGGCCGGTTTGCCCGGAATCTGGTGAAGTGCCCGCGGCGGTTTCCTGGCCGTTTTTGCCTTGGTCGCCCTGGCCCTCCTTACCGTCCCCGCCCTCTTTGCCGGTGCCGCCGGGTTTCTCCGTTTCGTCCGGTTTTCCGGCCTTTCCAGCTTTGGCGGCGGCGAGTTTTTTGAGATCTTTGGCCAAAGCCTCCGTTCCCGCGCGCTCACGCAGGCCTTCCAGATCCTCGCGGCTGAGTTCCTCCGCGCCGCCCGCTTTTCCTTTGCCCTCGCCTTCTCCTCCACCCTCCGCCGGGGCTTCCCCGGCGGCCAGTGCCTGAGCGGCAAGGGCTTTCAGAATCTCATCGGCCAGCGCGGCGTTCCTCGCGGCTTCGGCAAGGGCGGCTTTGGCGTCCTCGGCGGCTTTTTTCTCCGCTTCGGTTTTCACTGATTCTTCCCCGACGGCTTTTCCGGAATCGGTTTGGGCGGTTTCGGACGGGCTGCCGCCGCTGCCAGGTTTTCCATCGGGAGCGGGCTTGCCTCCGGGCGTTTCACCGGGTTTGGGGGCACCGTCGGCTTTCGCCTGCCCCTGAGCGGCCTTTTTCGCGTCCTGCTCGGCCTTGGCGGCCATCTGCTGCAGCGTTTCCGGCAACTGCCCGGCGTCCATGGCTTTAATAAAATCCGCCAGGTCCGTCAAATGCCGCTCCGCCGCCGTCAGGGAAGGCACCGCCGTGGTGTGCTGTTCCGTGTGAATGCGCTCGTCGGCCTGTTTCATCGCCGTTTCCGCGTCCTGCATGAGACCGAGCATGCCCTCGTTCTTCTTCTCGTAAGCCATGAGGGAGGCATACAGCTCCCCGGCATCGCTCAGCGCGACCTCCTGCTGCCGCCGCGAAACCGCCAGATCCGCCTGCGGGCGCTCCGCAGGTTTGAGATTGGCGGAATCCGGGGCAATCTGCTCCCGCACCGCTTTCTCCTCGCCCGCCAGACGCAGGGCCTCCTTCACCAGATCCTGGGGATTGGTCATTTTCGGAGCGTCGTCCGACTTATTCGGATTATCCGACTCCATGATCAGCGTCAGGAAGTGCTTGCGGATCTGAAGCAGGGAATTGAGCGCCCGGTCCGCCGAAACAAACGCCTTGTCCACACTTCCCCGGGCGAACAGCGGGAGGGTTTCGGACATCTGCTGCTGAGCCGTGGCCAGCAGCACCACATCGTCCTGCGGAACGGCGGGCTCCGACTCCCATTCCTGATGCACGACGGCGGTTTTTTCGATCACCGCCATTTCCTTTTGAGCGACCGGCTGGCACGGAGCGGCCATCGCCGCCTCGGTTTCCGTGCGGGCGGGTTCCTTCAGGAGATGGGTGTCCGACACCACGGCGCGCTGGGCGGTGATGAGCGCGTTGATTTTGGTCACCTCCTTGGCGTCAATGCGCGGACCTTTGGCTTTGCCGAGGTAAATGCTGCGCATCTTGAACTGGCGGATATCAATCGACCGCAGCGGACTCACGCCCCTCGGGCCGCCGCGCGGTTTGTGATCCAGGGCGTAGGCATACACCCGGACATTGTCCCGCACATCCAGCGGCACCGCCTCCAGCATGGCCCGCGTCATTTCGGTCAAATCCGTGGTGTCGCGGGCCTCGATCACTTTTTCCAGCGTCCAGAAGGTTTTTCCGGCGGCCTCCAGAATCAGGCCCAACTCCGCGACTCCGAAGTCATCGCGGGCGCGGATGCGCACCGGCAGCTCGGTGATGGAGGTGGCCTCCAAGTCCTTCGAGGGCTCCGGAATCTCCACTTTCGGCAATTCGTCGCGGACTCCGGTGATGTCATATTTCCACGAATCCACCGCCGCTCCCTCCGAGTCATAAACCGTCAGCACGCCGCCGAATTTCCCCAGCGGCAGCGGCCACGACGCTTTGACGATATTTCCCTCCACCCGGACAGGAATAGTCATGGGAACCTCCGTGGGCGAGGTGATCTGAACCTCCGCTTTCGGCGGCGGAGTGTTGAAAGTGAAATCCCACGCCAGTTCGCTGCCCTCCACGGCATTCACATCGCCGCCTTTGCGGAGATCGGGCGCGCGGCCGGTGTAGTCGGGCATTTTCACGGTCACCGCCGTGTCCAGCAGCCGGGGCGTGGGGCGGTAATTCAGGAGCAGGGTTTGGGTGACGCCGTCCCCGGCCTGCACGTAGGCCTCCAGGCTGGTCATTTTCCCGGTCAGAATGACATCGTGACTGCGCCCGTCGGGCAGCGCCGTCAGCTTCTGCGCCTGCCATTCCCTGGCGCCCGCCTCCCGCAGATAAAGCAGGGGCGCGGCCTGGCGTCCGGAAATGGACACCGCCAGCCGGGGCGGATGCCGGTCGTCAAAATGGTCCGGCGACGAGGTCCACACGGCCTGGGTGTAAGTCGGCGCTGTCGCCGGAGAAAGCACGCGCCGCAGACCCAGTTGAAAATCAGGCCATTGCCGCGCCAGCTGGAAAACCGCCGCCAGACACGCCGCCGCCGTCAGCAGCCAGATGAGAATCCCGCGTTTGGGCAGAAGGTGGCTCCAGGAATGAATCTGCGCGGTGACCTGCGATTTCCGGATCAGCTCGGCCTCAAAACCGGGGCCGGGATTTTCCTCCTCTTCCGCCGCCGCCTCCGGTGACGGGCTCCGGTTCCGCTTTTTATGGACCGTTTCCCAGGCGGTCCGCAGCAGCTGGCCGGTGGAGGGCTGGGAACGCTCCATGCGGAGCACGGTGTCGCGGTGGGTGTTCCGGATCCGGCTTTTCCGCCAGCGGTGCCACAGAAACAAAACTGCCCCCGTCAGCAGCGCCGGAAGCAGCGCCTCGCGGACGGTTTTCGCCAGGATAAAACGAACATCCAGCGCCGCGCACAAAGCGACCATCAGCACCACGGCGGCGGTCAGCATCAGCAGCGCGGTAAGACGCGAAATCCCGCGCCGCCATGAGGTGATCCGTCTCACCAGCCGGGCATAAAAAGAGTCTTGGGCAGCGGTGGCCATAGGAGGGAAAAGGATTGGAGAATGGTCAGAGCGGAGTGTTCAAAATACGTCAGGGGAAAATGCCGGATATCGGTCAGGGGAAGGCACGGAGCAGGGCGGGTTTGCTTTCTCCGTTTTGTTTGTTTGCTGTTCCCGATGAGTTGACAAAGCCACAGGATTCAAGACTGCACCACTCCAGCTTCAGGGTATCACCACCGTAATCAGACCTCCATCCCAAGTCGATGGCCCACTCGATCATCCGACGAACCGCAGAAGGTGTGACAGGCTGAAGATCGTTCGGAAACCGGAGTTCCAGCTTTGGATGCCGTCTGGCGTGCTTGGACCAAATCATTATTCTGAAGTGGCCGGGCCATGGGACATCCTCCACCGTGATGCCATAACCAAATTTCACGTCTCGAACGACAATATCCTTGGTCCTGCGCTTCATCTTTTTGGAGTATTAAGCGGCCTGACCGGAATTCTGTGGCTTCCGGGTGGCCAGGAGGGTTTCGGCCATCAGGAGAATCATCAGCGCCAGCGCCAGCCAGGGCCAGAATTCCCAGCGCGAGGGCAGCATGGATTTCGCCAGGGCAGGATCCGGTTTTTGAGCTTCAACCGCTGCGGCTGCGGAAGCCACTTCGTCCGGCACTCCGAAGGCGGCGCGGAAGGCCTCCGCAGTTGCGGGGGCCACAGCGGACTCGGCGGGAGCGGCGGCGATGATCACGGTCGATCCGTCGGCGGCGGTGTAAAGTCCGGGAGCCCGCGATTCCTTCAGGCCGGGGGCGATGGGCGGCACTTCCGGGAGGCCGGTTTCGGCTTTGGCCACCCATGAGAAAAGAGTTTTGACCAGCGGCACAAAAATCGGCTCGCGGGGAAGATCGCCCCATTCCCGCGTCATGGGATGCGCCAGCAGCAGCACGCGGCCCTCCTTTGTTTTGACCTCCTCTTTTGCCTTTTCCCTGCCTGCGGCGTCATCCGCAGGAGGTGTTTTTTCCATCAGCAGCGAATGGCCGCCCTCCAGCGCCGCCAGCGTCCGCCAGCCGGGGGTGTCGTGAAGATTGAAACTATCCCGCCACTCTAGCGGGGTCAGATCGCCGCCTTCCTTTCCGTCAAAGACCGCCAGCGCCGGATGATCCTTATTCCAGCCGGTCAAATGCGTCAGCTCCGCGCCGTCCGTCAGTTTCACGTCCGCCGGAGCCAAACCCGCGCCGGTCAACGCATTCGCCGCCGCCGGGGTCCAGCGGCTGTCCAGGAAGGAAATCACCCCGCCGCCGCCCGCCGTGAACTGTTTGAGCATCTCCGTTTCCGAAGCGCTGAGCGGCGGCACGCCGCACAGGGCCACGGCGGCGGTGCCGGACAAGTCGGCGGGGCCGCTCCGTCCCGTCAGACCGAACACGATTTCCGGCTGGAACGGCGTCTTGCCATGCACCGCGCCGGAGGCGGTGAGCGCTTTTTGGAGAAAATAGGCCTGTCCCTCGTAGGGCGTGCTGCCGGGATGGCTGTCCACCAGCAGAATCCGGCGCGGCTCCAGCCAGCGGACCGCGAAAGGCCGCTGGTCATCCGCCGGCCAGGCATCGCCGCCGGCGACACGGATGGTGCCGCGCATTTCCGCGCGGGGCGGGTGGAATTTGAAAACCAGCCGGTCCGATCCGGCGGGCAGCGTCTGTTTGAGCGTCAGGCCCTCCGCCTCCAGCGTCACCGTGCGGTCCAAGCCGGCGGGCAGGGAAACCAGGGTTTCAATCTCCATCTCCTCCGTGACATACGGCGTCAGCAGCGAAACCCCCAGCACCGCCGCATTGTCCACCCCCGGCTGCCTCAGCGGCAGCACCTCCAGCGTGATGCCCGGAGGCCACACCCTCGGCGGCACCCCCGGCAGGTCGGCGGCGGCCAGATGGGCGATGAGCACCACCCGCCCCGTGCTGCCCGGCGGGAAATTCGAAAAACGGTCCAGCGCCTGGTTCAACGCCAGCGGCAGATCCGTCGGCGCCCCGGCCCGCGGCCGGTAGGCATCCACGGAGGAGATTTCCCCGGCGGCGTCCGAAAACTCCAGCAGCGTGACCTTCTCCCCGTCCCGCGCGCCGCGCCGGGTCCTGCGCATTAAATCACGCGCCTCCTCCGCCATGGAGGCCGTGACACTGCCCGAGGCATCCGCCAGCACCACCGTCTCCACGCGTTCCGCGTCCGTCTCCTGTGCCGAATTCATAAAGGGCCGCATAAACACCAGTGTCAGCAGCGTCACGCATAACAGCCTCAGAATCAGTAAGGGCCACTCCTCGAACCGCGAGCGTTTCCGCCGCTCCCGCAGGATTTCCTCCAGAAACCGCAGCGTCCCTATCGGCATTTTCCGGTACTGCCTTTTCCGGCTGAGGTGCAGCCACAGAGGAATGGCCAGCGCGGCCAGCCCCCACAGAAAACCGGAATACACAAAAGGCATATTCGCCAACCTATGAGCGGCTCACCGGGAATTGGCCAGTATTTATTTTCGCGTATTCCAGCCATTTCCGGTATTTTGTTAATAAAACATGAAAAATAATTAAAACATGAAGCCGATTATCCTGAAGGCCGGAAATTCAGGATGCCTCACCGCAGGATGGAAATCAGACACCGCGGACCGGAAGGCGGCGGATCCGGTCATGGAATCAATCCGATTTTGTCATTTCCCTTGCGTCGCGGGCTTTATTCTCTAATTTCTGTCTGAACCGAAATTTCAGAAATGAATACTCTCTCCGCTGTCACTGAAAAGTTCGTCCTCCACTGGGGCGAGATGGGCGCGCGCTGGGGAATCAACCGCACCATGGCGCAGATTCATGCGCTGCTGTTCATCTCGGAAAAACCGCTGCACGCCGAGGAAATCTGCGAAGTGCTGGGGCTGGCTCGTTCGAATGTGAGCACCAGTCTGCGCGAGCTTCAGAACTGGGGCGTGGTGAAAGTGGTGCATCATATGGGTGACCGGCGGGACCACTTTGAGACGCTGAAGGATGTTTTTGAGATGTTCCGCACCATCGCCGTGGAACGGAAGCGCCGGGAGATGGATCCCACGGTGAACGCGCTGCGCGAGTGCATCGCGGAGGCGGATCCGGGCAATGCCGAGGATGTTTACGCCCGGCAGCGGCTGAAGGATCTGGAGGGGTTTTTCGAGATGAGCGACTCGTGGTTTGAGAAAGTGAGCCGCATGCCCGCCGGCCGTCTGCGCAAAGCCATGAAGCTGGGGGACAAAGTGTTCACTCTGCTGGGACTGACCGGGGATTGAGCGCGGGCATGGAGCGCCAGGATTGAATTTAGCACCTTTGTTTTGCCTTTTGATTTCGATGTTGACCGAAAATTCAGAACAAACTGTCGTCACCGGCGCGCCGCCGACCGTCTTTTACGATGATGCCTGCGGCCTGTGCCTGGCGACGGTGGCGCGGCTGAAGCCGGTGCTGCTGAAGCGCGGATTCGTCTTCCGGCCCCTGCCGGCGGGGGATCCGAAAACGGAGATGAAACTGCGTCTGCCGGATGGATCGTGGCGGGGTGGAGCGGATGCCCTGATGGAGATGGCCCGGGCGGTCCGGTGGGCGCGGCCGCTGGTCTGGCTGACGTGTTTTCCCGGAATGATGCCTCTGGTGCGCCGGATTTACCGCCGCATCGCCCGCAACCGTCACTGCGCCGACGGCGTGTGCGGCTGGCGTCCGCCGGGGCTCAAAACTCCTTCACACTAATGGCTATGGATATCAAAACCAACCCCCGCATCGTTCTCGCCGGCGGCACCGGCTTTCTGGGAACCCGTCTGCAGCGCGCCCTGGCCTCCGCCGGTTACGAGGTGGTGGTGCTGACCCGGCGGCCGGACAAAGTGGCGGCTCCGGCGCGCGGAGTGGCCTGGAGTCCCGAGAAATTCGGCGACTGGACGCGGGAGCTGGACGGAGCCTTCGGAGTGATCAATCTGGCCGGCAAAAACGTGAACTGCCGCTACACCAAAGCGAACCGGAAGGAGATTCTGCGGTCACGCGTCAACAGCGTCCGCGCCCTCGCCGAAGCCATCCGCCGCTGCGCCGTGCCGCCGGAAGTCTGGGTGCAGGCGGGCTCGCTGGCCATTCATGGCGATGCCGGGCCGCTGTGGTGCGATGAGACCGCTCCCGACGGCGCGGGGTTTGCCCCGGAGGTCTGCCGGAAGTGGGAGGATGCGTTTTTCAAAGCCCCGCTGCCGCCCGTGCGCCGGGTGCTGCTGCGCATCGGCTTCGTGCTGGGGAATGAGGGCGGCGCGCTGCCGGTGCTGGCGGGGCTGGCGAAAGGGTTCGCGGGCGCGGCGGCGGGAAGCGGAAAGCAGTTTGTGAGCTGGCTTCATGCCCATGACATGGACCGGATTTTCCTCCACGCGCTGCAGGAGCCCGCGCTTTCCGGCGTGTGCCAGGCCTGCACGGCGGGCCCGGTGACCCATGCGGAATTCATGGCGGAACTGCGGAAAATTTACCGCCGCCCGTGGATGCCTCCTTTGCCGGAATGGATGGTCAAAACCGCCGCCTGGATCCTGCGGTCGCACGGTTCCCTGGCCCTCACCGGCCGCCGCGGGCTGCCCGGGAGGCTGATGGAGACCGGTTTCCGCTTTGACTACCCGGCGCTTGGCCCGGCGCTGGATGAGCTGCTGCTGGGGCCCCGGCTCCCGGCCTCCGCTCCGGCCGCCATCGCGCTGCCCGCCCGGCCCATGTGAAAACTGCGGCCGGTGCGGCGGTCACACCGTGGTGAAGTGGTGTGGGGCCCAGGGCTGTCCCGCGGCTGAGCTTTGTCCGGGGAATGAGGAGGATTGACGGACAGCGCGCCGCCGGAGCAGTATGCGCGGATGGTGAGGTTCCCATGAGATTTCCATTTGCGATCACAGCTCTGTGGCTGGCGTCCGGCCTGGCCCGTGCCGCGGATCATCCGGCGTGGGTGGAGCGTCTGGCTTTCTGGGCGGCTCCGGAGCTGGAGAGGCTGAAAGCGGAGATGGCGGCCACGGAGCGGGAACTGGCGGTTCTGCCCGTGATTGTGAACGTGAACAGCGGAAACCGCAGCGGTTTTCAAACCACGGGACAGGAGGAGGAGGGGCAGGGGCAGGATCCCTGGGTGGAGCTGGAGCTGGCCGCCGCCACGCCGGTTGACAGCGTGGTGCTGGTGCCGCTGCTGGCGCGGGCATCCGGCGGGCCGGTGTCGGGCTTTGGATTTCCGGAGCGGTTTCTGCTGGAGGGCACGGATGCGGAGGGCGAGCCCGTGGTCCTGCTGGATGAGACCGGTCGCGATTTCCCGAATCCCGGAGCCTGGCCGGTTTCCGTCGTCTGTCCGCCGGGCACCGTCCTGCGGCGGGTGCGGCTGACAGTGGTGAACACCGCTCCGGCGGAGGGGACGGCGGTGCTGGCGCTTTCAGAACTGCTGGTGCTTCAGGGAAACCGCAACATGGCCCTGAAAGCGCGCGTCAAATCCTCCAGTTCCCGGGAAATCCCCCCCACCTGGTCGCGGGCCAATCTGACGGATATGGCGACGCCGCTGGGGCTGCCGCTGGCTCCCGGAGAGGTGAAAAGGATGGGCTGGCAGGCGGCCCCCGCGGATTCCGCGGACCGGGAGGCGGCGGTCACGGTGGACCTCGGCCGGGAGGTGGCTCTGGAGGAGATTCGGCTGGTGCCGGCCTCGCGCGGGAGCATGGTCTGGGATTCGTATTACGGGTTTCCCATCCGGTTCAAAGTGGAGACGGCTCTGGAGCCCGATTTCCGGGAGGCGCGGATGATCGTGGACCGGTCCGCGTTCTCCCTGATGTCGCCGGGGCAGAATCCACAGTGTTATTCCCCGGCGGCCTGGTCCCCGCAGCCCGCCCGTTATATCAGGATCACCGCCTCCCGTCTGCGCGCGGGGATGGACGGGTTTGTCTTCGCTCTGGGCGAGGTGCAGGCCTATGCGGGCGGAGTGAATGTGGCGGCAGGCGCGGCGGTGATGACCGGCGGCGGTGTGGAGAGCGCCGTCTGGGGCCGTCAGGGACTGACCGATGGCTCGGTCGGCGGCGGCACTCTCCTGGAGCTGCCGGACTGGTTCCGGCAGCTGGAGCGGAAACGGCTGGCGGGCCGGCGGCTGGAGGAGCTGGAAAGCCGCCGCCGCCAGGTTTTCAACGCCGCCGAGCAACGCATGGTGGCGGGCAGCATCGGCGGAGCGGGGGGAATGGTGGTTCTCGCGGGGCTGTTCTCGTGGCGCGGGCACCGGCAGCGGGCTCTGGAGCGGGAGCGCCACCGCGAGCGGCTGGCGCGGGATCTGCATGATGAGCTGGGGTCCAATCTGGGCAGCATCGCCCTGACCTCCTCCTTCGCCGCCCAGGAGACGGAGGCGCAGATGCGGCTGGACCTGGCGGAAATCGAGCGGGTGGCCCGGGAAAGCGCGGATTCCATGCGCGACATGGTGTCGCTGCTGGGGGCGCGGCGCGGCACGGAGACCGACTGGCTGGTGGTCCTGTCGGCGCTGGCCGCCCGGCTGCTGCGCGGGGTGAGGCTGGATTGCCGCCTGCCGGCCGCGCCGCTGGACCGGGAGCCGGATCTGGAAACCCGGCGGGAGCTTTATCTTTTCGCCAAGGAGGTGCTGCACAACGCGTCACGTCACGGGCAGCCTTCGGAGGTCACTTTTGAAATCAGCCCCGCTCCGGCCGGTCTGCGGGTGCTGATCCGGGATGACGGCCGCGGTTTTGATCCCTCCCAGGTCACCGCCGGGCATGGGCTGGGCAATCTCCGGGAACGCGCGGCCATGATGCGCGCGGAACTGAGCCTGACCTCCTCGCCGGGGCAGGGCACCACAGTGCTGCTGCATCTGCCCCGCAACCGCCGCTGGACCCGGCGCTGACAGCCGGTCTTTTTCTTTTCTCCTCTCCTTCCCATGACCGCTCCCATGACCTCTCCCCCTGAAGTTGAAGCCCAGCCGCCGCCCATTGTCTGGATTGTGGAGGATCACGAGATTCTCCGCAAAAGCCTGACCCGGCTCTGCACCACCGCCCGCGGCCTGCCGGGCACGGAGACTTTCGCCAATGCCGAGGCCATGCTGACGACTCTGCGCCGCACAGATCCCGGAAAACTGCCCCGCGTGATGCTCCTGGATGTCGGTCTGCCGGGCAAAAGCGGTCTGGAGGCGCTGCCGGAGGTGCTGCGGCTGGCGCCGGATTGCCGGGTGGTCATTCTGACGGTGTTTGAGGACGAGGCCAAAATCTCCGCCGCCATCAGCCTGGGGGCCTGCGGTTATCTGCTGAAAACCGCGCGCCCCGAGCAGATTGTGGAGGCCATCCACGAGGCCGCCCACGGAGGCTCGCCCATGTCCCCGGCCATCGCCTCGCGGGTGGTGAAGCTGCTGGCCAGCCTGACCCGGCCGTCCCCGCCTGTCGCCCTTTCACCCCGTGAGCGCGAAATGCTGACGCTGATCGTGGAGGGCCTGACCGCCAAGGAGATCGCCCACCGTCTGGAGGTCAGCATCCACACCATCGACACCCACACCCGTCATCTTTTCAAAAAACTGGGGGTCCGCTCCCGCGCGGCGGCCGTGGCCCGGGCGCTGCGGGAGCGGATGGTCTGAAGGGGGATTTTGCACAGAAGGAAGCGAAGGGAGCAAAGGAGGGAGAGGGCTGGAAGCCAAGAGTGTTCGGCATGGATGGTGCCGCCCTCAGGAAACCGTTTTTAACCAGGCCCGTGGGCTTTCGCGTGATTGAAGCCGGAGGCTTCACAGCGGGCAGCCGGGGATTGAGCGCAGCGACATCCCCGGAAAACTCCCGGAACGATCCATCCCGGATGGGATGGCAGCCCGGAGCCGGGCGGGGAGGCCAGTCTCCGGGCAGTCCGGCATCCCGCCGGGATGCGGATGTTTTGGACACTCTTTCCGGTGGTGTCGCTGCGCTCAACCACCGGCTACCGGCTGTTTTCCCTCCGGGAAAAGGAAGTGCTGAAAAAATGGAAGGCCCATGGCGCGCAGCTGATTCCGTGCCGAACACTCTTGGCTGGAAGCTGAGGATCAGCGTGAAAGCCGCATCCCGCCGCCTGCCGAAGCATCAGCCGCCGCCGCCTGTCCCGGCGGGCATCCTGCCCAATGCCGGGGAATCAGCCTCCGCAACCCGGTCCTCCATTCCCCACCTCCTCTTTGCTCCCTTCGCTTCCTTCTGTTTAAAGTTCAGCAGCTCACTGCAGCACCCCTTCCAGAAGATCCACCAGGGCTCCGGCGGCGTCGCGGCCGGTCTCCACGACTTCCGCATGGCTCAGCGGCCCGCCCAGGCCGGCGGCCCAGTTGGTGAGGCAGGAGAAAGCGGCGACCTCCATGCCCAGGGCGCGCGCCTGGATGGATTCCAGCACGGTGGACATGCCCACGGCGTCCACGCCCATCACCCTCAGCATCCGGATTTCCGCCGGGGTCTCGTACTGCGGTCCGCGCAGGCCCGCGTAAACCCCCACATGCAGTCTCACCGCGTGGGCGGCGGCCACTCCGAGGAAACGGGCGCGCAGGGACAGCGTGTAGATTTCCGACATATCCACAAAGTTCGGACCGCCCGCGAGAGGGGATTCCCCCGTGAGATTGATGTGGTCGGAGAGCATCATCCACTCGCCGGGCCGGAAAGCCTCGTTCAGGCTTCCCGCCGCATTGGTCAGGATGATTCTTCCGATTCCCAGAGCGCCCAGCAGCCGCACCCCGGCGGTCACATCGCGGGCACCGCGGTTTTCGTAAAGATGCGTCCGGCCTGAGAGAATGGCGACCCGCGAGCTCCCGATCGTGCCCAGCACCAGTTCGCCCTCGTGACCGGGCACGCCGCTTTGAGGCAGGCCGAGCGCGCTGTAGGGCGCCCGGTGCGAAACACTGACCCGCTGGGTGAAGACGCCGAGTCCCGATCCCAGGACCAGTCCCACGGTGGGGGCGAAATCCCTGATTTTCTCTGAAATGGTGAAGTTGTCCGTGCTCATCATCCACCCTGCCGCAGGCCGGACGCGCCGCAACCCGGGAACAGCGGCGCCTTTCGGGAGATCGGAGGGAGGAAGCCATGCCGGCCGTTTTCCCGGCCGCCATGCGCCGGCTTCCCGTCAGGAAAACGCCTGCAGCGCCCGCAGGGTTTGCAGCGCCCGGCCGGAATCGATGGTTTCAGCGGCGCGCTCCATGCCCTCCTCCCAGTTTTTGGCCAATCCGGCGACCTGAAAGGCGGCGGCGGCGTTGGTGAGGACGATATGGCGTTTCGGCCCCCGGTCGCCGCCGTCGAGAATGGCCGTCAGCAGCCCCGCGTTGTGCTCCGCTCCGGCTCCCTGGAGCTCCGCCAGTTCATGCGGAGGCGAGGGAAGGATGCGCGTCTCATCACGCAGCCCCCCGTTTTCCGAAATCACGATGCGTGTGGGTCCGAGCGTGGAGATTTCATCCATCCCGCGCCCGTCCGCCGTGGTGCCGTGAACCGTCCAGGAGCGGGTGCGGCCCAGGGACAGCAGAATGCGGGCATAGACTTCCGGCAGGGCGGGATCAAACACCCCGGCCAGCTGATGGGCGGGCTGCAGGGGATTCAGAAGCGGGCCGATGATGTTGAACATGGTGCGCGTCCCCTCCAGCGCCAGAATGCGCCGCACCGGCGCGATGGCCGCAAAGGCGGGATGATACTGCGGGGCCAGCATGAACGCCGCGCCATGCCGTTTCACACATTCCGCGAAACGCTCCGGCGGCAGGTCAATGCGGATGCCCAGGGCCTCCAGCACATCCGCGCCGCCGCTTTTGGAGGTGATGCCCCGGTTTCCGTGCTTCACCACCGCCACGCCGCCGGCGGCCAGCAGAAACATGGAGGCGGTGGAAATATTAAAAAGGTCCAGTTTGTCCCCGCCCGTGCCGCAGACGTCGATGGCCGGGCGGTCCAGCGCCGCCGGATCCAGCGGGGGGCGCACCGCATGAGTCAGGAAAACCCGGACAAACCCCGCGATTTCCTCCGCCGTCGCCCCCTTGGCGCTGAGCGCGCGCAGCAGATCCGCCTTCACTCCGGGATCCCGCGCCGGATCCAGCAGCAGGTCCGCCATGGAGGCGATTTCAGGTTCGGCGAGGGCCTGGCCGGCTTTTAACAGGCTCAAAAGGGAGTCGGTGGACATGCCCCGACAGAGGCTGCGGAAAGCGGGGGGCGCAAGGGAAGGAGCGCTTCCCCGCCTTTTGTCTTGATTCAGGCAGGGTCCTGTTTAAGTGGCGCTGTCATGGCCTTCCTTAACGAAAACTACCTCAAGCTCAAAGCGGGATACCTCTTCCCGGAAATCGCCCGCCGCGTGGCGAATTTCACCTACGACAACAAGGAGGCCGCCGCGCGCCTGATCCGCTGCGGCATCGGCGACGTCACCGAGGCCCTGCCGGCCGCCGCCCGGAACGCCATGAAGGCGGCGGTGGACGAGCTGGGCGACCGCGCCACTTTCCGCGGCTACGGCCCGGAGCAGGGCTACGGTTTCCTCCGCGAGGCCATCGTGGCCAACGCCTACGAGCCTCTCGGCTGCAGAATCACGCCGGATGAGATTTTTATCTCCGACGGCTCCAAATGCGACACCGGCAGCATCCTGGATATTTTCGGCAAACAGAACCGCATCGGCATCACGGACCCGGTTTACCCCGTGTATGTGGACACCAACGTCATGTGCGGCAACACCGGCGACGCCGACGAGGGCGGGGCCTACGGAGGGCTGGTCTATCTGCCCTGTCTGGCCTCCAATAATTTCGTGCCCCAGCTGCCGGCGGAGAAGGTGGACCTGATTTACCTTTGTTACCCCAACAACCCCACGGGAGCCACGGCGACGTTTGAGGAGCTGGTGACCTGGGTCGATTTTGCCCGCGCGAACCAGGCGATCATCCTTTTCGACGCCGCCTATGAGGCCTACATCACCGAGCCCGGCGTCCCGCACTCCATTTTTGAAATCGAAGGCGCGAAGGAATGCGCCATCGAGTTCCGCAGCTTCTCCAAACACGGTGGTTTCACCGGGGTGCGCTGCGCCTACACTGTGGTGCCCCGGGAGCTGCTGGCCTCCACTCCGGACGGCAAACGCCATCCGCTGCACCCCCTGTGGTCCCGCCGCCAGAGCACCAAATTCAACGGAGTCTCCTACCCCGTGCAGCGCGCGGCGGAGGCGCTTTTCAGCGACGGGGGCAAAAAGGAGGTCCAGGACCTGATCACCCATTATCTTGGAAACGCCACCATTCTGCGCGACGCCTGCATCAAAGCCGGGCTCAGGGTTTTCGGCGGGGTCAATGCGCCCTATATCTGGGTGGCCTGCCCGGAGGGCGTGAAGAGCTGGGAGCTGTTCGACCGCATGCTCAACGAGGCCAATGTCGTGATCACCCCCGGAGCCGGTTTCGGCGCGGCGGGCGAGGGATACTTCCGCATCAGCGCCTTCAACAGCCGCGCCAACGCGGAGGAGGTCGCGCGCCGCATCACCGCCATGCAGTGGTGAACGGCCACTGAGCCCGGAAACAGAAATAAAATTCAGGGCTGTCCGGATCCGCAAAGATCCGGACAGCCTTTGTCATTGTCGGATTTGCACCGGCGCGGGATTTGCTTTTAAGTGCGCGCGGGCAGGGCCGCCTCCGCCCGCGAACTCCCGACTTCCGAAACCGAACACCCGCCATGACTGAGCCGATCCTCTTCACCGCGCCGGCTCTGGACCGGCGGTCTCTTTTGAAAGTCCTGGCTCTGGGCGCGGCGGCCACCGGCGGCTTCGGGAATAGGGCTCCGGCTCAGGAAACTCCGGCGGCCGCGCCCTCCGGGGAGTTTCCACCGCCAGGCATGGATCCCGCCGCGCCCGCCGCGCGCCTCACGGAGGCCGACCCGAGTCTGGTGCAGCCAGTGCGCAGTCCGTGGCCTCTGGTGCTGACCGCGCCGGAACTGGAAACCGCCACCGCCCTCGCGGACGTGATCCTTCCGGCGGATGAAAAATCGCCCTCCGCCAGCGCCGCGGGCGTGCCGGCCTTTTTGAATGAATGGGTCAGTGCCCCGTATCCCGTTCAGAAAAAGGACCTCGCCACCGTGCGCGGCGGGCTGTCGTGGCTGAACACGGAAAGTTTCACCCGGTTCGGCACGGATTTCGCCCGGCTTTCCGGGGAACAGAAAACCGCCATCTGCGACGACATCTGTTATCTCCCGGAAACCAAACCGGAGCACCTGGCCGGAGCCCGGTTCTTCGCCGCCTTCCGGGACCTCAGCGCCTCGGGTTACTACACCACCGCCGCCGGTTTCGAGGATCTGGGCTACACCGGCAACCGTCCCTCACCCGCCTACGACGGCGCCTCCAAAGAGGTGCTGGCGCGGCTGGGACTGTGAGATCCCCGCAGGGTGCGGGCGTAAACCGGAGTCAGTCCTGATGATCCACCCCGGCGCCACGCTGACGCTGACGGGGATTTTTCCCTGAAAAGATCAGAACATCCCGGGTCCGTCGTTTTTGGCGGATATTTTTTTGGCGGCCGGGTTTTTCGGGGAGGGCGTGGTCAGGTCCGGGGAGGATTCCATGCCGGTGTCCTCCAGCGCCGGGAGAAGCTGGCGGACTTTTTCCTTGAGATCCTTGCCCGGGGTGAACTTGACGACAGCGCGGGCGGGAACTTTGACCGATTTTTCAGGTTTCCGGGGGTTGCGGCCGATTTTGGATTTGCGCGTAAGCACCTCGAAGGTGCCGAAGTTCCGGAGAACCACAGCCTCATTCTGGGCAAGATGCGTGGTGGCGTTATCAATGAAAAGCTGGATGACATCAAACACCTGGTGTTGTGTCAAACCCGTCTGATCACTGATCTGAACCACGAGATCCCGCTTCGTAACTGTATTCATTCCAACGGGTTATTCGATGAGGATGACACTGTCAATCCTCTTAAAGCGGCAAATGCCAAAAAAGTGAACTTAAATTTCCAATGGGTGTTCCGCGTAAAAATTTATATGGATTTAAAAACTCCATAATTAATTTCAGGAGGGTTTTTAGTTATTTCGCCATCACCACCATCAGGTCCTTCGCTTCGACCGTATTTCCCACCGCCACCGCCAATTGAGCGACAGTTCCGGAGCTGGGCGCGGTGACAGTGGTGAACATTTTCATGGCCTCCAAAGTAAGCAGAGGGTCACCCTCGCGGACTTTCGCGCCTTCGGTGATGGCGATGCTGGCGATCATGCCGGGCATGGGGGCTCCAATCTGCAGCGGATTGCCGGGATCGGCTTTGGCGCGGGTTTCAACCTGCCTGGCGGCGGACTTGTCGGCGATCTGGACGTGGCGGGGATAGCCGTTGAGTTCGAAGATGGCGGTGCGCTGGCCGGTGGGGTCGGCTTCGGTGAGATTCAGCAGGCGGGCGAAGAGGGTTTTACCGGCTTCGAGGGTGATGGTGATCTCCTCCTTGTCGCGCAGGCCGTAAAAATACGCCGGGGTCGGCAGCACGCTGATGTCGCTGTGGTCGTCGCGGAATTTCACGAATTCGGCGAAAACCTGGGGATACATCAGGTGGCTGTAGAGGTCGTCGTCGGAAACCGCCTCCTGACCGGTGACCTTGGCGACCAGAGCGCGGGTTTTGTTCAGATCGACCTTTTCGGCGCGCTCGCCAGGACGGTTGGTGAAGGGTTTTTTCTTCCCGAGAATGATCTTCTGCACATCCTGCGGCCAGCCGCCGACGGGTTGGCCAAGGCCGCCTTGGAGCATGTCGATGACGCTTTCGGGGAAACTGGTGCCGGAGGGCAGGGAATGCAGATAAGACCGGGCCTCGCCGGGTTTCACGCCGCGTGAGATCATGAACATGCACATGTCACCGACGACTTTGGACGAGGGGGTCACTTTGACGATGTCGCCGAAAAGTTCGTTCACTTCGGCATACATCCGGGCGATTTCCGGCCAGCGGTGGCCGATGCCCATGGATTCAGCCTGCTCCTTGAGATTTGTGTATTGGCCGCCGGGCATTTCGTGGAGGTAAACCTCGGCGGTGCCATAGGGTTCGGCGGTGTCGAAGGGCTTGTAGAAACTGCGGACGTGCGCCCAGTAGTCGCTGAATTCCTGAAGTGTCGCGGGGTCCAGCCCGGTCGCGCGGGGCGTGTGCTCCAGCGCGGCGACGATGCTGTTGAGGTTCGGCTGGCTGGTGCAGCCGGACATGGAGGAAATCGCGGCGTCGCAGACATCGACCCCGGCTTCGGAGGCGCTGAGAATGCTGGAGGCGTTGATGCCGCTGGTGTCGTGGGTGTGGAAGTGAATCGGAATGCCGATCTCCTCCTTCAGCGTTTTGACCAGTTTGGCGGCGGCGAAGGGACGGCAAAGGCCGGCCATGTCCTTGATGCAGAGCATGTGAGCGCCCATTTTCTCCAGCTCCTTCGCCAGCTTGACGTAGTAGCTCAGGGAATATTTGTCGCGCTTCGGATCGAGAATGTCGCCGGTGTAGCAGATGGTGCCTTCACAGATCGATTCCGTCTCCTCCCGCACGGCCTGCATGGCTTCCGTGAGGTTCGGCAGGTAGTTGAGGCTGTCGAAAATTCGGAAAATATCCATCCCGGTGGCGGCGGCGTGGCGGATGAAGCCGCGCACCACGTTGTCCGGGTAATTCGTGTAGCCGACGGCGTTGGAGCCGCGGAAGAGCATCTGGAAGCAGATGTTCGGAATGCGCTCCCGGAGCTGGCGCAGGCGCTCCCAGGGATCGTCGCGAAGAAAACGCATCGCGGTGTCGAAAGTCGCGCCGCCCCACATTTCGAGGCTGAAAAGCCCGGAGGCGCGGTGCGCCACGGCGTCGGCCACGCGCAGCATATCGTAACTGCGGACGCGGGTCGCCAGCAGGGACTGGTGGGCGTCGCGGAAGGTGGTGTCCGTGAGCAGCAGGCGCTTTTCGCTTTTGATCCAGTCCGCGAATTTCTCCGGGCCCAGGTCGGTCAGCAGCTGCTTGGTGCCGGAGGGAATACTGGTCTGGATATCGGTGACAAAAGTCCGGGGAACCGGCGCGGCCGTGAAGTTTCTGGCGGGTTTCCAGCCTTTGGCGTTGGGGTTGCCGTTGACAGTGACGTCCGCCAGGTAGCGCAGGAGCTTGGTGGCGCGGTCCTTGCGGTTTTCGAAGGTGAAAAGCTGGGGATTGGTGTCGATGAAACGCGTGGTCGCGGCCCCGGCCTGGAAGGTGGGGTCGGCGATGACGTTTTCGAGGAAGGGAATGTTGGTCTTCACCCCGCGGATGCGGAACTCCCTCAGCGCCCGGTCCATCCGGCGCAGGCTCTGCTCGTAGGTGCGGCCGAAAGTCGTCACTTTCACCAGCATGGAGTCGTAATACGGCGTGATGACGGCGTTGTTGGTGCCCAGGGCACCGTCCAGCCGCACGCCGAAGCCGCCGGCGCTGCGGTAGGTGAGAATTTTGCCGAAGTCGGGGGTGAAATTGTTGGCCGGATCCTCGGTGGTGATGCGGCACTGGATGGCGAATCCGCTTTTCTCAATCTTGTCCTGAGCAGGCAACCCGATGGGCTCCTCGTGAAGCTGGTGCCCCTGGGCGATGAGGATCTGGCAGCGCACGATGTCGATGCCCGTGACTTCCTCGGTGACGGTGTGCTCGACCTGAATCCGGGGATTCATCTCGATGAAGAACCACTCGCCGGATTCCAGATCGACCAAATATTCCACGGTTCCGGCGTGGGTGTAATTCACCTCGCGGGCGATTTTCACGGCGGATTCGCAGAGGCCGTCGATGATTTTCTGATCAATCCCGTAGCTGGGAGCCTGCTCGATGACTTTCTGGTGGCGGCGCTGCACGGAGCAGTCGCGCTCGTGGAGGTGGAGAACGTGGCCGTGTTTGTCGGCCAGGATCTGGACCTCAATGTGTTTGGCTTTGCCGACGAATTTTTCCAGAAACACCGCGCCATTGCCGAAAGCGCGCTGGGCTTCCGTCTGGGCCTCATCCAGCAGGCCTTCGAGATCCTTGGCCTCGCGGACCACCCGCATCCCGCGCCCGCCGCCCCCGAAAGCTGCCTTGATGATCAGCGGGAAGCCGATTTTCTGGGCGGCCTTCATCGCCTCTTTTTTGTTCTCGACCGGTTCCTCCGTGCCCTGGAGCGTGGGGACTTTCAATTTCTCCGCCACCGCGCGGGCGGCGGTTTTGTCGCCCATGCGGTCGAGGATAGAGCTGTCGGGGCCGATGAAAATGATGCCTTCGCGGTCGCAGGCGGCGGCGAACTGCGGGTTTTCCGAGAGGAATCCGTAACCGGGGTGGATGGCGTCCACGCCTTTGTCCTTGGCCAGAGCCACGATGCCCTCAATATCCAGGTAAGCGCCGAGCGGGCCTTTGGAGGAATCGAGCTGGTAGGCCTCGTCCGCTTTGAAGCGGTGCGGGCAGAAGCGGTCCTCGTTCGCGTAAATGGCCACCGTGCTGATCCCGAGTTCCGTGGCGGCGCGCATCACGCGGATGGCGATCTCGGAGCGGTTGGCGACGAGGAGCTTGCGAATCGGGCGGATGGCGGGAACCGGGGAGGCGGCGGTGAGTGCGGACATGGAAAAAGAGTCGGAAAGGGCCGCATCTTTCACATTCCCCTCCAATGCGCAAGCAATGTCAGAGAATGAAGAACTGAGGCTCCGCAGGCGGGCGCACGGTTTTTACAGAGCGGAGGACACAGGAGCCTTCCGGGAGAAAACCGGTCACATCGCGGCGGGTTTTCCGGCTTTCAGCTCCCTGGCGGCGCGCAGGCGGCGGCGTTCGTCCACAAAACTGAGCGCCAGGGCGAGGCAGACGAGGAACGCGGAGGCCACGACGGAGATTCTGGCCGGCAGCCGGTCCCAGGGGCGGCGGGCGTGATCGCTGAGCCGGATGACGGCGGAAATGATCTCGCCCTGCCCGGGAACGGAGCCTTTGGCTTCGAGGCGGCCCCGGGAATCATGCACCACGGAAACCCCGCTGCTGGCCAGCCGGAAGACGGGCACCCCATATTCCGCCGCGCGGGTGGCGGCGAGACGGGCGGAAAGCTCATGCTGGTATGGCCCCCATTGAATCACATCCATGGTGGGAATCAGCAGGGCCTGCATGTCCTGCTCCGCCAGAGGATCGGTGACGATGGAGTAGTTCTGGTCATAACAGATGCAAATCCCGAGGCGGCCCCAGGGGGAATTCCACACCTGCTGGGTGGCGGCGGGCATGCCGTCGTCGAAAAACTGGATGGGCATCGACTTGGCCTGCCGGTGGACCACCGTGCCCTCGGGGCCAATGACCCAGGCGGTATTAAAATAGGCGCGCAGCCCCCGGCTGTTGAAAAGCCCCGGCGCGTAGTCGCGGCCCCCGGCGATGAGGTGCCGCTGATGCCGCCGGCACCAGTCGGTGAAATCTTTGGGCGGAGCGCCGAAGAAGGTGTATTCCGGCAGCAGAAAAAGCCGAGTGTCGGGATATTGCGCCAGAGCGGCATCCAGTCCCTGAAGCACGGTTTCCTGAAGCGCCTGCTCAAACTGGATGCCGGTGATCCGCAGGGATTTCGGGTCTGAGGATGACTGCGGGGATGAATCCGCCGGCTGCCGGTTGCCGGTTGCCGGGAAGCAGCAGCGCCGGAAGGAGCAGGCAGGCCGCCACGGCCGGGACAGGTTTTTTCACCAGCGCCAGCGCGGCCCCCGCCAGCACCAGCAGGGCTCCGCTGCCATAAACCCCCAGGGATTGAAAAAGCCAGCCCATGCGCTCCGGCGGCAGCGCATAGCCGGGCGTCAGCCACGAGAAGCGCAGCAGCCAGACTTCGGACCGGAGGAACTCCAGTCCCATCCACAGCACCGGGGTGACCGCCAGCGCGGGCCATACGCCCCATTTCCGGTAAAAAACATGCAGGGTGCCGCAGAACATGCCGACCCACACCGCCAGACACAGCCACAGGGGGATGGCCACGACTTTGAAAATGCCGAAAAAGAACCACAGTTGCGGGATATAAATCAAAAACGCCGCTCCGATTCCCGCATAAAAAGCCCGGCGGGCGGTCTTCGCCGTGACCATGGCGCAGAGGGCGGCGGCACTCAAAGCCACCAGCCACGGCGCGGCGGGCCCCCAGGCCATCGCGGCATGATAAAAAGCCGCCGCAAGCAGCATGAGCACGGGCAGGGGAAGGCGAAGGCGGGGAATCATGGGCGGGCTTTCAAATCTTGGATTTCTCAATGGCCTGCCCAGGGCCGGAAAAGTGAGGAATGGCGTTTTCAGACCCACAGGGAAAATGGGCGTTCAATCCCCCCGGCTCCAAAAGGTGGTTATTTTCTTTGCCTTGGAATGTCCAGATGGAAGTTATCCATCCCAGTCCATCCAGTCCATCCCAGTCCATCCCAGTCCATCCCAGTCCATCCAGTCCATCCCAGTCCATCCGGTCCATCCGGTCCATCCGGTCCATCCCAGTCCATCCGCCCTCACCGCGCCAGCAGCCAGAACGCCAGCGGCACCGTGGCCACGGACAGCACATGCGTCAGCAGCGTGGCCGCCGCCGCAAAAGCGGGCGAGCCGCCGTACAGCCGGGCCATGACCGGGGACACGGCGGAGGTGGGCATGAGGGCGACGATGAGGGCGATCTGCTCCATGTGGGCATTCAGATGCGCGGCTTTGATCAGCAGATACGAAACAGCGGGCAGCGCGGCCAGCCGGAGGAACGAGATCAGGGTCAGATCGCGGGCCTGGTCGCGCCGGAAGGAGCCGTGAATGCTGGCGCCGATGATGACCAGCATCAGCGGCACGCTGATGGAGCCCGCGCTCTGGCATACGCCGAGAACCGGCGCGGGCAGCCAGTTTTTGCCCCCGGCGCAGGCCAGCCCGATGGCCAGGAACATGCTCAGAATCGCGGGCGAGGTGAGGTGTTTCAGCGTCCCCCGCCAGTCCGCCGTGCCGCCCAGGGTGAGGATGCCGATGGTCCAGAAACCGATGGTCGAGCCCAGATTGAAGACGAAAAAATCCGCCAGCACCCCGGCCGGCAGGGCGCTTTTCTGGATGATGAAAATGGGCAGGTAGATGAAATTATTCATCGCGCACAGATGCACAAACGTGCGGCGCACATCCGGATCCCGGCTGCGCATCGCCCCCCGGAAAGCCCACCCCACAGCCGCGCCGGCGGTCATCATGGAGAAAGCCAGCACCGGCAGCACCCACAGCTCCCGGACCCGCGCGGCATCGAAATCCCGCACGATGCTGTTGAAGATCAGGCAGGGATAAAAAATCTCCGTGGCGATGCGGCCCCAGCGGTGAAGATCGTCCGGCTGGGCGTATCCCCGGCGGCGGATGAACCATCCCAGCGCGAAAAGCCCGAAAAGTTCGGCAATGGCGGAGACGACGGCGGAGGCGGGGGGCATCCGGAAAAGGGAGGCGGCTGCTTCCGAAGAAAACCGCAAATCTCCAGAACCGGGTGGAACAGGTGTTCCCGCCGGGCATCCCGCCCGGGGCCATTGACACGGCGTGCCGGGACGGGAGCGGTTTATTTCTCACAGCGGATAAGCCCTATAGGTCTTATAAGTCCTATAGGACCTATTTCCGGAAATCGGGGAGCAGCCGATGCTCCGGTCCCTGCGGTTTTAGGGCGATTGCAAGCTTGCACGAATTCCCCGCGGCCTGCAAAGATCGGGGGCTGACCGAGCGTATTTTCTCCCCCACCCATGCCCGTTTCCCCTGACAATCCCGCCCTGACTCCGCCGGAGGACACCGAATCCCTGCTGCGCACGGGCAATCCCGCCAAATCCGCCGCCGGGGTCACCGCCGTGGCCTCGTCCTTCCGTCATCTGCTCACCCGCACAGGCCCGGTCCGGGCGATGGAGGGCATGCTGAAGCTGAATCAGAAGGACGGTTTTGACTGCCCCAGCTGCGCCTGGCCGGACCCCGACGGGCACCGCAGCGCTTTTGAATTCTGCGAGAACGGAGCCAAAGCCCTGGCTTCGGAAATCACCTCGGCGCGGGTGGATCCCGAATTTTTCGCCTCCCATTCCATCGCGGAGCTGGGAGCCATGTCCGACCTTGATCTGGATAAAGCCGGCCGTCTGACCCATCCGATGGTGCTCCGGCCGGGGGCGTCGCATTACGAGCCCATTTCCTGGGACGATGCTTTTGCCCTGGCGGCGGCGGAATGGCGGGACATGCCCACGCCGGATCACGCGGTGTTTTACACCTCCGGCCGCGCCAGCAACGAGGCCGCGTTTCTTTACCAGCTTTTTGCCCGCCAGCTGGGCACGAACAACCTGCCGGACTGCTCGAATATGTGCCACGAGTCCAGTGGCGCGGCCATGAAGGAATCCGTGGGCGTCGGCAAGGGGACGGTGACCCTGGAGGACATTTACGAGGCGGGCATGATCCTGCTGATGGGGCAGAATCCGGGCACGAACCATCCCCGGATGCTCAGCGCCCTCCAGATCGCGGTGCGCAACGGCGCGCATCTGGTGGCTGTGAATCCTTTGCGCGAGGCCGGACTGCTCGGTTTCGCCCATCCGCAGGAGGTCAGCGGGGTCGTGGGGAAATTCACGCCCCTGGCGGCGGATTATCTGACCGTGCGGCTGAATGGCGACATGGCCCTGCTGCGCGGCATCGCCAAAACGCTGCTGGAGGAGGGCATGGTGGACCACGATTTTATCCATGCCCACACCACCGGATTTGAGGAATACGCGGCGGTGGTGAAAAATCAGGACTGGGAGGAGCTGGAGACCCTCAGCGGTCTGACCCGTGAGGACATGCGGCGCACCGCGCGGGAAGCCGGGAAGCGGAAAAAGCTGATCACCTGCTGGGCCATGGGCCTGACGCAGCACCGCAACGCCGTGGCCACCATCCGGGAGGCCGTCAATATTCACCTCCTGCTGGGAGCCATCGGCAAACCGGGCGCGGGATTGTGCCCTGTGCGCGGGCATTCGAATGTGCAGGGCGACCGGACGATGGGGATTTTTGAAAAGATGCCGGAGCGTTTTCACGATGCCCTGGACCGGGAATTCGATTTCAAATCGCCCCGCCCCCACGGCATGGACACGGTGGCGGCCATTCAGGCGATGCACGCCGGAAAAGTGCGGGTTTTCTGCGCGCTGGGCGGAAATTTCCTCCAGGCCGCGCCGGACACGGATTTCACGGCCGAAGCCCTGCGCGCGTGCCGTCTGACCATTCACATCTGCACCAAGCTCAACCGCTCGCATCTCGTCACCGGCCGCACGGGCATGATCCTGCCCTGTCTGGGCCGCAGTGAGGAGGACCTGCGCGCGGGCGTGCCGCAGAGCGTGACCGTGGAGAACAGCATGAGCATTGTCCACGCCTCGCGCGGCCGCCTGAAACCCGCCTCGCCCCACCTGCTCAGCGAGACCGCCATTGTCGCCGGTCTGGCGGCGGCGGCCCTGGAGGGAAAAACGACGGTGCCGTGGGAAGCGTTTTCGAATGATTACAACCTCATCCGCGACGCGGTGACGAGGGTGATCCCCCATTTCGAAAACTTCAACGAGCGCATCCTCCAGCCCGGCGGGTTTCACCTTTACAATTCCGCGCGCCGCCGCGTGTGGGACACTCCGTCGCGGCGGGCGGTGTTCTCATCGGAGAAAGTCAGCGCCTTCACCCCGGCGGCCGGACGGTTGGTGCTCCAGACGCTGCGGAGCCACGATCAGTTCAACACCACGATTTACGGCCTCAACGACCGCTACCGGGGCATCGGGCACGGACGGCGCGTGGTGTTTGTGAATCCGCAGGATCTCAAGAAGCTGGGAATCAAACCCATGCAGCCCGTGGACATCACCAGCCACTGGAGCGACGGCACGCGGGTCGCGCCCCGTTTCCTGGCGGTTCCCTACGAGATGCCGTCAGGCAACTGCGCGGCGTATTTCCCGGAGGCCAATGTGCTCGTCCCGGTCGGCTCATCCGCTGAAATCAGCGGCACGCCGACCTCCAAGAGCATCGAAGTGAGCATCACGCCCTCCACAACCGCCTGATCAGAAACCCCGACCGACCCGTCCGTCCACTGCCCTGTCCGACCACCATGCGCCTGCTGCACCTCTACATTTCGCCGGAGCACAACTACTTCGGCCACCACGGCCAGCCCCCCGGCACCGCGCTCTCCGTGGAGCTTGAGGAGGCGGAGGTGGTGGCGGGGCAGGGGATCGTGGGGGACCGGTTTTTCGACTACAAGGACAACTACAAGGGACAGGTCACGTTTTTTGAGCACGAAATCTATGAATCCCTCTGCGGCAAATTCGGCATGGCCCCCGCCGACCGGCCCCCTCCCTCCGTCTTCCGCCGCAACCTGATCACCGCCGGGCAGGATCTGAACGCCCTGATCGGTCAGGAATTCGAAATCCAGGGCATCCGCTTCGCGGGAGTCGCGGAATGTTCCCCCTGCCACTGGATGGACCAGGCCTTCCACCCGGGAGCCGAAGCCGCCCTCAAAAACCACGGGGGTCTCCGCGCCCGCGTCCTCACCAGCGGCACCCTGCGGCGCGGGTGAGGGAGGGCCCCACCCCCAAGCCGCTTTCAAATGAATGGCACGGTGAACAGGCGTCCCTCGCCCCGCCGGGCATCCTGCCCGGTGCCGGCGCCTCGGCTGCTCCCGGTTCACGGGCATAAGTCCTGCAGGCCTTGAGCCATAAATCGCCCCCGCCACGGCAGCCATGCGGCCCGCGCCGATCCTCCCAGGTTCCCGGCCGGACTTCGGAGGATCCCCGTCAATCCTCCCGGGATCGAAGGCGATCCTCGGAAGAACCCCTCCCCTTACTCAAAGGTTCGGCCCCGATCTTCGGAGAGTCGGGGCCGAACTTCAGAGAATAGAAGCCGATTCTCAAAGGATCGAAGGCGATCCCCGGAGGATCCCGGCCGACCTTCCGAAGATCGGCGGGGATCTTAAAAGGATCGGCGGGGATCTTCCGAAGCACCCCCTCGAACCCCGTAAGCTCATGGGTATCAAGGCTTTATGCCTTTGGTGACTTCGCCGCGTCCCCTTCCGGCACTGCGGGCGTGCCCGGGAAGCGCAGGCGGAGATCATTATAAATCGTCTCCGCTCCGATGCGGTTGCGGCGGGCCGCCTCCCGGGCGCTCTGGTAAAACGTGAGGTCCGCCATCCAGACCTCGCTGTTCACCACCATTAGAGTGCTGTCCACCAGTTCGCTCAGAAGCTGCAGCTGGGGCTGGAATTCCATGATCCGGTCCCGCAGCGCCCGGTCCTTCGCGACCTCCGCCACATCCACAAACCCGGGCACCAGTTCCGGATTGCTGGCCATGTAAGTCGTGCATTTGTCATCAAAAGCCGCCGACCTGTCCCGCATCTTCGGCATCTCCTTCCGCTGCTGCGCCGTCAGGCTGACCAGAAAGGGCAGCTTGGCACGGATGGCTTGAATGGCGCTCAGAATATCCTTGATATCCTCTTCGGGAAGCGCGGCGCTGATGCGGTTGTCGTCATTCATAATAGTGTGTGGAGGGTGGTTTCCGCTGTTTTCAAAACCGGGCGTGATCGTGAACACCACGGCCTCTTTGTCCTGCCTGTAATTCCAGCCGGAGTCCAGATAAATCGTCAGGCGGAGCAATTTGTCGCCACCACGGCGTTCGCGCCGTTTCATACTTGAAACGGAATCCCGGGTCTTCTGCCCGCGATCCTGGCTCAGGCTGCATGCCTGCGCGCAAGACGAAGCAATAGGCCATCTGATGCTTTCCGATGTTTGCTAGTGGTTTTCTTTGAGCGACTTGAGAAATTGCCGCACCCCAGGGTCATCCTTCCATCCGCGCGCCAGTTCCTGTGCCGCGCCCTGGCGCACGGTGGAGTGCTTATCGGATGTGGCGAGTGAGAGGAGAATGGGGAGAGTGTTGGGATGCTCCTTCCATCCGTGCCCCAGTTCCTGAGCCGCGCCCAGGCGCACGGCATAGTAATTATCGGATGTGGCGAGTGAGAGGAGAAGTGGGAGGGTGTCGGGATGCTCCTTCCATCCGCGCGCCAGTTCCTGAGCCGCGCCGAGACGCACGGCGGCGTTTTGATTGGATGTGGTGAAGGAGAGGAGGAGGGGCAGGATGTCAGGGTGTTCCTTCCATCCGTGCGCCAGTTCCCGAGCCGCCCCCAGGCGCACGTGGGAAATTTGATCGGATCTGGCGAGGGAGAAGAGAAGGGGAAGGGTATCGGGATGCTCCTTCCATCCGCGCGCCAGTTCCTGAGCGGCGCTCAGGCGCGCGTTGGAGTGCTTATCGGATGTGGCGAGTGAGAGAAGACGGGGGAGAGTGTCAGGGTGCTCCTTCCATCCGCGCGCCAGTTCCCGAGCTGCTTCCCGGCGCACGGCATAGTAATTATCGGATGTGGCGAGTGAGAGGAGAAGTGGGAGGGTGTCGGGATGCTCCTTCCATCCACGCGCCAGTTCCTGAGCGGCGCTCAGGCGCGCGTTGGAGTCCTTATCGGATGTGGCGAGTGAGTGGAGAATGGGGAGAGTGTCAGGATGCTCCTTCCATCCGCGCGCCAGTTCCTGAGCCGCCCCCAGGCGCGCGTTGGAGTACTGATCGGATGTGGCGAGTGAGAGGAGAAGGGGGAGAGTGTCAGGGTGCTCCTTCCATCCGCGCGTCAGTTCCTGAGCCGCCCCCAGGCGCGCGTTGGAGTCCTTATCGGATGTGGCGAGTGAGAGGAGAAGGGGGAGAGTGTCGGGATGCTCCTTCCATCCGCGCGCCAGTTCCTGAGCCGATCCCAGGCGAACATTCCAGCTCTGATCGGATCTGGAGAGGGATTGGAGGAGAGGGAGGGTATCGGAGTAATCCTTCCATCCACGCGCCAGTTCCTGAGCCGAGCCCAGGCGCACGTTGTGGTCCTGATCGGATGTGGCGAGGGAGAGGAGGAGGGAGAGGGTGTCGGGGCTCTCCTTCCATCCGCGCGCCAGTTCCTGAGCCGCGCCCAGGCGCACGTTGTGGTCCTGATCGGATGTGGCGAGGGAGAGGAGG
>JAZKFB010000118.1:0-20274 GCA_040386695.1 Verrucomicrobiota bacterium
TTCCTGAGCGCAGCACCATTCATGCCGGACACTCTTGGCTGGAAGCCTGCGCCACCCCGCAACTTTACGGGAATGAACCACTAGCGTTTGATGCTGGAGACGGATTCGAGAATGACCGAAACCATGAGGTAGGCCATGGTGCCGACGATGATGGCCATGAAGAAGATGATGATCGGGGTGACCATGGCGGTGCCGCGGTCGATGGTTTTCTGAAGCTCCTTTTCATACCGCATGGCGGTGCGCTCCAGGGAGTGCTCCAGGTCCCCGGTCTGCTCGCCGACGGTGATCATGTCCGTGAGCAGGGAGGGGAAAAAACCGACTTTGCGCAGGGTGCGGCTGAGAGCGCCGCCTTCCCCGATCATGGCGATGACTTTGGTGAGCAGCATCCGCAGGTGGCGGTTCACGGTGGCGTCGCGGGTGAGTTCCAGAGCGCGGAGGAGCGGGAGGCCGTTGCCGACGAGGTTGGACAGGGTTTCGAGGAACTGGACAAAGAACCGCTGGCTGATGAGCGGCCCGAAGAAGGGCAGGGTGAGCTTCGTGCGGTCCCAGGATTCCCGGTATTTCGGGGAGGTGGTGATGCGCTGAAAGGCGTAGATGCCGCCGCCGACCACCATGGCGATGAGCCACCAGTAGCCCAGAACAAAATCCCCGGCGCCCATGACCATTTTAGCGGCCGCCGGCAGAGGTTTGTTCATGCTTTTGAGAAGCTGGGTGAGCTGCGGGATCAGATAGGAGACAAAAAGCACGCTGACGGCCAGACCGGCGATCATGAGACAGATCGGGTAAATCATGGCCACCGTGACCTTGTTGGTCAGGGCCTGGACGGAAAGGAGATACTCGGACTGGCGGCGCAGAATTTTCGGCAGCGCGCCTGAGACCTCGCCGGCGGCGGCAAGGTTGCAGTAAAGCTCGCCGAAGCTGTTGCTGGCGGCTTTGAGGGACTGGGAAAAACTCGCGCCGTCGCGGATGCGGGTGCGCAGGATGGTGGTGACGTCCTTCACGGCGGAAAGCTCGTCGCGGCTTTCCATGATTTTCAGGGCGGGCTCCAGCTGGAGCCCGGCGGCGAGAAGGTCGCTGAGTTCCTCCGTGAACATGATCACGTCGTTGCGTTTCAGCTTCACCGGCCCCATGGCCAGAATTTTGGCGTCGGAGGGTTTGACCGGCTTGCCGTTTTTGGCGGCTTTGGCGATGACCGCCTCCTCCGCCTTGGTGAGCTTCACCGGTTTGCCGGCCGGAGCGCTGGCCGTGCCTTTTTCCGGCAGGGATTTCCCCCCGGGCGCTTTGGCGGCGGCACCAGGAGCGGGAGCGGGTTTCCCGGCGGCGGAAGGCGCGGCGTCGCCGGTTTCCTTGGGCTTCAGGGAAACGGGCTGAAGCCCGTTGCGGTCCAGGCGGCGGAAGGCGTCCGCGCGGTCGGTGGCGGTGATTTCACCGTTCGACATGGAGCCCGTGCGGTTCAGGGCGGTGTAGGAAAAAACAGCCATGGTCTTGAAAATCAATCAGGTTCGCCCAGCGTCATTTCGTTGGCGGTCACACTGATGACCTCCTCCACCGTGGTTTCGCCCTCCAGCACCTTCCAGAATCCGTAGTCGCGCATGGGAATGAAGCCCTCGCGGATGGCCTCCTCCTTGATTTTGGCCTCGGCGGCGCGGCGGACGATGAGGTCCTCAATGGATTTGGAAACGACGACGACCTCGTAAATAGCGATCCGGCCGAAGAAACCGGTGTGGTTGCAGGAGTCGCAGCCTTTGTGTTTCGGGCTGTAAACCGTGCGGCTCTCGCGGGCGGCGGAGAAGCCGGCGGCGCGCAGCTCCACGGCGGTCATGGGATGCGGCTGCTTGCACTTCTGGCACAGGCGGCGCACGAGGCGCTGGGCGAGGAAGGCGCGGACGGACGCGGCGACCAGGAACGGCTCGACCCCCATGTCCACCAGACGGGTGATCCCGGAAATGGCGTCATTGGTGTGCAGGGTGGAGAATACGAGGTGCCCGGTGAGAGCGGCGCGGATGGCGATTTCCACCGTCTCAAGGTCGCGCATTTCCCCGATCATCACAATGTCCGGGTCCGCACGGAGAATGCTCCGCAGGGCGCTGGCGAAGGTGAGGTTGATTTCCGGTTTGACGGCGATCTGCACCACGCCCTCAATCTTGTTTTCGACCGGGTCCTCGACGGTGATGATGCGGGTGTCGATGGTGTTGATCTCGCTGAGGAAGGTGTAGAGCGAGGTCGATTTCCCCGAACCCGTGGGGCCGGTGATGAGCACCACGCCGTTGGGCAGCTTGAGCAGGCTGTCGATGACCTTGCGGACGTCCGGGATCATCCCGAGTTTGTCGAGATTGAACTTCTGCTGGTTCAAAAGACGCAGGGAAATGCTCTCGCCGAGGACGGTGGGCACGGTGGCGACACGGACGTCGATCTGTTTGCCGTCCAGCTCCAGCCCGATACGGCCGTCCTGCGGCAGGCGGCGCTCGGCGATGTCGAGGCGCGACATGATTTTCAGACGGGCGATGACCATGCTCTGGAGGGCCTTGATGTTCTCCGGCACCGGGACATCGGCGAGCAGACCGTCAATGCGGTAGCGGATGCGCAGGCTGCTTTCCATCGGCTCCACGTGAATATCCGTCGCCCGCTGCTGGAGCGCCTGGCGGATAATGGCGTTCACAAATTTCACCACGCTGGCCTCCGCGTCGTCCTCATCAAGAACGTTGGTCTCCTCGTTGAGGTCCATGGCGGCGGTGTCGTTCGGATCCCGCGCCTTCAGGATGGCGTCAAAAGTGTCCGCGCCCACCCCGTAGAGTTTCTGAATGCCGTGAAGAATCCGGGTCCGGCTGGCCATATGCCACTGAATCTGCCAGGGAATCGCCTGGCTGACGGCCTGCCGGGCATGGAAATTGAAGGGATCGTAGGTGCAGAGCGCCAGGATCTGCGGGCCTTCGCCGCCGGCGGCCTCAATGGCGGCGTGGGCTTCGGGGGTGAGATCGCTGTTCTCATCGACCTGCTGGAGAGCCGGATTCCCGAACCAGAGAGGCAGCAGACGGTAGCGCAGGGCGATCTGGGAGGAGCAGACCTCCTTGAGCCGGCGGGAGTTGCGCGGTTTCAGCTCCGCTTCCCAGGGCAGGTGCAGGCTTTGGCTCAAAGCGCCCAGAAAATCCTCCTCCACCGCCAGCCGGGTGTCCAGAATGTCCTCCACGACCTCCCGCTGGCCCCGGTTGGCCTCGTCGATGACTTTGACAATGGCGTCCATATCCTCCGCTCCCCCGGCCTCGGCGGCGCGGATCAGCATATCGTTCATGCGTTGGGCGAGGGATGACATAGGCGGTGGAGAAAAGAGACGGGGACGGAAAGGGGAAACGGTGGAGACTGGAGGCATGGACCGCCATGCGCCTGCATTGTTCAATCCGCACATGCGGACCGCTCAGAAGGCGGGACGGGAGGCTGGGAAAGGCGGAAATCCATCCCGCGGCTCCCAAAGCACGGGCTATTTCCGCCGATGGAGGAAAATGGAGCCGGTTTTTTGGGATAACAGCCCGTTTCTTGACATGACTAAGCCGGATGACTAAGTTGACAGAAAGCCGTCTGGATCCGGGCTCATTTTCGGAGAGTCGTCACTTAATTCATCCAGATTTCATTGATTATCATAACGCGGTGCTTTTTGGACGAAATTAGCTTTCGTGTTGTTGCGCGCACGAGGCGGGAAGGCTGGTCGGTGTGGGGGAATGAAGCTCCGGAGGATGCGGACCGCTTTAATGGACGCAGCTTCGGCAAGACTTACAGCGAGGTGTCTTCCCAAGAAAAAATGGATCAGATGATTCTGTGCGAGGATCCTGTTCCTCCCCGAAAACTCCGCCAGCCGGCGTAATTGCCTGCAAATGAAGGGTAAGACGCGGCATGGGTGGTGCGTAGCTCGGGGGTTGTGAAAATGAGAATTCCCCTGCTGAAATACTGGATCACAGCCGTCGCGCTGACGGCGGGGGCGGCGCGCGCGCAGGCTCCGGCGGCGGTTTCCTCACCCGCGCCCGCATCGGCTCATCCGGAGCAACCTGCTGAGGCTGAAGGCCCGACGGTCTTGGATCCGGCGGCTCCTGTTTCTCCGGCGGCGGAGTCTTCAGCTCCCGTTCCGGCTTCACCGGCGGTTCCGGTTCCCGCTTCCGTTCCTTCGCCGTCACCGGCTGCGTCTGCAGCTGCAGCTGCAGCTGCAGACGGTTCCGCGGACTCCGGGCAGTTTGTGAAGGAGGTGCTGCCGCTGATGCAGAAGTATTGCTGGGACTGCCACGGCGACGGCGCGGACAAGGGGGAGGTGAATTTTGACAAATACACCAGCGAGGCCTCGGTGCTTGCCGACCGGAAAATGTGGGCGGGGGTGATGTTTCACGTCGATCAGTGGACCATGCCGCCGGCCAAACGGTCGGATCAGCCGACGGTGCGGGAGCGGGAGCTGCTGACGAAATACATCGATCATCTGCTGAATCCGGTGGATCCGGACCGTCCCGACCCCGGCCGCGTGACTATCCGGCGGCTGAACCGCGTGGAATATAATAATACCGTGCGGGACATTCTGGGCGTGGATCTGCGCCCAGCGGATGATTTTCCCGAGGACGACACCGGTTACGGTTTTGACAATATCGGCGATGTTCTGGCGCTGCCGCCGATTCTCATGGAGCGTTATCTGACGGCGGCGGACCGCGTGCTGCTGGCCGCTTTGCCGCCCGGCGCGCCGCCTTCCGAGGTCTTCGCCGTTGAGGATGAGGGACTGACGGGGCAGGGGTTTCCCGAGCGGGAGCGCGGCCGGCTGATGGCGTTCAACGGGACCTGCGGCAGCGAATTCTCCTCGCCCGCGGCCGGGGAGTATCTGCTGCGGACCAAAGTCTGGGCCATGCAGGCGGGCGGGGAACCGGCGCGCCTGTCCCTCCTCAGCGGGGACAAAACCGGGGATCCGGTGGACATTTCGGCCACGGATTTCAAAAACCCGCAGCTGGTGCAGGCGCGGGTGCGGTTTGAAAAAGGGCCTCAGAAAATCGGAGTCACTTTCCTCAACGATTTTTCCGATGAATCCCAGGCCGATCCGGATCAGCGCGACCGCAATCTTTATGTGCAATCGCTTGAGGTTGAGGGCCCCGTGAAAGCCGATCCCCGGCCTCCGATTCCCAGCGAGGAGCGCCTTCTTCAGCCCGCCGCCGGTCTGGGGGAAACCGGAGAAGCCGCCCGCGCGGTGCTCACGGCTTTTGCCGACCGTTGTTTCCGCCGCCCCGCTCTCCCGGCGGAGCTGGACCGGCTGATGCGGATTTACAGCGTGGTGCGCGGCCAGAACGAGCCCCACCGCGATGCCCTGCGCGTGGCCATGAAGGCGGTGATGGTCTCGCCGTATTTTCTCTACCGCATTCAGAATCAGCCGGATCCCAATAATCCGGCGGCGGTGGTGGAGATCGACGATTTCGCGCTGGCCTCGCGGCTTTCCTACTGGCTGTGGAGCAGCACGCCGGATGATGAACTGCTGAGTCTGGCCAAAAGCGGTCAGTTGCGCCCGCATCTGACCGCTCAGGTCCGCCGGATGCTCAAGGACCCGAAAAGCCGCGCCCTGCCCGTCAATTTCGGCGGTCAGTGGCTGGAGCTGCGCACCCTGGCGGTGGTGGCGCCGGACAAGGACCGGTTCCCGCAGTTCAGCCCGGAACTCCGGGCCGACATGCGCCGGGAAACCGAGGAGCTTTTCCACTGCATCGTGCAGGAAAACCGGAGCGTGCTGGAGTTCCTGTCCGCCGATTTCACCTTTCTCAATGAGCGGCTGGCCAAATATTACGGTATTGACGGCGTCACCGGCGAGGACTTCCGCCGGGTGAATCTGACGCCGGAATCCCACCGGCGCGGGGTGCTGACTCATGGCAGCGTGCTCACCATCACCAGCGATCCCACCCGCACCTCCCCCGTGAAACGCGGCAAGTGGGTGCTGGAGAACATGCTCGGCATCATCCCGCCGCCGCCGCCGCCGAATGTTCCCTCGCTGGACGGCGACGCCCACGCGGAGCTGACCGGCAGCGTGCGCCAGCGGCTGGAGATGCACCGCAGCAAACCGGGCTGCGCCTCCTGCCACGCGCTGATGGACCCCATCGGATTCGGCCTGGAGAACTTCAACGCCATCGGCCAGTGGCGGGAAAAGGACGGGAATTTCCCTGTGGATGCCAGCGGCGTGCTCACCACCGGTCAGAAATTCAGCACCGCCGGGGAACTGGCCCAAATTCTTCTGACGGACCGCCGCGAAACCTTCCTCCAGGCGCTGACCGGCAAGATGCTCACCTACGCCCTCGGCCGGGGCACGGAACCGGCGGACCGCCCGGCGGTGGAGGCGATTATCCGGAAAATGGCCGCGGAGAATGACAGTTTTGAAAGCCTGGTCCTCGGCATCTGCGAAAGCGTGCCCTTCCAGAAACGCCGGGGCGATGCCTTCCTGAAAAATCACGCGGCGGACACGGCGGGGCCCAGGTGAGCGGAAATCCGCCGCGCCGCGGAGCATTGCCCTCCGGCGGCGGCCATTCGGAAAGCTCCGGATTTTTCCGCGCTGATTCCCGGGTTTCCCGTGGATGAGGGACTTTCTTTTTGGCGGGCGCTGGTTATGATGCCGCCCCCGATCCGCATGAAAATCCTCATTCCCGCCTTTTCCCTACTGCTTTGTCCGCTGGTCCCGCAGGCCCGGGCGGCGTTTCTGATTTTCCCTGAAAACGCCACCCCCACCGTGGCCAGCGACAATTTCAAGCAGGGCATGGAGGCTTACAAACGCGGCGAATACGCCAAAGCCGTGAAATTTTTCTCGGAGGAGGCTGAACGCGGGAACAAGGAGGCGCAGTTCGCCCTGGGGCGGATTTATCAGGAGGGGTCCGGCGTGGCCCAGTCCCTGCCCCAGGCCGAGGCTTTTTACCGCCGGGCCGCCGCCCAGGACCATGCGGATGCCCAGGGAAATCTGGCGGTGATCCTCATGGCCACGAACCGGACCGAGGAGGGCCTGGACTGGCTGCGCAAAGGAGCGGAGAATGGTTCCCTCCGCGCCATGGTCATGCTGGGGAATTTTCTGGTAACTGGCACCGGAGTGAAAAAAGACCCCGCCGCCGCCAAAACATGGCTGGAGAAAGCCTCCGCCGCAGGGGACGGGGAGGCTTATGAATCCCTCAGCCTGATGTATGAGACCGGGACCGGAGTGGCGAAAAATCCGGACAAAACCCTGGAAATGCTGAATGAGGCGGCCAAGCGGAATTCCGTGAAGGCCATGCTGAAGCTGGCGGTGATGTACTTTAACGGCACCGGAGTGGCCAAGGACCCCAAAAAGGGCAAATCCCTGCTGGAGCGCGCCGCCGATCTCGGCACCACGGAGGCCCAGATCGCGCTGGGGAATCTGTATTCCTCGGGAAATTTCGTCGATAAAAGCGCCGCCCAGGCCCTCGACTGGTACCGCAAAGCCTCTGAAGCCGGCGATGCCAACGCCACTCTGAAAATGGGGGTCCTGTATTCCGAGGGACCGGAGGGCGTTCCCAGGGACGACGCCAAAGCCATGGAATGTTTTGAGCGCGCCGCCAACGGAGGCCAGACCGCCGCCATGTTCAACATGGGCAGCTATTATGAAAAAGGCCGGGGAGTCGCCGCCGATCTGGCGGCGGCGGTGAAATGGCAGCTCAAAGCCGCCATTGGCGGGCTCGGAGTCGCCCAGCGCGAGATCGGTCTGCGCTACCGCGAGGGACGCGGGATCACCAAGGACTCCGTCGCCGCCATGTCCTGGCTGGGCCGCGCGGCTTCAGGCGGGGACGCCACCGCCGCCATCATCCTGGCGGACATGCTGCTCACGGGGGAAGGCGGACTCCCTCCGGATATCCAGAACGCGCTGGCCATTCTCACCCGCGCCTCCGAACTCGGGGTTCCCGCCGCCCAGGTGCGTCTGGCGGAAGTCCAGGCCTCGGGCGCCGCCGGACGTCCCGATCTGACCCGCGCCTACGCCATCGCCCTCGCGGCGGGCAATGAATACGAGCCGGCCAAAAAACTGCGCGCCGAACTGGAGAAGAAAATGACCAAAGAACAGCTGGACGAGGCCAAAGCGGAATTTGAGCGGATCAAAGCCAAAGCGGCTCCCCCGGCGGATGGCGCGGCGGCGGCACCAGTACCTGCTGCGTCGGCAAAGTAGCGCCCGGGGACGGACGGATAACGGGAAGAACCTTACCGGAGGAACTGCGGGGAATCCGGCGTTTTTTCATCTGCGGCTCCATCACCTGGGCGGTTTCGGCCGGTTGATCACTGGGGAAAAAGTTTGAACATGGACAGAGTTCCTGTCCGGGTTTAGGGTTTGATTTATGAGCACTGCGACTTACACGGAGGCCCGGGATCATCTGGCCGAGCTTTGGGACCGAACTTTGGCGACCCGTGAGCCCATCGTCGTCACCCGGCGGGGCAAAGACAGCGTGGCCATTCTGCCGGCGGATGAACTGTCGTCACTGATGGAGACGGCGCATCTGCTGCGGTCTCCACGCAATGCTGAACGTCTGCTCGGTGCTCTGGCACGCAGTCATGCGGGGGAAGGGGGAAAAATCACTTTGGAGGCATTGGCCGCGAAATTCAGCCCCGGGACCGGAAAGTGACGGGAGGGACCATGCAGCTGATCCTTGACCCGGACTTCCTGGACGATCTCACCCACTGGTCGCAGACTGAGCCCCGGGTGGTGGTCCGCATTTTAAAACTGCTGGAGGAAATCCGCCGCGCTCCGTTTCAGGGAACGGGTAAGCCTGAACCACTCCGGCATCTGGGTTCCGGCGTCTGGTCCCGCCGCATCACTCAGGAGCACCGGCTGGTTTACCGCGTGGACAGGGACTGTGTCTGGCTCCTGCAGTGCCGTTACCACTATTAAAGGCTTAAAGGCAAAAGCAGACGCGCCCATCGCAGTTGATCCGCCGGGGGATGCCTCTACACTGGCCGCCGTTTTCCGACTTCAAACTTACCGATACCGACCTTATGACGAACACTGATGCGCTGGGCGCGACTCTCTCTGATGCTGTGGCCGCCGGAACCCTGCTGGAAAGCAGCCGGGTGAATATTCTGGAACTGCTGGCCGGCAGCACCAATCCGGCTTTTCCCGCCAGTGTGAACGAGCTGGCGGCCGCCGGGCAGTGGGATGAGCTGAACGACCGGTTCTTCAAAAAACTGGCCTTCGGGACCAGCGGCCTGCGCGGCCGGACCATCGGGAAAATCGTCACCGCCGCCGAGCGCGGCACCGCCGGGGAGGGCGACCGCCCGGAACTGCCCTGCACGGGGACCAACGCGCTGAACTTCTACAACGTCACCCGCGCCACCCGCGGAATGTGCGCCTTTGTGCTGAAATACTTCGCGGAGAACGGCAAAACCGGCAGACCGTCCCTCGTTTTCAGCCACGACACCCGGCACTTTTCCCGCGAATTCGCGGAATTCTCCGCCAAGGTCGCCTCCGAAAGCGGCGTGGACGCTTATCTTTTCGAGAGCTTCCGGCCCACGCCGGAGCTGTCGTTCGCGGTGCGGCAGCTGAATGCCACAGGCGGCGTGATGATCACCGCCAGCCACAATCCGTCGCACGACAACGGGTATAAAGTGTATTTCCAGGACGGCGATCCCATCATCGACCCCGTGGCCACCGGGATTCTGAATGAGGTCAACGCCGTGCAGAGCGACAGCTTTGAACCGGTTGCGGAAACGGAGCGGGGGAAAGTGACGATCATTGGCAAAGAGCTGGACGAGGCTTACTTTGAACGGGTTAAGGGCGTGATGCTCAACCCTGGCCTGCTGGAGAAAGCGCGCGGCCTGAAAATCGTTTACACCCCCATCCACGGCACCGGCGGCGTGCATGTCCCGCCGCTGCTGAAAGCCCTGGGGTTCAACTACCTGACGGTGGCCGAACAGGACATTCCCGACGGGCGCTTCCCCACGGTGGCCTCGCCGAATCCGGAGAACGCCGCCGCGCTGAAAATGGGCACGGATCTCGCGGACCAAGAGAAGGCCGACATTGTCATCGCCACCGACCCCGACTGCGACCGCATGGGCGTGGCCGTGCGCAATGCCAGGGGCGAGCTGCAGCTGATCACGGGCAACCAGATCGGCTCGCTGATGGCCTGGTACCGCACCAAAACCATGTTCGAGCTGGGCTGGCTCAATGAGTCCAACCGCAAAAACGCCACTCTGGTGAAAACCTTTGTGACCACGCGGCTTCAGGACACCGTGGCCCACGCTTACGGCATTGATGTCGTGAACACCCTGACCGGTTTCAAATACATCGGCGGCAAGCTCGGCAAATACGAGCGCGGCCTGCCCGCCGATATCCAGGCGCGTTACCGCGGCATGAGCGATGAGGAATCCCGCGCCGCCCGGCTGGAGCACAGCAAGTATTTCGTCTTCGGCGGCGAGGAAAGTTATGGGTATCTCGGTGCTGACTGGCTCCGCGACAAGGATGGCAACGGGGCCGTGGTCATGTTCGCGGAAGTCGCCGCCTGCGCCGCCAGCAAAGGCCTGACGGTGCCGGAGCTGCTCGACGAGGTGTATCTGGAATACGGTTATTTCCACGAGCAGTCCGAAAATCTCGTTTTCGAAGGCGCCAGCGGCGCGGCCAAGATGAAGAAGCTGATGGACTCCTTCGCGGCGGACCTGCCCACGGAACTGGCCGGGGTGAAGGTGACTTCGGCCCTCGATTTCGGCACCATGACCATCCACGACGAGGAGGGCGACCTCGTTCCCAGGGAAAACATGTTCCTGCTGACGCTGGAGGACGGCCGCCGTTTTGTGATCCGTCCCTCCGGCACGGAGCCCAAAATCAAGGTGTATTTCTTCGGCGAGCACCGTCCCGAAGCCGGCCAAAAGCTGAACGCCGCCGATCTGCCGAAGATCAAAACCGACACCGCCGCCGGTCTCCGGGATTTGTGGAAGGACATCCAGCAGGATGTGGAGGCGCGTCTGGCCGAGTAAACGCGGTCCTGAGTCCGCCTCCGTGGAAATTTCCAAAACGTTCAGCCTCAAACCGCTCCGCCGCTTTCCGCGCCCGCTTTGCCGATGACCCTCACTCCCTGGCAGGCCCGCGCGGCGGCGGCGCGCAGCGGCCTGCTGCTGGCGGTGGCGTTCCCCCCGGTGAACGCGTGGCCGCTGGCGCTGGTGGCGCTGATTCCCCTGCTGCTGGCGGTGTGGCCGCCACTGAAAAATAGGTCCTATACGGCCTATAGGACCCATAGGGCCTATGATTCGGATTTTCCGGAACCGGAGCCGGCCGGTGGTCAGACCGCCGCTGCTCCGCCCGCCGGCTTTTGGCGCGGGTTCCGGCTGGGGTGGATTTTCGGTCTGGTGTTTTTCACGGGCACGATGTGGTGGGTGCAGTATGTCAGCTTTCCGGGAATGGTGGCCCTGTGCCTCTATCTGGCGCTTTATCCGGCGGTCGCGGGGGGCGTGATGGCGTGGCTGGGAATCCGGAGCACTGACCGCTGGTCCGCGGCTTTGGGAAAAGTGGCGCTGATGGCCGGCGTCTGGTGCGGACTGGAATGGGTGCGCAGTGTGGCCCTGTCCGGATTTCCATGGAACGGACTGGCGGTGCCGCTGTTTCCCCTGGCTGGCATGCGCCATCTGGCGGCCGGGACGGGCGTGATCGGATTATCCGCCGTGGTCCTGCTGCCGGCGCTGATGGCCGCAGCCTGTTTCCGGCTGGCGGGGCGGCAACGGATTATACTGCTGATTCTGCTCGTTCTGGGTCTGGCGGGAGGCGGGGTTCTGGAGTTTTCCGCCCGGGTGGAGGACGCTTTGGCCACTCGGAAGCCCCGGCCGGCCGATTCCCTCCTCACGGCTCTTCTGGTCCAGCCAAATGTCAGCATGGAGGACAAAATGTCCCCGGATCCGGAAATCCAGCGCCGCCGGGATTTCGATCTGATGGACCAGACCGATGCCGCGCTGGCGGCGGGCCGGGCCAGGGTGGATCTGGTGGTCTGGCCGGAATCCGCCATTTCCGGGTTTTTTCATGACGCTCTGGGCGACGGCGCTTTCGCCCCGCAGCTGGATCAGGGGGATTTCACCCTCGTCACCGGAGCCGATTCCCAGGAATGGGGCGAACTCCACAACAGCGTGGCCGCCCTGCGCCAAACGCCGGACAATCACCTTCTGCACGACAAAGTGTGTCTGGTGCCTTTTGGGGAATTTATCCCCTTCCGCCGCGAAATTCCGCTGCTGGAGAAAATGATCGGCCACCTGATTCCTTACGATTTCACTCCCGGCCAGTCGCTGGAGCCCCTGAAGCCGGCCGGTCAGCCCTTCAGCATCGTGCCTCTGATCTGTTTTGAGGACACCATCGGCCGGCACGCGCGGAAGTTCATCCGCCCGGAGCCCCAGGTGCTGGTGAACGTGACCAACGACAACTGGTTCCTCGAAAGCCCGGCCACGGAAATCCATTTCGCCAACGCCCGCTGGCGCGCTCCGGAACTGCGCCGCACCCTCCTCCGCAGCGCCAACACCGGCGTCACCGCCAGCGTCTCGCCGGAGGGAATCGTGGAGCGGCTTCCCTCGTTCCGGAAAGGCGTGCTGACCGCCGCCTTTGGAACCGGGGATGGCGGAATCACGTTTTATGCGCGGCACGGGGATCTTTTTTCGCAAACCGCCGGCCTGATGGCGGTCCTGGGCTGCGGGGTGATATGGGGCTCCCGGCGTCCTGGATTAAAAAAAGGATAGTATTATCTTGAGTTCAGGTGTTTACCGTGCCAGAAACACGCATGTTCAAACGATCCATTTCAAGAAGGGATGCTCTAACTTTGATCCTGGGGACAGGGCTGGCGGGTTTGATGGAGAGCGGGGCCGGGGAAAGCTACGGCCAGTGGTCCCCCGAGGGCCGGGCGGAGGTGGCGGAGGAGTTCATGCTGCGGATGAAAAAGGAATTCGCGGACCGCGCCCGGAGACTTCAGGCGTTCATGGGAAAATCCCCGGTGATCGAACTGAAATTCATCGACAGCAGCATGTCCTCCGATCCGAAAACCGCGGCGAACTGGAAGCGTTTCCGCGAGGGCCGCATGGGCGAGGGCGGCACCACCAAGTGGATCGATAAAATCGTCCGGGACCTGGAGTCCGCCCGCAAAGCCCTGGCGTCAGCTGAAAAACCGGCCAGCGCGGCGTGGGAGAAAAAATACAGGGACAACCCGCCGCCTGAGGTTATCTCGCCGGCTCAGCAGGCCATGATTTACGAGATGGACGTCCAGGCCGCCAAACTCGGCGTGATCATGGACAGCAGCCGCAGCATGACCCGCTATCTGCCGGCTTTGCGCGGGGAGATCAGCTCAAGGTTCGCCAACGCGAGGTTTGTGGAGGTTGACAGCTGCTATCTGAGAATGCCTGACAAGCACTGGGGCCTGCACGGGGAATGGTATTACACCACCCCCCTGGAGAACCGGAACCTTTTCGCGGCGGAATGCTGGCTGCCGGAAATTCCCAGGAATGATCTTCATTACCATATCATCGAGTGGAAACGGGACACCATGGCGGCCATGACCGCGATGGTGGACGGCATGAACGTGGACGCCATTTACTGGTTCTGTGATTTTGACGACAAGATCGAGCCCCCCGCCATCAAAGCCCTCGGCAGGCTTCTGGAAAAACGGAAAGTCCGGCTCTACGTCCACACGGTGAAATCCAGTCCGCCCGCCTCCCTCGGCAATCTGATCAAAGGCACCGGCGGCAGCATCACTAAAGTCACTCCGGCGGACACCAGGCCGGTCCCGGCGGACAACCCGAAACCGGTCCCGGCGACGCCGGCGGGCACCAGGCCGGCTCCGGCGGAAACAAAGCCTCTTCCGGCGGACCGCACCCGGCCCAAGCCTGCGGAAATAAAGCCTTAAGCCCCGGGCCGGCCGCAGGCAGGCCGGAAACCGGGGACGGGCGGACGGAATAAAGCGGCTTGTGAACGCGTAACAGGTTTTGCCTGCGTTCCCGGCGTGCGGCGCGCATTGGTGGCGTCTCACTTTTTTCACCCTTTTTCCAGACTATGAAACGTTCTCTGCTCCCCGCTCTGCTGGTTATCCAATGCCCGCTGCCGACGATGGCCGCCGCCGCTCCCGGCAGTGCCGACATTATTGTTTACGGCGGCACCTCCGGCGGGGTCGCCGCCGCCATTCAGGCGAAACGCATGGGGAAAAGCGTGATTCTCATCGAGCCCACACCGTTTCTCGGCGGCCTGACGACAGGCGGGCTGGGGGCGACGGATATCGGGCACAAGGGCGCGATCGGCGGGCTCTCCCGCGAATTTTACCACCGCATCTGGCAGCATTATCAGAACGACGGCGCCTGGACGCGGCAGCCGAAATCCCAGCCTGCGGGCGAGGAGACGCGCTGGACCTTCGAGCCGCATGTGGCCACGAAAGTTTACAATGACTGGATCCGGGAAACCGGCGTGACCGTGGTTTTCGGCGAACGCCTGGACCTGAAAAACGGCGTGAAAAAGGAGGGCGCGCGCATCACTCAAATCGTGATGGAGAGCGGCGCCGCCTTCACCGGCAAGGTCTTCATCGACGCCGGATACGAGGGCGATCTGATGGGCAAAGCAGGCGTTTCCTATCATGTCGGACGCGAGGCCAACAGCGTTTACGGCGAGACCCTCAACGGCGTGCAGACGGCGCGGGCGCTGAAGCATCAGTTCACGCACGAGGTTGATCCTTATGTTGTTCCCGGGGATCCGAAAAGCGGCGTGCTGCCCGGTATTCAGCTGGAGCCCGCCGGTCCGGACGGCAGTGGCGACCGGCGCGTGCAGGCTTACAATTACCGGCTCTGCACCACCGATGTGGCGGAGAACCGCGTGGCCTGGCCGAAACCGGCGAATTACGACCCGCTGCGCTTTGAGCTGCTGCTGCGGAACGGTGAGGCCGGGGACCTGCGCAAGCCCTGGAATCCGGTGTGGATGCCGAACCGCAAGACGGACACGAACAATAATTTCGCCATCAGCACCGACAATCTGGGCATGAATTACGATTACCCCGAAGGCGATTACGCCACCCGGGCGCGCATCGTCCAGGAGCATAAAGACTACACCCAGGGCCTCATGTGGACTCTGGCCAACAGCCCGCGGGTGCCGGAGTCCGTGCGCTCGGAGTTCCAGCGCCTGGGCCTGGCGGCGGATGAGTTCACGGACAGCGGCAACTGGCCCCGCCAGCTTTACATCCGCGAGGCCCGCCGCATGGTGAGTGATTACGTGATGACCGAGAAAAACTGCCTGCGGGAGGAGGTGGTGGAGGATTCCGTGGGCATGGGGGCCTACAACATGGATTCCCACAATGTCCGCCGCCACCTGACGGCGGACGGCAAAGTGCGCAACGAGGGCGACATTCAGGTGGGCAGCAAACCGTATCCCATCAGCTACCGCAGCCTCCGGCCCAAAGCGTCGGAATGCGTCAATCTGCTGGCCCCGCTGACGCTCAGCGCCTCGCACATCGCCTTCGGCAGCATCCGCATGGAGCCGGTGTTCATGGTGCTGGGGCAAAGTTCCGCCACCGCCGCCGCTCTGGCGATTGAGGACGGCACGACGGTGCAGAAGGTGGACGCGGGCAAACTGAAGGCGCGGCTGCTGGCGGATCATCAGGTGCTTGATTTCATCCCGGCGGCCAAGCCAGGAAAAACCGCCGCCGGCGGCATTCCACTGGAGAAACTGCCGGGCATCGTGGTGGATGACACCGCCGCCGTTCTGTCCGGTTTTCAGCACCGGAGCACCTCGGCCGCGCCTTTCGCGGGCGAGGGTTACGCCCACGACGGCCACGAGCCCGCCGGTAAATCGCCGCAGACCGCCGTCTTCAAAACCACGCTGCCCGCCGCCGGGAAATACGCCGTGGGTCTCGCTTGGAGCGCCAATCCCAACCGCGCCACCAATGTGCCGGTCACGGTGACCACCGCCGCCGGTCCGCTGACCGTGACCGTGAACCAGCGGAAACCCGCTGCGGAAAACGGCCTGTTTTTCCCGCTGGGCACGTTTGACCTGCCCGCCGGCGCGGCGGCGGTGGAAATCTCCAATGCCGGCGCGGACGGTTTTGTGGTCATCGACGCCGTGCAGTGGCTGAAGCGTGACTGACCCCGGAAGGGACGGAAAACGGGGTCAACTCAGCACTCCACGATGTTCACCGCGAGGCCGCCGCGGGAGGTTTCCTTGTATTTGGCGCTCATGTCGCGGCCGGTGTCGCGCATGGTGCGGATGACTTTGTCGAGGGAGACGTGGTGGGTGCCGTCGCCGCGCAGAGCCATGCGGGCGGCGTTGATGGCTTTGACGGAGCCCATGGCGTTGCGTTCGATGCAGGGAATCTGGACCAGGCCGCCGATGGGGTCGCAGGTCAGGCCGAGGTTGTGCTCCATGCCGATCTCGGCGGCGTTCTCCACCTGCGCCGGAGTGCCGCCCATGTATTCGCAGAGGGCGGCGGCGGCCATGGAGCAGGCGACGCCGACTTCCCCCTGGCAGCCGACATCGGCCCCGGAGATGGAGGCGTTGCGTTTATAGAGAAATCCGATGGCGGCGGCGGTGAGCAGGGCGCGGTGGATGCCGCCGGGTTCGGCGGGCGGCTGGCAGAAGCGGTCGGCGTAATGCAGCACGGCGGGCAGAATGCCGGCGGCTCCGTTGGTGGGGGCGGTGACCACGCGGCCTCCGGCGGCGTTTTCCTCATTCACGGCCATGGCGTAGAGATCCACCCAGTCGAGCGCGGTGAGCGGATCGCGCAGGGCGGCCTCGGGGCGGGCGAGGAGCTGCTGATGAAATCCGGCGGCGCGGCGCACGACTTTCAGGCCGCCGGGGAGGACGCCTTCCGTCGCGCAGCCCCGGCGCACGCAGGCCTGCATGGCTTCCCAGATGCGCTGGAGGCCGGCGGAAATCTCGGGCTCAGTGCGCCAGGAGAGTTCGTTTTTCCACATGATACCGCTGATGCCGCAGCCCCCGGCGGCACAGTGGGCGAGCAGTTCCGCGCCGGAGGTGATGGGGAAAGGCGCGGCCTGGCGGCTGGAGGGCGGGGCCTCCGTCTCCTCGTCCCGGACGATGAATCCGCCGCCGGTGGAGTAATAAATCCCTTCGCGGATCAGCGCGCCCGAGGCGTCGGAGGCGGCCAGTCTCATGCCGTTGGGATGCCAGGGCAGGGAGCGGCGGCGTTCGAAAATGAGGTGCTCCCGCTCCGTGAAGGGAATGCCGTGTTTTCCCAGCAGCGGCAGGCTGCGGGTGGTGCGGATATTTCCGAGAATCTCCGGAATGCGGTCCACCTCCACGCCTTCGGGAGTCGCGCCCGTGAGTCCGAGCAGCACCGCGCCGCCGGTGCCGTGACCTTTGCCCGTCGCTCCCAGAGAGCCGTAAAGCTGCGCCAGAACGGAAGCCGTGCGCGGCAGTTCCCCCGCCTCCTCCAGCCGCAGGGCAAAATCCCGCGCCGCCCTCATGGGGCCGACAGTGTGGCTGCTGGACGGCCCGATGCCGATGGTGAAGAGGTCAAAAACGCTGAGATTCATGAAGATCGGCCAGAGGGAGTCCGGATGGAAAAACAAACCCGCCGCGCGGCCTGGACCGCACGGCGGGCATGGGGAAGGGAAATTACGGGGCGTCCGCAGGAAGCACGCCTTCCAGCGACTTCTTCACCGCCGGCCGTGCTTTTTCCGGCGCGGCGGCCATGGCCTGCCCGGCCAGGGTGACGGCCTCCTCGGTTTTGCCGAGGGCTTTTTTAACCCTCGCCTGCTGGACCAGAAGGGACACGCCCTTTTTCTCCTGGGCGGCGGCGATATCCGAAAGGATTTTATCGGCCACCTCCAGCGTCGGCCGGTCCCCCTTGGCCGCTCCCTCCAGCAGGGCGCAGGCGTGCGCGACCAGGCTGGCGCTTTTGGCCTGATCGATGGCGAATTTTTTCGTCAGGGCGGTGGCGGCCGGCAGGTCGGCGCGTTTGCAGGCCATTTCCAGCCGCAGCAGGTCCGGCATAAAAGGTTGGCTTTCAGCGGTCAGTTTGGTGAGTTCCTCAATATCCCGGTTGGCGGCCTCCCAGTCGCTGACCGTGATTTTGAGCCGTGTGGAACTCAGCAGCGTGGATATTTTCTCATCCAGAGCGGCCTGTTCGGCATATTTTTTCGCGAAGGCCGGGACATCAAAGGTGCCCGCCAGCACGGCCTCGACCGTTTCCTCCTTCAGCTCCAGGGGATGCCCGATCCAGGCGATTTTCTGATCCTTGCCGATGAGAAAAGCGTTGGGAATGCTTTTGATGCCGGCCGCTTTCATCCACGTGTCCATCATTTTGCCTTTTTCACTGCCCTGGGTGTCATCCAGGGCCACGCGGTAAGTCATTTTGTCCCCCATCTCCTTGAGGAAAGGCTCGACGAGGGTCAGGTCAGGCTCCGAAATGTTCTGGCCGATCACGATGAATCCCTTGTCGGCGAACTTCCTGTGAAGATCGTTGATGTGCGGAATGCTGGCCACGCAGGGCCCGCACCAGGTGGCCCAGAACTCCACCATGTAAACCTTGCCGGGTTCGAAGCTTTTGACGGGTTCGCCGCGGATGTAAGCCGCGTTCACAATCGGCGGGGCGGGCGACCCCACCGTGACGGCGGCGGTGGCGGCATGGAGGGAGCCTGGCAGCGCAAACGCGGCGCAGGTGACCACAAGTCGGATGAGGGATTTCATAGCCGACAGTTTCCTCCTTCTGCCGCGCGCGTCAAAACGCACTTTGCGTATTCTTCCGGAGCCCGGGTGAAATCCGCAAGGTGTTCAGCCGTCGGGTTTTGAGGAGGAAAAAGAAGCTGTCCGGCGGTGCGGCTTGACGGGCGGCGGGGAATTCCGCATAAGCGGCGGCAACCTTATGACCGATCCGGCCGAGCAGTTCAAAACCGCATTCGACGCGGACCGCGCGGAGGACGTGCGGGATCTTCTGGCGGAATATCCGTCGGCCGGCGGACTGGTGAGGCTGCCGTGGGGGCCGTTCGGGACGCCGCCGGTGGTCCGCGTGCGCAGCCGGGAGATGCTGGAGGTGCTGCTGGAGGCGGGGGCGGATATCAATGCCCGCAGCCAGTGGTGGGCCGGCGGGTTCGGACTGCTGGATTTCGCGGCTCCGGATCTGGCGGAATATGCGGTTTCCCGGGGAGCGGTGGTGGATATTCACGCGGCGGCCCGGCTGGGGAAAACCGCACGGGTGCGGGAACTGCTGGCCGAAAATCCGGCGCTGGTTCACGCCCGGGGAGGCGACGGGCAGACGCCGCTGCATTTCGCGTCCACGGGGGAGATCGCGGCCCTGCTTCTGGAGAGCGGAGCCGATATGAACGCCCGGGATGTGGATCACGAATCCACTCCGGCGCAATACATGATGCGCGACCGCCGGGAGGTGGCGCGGTTTCTGGTCAGCCGCGGAGCGGAGACGGATCTGCTGATGGCGGCAGGGCTGGGGGACGTGGCTTTGGTGGAAAAACATCTCGCCGCCGATCCCGGGTGTCTCCGCATGAAGGTGTCGGAGCGCTGGTTTCCAAAGCGGAATCCGCACAGTGGCGGGACGATTTACTTCTGGACGCTGGGCGGGGACAAGTCCGCCCACGCGGTGGCCCGGGAATCCGGGCACGGCGCGGTGTTTGACCTTCTCTGGAGCCGGACTCCGCCGGAGCAGCGGCTGGCGGTGGCCGCCGGACTGCGGGATGAACCGGCGGTGAGGGAGCTGCTGGCCGGTGATCCCGGGCTGGCTCAAAAACTGGCGGAGGCGGATCGGGAGGCTCTGGTCAGCGCCGCCCAGGGCAATGACACCGCCGTGGTGGAGCTTATGCTTTCCGCCGGATGGCCGGCCGGAGTTCTGAATGCCACCCGGGCCAGCGCGCTGCACTGGGCCTCATTTCATGGAAACGCCGGGATGGTGGCCCGGCTGCTGCGGGAAAAGCCGCCGGTTGACGGGCCGGACCGCGAGTTTCACAGCACGCCGCTCGGCTGGGCGGTTTACGGATCGGAGAATGGCTGGCACCGGGAATCCGGCGATTATCCCGCCGTGGTCCGCGCTTTAATCACGGCCGGCGCGGCGGTTCCTTCCGGAAATCCGTCCGGCACGCCTGCTATCCGGGCGGCGCTGGCGGGCGGAAATGAGGGAATTTGAACAGAAGGGCGCGAAGGCCGCGAAGAAAGGAAAGGCGGATCACCTCCTGCGGGATCAGGAGGCGAAGGCGGACTGCAGGGCTTTGATGTGCCGGGGCACGGCCTCGGAGGGATCGGGTTTGGCCTCGTATTCGAGGGCCACCCAGCCCTGATAATCCTAAATTCTCGAATGAGCGTGAAGCCGCCTCCGCAGGGCAGCGGGTTGGTTG
>JAZKFB010000119.1:0-46955 GCA_040386695.1 Verrucomicrobiota bacterium
ACTTAGTCCCAACTTTTCAGCTTCTCCACCCCCCAGCTATTCCCGTTGCGCCTTTTTTATTGAAAGCGGTGTGCTCCTTCTCCAGTTGCGTCTTCGCGGCTTCGAGATCAGCGGCCAGTTTCTCCAGCCGGTCGCCCTCCGCGCCGGATGCCGTCTCCTGCGCCTCCAGGTTTTTTACGATTTTCTCACTGGTGGTGTCCTCGCTTCCAGTGGCTTTGATCTCATTCTGGACCGCACGGGCCTCAGCGGAGAGTTTATCCCCCTGCTGTTTCATCTCCTCGATTTTGGCTTTCAGCTCCTGGGTTTTGCCCAGATTTTCTTTGGAGCTGCAGGCGATGCAAAGCAGCGTTAAAATATAAGGCGGGAAGTGCCGGAGAGCCGGAGACAAGGGGGTTGACATTAATATAAATTAACAACACTGCCTGCTTCGTCAAGGCCGGCTTCGAATATTCTCAATGATATATCAGTCAGGAATTGAATATTTCTTATATGGCTTATTATCAGGATGTTGCGGCGGATCCGGCGGTGATTTGACGCAGCGCCCGGCCGGCATGCCGGATTTGGAGACTTCAGGCTGAACAGGAAACTGCGGATTCGTCCGGATTTGTGCGCGCAGTCCTGATAACGGCGGGTTGGCCGAGAAAACCGGTGCGGCGGGCCGTATTTTTGCGATCCCGGGCAGGGGGCCAGTCCGTGAAACTATTGGCTTCCCCACTGCTTTTCTCAATTTTCTCCAGACCTTCCATGAATCCCCGGCAAACACCGCATTCCCGCCGCCGCTTCCTTGCCTTGTGCGGAGGAACCGCCCCTGCACTGATGATGAAATCCTCAGCCGCAGAACCGGCAGGGATGCCGTTGGCGGCGGTTTTTGACAGGGTGATGGAGGATTACATGAAGCCCCGCGCCATTCCCGGCGGGGTGCTGGCGGTGATCAGGGACGGGCGGCTGGTGTTCGCCAAAGGGTACGGCTGGGCGGACCGGGAGAAAAAACTGCCGGTGAAACCTGATTCCCTGTTCCGGCTGGCGAGCATCTCCAAGCCGGTCACGGCGGTGGCGGTGATGAAACTGGTGGAGGAGGGCCGACTGAGCCTGGATGACAAACCTTTCGGAATGCTGAACCTGAAGCCGGTGCTGGAACCCGGAAAGGAGCCCGACGCCCGGATTGCCGGGATCACCATCCGCCAGCTTCTCCAGCACACCGGCGGCTGGGACCGGGACAAAAGCGGCGACCCCATGTTCCGCCCGGAGCTGACGGCGGAGAAAGCGGGCACTCCGCCCCCGGCCGCGCAGGATGCGATTATCCGCTGTATGCTGGGGCAGCCGCTGGATTTCAATCCGGGCGAGCGTTACGCCTATTCAAATTTTGGCTACTGCGTTCTGGGACGCGTTCTGGAGAAACTCACGGGCCAGCCTTACGACGCCTATTTAAAAGAGAAAATCCTCTCAGCCGCCGGCGCGCGTCACATGCGGCTCGGCGCGACCCGGGAAAATGACCAGGCGCCGGGCGAGGTGAAATATTACATGCCGGCCGGTGAGAAATCCGGCAGTGTTTTTCCTGAGGTGAAGGAAAAAGTGCCGGTGCCCTACGGCGGATTTTTTGCCGAGGCCATGGATTCTCACGGCGGCTGGATTTCGTCCGCCGTGGATCTGATGAGGTTTGCCGCCGCTTTGGATGATCCGGCGCACAGTCCGCTGCTGAAGCCGGAGACGTTCAGGGAGATGTATGCTCCGCCACCGCCTCCCGCCGCCAGAAAACCCGACGGATCGCTGGCGGAGAAATTTTATGCCTGCGGCTGGGATGTCCGTCCGAACGGCCCCAAAGGCCGCACGGACTACACTCATAACGGCAGTCTGCCCGGCACTTTCACGCTTCTGATGCGCCGCAGCGACGGTTTGAGCTGGGCGGTGCTTTTCAATCAGCGCTCCGGCAACGCCAAACTGCCGGATCTGGCCATTTCAGCGGCTCTGCATCAGGCCGCTGACGGCATCACGGACTGGCCGGCGGAGGATTTGTTTCCAAAATGGCCGTGAGGCCCCCGGACCGTCAGCCAGTGCTGGAACGGCGGCGGGAAAATAAAATTGATCTTCCGGCCTGTTTTGACAGACTGCGGCGGACATGCGGCCTGGCCCGCCTCTGAGCCGTTCCCGGTCCTTCCGAATAAATTATGTCCCCCATCATCCGAATCATCTGCGGCCTCGGGATCATTCTGTTTTCCTGGTCTGTTTATCAGAAAAACAGCGCCGCGATCGCTGCCGGAACGCCCATGAGCATCGGAGGTTATGCGCCGGGAGGCTCTCCGGGTCAGGTCGCCACGGCTTTCGGCGTGATCGGACTGATTGGGGTGTCGATGGTGATTCTGGGCATTGCCGGACTGGTCAAATCCCGCAAATAACAGAACGGCGGTTCAGGGCTCCGGCTCCGCGAATCCGTGTTGTTCAATAACCGGGCCTCCGGAAACAGCCTCTGGCGGAATGCGAGGGGCGGCTTGCGGATTACGAGCGGGAATAAGGAGCCTTGGCGGAGGCGGAAGCGGCGGGTTCCGGGGCTTTGATGGCGGCGAGGACCACGGCGCAGGCGAAGAATTCACGGAGAAGCTCATTGCGGCGGGCGTTGCGGGCGGCGGCGGTTTTCATAAATGAGATGGGTCTGGGTTTGGAAGGAGGCGGTTTTTGGCCGCGGACATTAAGGTTCCAAGCATCGGGCGTGCCGGATGGCGGATTTTTTCCGTGGACCCTGACGGCGGAGCCTGTAAACATGGCGCATGAGCGCCCAGACTCCTCTTCCTGAACCGTTTTTCCAATCCAATGGCCGCACCATCATCGTGCCCATCGACCACGGAACCGCGATTCCGGTGCCGGGCCTGGAAAAACCCGGCGCGGTCATCAATGCCCTCAGTGAATACGCCGACGGCTTTGTGGTGAACTACGGCGTGGCCCGCGCGTTTCAGGCGGAGCTGGCGGGCAAGGGCGTCTGCCTGCGCGCGGATGTTTACAAACCCGCGCTGGCCGGCCACGTGGATCATGGCGCTTACATGACTTACGGCGCGGTGGAGGCGGACACGGTGGGCGCGCACGCGGTGATGAGCATGCTTTACCCGAACCATCCGGAGGAGGAGCGGTTTTTCCGTGAAAACGCGACGCTGATCAGCGAGTGCCAGATGGCCGGTTTTCCCGTGATTGTGGAGACTTTGCCCTATGGCCTCGGCCGGACCGAGCATTACACGCCGGAGAACATCAGCTTCGCGGTGCGCGCGGCGGCGGAACTGGGCGCGGATGTCGTGAAAACCGCCTGGCCGGGCGATGCGGCGGCTTTCGCGAAAATCGTGGAGGCCTGTTTTGTGCCGGTCATCGTGCTGGGGGGCGCGGCTTCGGATGAAGCGGGGATTCTGGAGATGGTTTACGATTCCATCCAGGCGGGCGGCGCCGGCATCGCCATCGGGCGCAATGTCTGGCAGCAGCCGAATCCCCTGCTGATGCTGAAGAAGCTGCACGCCATCGTCCACGGCGGAGCCACCGCGAAGGAAGCCATCGCCATTTCCTGAGGAGGCGGAGCCTGTTTCTGATTTTCCGCACCCGGCCATGGCAGGATTGTTTGTGAGTTTTGAAGGAGGGGAGGGCTGCGGGAAATCCACGCAGATCCGTCTGCTGGAGGAAAAACTGGCGTCCGCCGGGCGGGCGGTCCTGCATGTCCGCGAGCCCGGGGGCACCGCCATCGGGGAGGTCATCCGGCATCTGCTGAAGTATCATCCGGAGAACGGCAACATGACCCGCGAGGCCGAACTGCTGCTTTTCGCCGCCAGCCGGGCGCAGCTGGTGCGGGAGAAAATCCAGCCCTTCCTGGCTTCCGGCGGCATCGTGGTGGCGGACCGTTTTCTGGATTCCACCACCGTTTACCAGGGCTGCGGCCGCGACCTTCCCGCGGACCTGGTGGCGGCGGTGAATGACTTCGCCACCGGCGGCTGCCGGCCGGATGTGACCTTCCTCCTGGACCTCGACGCCACCACCGGCCTGGCCCGCGCCCGGGCGCGGCACATGGATAAGCGCGACCGCATGGAGCAGGCGGAGGAATCCTTTTACCACACCGTGCGCCAGGCGTATCTGGAGCTGGCGGCCCGGGAGCCCCGGCGCTTTTGCGTGCTGGACGCGGCGCTGGCTCCGGACCGGCTGCACTCTCTCATTCTCGAAACCCTGACTGCCCGCGGCCATGGCCTTCCCTCCTGACAAAGCCGTCTCCCTCATCCGCACGGCCTGGGAGAACAAACGCCTGGCCCACGCCCTCCTGCTCAGCGGCCCGGACACCGCTGATCTGCATGCGGTGGCCACGCGGGTCGCCTGTCTGGTGAACGGCTGGCCGGAGGCTGATTCCCTGGACGCTCTGCGGGGGAGGGGCGCGCTGGTGCTGGAGCCGGAATCGAAGCTGCGGCGCATCAAAATTGATTCCGTCCGCGAGGTCATCCGCGCGCTCCAGTATTCCAGCCCGGACGGTGGCATGAAAATCGTGATCCTCAGCGGGGCCGACCGCCTCACGGTGGAGGCGACCAACGCTTTTCTGAAAACCCTGGAGGAGCCGCCGCCGGACACGCTCATCCTCCTGCTGACGCGCTCGCCCGGGCAGCTGCTGGACACCATCCGTTCCCGCTGTCTGCTGCTGCCGCTTTTCAAACCCTCCAGCGGCGGCATGGATCTGACGCCGCCGCAGGAACAGCTGCTGGCCGCCCTGGCCGCGTATTTCTCCACCGGCAAACCCAGCGCCGCCCGCGCCATGGGCCTGCTCAGCGATTTCCAGCGCATCCTCGCCGGACTGCGGGAGGAAATAGAGGAGGAGCATAAGGAGGCGCTGAAGGAGGAGGTCAAACAATACCAGCGCAGCACCGACGGGGTCTGGCTGCGCGACCGGCAGGAGTATTACGAGGATCTCACGGTGGGCGCCTGCGCCGAGCAGCGCAATGACCTCATTGCCCTCCTCTTCACCTGGCTTGGCGAAATCCTGCGCCGCCGCCATGGTCTTGACCCCCTCGACCTCCCCGGCTGCGCCGCCGTCACTGAACAGGCGGCGGCAACATTGGCGGATAACGACCTTCACCGCCGTCTCCGCGCTCTGGACGAGATGCGCGGAAACCTCGCCACCAATGTCCGCGAGGTCCTCGCCTTGGAGGTCGGCTTCCTCCACGCCTTCGGCTGAGGAGGGCCGGAACTCCGCCAGCGGGCTTTCCTCCCACTCTTTCTGTCTCCTGACAACACCGGGCGGGAAACAAACCGCTGCCGGGGACGGCATTCCGCAGAATGCCGCATGGAGTCCGGCGGCCGTGTCATTTCGCCTCAAATTTTCACCCCTGTTTCAGCGTTTCCCCCGTAAAACCACTGTGGCACAGGGCCTGCGTAAGCGCTGGATCCTATGCATCTCATTGGAACCATCATCATCGGTTTTATCGTTGGCGCGATCGCCAAACTTCTTCATCCCGGCAAGGATCCGGGCGGCTGGGTGATTTCCATCATCCTCGGCCTGGCCGGATCGTTCGTCGCGGAGTGGATCGGACGCAGCCTGGGCTGGTATGGACCTCAGGAGCCCGCAGGCTTCATTCTCTCCGTGGTCGGCGCGGTGCTGCTCCTGTTCCTCTACCGCGTCATCTCCAAGAAAAAAGCCTGACCTATGAGATCCTCCCTGTGGCTGGCAAATCTGGGATTCATTCCGCGCGGGGTGAATGTGGCCCTGCTTTTTCTGCGGATCACCCTGGGGGGATCGCTCGTGGCCCTTCATGGCTGGAGCAAATTCATCCACTGGCAGACGGCGGTGGAAACCTTCCCCGACCCGCTGGGCATGGGACGGCATTTCACCCTCGCGCTGGCCATTTTCGCGGAGCTTTTCTGCGGAGCCATGATCGTGGCGGGAATTCTCACACGCCTCATGGCGGCGGTGCTGGTGGTGTTCATGGCCGTGATTTTCTTTCAGGTTCACGGCGGCGATTTTGGCAAACCGGGGGCCGAACTGGCAGTGGTTTACCTGTTTGGCTTCGGTGCCCTGCTGCTGGCGGGCGGCGGCCGGTTCTCGGCGGATGAGGCCGGAGGGCCGTATGCGCTGGCAGGGCTCGGCGCGCTGGCGGGCGGCGTGCTGGGTTATCCGCTCAGTTATTACCTCCAGTCCGCGGAATACAAATTCTCCATGCCTCTGGGCGGTTATCTGGCCTCCATTGGAAAAGTGCTCCAGGATCCCGCCACCAGCACGATGGCGTGGGTGGTCTGGATCGTCACCATTCTGGTGCTGGCCACGGGGGGCTTTTTTGTGGGCCGTCTGCTTCACCGCCGCGTGATCCGCACCTCATCGGAGGATGTGGTGGTGATCGAGCCCTCGGATCCGGCTCCATAAAACAACCCTGGCCGGATATAAAAAGAAGGAATGAAATCAAAGCGGCGGATTTAAATCCGCCGCTTTTTCTGTCCTCATGGAAAACAATCGCAGATTCAGGCGGATTTGGCAAAAGCCACAAACCCGGCCAGAAAATCCCGGACTTTGGCCTTGGTTCCCTCGTCGGTGAGCAGGCCGGTGGCGTCGGAAAGACCCGAGGCTTTGGCCACCGTCAGCCGCCCGCCAAACCACGCGCGGGTTTCCAGGGTGCGCAGCACGGGAAGCCAGGCGCTCTGTCCGAGCACCGTCCCGAATCCGCCGGGCGTGGCGCCGATGACGGCGACGGGTTTTCCGGCAAAAACCGGTTTGGCGCCGTCGTCATCAATCCGCGAAAGCCAGTCGATGGCGTTCTTCAGCGGGCCGGGCAGGGAATTATTATATTCCGGGCTGGCAATGATCAGCCCGTCGGTCTCCGCGATCAGGCGGCCCAGTTCCGTCACGGCGGCGGGAATGCCGTCCTTCTCCTCCACATCGCCGTCGTAAAGCGGGATGCCGTGGATGGTTCTGACGATTAGTTCCGATCCCTCCGGCATCAGTCCGGCGGCGGCCGCGCGGAGCAGTCCGGTGTTGAACGATGCCGCGCGCAGGCTTCCCGACAGTCCGATGATTCTGGTGGTGCTCATGTCGGCAGCCTGGCCACAACGGATGTTTTTGCCACAGCGAATCGGCTCCCGTCGCCACGCTCCCATGGCTTGCGCCCGAAGCGGCCAGTGACCTGCGGCAAATCAAAACACGGGCGCACGCCGCCGACCCCGAAGCCGTCAGCCACGCCGCCGCTGCGGCCCCGACCCCGTGAAATCTCCCGTCCTTCCCGGCGGACGGTAATTGGGTCTGGCCATTTCCGGCGGTTCCCCGCAGCCGGCACCTCGGGTTGTCCCGCCGGGCATCCTGCCCGGTGCCGCTGCCATGGCGCGCTGCGGCGGGGGCGGTTTATTGCTCGGGGCGGATAGGCCCTATAGGGCCTATGTCCGGGAGCTGGGAGCGGGCGATTCTCCGGCACCGGGCAGGATGCCCGGCGGGACGCCTGTTCTGCCCGGCTCTCGGTGTCAGCATCGGGCGGAATATCCATTGGCATCGGACCGCCTGCCTTCAGGTCAGGAAGCGCGATCTGACGGCCGCCGCCGCTGTGGCCAGGCGCTCCTCCGGCGTTCCGGTGATCAGCAGCCATGGGATTTTCTGAGCCGAAAGCCCCTCGACAAACCACTGGTGCATGGTGTGGCGGATGAACTCGCCGTCGCGCAGGCCGTCCTGGACGAAAGGAATCCCGTCGCCGGTGAGCAGGTAAAGATCCGCCCGGCCGGATTGGGCGAATTCCGTCAGCGGGGCGGAATCGAAGTTCATGTAGCGCCGGTGCCAGAGACAGGTGGCGAAGGCGTTGGTGTCGCAGATGAGCACCCGGTTGGCTTCGCGCGCAGCCTCATTTTCGCGGCGGGTCTGCTCGCGGGCGATTTCGAGAAACTCCTCCGTGCGCCACACAGGGTCGCTCCGCTGCTGTTTGCGCAGACTGTATTCGCGTCCGAATTCAGGCACCCAGACGGTTTGAAAATGAGCCGCCAGATCCCGCGCCAGGGTGGTCGTGCCCGTGGATTCCGCGCCCACGATCACGATGCGCGGCGCATACCAGGCGCGGACGGGCGGGCTCAGAAAATCCCATTGGGAAAACGCGTCGGCACGCACTGCGGTGCCGCTGCATGGAACGGTGTTCCTGGGCTGGTCGACAAGAACATGCCGGCAGCCCATGTGTCCGGCGTAAGTGTCGCCGTAGGATTCCGAGGTGAACACCACATCCGGCGCGCGGCCCAGCCAGCGGATGGTGTTTTCCGCCCAGATGCGGGAATCGTTCTCGTCGTAACGGTCGTCAATGACCCGGACTTTGGCGGCGGGATGATTTTCCCGCAGCCAGGCGGCACGGAGATTTCCGGGAATAGGATCGTTGGGTTTTTCGCAGATGATGACCTCCACGCGGCCGCACTGGGAAAGGGCGGTGTCGATCAGAAAATGGTGCCCCCGGTGCGGCGGCAGGAATTTTCCGATGACCACTCCGAGACAGTCAGGCGCCGGCTTCATGTTTCGGGGGCGGCATTTTCCTCCAGCTCAGAATTCCCGTCACGCAGAGCACGATGAATCCGGTGTAAAGCAGCGCCGTCAGCGGCAGATCCCGGTGCAGGTAAAGCGGCACGTAGATAATATCCGCCGCGATCCACAGCCACCAGTTCTCAAAACGCTTCAGGCACAGGAGATACTGCGCGGCGAGGCAGATGATGGTCGTCAGGGAATCCCAGAAGGGCGCGGCTCCCTTCACGCGGATGAGAATTTCCAGCAGTCCCCAGGTTCCGAAAACGATGAAAACCGCGATGCCGGCCCACTCCACCCGGCGGGTGCGGCTGACAGGCAGGCGGGAGTGGTTTTTGCCGCCGCGCAGCCACTGCCACCAGCCCCAGAGGCCGAGGAGGAAATAAACGCCCTGAAGCCCCATGTCGGCAAAAAGGCGCGCCCGCTCGAAAAGCACGGCGAAAACCACGTTGTTCGCCAGGCCGACGGGCCAGTTCCACATGTTCTGCCGCGCGACCAGCCACACGCAGACCGCACCGGTCGCAAACCCGCAGGCTTCCGTGAAATCAATGGGGGCCCAGCGGAACCACGACGCCGCCAGCAGCAGGGTGGAAAGAAGGGTGATGATCCAGGAGCCGGGCGATTTCATGCTGGATGGCTGGATGCCGCAAAAACGGGCCACGGATGGCCCGGATAAAACGGATCATCACGGATTTTCAGGAAAAGGAAGGCGTTACGGCCAAGCTGGGGGAGCTCTTTTTTATCCATCCGCGGGCATCCGTCTTATCCGTGCGGTCCGTGAGGCTTTCTTTCATTTCCGGAACCGTGCGCCGTCCGTCAAACCAGCCCTTCGGCGGTTTCCTGTTTGAGGCGGAGCTGGCCGCAGGCGGCGTCGATGTCGTGGCCTTTTTCCCGGCGGATGGTGGCGGGGACGCCGTTGGCGACGAGGGTGGCGCAGAAGGCGTCCTGCTGTTCCTCGCTGGGGCGGGCCCAGGGCAGGCCCTCCACCGTGTTGTAGGGAATGAGGTTCACCTTCGCCTCCAGCGCCCGGGTGCGGCGGGCGAGGGCGCGGGCTTCCTCGATCCCGTCGTTGACGCCCTCGATGAGGATGTATTCGAGCGTGATCTTCTGCTTCCGCCGCTGTTTGAAATACTGCAGGGCCTCGAAAAGCACCTCCAACGGGTATTTCTTGTTCACCGGCATGATGCGGTCGCGCACCTCGTTGGTGGCGCCATGCAGGGAGATGGCAAGGCGCACCGGCATGTCGAAATCCGCAAGCTTTTTGATCTGCGGGGCGAGGCCGCTGGTGGAGACGGTGATGTGCCGCGCGCCGATATTCAGACCCCAGTGCGCCTGGAGAATAGTCAGAGCACGGGTGAGATTCGTGAAATTGGCCAGCGGCTCGCCCATGCCCATGAAGACCAGATTGTCCACGCGCTCGCCCGCCTCGCGTTCCGCCAGCATGACCTGGCCGACGATTTCATCGGCCTGAAGATTGCGCGTGAACCCGGCGAGCCCGCTGGCGCAGAATTTACAGTCATAGGCGCAGCCGACCTGGCTGGAGACGCAGAGCGTGAGCCGGTCGCTCTGGCCGCCCATGAAACCCTTGTTGGCGGGGATAAGCACGCTTTCCACATAACGGCCGTCGGCGAGGCGGAAGAGGAATTTCCGGGTGGTGTCGCGCGCGCCCTGGATTTTGGCGACGCTCATGGCGTTGAAGGGGAAGCGCTCCGCAAGATGGTCGCGCATGGCCTGGGGGAGATTGGACATCTCCGCGTAGCTGGTCACGCGTTTCTGGAAAATCCACTCCTGCACCTGCTTGGCACGGTAAGGCTTGCCGCCGGCTTCGAGAATGGCGGCGGTGAGTTCATCCGGCAGCAGACCCGCCGGGGACAGGGCGGGGATGGCGGGTTTCTGAGGGGCAGGCGGCGTTTCCGTTTCCGTGATCACGCGCCGACTATACCCGGGCCGCGGGCCGCGTCCACGGCGAAGGCGGGCCGTCAAGTCCCGTTCCGCGTTTTATAAAAAAAATGCGCATCGCCCCGCGCTTTTCCTACGCATAACCTCATTAAACCCCGTATCACCCTGTAACCTATGACCTCCCGTCCTTTTTCCGGCAGCCGCGCGCTGCTTCCTGCGGTGCTCCTGCAGGCCGCTTTTCTGTCGCTGGCGCCGCCGCTGCTGCATGCGGAGTCGCTGAAGGAGCGCCAGACCCGCGTGCTGGATGTCGTGAAAAAAGTCGGCCCCACCGTGGTCTGCATCACCGGCTCCAGTGAAAAAGGATCCATGGGCTCCGGCAGCGGCGTCATTATCAGCAAGGACGGTCTGGTGCTCACCGCCGGCCACGTGCTTCAGGCCACCGGCCAGGATCTGATTATTACTCTGCCTGGAGGGAAGGAGGTGAAGGGCAAGTCCCTCGGCCGGGATATGAACCGCGACGCCGCCCTTGCCCAGATCACGGAGCCCGGGGATTACTCCTTCGCCGAAATGGCGGATCCCTCGACCATTGAAAAAGGCGAGTGGGTTCTGGCGCTGGGCCATCCCGGCGGTTATGATCAGCAGCGCGGCGCTCCGCTCCGGGTGGGCCGGCTCTGGGATGTGGACAATAAAACGTTTTACCGCAGCGACTGCACCGTCTCCGGCGGGGACAGCGGCGGACCGCTTTTTGACCTGGACGGCAAAGTGATCGGCATTCACTCCAGCATCAGCCAGAATCTTTCCGAAAACCGCCACGTGCCCATCGGGGTTTTTGAGAAGGACATGGAGCGCCTGAAAAAGAGCGAAGTCTGGGGCAAACTCTCCAATATTATGCCCGGCATCCGGGACGAGGAGGAAAACAGTGATGAGGAGGACAAAAATCCGGACCAGGCCCAGGACGGCAACCGCCCCAAACCCCGGGCCAAAGCCCCATGGCTGAAGCCGAAAAATGAGCCCCGGACGGAACCCGAGGAGCACGCCGCCCCCACGGCGGGCCGCGCCTACATGGGAGCCACCCTGCAATTGACGGATGAGGGCACCCTCCGGATTGATGAAATCGCGGACGGTTCCCCGGCGGAAAAAGCCGGCCTTCAGCTGGAGGACATCGTCACCAAAGCCGACGGCAGGGAAGTCAACGGGATCGCCGACATCGTCTCCCGCGTCCAGGCCGCCAAACCCGGCGACACGTTGAAACTCACCGTCCGCCGCAAGGGAGCGGAGAAGGAGGTGGATGTGAAACTCGCTCCCGCTCCCTGATCCCGCTCCTTTTCCCCGCCGCGGCATCAAATCCGCGGCGGGCCCAACCAAAATTTCAGACCCATTTATTCCAATCCATGAAATCCAACCTGATTTTCCCGGTCGCCCTGGCCGCCTTCACCGCCGGGGCCGGGCTTTTCACTCTCAGCCGTCAGGCGGCGGAGGCGCAGGAAAATGCGGCGGCTCCCGGCAATGTCCGCACCTTCCGTTTTGAATTCGCCGGCGACGGCTCCGGTCCCCGGGTTTACGGGGATGGCCGCCTGGTGCAGCAGCGTTCCCAGGCTCAGGACGGGGACGACGCCGATCCCATGCGCGATCTTTTCCGCGAACTCCGGGAGTTTCAGCGCCGCGGCGGCCAGCGCGGCCAGATGAATCCGCTGGAGGAGCTGCTTAAACAATTCGGCCAGAACGACCCGGAGGAGCAGGGCGACGACAGCGATCAGGACAAAGGAAAGAAAAGCGCGCCTCCGCGCAGAGGCGGCGGCTCCGGTCTGGACGGGATCAATCCGGAGCTGCTGGAGGAAATGATGCGGCGCGGCGCGGGCCGTCTCGGCTTCGGTCCCAACACGGACAAGGATTCCCCCCGCAGCAGCAAGCACCACCTCAGCGCCTCCGCCGAATGGCGTCCGCTGGTCATCCAGGCGCGCCAGTCCACCGTGCGGGTGATGCGCCGGGACCGTCAGATCGCCCTCGCCACCATCGTCAGCGCCGACGGCTACGCTTTGACCAAAGCCAGCGAAGTCACCAAAGGCGGTTTCGAGTGCGAATTCAACGACGGCCGCATCGTCAGCGCCAAGGTGGTCGATGAACTCAAAGCCTACGACTTGGCTCTGATCAAGCTGGAGGCCACCGGCCTGACGCCGGCGAAATTCACGGACACGCTTACTCCCGTGGGCACTCTCATCGCCGCCGTCGGCACGGACGAGGATCCCACCGGACTCGGCGTCATCAGTGTCGCCGCCCGCAGCCTGGATGAACGGACCAAAGGTTTCCTCGGCGTGAAAATGGCCGAGGACATCCCGCCCAAAGGCGTCCGCATCGCGGAGGCGCTGGATGGAGGAGCCGCCAAACGCGCCGGCATGGAGGCCGGGGACATCATTCTCGCCGTCAATGGCCAGGAAATCTCCAATCCCCGGCAGTTGATCAAACTGGTCTCCAGTCTCAAGCCGGAGCAGAAAGTCACGATCATCATTGAGCGGGACAGCCAATCAAAATCCCTGGAGCTTTCCCTCGGGCACCGGTCGGAGGATCAGATCCAGCGCCAGCTGGACCAGACCGCCCTCATGGGCTCCAGCCTCAGCCAGAACGCCAGCGGCTACCCGAATGCCGTGCAGAGTGACCTCGCCCTCCAGGCCGAGGACGCCGGCGGGCCGGTCATTGATGTCGATGGCAACATCGTCGGCCTGAACATCGCCCGCGCCGAGCGGGTCAGCACGTATCTGATTCCCGGCAAGGTCATCAACGAGCTGCTCACCGACGTGCAGGCCGGCAAATTCTCCCTCAGCAAGGATGCCGACACCCTCAACGCCGAACTGAGCGAGGTGAACGCCAGCATCCAGAAAAACCAGGACTCCCTGAAGGCGGACCAGGCTAAACAGGAGGCCATCCTCAAGTCCCTGGAGCGGTTCAAAAAGAAATAGGATTTCGCCTCCTTCCCGCAACCCCCAACGCGGAAACCAGCAGCACCCGCCATCCGCCTCCGCGCGGATGGCGGGTGTTTTTTGGGATCAGGATTCCTGGATCAGGATTTCCGTGCGATCACTCCCAGAATGACGTCGGCGTAAATCCGATGGCCGAAGTCATTGGGGTGGTTGAGACCGTTGCCGCTCAGGGAAAGATAGGATTTTTTCTCCAGCACCGCCTTCCAGACCGCCGTCACATCAGCCAGTGCGCAGCCGTTGCCCGTCAGGCCCTTCAGAGCTTCGGCGTAGGCGGGATAAAGCTCGGGTTTGGCGTAGGACCACTCGGGATTCGCGGTCATCGTCGCCACCACGATGACCTCGCAGGCCGGCCGGGCACCGCGCACCCGGCCCACGATTTCCCGGGTCCGCGCGGCGTAATCGGCGGTCGGGGTCTGGCCGGAGGCGTCGTTCATTCCGAAGGCGACAATCAGCAGATCCGGCCCCTCGGCGAGCACGGCGGGAATCTGCTGGAGGCCCCACGGCGTGCTCATGCCGCCGACCGACAGGTTTTTGGAGACCACTTTCACTCCAAACCGCGCCTCCAGCCCCTGCGCCACCAGACCGGGGTAACCGGGCTGCCCCGGAGGCGCGCCGACCGCGCCCGAGGCGTTGGCCCCGGTGGAGATGCTGTCGCCCAGAGTGACCAGTTTGATGGTCTGCCCGGCGATCAGCTTGCTGCGGAATCCCGCCAGCTGCGCTTCCGGAGCGGGCGCGGGCACGGCACCGGTCCAGGTGTCGGCGGTGGGGTAGGACGCGGTGGATTGCAGATCATGAAAATACCGTCCCTCGCCGAAAAGCATCCACGTTTTCCCATTCCGGGCCTCCTTGTAACTGTTTGGCGTTCCAGGCGCGGGATACAGCTCCGCCGAGCGTTTGAAGGGAATGCGGGTGCCCTCCACCAGTCTGATTTCCCGCGATCCCGGCTCCCAGTTGAAATCCTTCCCGGGCTCGTAAGTCACCTCCCCGGTGGCGCTGCGCAGCACCGGCGGAGCCTCCGGCGTGAAAAGGAGCGCCGCTTTCGCCGGGGCCGCCGGCTGGTCGTCACGCTCCGCCTCCTGCTGCACAAAAAACAGCGGATCCCCCTCAACCTTGCGGTTTTCCCAGAACGGCAGCGGCTCCGCCGCCCCCGCCGCGCTCAGAAAAATCCCGCAAAGCCCGATTGATAACAAATGTCCGGTCATCCCGCCTATACGCGGATTCCCCGCCCGCCGTTTCGCCGAACCGCCGGGGACTGGTTTGGAATTGAGGATGGAAATGACAGCCTGAGACCGGCATCCGGCACGCCGCGGTTGCCGGAGGAGTTTGGAGGCTTATGATGGCGGCATGAAATTCAATGTGACCATCGACCGTGACGAGGATGGAATCTGGGTGGCGTCCTGTCCGGCCATCCCCGGCTGTCACAGCCAGGGAAATTCAAAAAGTGAAGCGGTGGAGAACATCCGGGAAGCCATTGGGCTTTGTCTGGAGGTGCGCGCCGAACGCGGCCTGCCTCTGACCGTGGAGACTCAACAGGTGGAGGTTGCGGTCTGATGCCCAAGTCTGCCGGTGCTTGATGGGAGCGGGGTTGTGAAAGCATTCCAGCGCCTCGGCTGGGAGATCGCGCGCCAGCGGGGAAGCCATATCATCATGGTCCGGGACGGGTTTTCCGCCAGTTTATCCGTGCCGAATCACCGCCCGGTCGCCCGGGGCACCCTGCGCAGCCTGATCCGTGACGCGGGGCTGAGTGTGGAGGAGTTTTGCGTGCTGCTTTGACTTGCTGGTGATGGACGGGGCTCTCTGAGCCTGAGCCATCATTTTTCCGGAATTCGCGCTACCTCCGGGCGCTGGGGATGCGAAAACAGTCCGCTTCTCCCAAATCTTTTCACCGCTTCCCGACCCGATCCCATGGACTCCCACCGCATAGGACAACTGCTGCTCACCGGCGTGCCCGGACCCGAACTGGACGCTGACAGCGCCCGCCGCTTCAAAGTGCTCCAGCCGGGTGGGTTCATTCTTTTTGGCCGCAATATTCAGTCGCCGGAGCAGCTGCGGAAGCTGATCGACGATCTGCGGGATCTTTCGGATATCGAGCCCATCATCACCATCGACCAGGAGGGCGGCCGCGTTTCCCGGCTGCGGCTGATCGGCAATGAGCCGCCGAATGCGCAGTCGCTGCGGGAAAAGGGCGATCCGAAGCTGATTACGGAGCACGGAAAGCTGACCGGCGAGCTGCTGCGGCTGTTCGGTTTCAATCTCGACCTGTGCCCGGTGCTGGACATTTCCTACGACGACCAGGCGGACAATTCCCTGAAAGGCCGCTGCTACGGCACCAGCGCCCAGGAGGTCATCACCAACGCCGGGCTCTTCAACCGGGCGCTCCGCCGCGAGGGAATCCTCAGCTGCGGCAAACACTTCCCGACCTACGGCGCGGCGGATGTGGACCCCCACGAATTTCTGCCGGTCATCCGGCGGACCAAAGCGGAGCTGCTGGCGGAGGAGGTGCTGCCCTTCAGCGCCCTGCTGCCGGAGCTGGACTCCATGATGATCGGCCACGCCTGGTTCCCGGATTTTGACCCCACCCCGGAGCGCTGGCCGTCCAGTCTGAGTCACAACATCATCACGAAATTCCTCCGCGACCAGCTGGGCTTCGACGACGGCCTGATCATGACCGACGACCTCGACATGGGCGCGATTCTGAATGAAGTCACCTTCGAGCAGGCCATCCAGGACGCCGTCCGCGCCGGGAATGACATGACCATGATCTGCCACCGCATTGAAATGGTCGAGCAGGCGCACGTCCACCTCAGCGCCCTGCCGCACGAGGTCCTGGACCTCGCCCTTTCCCGGATCGAGCGGGCCAAAAAGCGCCTGGCGCGCCCGGATGCCTGGAGCCTCGACAAGTTCTTGGCCATCAACGACGACATTCAGAAGCTGCGCGTCGCCACGCTCGGTGAGGAGCGCGCGGCGGATCTGTCTGTCGAGGACGGGAAGCGCAGCCCGGTGGAGCTGTATTGAAACGGTCGGGAAATGGACGCCTTGGACTGAATGGACATCATCTTGCGCGGAGGCGCATGGGGTGTAAATTTCAGCATGTCCACGCTCACGCTTCAGCTTCCTGAGGAGGATCTCCAGCTTTTTCGGGACTGGATCGCACGGCGTGGGCTGACGGAGGCCTCCGGTTTTTCGGAAATGCTGCATGAGGCGCGGAAAACTGCTGCCGGACAAGAAATGCCTCAAAGAGAAATCCACCCTCACGTGCGGGCGGTTACCGGCATTTTGGCGGATGATGGTCGGGATTATAAGGCTTATCGGGAGGAGTATCTGGACTATCTGGAGGAAAAGCACCGCTGATGACAGTCACAGTGGACATCAATGTGGTGCTGGATGTTTTCCTCGTGCGGCAACCCCATTTCCCCGCATCGGAAGCAGTGCTGGATTTAGTGAGCCGGCACCTGGTGACCGGAATATTCCCATCGCATGGGGTAAGCACCTTTTACTATCTCCTGAAGCGGGGCCGGACGCATCAGGACGTTTTGAAGGATGTGGATGTGTTGCTGGCGGATTTCACCATCGGCCCGTTGAACGGAAGTGCCTGGAGGGCAGCGCGAACGTTGAATTTCAGCGATCTGGAGGATGCGGCGGTGGCACAGACCGCCGTCGAAAGCCAGTCCGACTGGCTCATCACCCGGAACACCTCCGATTTCCGGAACTCTCCGGTGCCGGCCATCACGCCCACGGAATTTTTGAGTCGATTTTTCCCTGTGCCGGTGACTTCATAGGGTTACTCTCCGTTCCCCATGCTTCCCGAAATCGAACAACTCCTTATTCTTCAGGACAAAGATCAGCATCTGCGCCGGCTGCGGGCGGAGGTCAAAAAAATGCCGGCGGACGCCGAAAGCGCCAAAGGCCGGCTGGCCACGGCCACGGCGGCGGTGGCGGCGGCCAAGGAGGAGGTGAATCTGAATGAAGTCGCCATCCGCAGTCTGGAACTCCAGATTCAGACCCGGCGCGACACCATCGTGAAGCTGAAGACCCAGCAGTTCGAGACCCGCAAAAACGACGAATTCGCCGCCATCGCCCATGAGGTGAAGCGCTATGAGGGCGATGTCTCCAAGCTGGAGGACAGCGAGATGGAGCTGATGGAGAAAGGAGAGGTTCTCAAGGCCACACTGAAGGAGGCGCAGGCGCATTTCACGGGCACTGAGGCTTTTGTGAAGGAGGAGCTGGGCCGGATCAAGGAGCGCTACCTCAACGTGACCGCGCAGATCAAGGAATTTGAAGCTGTCCGCTCCGGCCTGGCCGCCAAAGTGGATGAGGACCTGCTGGGCCGCTACGACCGCATTCTCGCGGGAAAAGGCGATGTCATTTCTGAGCTGAACGGTCATGTCTGCACCGGATGCCACATGAAGGTCACCGCCGCCACGTTCAACGACGCCCGGGCGGAGCGCGTCATCACCCATTGCCCGAACTGCGGACGCATGGTTTACATCGCACACTGGGACTGAAACCGCCGCGTTAACGGCGCGGGTGGTATCACAGGCATTCTGTCCACCTGTCAGGCGGACAGAATATCCGTCGTGCTTTGTGCCATCCTTCGTTTCCTTCGCGCTCTTCTGTTCAAATTTCCTGATTCAGCTGACAACAGCGGCCGGGCCGAGTATGCCTTTCTCAGAACAGTTCGTGGACAAGCACGCTCAGGGTGTAAATGGCGGCGGTTTCCGTGCGGAGGATGATGGGGCCGAGCGTCAGCGGCCGGCAGCCCGCCATTTTGGCGCGGTCGAGTTCGGCGGGAGTGAAATCACCTTCCGGACCGATGAGGATCAAGGCGCTGGACGGCCGGGTGGCGGCGGCCGGCGGCGTGCCGGGCGGGGAAAGCCGCCAGTCGGCCAGAATGGATTTCAGCGGCAGGGCTCCGGGCCCGATGGCGGCGATGAGCGGAAGGTCCACCACCGGCAGGCTGGCCAGAAAAGTCTCCACGCCCACAGGCTGGTGGACGGCGGGCACGAAATTCTGCCCGCACTGCTTGCAGGCCTCAATAACGATGCGCTGCCACTTCTCCTGTTTGTCCGCCCCCTCGTCCGCGCTCAGACGGACGACCGTGCGCTCGCTGATCAGGGGAATGATGCCGCTGACGCCAAGCTCGGTCGCCTTCTGAAGGACCAAATCCATGTTTTTTCCCTTTGGAATGGCCTGCGCCAGCAGCAGCCGGGCGGCGGGCGGAGCGGTCCGCTGCACTTCCCCGACGTCCAGCGCCACCTCGCGTTTTCCCAGCCGGGAAATACGCGCCTCCGCCAGCAGGCCCTCGCCGTTGAACACCGCCACCGGATCCCCGACCCGCAGCCGGAGAACTTCGGTGGCGTGACGGGACTCCGCCTCGTCCAGAACCAGGCCAGCGGGATTCCAGTGCGCGGGCGGAATGTAAAACCGGTGCAGAGTCATGAAAACGAAGGCGTGCCGTGCGGTCAGACCGGCGGGGACTGGCGTTTCAGGGCGTCGCGGATTTCGGTGAGCAGCTTCACCTCCTCGGAGGGGCCAGCGGGTTTGGCGTCCGATTCGCCTTTTTTCATGCGGGACATCAGCAGGTTGTAGGGCTTCACGATGACGAAGAAAATCACTGCCGCCGTGATCAGAAACTGAATCAGAGCCCCGATGATGCCGCCGATGTCCAGCTCGATGGGTTTGAGCATTTTGACCATCTGCTCCTTGCCTTCGACCATCGTTTTCACATCCACCACCTTGTCGGTGATATGAACCGTCAGTTTGGGAGAGGGCCCGCCGCCGGCCAGCGCCAGCAGCGGCTCCACAATGCCTTTGGTGAAGGCGTTCACGATGCCGGTGAAGGCGGCACCGATGATCACCCCCGTGGAGAGGGAAACCACGTCGCCTTTAAGGATGAAGGTTTTGAAGTCCTTGAGCATGGCCTTGGCTGATGTGTTGAGTTGATTTCCCACGTTGGCGGCCCGGCTCTGTCAGGCCCTGATGCCGCCGCCGATTCCGCTCAGGAGCCCGTCGGGGTTTCTTTGTTTCCACCCTTGGCGGCCTCAATATGACGCGAGGCTTCGGCGAGATCCTTGTCTCCGCGGCCGCTGAGGTTCACGATGATGATCTGATCCTTCTCCATGGTCGGGGCCACTTTTTTGGCATAAGCCAGACCGTGGGAAGTCTCCAAAGCCGGGATGATTCCTTCAATGCGGGCGAGTTCCTGGAAAGCGTCGAGTGCTTCAGCGTCGGTGGCGTAAGAGTAATTCACCCGGCCCACCGATTGATAATAAGCGTGTTCCGGACCGACGGCGGCATAATCGAGACCGGCGCTGACGCTGTGCGTGAGCTGGATTTGCCCGTCGGCATCCGCCAAAAGCCAGGTTTTGGTGCCTTGGAGCACGCCCAGTTTTCCGCCCTGGAAACGCGCGGCGTGCCGTCCGTCGATGATGCCTTCGCCGCCGGCTTCGATGCCGGTCATTTTCACGGATTCATCGGCGAGGAAGGGGTGGAAAAGGCCAATGGCGTTGCTGCCGCCGCCGACGCAGGCGATGAGCAGGTCGGGAAGGCGCTCCTCGCTTTCCAGAATCTGCTTCCGGGCCTCAAGGCCAATCACCCGCTGGAAGTCCCTGACAATCATCGGGAAAGGATGCGATCCCAGCGCGGAGCCGAGGATGTAGTGGGTGTTCCGCACATTCGTCACCCAGTCGCGCATGGCCTCGTTGACGGCCTCCTTCAGGGTGGCCTGACCGGCGGTGACGGCCCGGACTTCCGCTCCCAGCAGTTTCATGCGGGCGACATTCGGAGCCTGACGGCGCATGTCCTCCTCGCCCATGTAAATCACGCATTCGAATCCAAAGCGCGCGCAGACGGTGGCCGTGGCCACGCCGTGCTGACCGGCACCGGTTTCGGCGATGATGCGTTTTTTGCCGAGACGCTTGGCGAGGAGGATCTGGCCGAGGGCGTTGTTGATTTTGTGGGCACCGGTGTGCAGGAGGTCCTCGCGCTTGAGGTAAATCTTCGCTCCGCCCAGTTTTTCGGTCCAGCGTTCCGCAAAATAAAGCGGGGTCGGACGGCCGACGTAGTGACGCAGATAGTAGTCGAGTTCCGCCTGGAAAGCGGGGTCGGCTTTGGCGCGGTCGTATTCGTCGCACAGCTCGCGGAGGGCGAACATCAGGGTCTCCGGCACAAACATGCCGCCGAAGCCGCCAAAGTGGCCGTGGGCGTCCGGCAGGGTTTCGGGAGCGGGAAGAGTGGAATTCATGGAGGAAAAAGGGGTCACACTTTTAACGTCCGGGAAGCGCATGGGAAGCGCGAATTCCTGCGCGAAGGCGGGCGTTCGGGTGAAAAAATTTCGATTATTCCGGACAGGAACGCCGTTGCCGGAACCAAAAGCTCCCTTGCCACTGCGGCGGCCCGCCACTCTTTTCCGGCGATGGAGCGCACTGAGGTGATTGTGATCGGAGCCGGGCTGGCCGGGCTTAGCTGCGCCCGCAGGCTGGCGCAGAGTGGGGTGCGCGTAACGGTGCTGGAGGCTTCGGACGGGGTTGGCGGGCGGGTGCGGACGGATGTGGTGGACGGTTTCCGGCTGGACCGGGGGTTTCAGGTGCTGTTGACCTCGTATCCGGAGGCGCAGCGCGGGCTGGACCTGGAGGCCTTGGATTTGAAGCCGTTTTACGCCGGAAGTCTGGTGCGCGTGGGGCATCAGTGGCACCGCATGGGCGATCCCTGGCGCGAACCGCTGGCGGCGCTGCAAAGTCTGCGGAATCCTGTGGGTTCCCCCTGGGACAAGGTGAAGGCCGGTCTGCTTAGTTTGAAGCTGAATGCCGGGCAAATCTCCGATCTGACCAGTCGGCCCGAAGTGACCAGCGCCGAATATCTGCGCCGCCGTTTTTCGCCTCCGATGATCGAGCGGTTTTTCCGGCCGTTTTTTGGCGGAGTGTTTCTGGACCGGAATCTGGAGGCGGGCAGCCGCTGGCTGGAATGGCTTTACCGCATGTTCGCCACCGGTCAAACCGTGGTTCCGGCGGAGGGAATGGGCGAAATTCCCCGCCAGATCGCCGACAGCCTGCCTCGTGGCACCATCCGGCTGAACACCCGCGTCGAGGCGCTCCAGGCGGGTCGGCACCGGGTGCGCCTGGCGGGAGGGGAGGAAATGGAGGCCCGGGCGGTGGTTCTGGCGACGGATGGCGCGGCGGTGGAGTCGCTGGTGAGACTGGACGTGCCTCCGACGGATTTCCGGGCGGTCCGCACCTGGTGGTTTTCCGCGCGCGCGGCTTCCCATCCCGAACCGGTTCTTTACCTGAATGGCAATGGCGCGGGTCCCGTCAACCACGCCGTCTGGATGAGCAATGTCAGCCGCGAGTACGCGCCTGCGGGCCGTGCCCTGCTCAGCGTCAACACCTTGCCGGGTATTGAGGGCTGGGACGACTTCGGCGCGGTGAAGCTGCAGCTCCGCGACTGGTTCGGCCCGATCACGGACGACTGGGAGCTGATCCGCGAAGATTTCATCCGCCACGCCCTCCCGGTTCACGCTTTGAATCATCCGCGCTTTGAAGGCCGCCCGCCGCGCCTGGGGGCCGGACTTTTCGTCTGCGGCGACCATCACGCCACTTCTTCCATCAACGGGGCGATGCTCTCCGGCCGTCGTGCCGCCGAGGCCGTGCTCACTGAATTCGCGGCCACACCGCTGACGGGGGAACTGATCTGAAGGGCGCTGCCGCGTTTCTCTTTCTTTTTTCTAATTCCTACTTGCGCACTATACATTACAGAATAGTCTGCGGTTACGATGAAACTGACGAAGCGGGGCGAATATGCATTGCGGACCATGATCCGGCTGGGCGTGGCCCACAAGCTGGGGCGTGAGGTCGTGAGCGTGTCACAACTCGCGGAAGCCGAACGTGTTCCCTTCAAATTCCTCGAACAGATTCTCGGCGATCTGCGCGAGGCCGGATACGTCGAAAGCAAGCGCGGCAAGCACGGCGGCTGTTTTCTGGCCAAACCGGCGGATCAGATGAAAATGGGGGAACTCGTGCGGCTCATCGACGGCCGCCTGGCTCCCATCGGCTGCGCCAGCGAGACGGATTATGAAAAATGCACCTGTCCCGACGAGGCCCACTGCGGGCTGCGGATGATCATGATCGATGTGCGCAACGCCATCGCCAACATCCTCGACCGCTACACCCTCGGAAATGTCGTCGAGGTCACCCTGCGCAAAATCCTCCGCGACGGCGGCCCGCTGCCCTTCAGCGTCCCCGCCATCCCCGACACGGTTCCTCCGGATATCCGCCGCGCGGATCCTGCGGACGGTTTCCTGAAACTTCTGACGGACACTTTGCCCATACCCATATGACAAGCCATGTCAAAACCCTGACCGCGACCGCCGTCAGCGAGGCCCCGGGCTGGATCGATCTGGTGAAACGGAAAGTCGACGCCCTGCGCTTCGGCTCCGTCCAGATCGTCGTCCACGAAGGCCGCGTGACCACGGTTGAGGCCACCGAAAAAACCCGGCTGCCCCAGACAGCGGCCGCCGCTCTGGACTGATCCGGCCGCTCAAACCGATCAAGCCAGACCACGGAGGCCGGCGCGACACCCCGCAGAGGATTGCGCCCGCCTTTGACCCGTTCCCGGAACCTGCCGGGAGCCCATCCGGTGCCGGGATGACCTTCGCAGAGGAGTCCCCGCCGCTTTCCACTTTTAAAAGAGAAAACGTCAAAACCAATTTTCCACGCCATGAGTCTGCACACCACCATCCTGGGCACCATCGGCCACACGCCGCTCGTCAAGCTCAACCGTCTCACCCAGGGCCTGCACGCCGCCATCGCGGTGAAGGGCGAATTCAAAAACCCCCTCGGCAGCGTGAAGGACCGCATCGGCGCGGCCATGATCGCGGATGCGGAGGAACGCGGTATTCTCAAACCCGGCGGCCACATCGTCGAACCCACTTCCGGGAACACCGGCATCGCCCTCGCCTTCGTGGCGGCGGCCAAAGGTTACAAAATCACCCTGACCATGCCCGAAACCATGAGCCTGGAGCGCCGCACCCTGCTGGCGCTGCTCGGTGCGAAACTGGTGCTCACGCCCGGTTCCGAGGGCATGAGGGGAGCCATCGCGCGGGCCAAACAGATCGCGGCTGAAACGCCAAATTCCTGGGTGCCGCAGCAGTTTGAAAATCCGGCCAATCCCGCCGTCCACCGCCGCACCACGGGAGAGGAAATCTGGTCCGACACCGATGGCAAGCTCGCTGCTTTTGTGGCGGCGGTCGGCACCGGCGGCACTATCAGCGGAGTCGGCGGCCTTTTAAAGGAGCGCCAGTCCGGCATCCGCATCGTGGCCGTGGAACCCGACGCCTCGCCGGTCATTTCCCAGACTCTGGCCAATGAAACGCTCACCCCCGCGCCCCACAAAATCCAGGGAGCCGGAGCCGGATTTGTCCCCGCGAATCTCGATCTCAACGTGCTCGACGAGGTCATCCGCGTAACCAACGAGGACGCCATCCGCACCGCCCGCCGCCTGGCCTCCGAGGAGGGACTGCTGGTCGGTATTTCCACCGGAGCCAACGTCTTCGCCGCCCTCCAGCTGGCCGCCCGCCCGGAATTCGCCGGCCGCCTGATCGTCACCGTCGGCTGCAGCACCGGCGAACGCTACCTCAGCACCGCCCTCGCCGACGAAGCCCGCCAGACCCAGGCCGCCCACGCGGCCTGAGACGCCTGCCGCAAAGATACGCCCTATAGGTCTTATAGGCCCTATATGACCTATAGTTTTCCTGCCCCGCACACCTCCACCGCAACCCAAACACCGAACTCACCACCACCATGAACCGCCGATCCTTTCTTAAGATCGCCCCCGTTGGACTCAGCGCCGGGTTTGTCTCCTGCAGTAAAAACTCCGGCGGCGGCAGCGCGGACAGCCCGATCCGATTCGGGCATTTTCCGAACATCACCCACATCCAGGCCCTGGTGGCGGCCAATTTGTCGCGTCAGGGCAAAGGCTGGTATGAGGAGCGTCTGGGGGTGAAAATCGAGTGGTACACCTACAACGCCGGCCCTTCCGCCATTGAGGCGATTTTCTCCAAATCCCTCGACGTCACCTACATCGGGCCCAGTCCGGTGCTGAACGCCTTCGCCAAATCGAAAGGCACGGAACCCCGCATTCTCGCCGGAGCGGCCAACGGCGGCACCGCCCTCATTGTTCGGCCGGGAGCGGGGATTGAAAAACCCGAGGATTTCCGGGGCAAAAAACTGGCCACGCCGCAGCTCGGGAATACGCAGGACGTGCAGGCCCGCGCCTGGCTGGTGGAGCATGGGTTCCAAATCTCGCAGACCGGTGGCGATGTCACCGTCCTTCCGACGCCGAACGCCGACCAGCTCAGCCTCTTCACCAAAGGCGATATCGACGCCGTCTGGACCGCCGAGCCCTGGGCCACGCGCCTGGAGCTGGAGGCCGGCGGCAAAGTGTTCCTGGAGGACAAGGACACCAACGTCACCCTCCTCGCGGCCCGCTCCGGTTTCCTCACGGAACGCACGGAACTGGCTAAAAAACTCGCCGCCGCCCACCGCGAACTCACGGAATGGGTCATTGCGCACCCCGATGAGGCCCGCGCTCTGGCAAAGGCGGAACTCAAGGAGCTGACCGGGGCTTCCCCCAGCGACGAACTCCTCAACAAAGCCCTGGCGCGGACGGTTCTGACCAACGAAATCTCCCGCCCCTCACTGGACAAAATGGTGATCAGCGCCCAGAAAGCCGGATTCCTCAAGGATATTCCCGCGCTTGATCCGCTGCTCCCCAGCCTGTGAGGTGAGACTATCCTGAATGAGCGCCACTGAAGCTTTAATTAATCTTGATCCCGCCAAGCTGGTGGTGGACGACGTCTCCAAGTCGTTCACCACCCGCCGCGGCCGTCTGCAGGCTCTGGACAACGTGAGCCTGACGGTCAGCGAGGGGGAATTCGTCTGCCTCGTCGGTCCCAGCGGCTGCGGAAAGAGCACCCTGCTGAACCTCATCGCCGGCCTCGACGTGCCCGACAGCGGCACGCTGAGCAGCGACGGCCAGCCCATTGTGGGCACCGGGCGCGAGCGCATGGTCATGTTCCAGGAGCACGCGCTTTTCCCCTGGCTGGATGTCATGGGCAATGTGCTTTTCGGCCTCAAACTGAAGCCGAATCTCACCGACAAGGACCGTATCGAGGTCGCCAAATATTACCTGCACCTCGTCGGCCTGACCAAGTTCGCCAGCGCCAATATCCACGAGCTTTCCGGCGGCATGAAGCAGCGGGTGGCTCTGGCCCGCGCTCTGGCTCCGAATCCCCGCATTCTCCTCATGGACGAGCCCTTCGCCTCGCTCGACGCCATGACCCGGGAGCAGCTTTACGAGGACATTCAGAAAATCTGGTCCGCCCGCAAAAAAACCATCGTCTTCGTCACCCACAACGTCCGCGAGGCCGTCTGTCTGGGCGACCGCGTGGTCCTCTTTTCCCCGAATCCCGGCCGCATCCGCGAGGAATTCCCCGTGACTCTTCCCCGGCCCCGCGACATCAACAGCATCCAGCTGGCCAGCCTCGCCAGCGAAATCACCCGCGCCCTGAAGTCCCATCTTTCCCCCGAATGAAACGCGCTGTTGTCGCCATCCTTTTCTTCGCCGCTCTCGTCGGCATCTGGCAGGTTCTCGTCTCCTCCGGCCACTATTCCCCCGTCCTCCTGCCTCCGCCGGGGGATGTCTGGGAATATCTCGTGGGGGCCGCCAAAAGCGGCGAGCTGCTCAAGTCCACGATCGTGACCATGAAGCGCCTGCTCATCGGTTATTTCGCGGGCTGCCTCATCGGCCTGCCCCTGGGCCTGCTCACCGCGCGGTCCAAATATCTCAACGACACCATCGGCGTGCTCGCTCTCGGTCTCCAGACTTTGCCCAGTGTCTGCTGGGTCCCGCTGGCGCTGCTGTGGTTCGGCCAGACGGAGTCCGCCATGCAGTTCGTGGTCATCATGGGCACCCTCTGGAGTGTGCTCATCGCGGTGGAGAACGGCGTCAAAAACCTGCCTCCGCTCTACGTCCGCGCCGCCCGCACCATGGGGTCCAAAGGCACCCACACCCTGACTCACGTCATCCTTCCGGCCTCGCTGCCCTATGTCATCAGCGGCATGAAACAGGGCTGGGCCTTCGCCTGGCGCTCCCTCATGGCCGCCGAGATTTTTGTCACCATCCTCACCGGATTCGGTCTCGGACATCTGCTCCACTACGGCCGCGAACTCAACGCCATGGACCAGGTCCTCGGCGTGATGCTGGTCATTGTCGCCATCGGCCTCCTCGCCGACAAACTCCTCTTTTCCCCCTGGGAAAACTTCATCCACCGCCGCTGGGGCACAGCGCGGAACTGACGGCAGGACGGTTATGCTCCGGGTGTCCGGAGCCGGAGTGGGTAATATTGGCAGCGGAGGGCGATTCTTCCGGGGTGTTTATTCCGCCGCTTTGTTCCAGTAAATCACCACATTTTTGGTGGCCCGTCCGGAAGCGATGACCTCCAGTCGGCCATCGCCGTCAAGGTCGGCCAGTTTCAGATCCTCGCAGGCCATGGAGTTTTCCCCGGCCAGCCAGGACGAGGACCATGGCTGCGCTGTGTCGCCGGTCGCCGTGTAGAGACGGATGCCGAATTTTCCGGCGCTGTCGGGTTCGCGCCAGCCGGCGATAAGGTCCGGGAGGTTGTCGCCGTTCATGTCGCCGACGGCCAGCGCGTGTCCGGAGGAGAGCGAGGAATCCACCACCTCCCGCCGCCAGCCGCGCTGTTTCTCCTCCCAGGTCCAGGTGCAGACATTGGGGCCGTGAAAGGGCTCGATGGTCGCCAGCCGCTGTTTGGTTCCGGGGAAAAACCGGATTTCCCCCACCCCCGCGAAGGGAGCGGGCGCGGGTGTTTCCAGCAGCGGCAGGGAGGAGGTTTCCCAGCCCGGACCGGACGGTTTGGCCAGCAGGGCGCCTTCCTTGCCGCCGATGACCATGGCCTCACCGCCGCCGTCCGCGAGCAGATCAAAATTATGAGTGATGTGCAGGCAGGCGTCCAGGGCGGCGGTTTTCCATGCGGCGGCATCCTCCCACTGGGCGGAGGAGGCGGGCGGGGTATAGGCGAGAATTTTGGTTCCATTGGATCCGCTGCCGTTGGTGTTTCCCCGGCCGTGCAGAGGCAGAACCACGAGGGCGTGTTTTCCCTCCCCGTTTTTCACCCAGCGCAGACGGTGCACCGTCGGCTCGTGCGGGAGAGTCACGGACTGCCACAGAGTTTCAGATCCGGCTCCGGCTTCAGGTTTGGCATCGGAGGCCTCGGGCCGTTTCAGAAAAAGCACCGCGCCGCTGAGTTTTTCGTTGGTGGTCTCCCCGGGATTCCACTGCGCGCCCACCGCCACCTCCACTTTGCCGTCGCCGTCGATGTCCGCCGCGTCGAGGCACACGTGATCCAGCTTGGTCAGGTCGCGGGCGATGACATGCTTTTTCCAGTCAGGGTTGTGATACCAGGCAATTTCCCGCGCATCGGCCAGGAGAATGTCCTGCTTTTTGTCCCCGTCCATATCCCCCAGCGCCAGCCCGTAGCCGATGCGGATGGAGGAGTCGATGACCTGCGGTTTGAAAACCGGCGGCGCGGCTGCCGCTGCGGTCATCGGGGGAATCACCAGCAGCGGTGACAGGACAGCGGCGTACGGGAGCGTGGGCTTCATGGGTCGGAATCCGGGGAAGAGATGGCGGAGCTTACGCTTTAACGCAGACTCCACACAAAGAACAACCTCCGGCCCGTGCGCGGATGCGGATAACCAAGGGCGGGCAGGCGGCCTGGAACAGACGATGAAGTATGCCCGCTCCGCTGCGGGCGGAATCATGGATTATCCAGCCGCGCCAGGGTCATCCTCCCGGGAGAATGCTGGATTTGAGCCCGCGCACGGCGGCCAGGGCATCCGCGTTCAGAAGCGCCAGTTCCCGGCGCAGCGGCTGATCCAGGCTGAGCGCGGTTTTCCAAAGCGGGCCGGGGCGGGGATTGACGGTGGCCGCGGCTCCGTGAGACGGGGGAATTCCGGCGGTTCCGGAGGAAGGAGAGGGCGTGCCGGTTTCCGCCAGCGGGCTTTGCCGGGAGGAATCCGGTGACTGGCCGCTGTGTTTCAACGTGAAAAAAACGGTGCCGGCGGCCATCACCACCAACGCCGCTGCTGCCGAAGTGGCGGTCAGCGGCCAGTTCCAGGAAAAAACCTGCGGCCGGGGTTGGACCGGGGTTTGCCGGAGGGCGCGCAGAATTTTCGCTTGGGAAAAAACGGGGGAATCATCCGCTCTCCCCGCCAGGGATGCCGATGGCGGAGTGGTCCGGCGGAGCTGCCGGATCAGACTTTGCTGCATCCGGAGCCAGGCCGCGCATTCCGGGCAGTTTCCGGGATGCCGCTCCAGCCGCGGAGGCAGCGGGAGGCCATCGTCCAGCCGGCGGCTGATCCGGAATCTGGTAAAACGGCATTTCATGAACGGGGAGCGCTTCATGTTTCGGGAGAGTTTTGAGTCAGCCATCCGGCCATGCGTCCGCGGGCCCGGTGCAGGAGGACCCGCACGCGGAGGGCATTGGAGTTCATGATACGAGCGACTTCGCTCACGGCAAATCCTTCGCCATAACGCAGCCAGAGCGCCTCATACTGATCGGGTTTCAGCCGGCGCGCGGTGGTCCAGACCGCCGCCGCGTCATCGCGGTCCGCCGCCATGCCGCCGGGATTTTCCTCCACCATCATGTCATGATCCTTCAGCTCCTCGGCCGGCCGGCGGGCACGGAGATGGTTCAGGGCGGTGCGCCGGGCGATGGTGAAAAGCCAGGGGCAAAAACTGTGCTGCGGACGGTAGCGGGGCAGGGAACGCCAAGCTTTCACGAAGGTCTCCTGGGTGACGTCCTCGGCATCGTGGGCATTGGCCACAATCCGCAGCACAAAGTGAAAAGTGCGCTTCCCGAATTGCTCCAGCACTGCGGCGAAAGCGATATCATCCCCCTGCCGGGCACGCTCCACGAGCGCGTTCAGATCCAGATCCTCCCCGTCCGCCGCCGGTGCGGCGGGGGCGGCATCGGCGGCAGGCGGGAATGGCATGGACAGGATGACGGCGGCAGTCATGGGAGAGCGGGCGCGGCGCGTTTTCAGCGGGCCGGTTCGATGGCCGGGACAGGAGCTGGAACCGGAGGAGTTGCCGGGGCGGGCGAAGTTTCTTTACCGGAAGGGATGTTGATTTCCACATCCGCGGCGGCGCTCAACTGTTTCAGCGCCGCCGCCACCGGCACCGCCAGGTTCAGACTGACCAGCTTCTCCTTCGCGTCCACCTTGGCGCCGCCCACCCATTTTTTCACCTCAATCAGTTCCGGCTCATCGACATCGGCGAGTGAGGCCAGGGCGATCAGCCCCTGCACGACCTGCTGAATCTGCACCGCGCCCTCGGTGGTCTGGGCTTTCAGGCTCACGGACAGCTGCAGCTTGTCCGTGCTCTCGCCCAGGGCAATCCGGCCGCCCTCCGCCAGCTTCAGCACCTGCGCCTGGGGCGGCAGGCCGGCATCGCGGGCAAATCCCTCCGCCAGCGCCAGGAAGAAAAACCCGCCGGGCAGGGTGGCGTATTCGGAAAAGGTGGTTGTCCCCTCCAGACTGGGCGCTTTGCCTTCAATGATACGGCAGGCCTCCTCGATCTGATCCGGTTTCGGGCTCACCAGAATGCCCTGGCCGGGGCGCACGGCGACAAACAGGTTGGGCATGACGGAATAAACCGGGTCCAGTCCCTCACTCAGAGCCTTGACGCTGCCCTGTCCGGCTTTGGCGGCCTCCGCCTGCTGGATCAGGATGCCGCTGACCACCTGCTCCACCGCCTTCGAACCCTGGAAAATCAGCACGCCGCGCCCGTTCGGGCCATTCAGTCCGGGTTTGAAATCGTTGCCGTAAACCGTGATGGAGCCCGTCTGGGCCACAAGGGCCGGGAGGTCGATTTTCATTTCCCTCTTCAGCGTGTCGCCGGCCTGGGTCAGCGCGAACTGGAGAATGGTGGACCCGAAGGTCGATTTCCGGAGCGCGTCCATATCCAGATGCACCAGCCATTTGGCATCCGCCGACACCTGCGTCCGCTGAAGCGGGGCAGCCATCAGGGAGCCGCTGAAAAGAGTGATACCGGAGACGAGTGAGAGTGAGAGGAGCAGTTTCTTCATAGTGAATGAGTTGGTTGTCCCGGTTAATCACGGCGGCGCGCGGAAAGGTTACCGTTTTTTTCAAAAAACGGCGGATTGGAGATTTTTTCCGGTAAATTGTGATCCCAAAGGGGCAATTCTCCCGGCTCCAGAACGAAAAATCCAGCACTCCGGAGGAATGCTGGATTTTCGATTGTGAATTTGAGTCCTCAATTCCGCCGAGCGGCGGAAGTCAGATCAAAGCGCCGTCGCCACTTTGATGTCGCCGAAGCCTTTGGTGCCGTCCTCGTTGCGGATGGGCTTGGTGATGATGTCCTTGTAGGTCATGCCGCCGGGGATCATCGGCAGCACGTGCTCCGTGTGGGGCACCATGATGTCGAGCACGTAGGCGGTTTTGGCGGCGAGCATGCGCTGGAGGGCGGGCACCACATCCTCGCGTCGGGTGATGTGCTCGCAGGGCACCTCGAAGGCCTCGCACATTTTGACGTAGTCGGGATAAATGTCCTTGGGCGCGTGCAGCTTGCCGAGGAAGGTGTTGGCGCGGTTGGACTTGTATTTCAAATCCTCCCACTGCACCACCATGCCGAGGTGCTGGTTGTTCAGGATGATGGCTTTGGCGGCGATGTTCTCGGCCACGGCGGTGGCGAGTTCCTGCACGTTCATGAGGAAGGAGCCGTCGCCGTCGATATCCACCACTTCCGCATCAGGGAAGGCGGCCTTCACGCCGAGAGCGGCGGGGTAACCGTAACCCATGGAGCCAAGCCCGAGGCTGGTGATGAGGCGGCGGGGCTGGTCGAAATGGTAATACTGCGCGGCCCACATCTGGTGCTGGCCCACGCCGGTGGTCATGTAAAAATCGGTGTCCTTGGTGAGTTCGTAGAGTTTTTCGATCACGAACTGGGGAGGAATCAAAGCCGGATCCTCGTCCTCATACTCCATCGGGGATTCCTGTTTCCACTTGGCGATCTGCGCGTGCCACTCGGCGTGGCGGTTACCGCCTTTTTCGTAGCCGGCCTGGGCGAGAAGCGCGTTGAGCTTGGTCAGCGCCAGCTTGATGTCGGCCTGGATGGGCAGACGCACCAGCTTGTTTTTGTTGATCTCGGAATTGTCGATGTCGATGTGGATGATCGTGCCGTGCTCGCAGAATTTCTCCACTTTGCCGGTCACGCGGTCATCGAAACGCACGCCGAGCGCAAGGAGCAGGTCGGCCTCGTTGGCCGCGTTGTTGGCGGCCACGGTGCCGTGCATGCCCAGCCATTTCAGGGAAAGCGGGTGGGTTTCCGGGAACGCGCCCACGCCCATGAGGGTGGTGGTCACGGGAATCTGCGCGCGTTCCGCGAATTCCAGCAGCGCGGCGGAGGCCTCGCCGCTGATGATGCCGCCGCCGGCGTAAATCACGGGACGCTTGGCTTGTTTGAGCAGGCCAATGGCTTCATTCAGAGCCACTTCATCGACTTCGGTGAGCAGCTTGTAGCCGCGCAGCTCGATTTTGTCGGGGTAAATAGGCTGGGTGCGGGTTTCCTGCACATCCTTCGGCATGTCGATCACCACCGGGCCGGGCCGGCCGGTCTGGGCGATGTGGAAGGCCTCCTTCACGATCCGGGGAATGTCGTTCGGATCGGTCACCAGGTAGCTGTGCTTCACGATCGGCAGAGTCACGCCGAAGAAGTCTGTTTCCTGGAAAGCGCCGCGGCCGATCATGAAGGTCGGCACCTGGCCGGTGATGGCCACCAGCGGGGTGGAGTCGAGATAAGCGTCGGCGATGGCGGTCACCAGATTGGTCGCGCCGGGACCGGAGGTCCCCATGCACACGCCGGCTTTGCCGGTGGCGCGGGCGTAACCCTCGGCGGCGAAGGAGCCGCCCTGTTCGTGACGGGGGAGCACGGTGCGGATTTTGCTGCTCTTGCTGAGCGCCTGGTGCATGGGCATCGAAGCGCCGCCGGGGTAGGCGAAAATCCATTCCACGCCTTCTTTTTCGAGGCATTTGACCAGAATCTCCGCTCCGGGCATGAGTTCACCGCGCTCGGGAGCGGCGGTTTCGGCGGGTTTGGAGGTGGCAGCAGTGGCGGCGGACGTGCTCATGGCAGGGAAACGGACTAACTTGGTAAATTGAATTCGGCGGATGTGGAGCTTACCGGAAATGACGGTTTTGTAAAACGCGAAGTTAAATCCGGAACCCGCCCCGCGCGCGGCCGGCGCGCCCGCAGCCGCCGGCTGGACTCAGCGGGTGACAAGGAGGCGCAGGAAACGCTTGCCGGCGGTGGACGCGGGCAGAGTGTCGCGGACGTTGACGGTCCGGATTCTCACGAGGTTGGGATTGGAGGTTTCGCTGACGAATCCCGGGCCGGTGGCTTCGGCCCCGTTGGCGCTTTCGGCCAGAGTCGTCCAGGTGCTCAGGTCACTGCTGATCTGCAGGCGGTAAGTCACATCCACCGCCAGAATATCGCGGCGGAAGCCGGCCTCCACAGGCTGGCCGGCGGCGGCTTTGGCGCTGTCCACCGTGAGCCCCTCGCTCAGAGTGTTGGGGGCCAGAGGGGACATGCCCCAGGCATACTCGATGCCGTTGGGGAGACCGTCTCCATCTGTATCCCCCGCATCATCAACGAATTCTCCGATAAAATAATACTGTTTCTCCCAGGCCTGCCGCAGGGTCGGAACCGGCGCGTTGGAATACTGAAGGGTCAGTTTGGGCCGTTCGGCAGTATTGGGATGGGTGCGGGAGGGGAAGCGTTTGGCGGAGGGGGCGGCGAAAACAACCTCGCCGGAAACGGCCCCGGCATTGTTGGTGCTGAGAGTGATCACACGGGTTTCCGCATTGATGCCGGTGGAGGTGATCTTGGAATTGGGGGTAATGCCGGTGCCGGTGCCGGTGACGGGCATGCCCGGCAGCAGTCCCGCGACAGAAGCCACAGTGATGAGTTTCTGACCGCTGAGGCCGGTGGCGGTGGTTTTCACGGTTTCAAAATCCGGTTTCAGCACCCAGCCGAAGTTCGACGCCGGATTCGCCAGCCAGGCGTTCACATCCGCCGTCAGCTGCGGATTGTTCGAAAAGTTGTAGGTCCCGGCGGCATTGACGAACTGGGTGGCGGATTTGGTGGAAACGAAATCGCCGCCGGGCGTGGCCCACTGGGCGGCCTGGCCGTGAACGGGCTTCAGCCAGGTGGCATCGGTGGCGCTGGCAGCGATGCCGTTTCCTTCCGGGCCGCCCGTGTTGGCGGTGCCTTCGCCCCAGCTGCCGGACATGCGGTGCAGGGAGAAATCGTAGGTGCCGGTGATCGTTTTGTCCATGCGCAGGGCCAGCGACGCGGAGCTGATGACGGCTCCGGCCGGCACGGCGGAGAGGTCAAAAGCCAGCAGCGCCCGGCGGCGGGCATAGTCATTTTTAGCCTCGGTGGCCCCGGCGAAGAGCCAATCGCCCGAGCCGTTACTGAGATTCCCCTCCTCGTAGAGCGAATTGTCCTTTGACGGCGTCAGCGTCAGGGAGCCTGAAACGATGGGCGGCACGATTTTCAGGATGACGCCCCCGGGCAGGCCGGTGGCGGGATCGGGAGCGGAGACGCCGGTGGAGGTTTTGGCGAGGACGTAAAGTTCGCCCTCCTGATCGCGTCCGAATCCCTGAACGAAATACGGAAGCGGACTGGTGCTGGTCGGGATGGGCAGCTCGGACAGCGTGAAGGCGCCGGATCCGGGCGCGCTTTCCTCCAGCCCCAGCATCCGGCCGCTGGCGGTGCCGAAAGTCTGGCTCCAGTCCGCAAAAACGTATTTCCCGGCAAGAGCGGGAATCGCCGTGCCCCGGTAAACAAATCCTCCGGTGACGGAAATCCCGTACTGCGGCAGGGCGGGGGTGCCGATGGTGATGCCGGGGTGGGCATACTGGGCTACGGGATCAACGGGCGTGTCCGTCAGCGCCGGGGCGTCGGTGGAAAAATCGGGAACGAAAGTGCCCTCGCGGTTCCGCCAGCCGAAATTTCCGCCGGGGGTGATCAGATTGATCTCCTCCACCCGTCCCTGGCCGACATCCGCCGCGAACAGCCGTCCGGTGCCGCCGGGTCCGTCGTCGAAGGAGAAACGCCAGGGATTGCGCAGGCCCCGGGCATAAATTTCGGCACGGATGCCCCCCGCCGCGCCGGCGTGGGGATTGGTGGCCGGGATGCCATACTGGCCGCCGGGGCCGTTGGTGCCGAGCGGGTCAACCCTCAGCATTTTCCCCATCAGGCGCGTCAGATCCTGTGAATTGCCCAGGCCGTTGGTGGGGCGGGGGGCGGGGCCGCCGCCGGTGTGGCCGCCCTGGTTGTCGTTGCTGCCGCCGCCGTCGCCGGTGGTGATATAAAGAAAGCCATCGGGGCCAAACTGGAGGCAGCCGCCGTTGTGGTTGGACTGCGGTTTGTCAAAAGTGAGCAGGTCCCGGGCGGTGGCGGGATCCGCCCGCTCGGGATCGGTCGTGGACACGCGGTATTCGCGGAGCACGCTGCGGCAGTTCACAGGCTCCGCCGTGGTTCCCGGCGCATTCGGCGAGGGCGCGTTGAAGAAGACGTAAAACTTTCCCGCGCCTGGCGATCCGGCGGTGGCATAACCCGGATGAAAGGCCAGGCCCAGCAGGCCGCGCTCATCGTAACCGGCGGGAAGCGGCACCATGGCGGCGCTGAGATCGAGAAAATTCCCCGGCAGCAGCATGCCGTTTTTGAAGATGCGGATTTTGCCCGTCTGCTCCGCGATGAAGAGCCGCCCGCTGCCATCGCCGGAGGGCAGCATGGTCACCGGGGAGTTCAGCTGCTTTTCGCACACCACTTCCAGCCTCAGTGCCGGAAAGGCGGCGAACAGGGAGGGCACCGGCAACAGACAGAGAAATGGAAGAAGCCGGAAAACGGTTTTCATGATCCTGTAATTAAACTTTTCCAAAGGAGAATGCACGTTCAATCGCGCAGGAATTTCGGAAAAATTTACAGGCCCGGACGAAATGACGCGGAACCCTGCGGTTGAGCCGGAGGCGAAGAGGGCACCGCCGGGCTGTTCGGGTCGGCACGGGCTGCGGTCGGGGCGAGATGCGCATCGGCCGCCGCCGCGAATTTTTCCAGGTATTCGTCGCCGCGCGGATGATGGGTCAGGCCCACGATGAGATAATTGCGGCCCGGACCGCTGACGGCGGCGGCATCGTGCCTCCAGTCCTCCCACGTGCCCCACTTGCGGCGGATATGGAGGTCCTGGTTGCCGGAGAGGGCTTTGACGAATTTGATATTGTCGTGCGGCAGTTCCGGACTGTCGAAAATCCGCCGCATTTCCGCTGAAGCCTCCGGGGAAACCAGCCGCCCCTGCTCCATGAGGAGGAAAAAACGGAGCACCTGGCGGACGGTCGCGGCATGGGAATGATCCGCCAGCGGATCGCCGTAACGCTCGTCGCTTTTGCCATAATGCCGGCCGACCCAGAGCCCGCCGCCGTGCGCGGCATCGTAAAAGCCTTCGCGGGTCAGGATTTCCTGCACCTTTTTCAGGCCGATTTCGCGGGAATATTTGGCCGCCATCTCATTGCTGGAAATTTTCGCCATCTCCCCCAGCTCGCGCTCAATTCCCGGGTCCATGCGGCCGGGCGCTTCACGGTGAAGATCAAACCAGGCGAACAGAATCCCGATTTTAGCCACGCTGGCGGCGTATTCGATGCGGTCGGGACGGACCAGTGCCAGCCTGCCGGTGCGCAGATCGAGAATCCCGGCGGCACTGTCTTTTTCGGTCATTCCCAGTTCCGTGCGGAGGGAGAGATCCAGATTTTCCAGCCACTTTTGAAGAGCGGGATCGACAGGGGTGTTGAAATCAAGAACCAGGGACTTGTCCACGGCGGGAGCCTGGACAGGCTTTTCATGCCCGCAAGCCGGAGCCGGCGGGAGGGATCCGAAAACGAGCGCGAGTGCGGTAAGCAGCCGGAGAGATTTCATGAGTGGGGAAAACGGGCGGTCTGAATGGAGCCACGGCTGTGGAGAGAGGAAACAGCGCCGGTGGCGGAGATGATGAGCGGATTATTTCCGCACGATGCGGTAAAACCGGCGGGGCTCCACTCCGAGCAGGACGTCCGAAAATTCCCCGTCCGCCGCTCCGGCCGTCAGAATCCGCACCGGTGTCATGCCGGTGGCGGCCGTGATTTGCCCCAGAGGCTGCCAGTTTCCCTGCGCCATGGTGCCCGAGGCCTGAATCTCATACGGCGCGCCGGGGGTGGAGGCGAAGGTCAGCCGCAGCCAGGCCGGCTCCGCATGCAGTCCCCACTCACTGGAAATCAGCGGCAGCGCCGGGGGATCGGCCGGCGGCGGGAGCAGGAAATCCTTCACCACCGCCATGTGCTGCATCTGATTCGCCCCGCTGTCCGCCGCCATGGCGGGCGCGATCTCGCTGATCGGCGTGTAAACCCGCGTATCGGCCACCAGCCCGTTGGCAAAAGTTGAGCCTCCGACAATCACGGATGTTTTCAGAGCATTCAGGTCCGTGTCCACGTACACGCCGTCGTAGGGTTTGGCGCGGGAGGCGTTGGTGTTCACATTGCCGTTTTTGTCCGCCGGCCAGGGCGCGGAGGTGATCACCGTGCCGGCCAGGGAGGTGAAAAGCGCCTCGTTCCGGCTGTCGCAGTTGAAATCGCCCCCGATGACGAGGTAGTCCGCCGCCGGGACTTTGCCGGCGATGAAAGTTTTCAGCGCCTGCGCCTCGTCGTTGCGGTTGGTGGCGCTGGTGGTCAGGAAATGCACGCTGACAGCCCACAGGTCCCGATCGCCGGGAATGTCGATCCGCGCCCAGGCGAAGTCGCGGTTGGTCACTTTCGGATCGTCCCACTCCCCGGATTCCAGAATGGGATACCGGCTGATGACGCCATTGGGAATCTGCGCGCCGCCTTCACGGTAATAGGCAAACGATGTCCCGAAGGTGGTGTCCACAAACGTCCGGATGGCCGCCGCTGTCCCGGTGCTGTAGTTGAATTCCTGAATCAGCACCACATCCGGCTTCAGACCCTGGAAAATCCGCGCGCCCTCGCCGGAATCATAGGACTGCTGGTTGCCGCTGGAAATATTGCCGGTCATGATCCGCAGCCGCTGCTGCTGCTGCGCGGGGGAAAAATCCGTTCCCGCGGCCAGAGCGGCAAGTCCCAGCATCAGCGCCCGCCGCCGCGCCGCCGCCGGCGCCGCGGAAATTTGAAATCGCCGGAGAGGGAAAATCATAACGGAAAGGGACTGTCATCGGCCTGCCGCTTTTCAGGGGAACAGGCATGGCCATGCTTTCCGTCAGCAAAACCTGAGCCGCAAGAGGCCGTTGTTTTCCCGGCTTGCGTGGGAGCGCGATTTGGCGGTCCGGTGTCCATGAAGTCACCTTTTCCCCGGTGCGCCTGGATGGCGGCGGCGTTCGTTTGCCTGGTGTTTTCCCCAAACCCCGTCTCCGCCGCTACGGAAAAGGAAAAAAAATCCGCAGGGAAGCCCGCAGCTTCGGGAAAATCCGGAAAACCACTGAAACCTGTCCGCCCGGATGCCCTGCCCGCGCCTGTTCCCGTCCCGGCCCCGGTGCCCGTGTCCGCGCCTGCGGATTCCGGAAAAAACAGCCAGCCGGAAACTTCCACGGAACCGGCATCAGCCCTGAAACCCGGTGCCCTGGAGCCCGTCTGCGCCGCTTTGGAGCCTCTGATTCTGCGCACGGAAATGGCGCGGCCTCTCAGCGACGGCAAAAAAACCGTCATCGTGCCCGCGCGCGAGGATAATGTGCTGGGGCTCACGAACTTTTCCCGCGGGGAATTCAAAGCCGCCGGCCTCAGCTGGGAGCAATTTCTGGCTAAAGCCAGCGCCGCCGCCACCCGGCTGCTGCTTTCCATGACCCCGGAGGTCGCCAAAAACAAGGACGGCACCGTGGCGTATGTCACCCTGCGCAGTGGCCGCCCTTTCGCCGCCAGCGTGGTGCTTTCCCCCCGGTTCCTGCCCTTGTTCAGAGAGCAGTTCGGCGACCGGCTGGTGGTTCTCATGCCAGACAGGAATACCGTTTACGTATTTTCCCGGAATTTTGGGCGTTTTCAGGATTTCGGTCCCCGGATTCTCCAGGAATACGCCGCCGCTCTTTATCCGTGCAGCATTGAGGCATTCGAGGTCAGCCGGGAGGGTCTGAAGTGCCTGGGATCCTTCGATGATGGAGGCGGAACCGGAGCTTCCCCCGCCGCCAGTCCTGAATCCCCATCAGAGGGCAAAACCTCCAAATCCAAGGCCTCCGCCCCTTCATCCAAAAAGAAATCCTCCGCGCCTAAGTGATCCTTGTGGATTTAAGGTCAAATGCGCGCGGAGCGTCCCGGAAATTATTTTACTTAAAGTAATTTCAGTGAACGGTCGAAACGCTCTCATTCCAAAACATTCAAATTCAATCCTTAATAACCCGTTCGCTGTCAGAAGGATAAGTGGAAAATCGTAAATCTGTCCAGTTAAACAGAAAGAGGTCCGTCACTTTTCGTTGACGGCCTGGATTCGCGGATTTGTGAATCCTCAGCACAAAATGTGGAAATCGGTCGCAGATTCGCGGAAGTGTGCTAAACTGTCCGACCTATGGCTACCACCAAACGAACCAGGTTCTCCCGTCGTCTGCCGGATCATGTCACTGATGAACTCGTAGCTGCCCTCCTCATACCGAAGGTTTACGATTTCAACAGTCTCTTTGAAGCGGTCTACGAAAACCTGAAATTGCGGAATGCCGTGAGTGGCGGGGAGGAAATGCTGCGTCTCCGGGCGTATGAAAAACTCCAGAACCTCGTCTCCCGCGGCATGGTGGAAAAAAACGTCAAGCAGTACCGCGGTCTCGAAAAACTCAAGGATGCCCTCACGCCTCCTGAGCCCGTAGCCGTCTCCGCTTAAAAAAGAAGACCGCGATCCCTGCTGCGGCGTTCCATCGCACCCCAAACCACATCCCATCACCTGATTCTGTCGTCCCGTCCGGCCACTCCGGACGGGACGCTGTCGTTTTGGGGAAAGAGGGAAGGGAAGCGGCCGACCGATCATGGCATGGATGGAAACGGAATTCCGACGGTTTGCGGTACCGGAAAATTCAAAAATTTTCAGCACGGCGCGTGAGGGAGCCAGGCCTTCCGCGCCGAAAGCGGAAACAAGCTCCAAATTCCTGATTCAGGAGCCCTGAGGGCCGGCTTTCAGCGCGCCTCCGGCGAGCCGTTTGATTTCGGGCGGCCAGTTGGAGGTGTCGAGCCAGGCACGGGCGGCGGCGGCATCCTGTTCGGCCCATTTGGGGAAAAGCTGAAGCATGGCCAGACGTCTGGCCGTTTCCCCGGGAATGGCGGCGGCCCACTGCATGGCGGCGGCGGGGTCCTCCTCCAGCACCGCGCCGGCATACGTCCGCATGGCCAGCGGAGCGGAGGCGGGATCACTTTCCGCAAAAGCGCGCAGCCAGTGGCCCGCCGCCTCCGGATCCTGCCCGCTCCAGGCGGTGACCAGATGAACGGCGGCCTGCGTGCGCGGCTGCACCGCGGTGCCCACGCTGGCCAGAATCCAGTCCGCCCATTCCCCGGGATCCTGTTTTTCCTTCAGCGCGCTGTCCATCAGTTTCACGGCAGGGTGCAGGAAGTTCTCCGGCCAGTCGGGGGGAAACGGATGTTTTTCAAAAAAAGCCCGGGCCTCCGCCGGCGGGAGAACGCGGCCGGCGGTTTCGGCGAGGCTCTGCCAGTAACCCGGCATCAGGTCCGCGCTCCAGCCGCCGGTGCCGGTGCCGGCGTCCGCTTCGGGCAGCAGCAGTTCCAGATCTCCCGGCGTCCTTAAATGAGGCTCCAGAGCTTTGAAAACCGGTTGCGCCCCAAACACCTCCATCGCTTTCAGGCCATTGTGGGTGACACTGCCGGCTCCGCCGCGCCATCTCCGGGCGAACCATTGTTTGAGAAAGCTGACGGCGCGCGGGAGATCGCGTGCCGCCAGAGTGTCCACGATTTCCCCGGGAGGCGGGGAAAATCCGCCCGTATCCGGGTCCTGCCAGTACCAGGCCAGAGCCGCGTCCGGATCCTTCGCCGCCCACCAGGCGACGATACTGTCCGCATTGCCGGACTGGGAGTGCGCGGAAACGAATCCCCGGGGAGTCCCGCGCAGCAGCCGGATGGCCAGCACCGGATCCAGTTCCGCCAGTCCGCAGATGGCGGTCCACCACGGAGTGATATTTTCCGCCGTATTCCGTTTTGAGGCATATTCCCGGACCATGGCGGTGAGAGCGGCGATTTTTTCCGGCTGAGCGGGATCAGCGGGATCCGGGTCCGGCGGTTTTTCAGAACCGGAAACAGGACTGGCCGCCGGCTGGTCCGGAGTGCGGGCATAGGAATCATCCGCTGGCCGGATCCGGGCCGGATTTTCCGGGGAGCCGCCGGGCGCTGTGGAATTCCTCAGGTGCCGCCGCAGCGGAAAGCTGACGGCCAACACCAGTCCGAGAGTGATGAAAAAGCTGAAAATGGCGGATTTCATGGGGAGATGGCCAGCCAGTGGCGGAGGGCGGAGGCGGTGGCTGCGGGAAGGGCCGGAGAATTCAAAATGGAGGGGGAATCCGAAGGACCGTCATTTTCCGCCGCCAGTCTCGCGGCCAGCGTGTAATCCCGCAGGTCCGGGTCTCTGATGCTCAAAGCGCGGGCCAGACTGTCCTCAGGGGCTCCGGGACTCCGGGCCAGACGGGATTTTTCCTGATCCAGGATCGCGGTGGCATCCGGCGCCCGGGCGGCAAACCAGGATTCCGCGCCCACCGGATCACCCGCAACCCAGGCACGGGCAATTGACCCCAGCACCTGCGCGCGCCGGGCCGGAAGCGTCTGATCCAGCAGCCAGTCAGCTGTTTGCCGTGTCTCCGGGGAAGACCCGGATGTCTCCGGCGGCCGGGCGTGAAAGAGACGCTCAGCAAGCAGTCCGGCCAAAGTCTGCCGGACGCCGGGATCGCCGATTTTATCCGCCAGCGCCCGTTTTTCGGCGGGCGTGCGCCTGTCATCCAGCACTTCCCTCACCGGGAGATACCACGGGTGCTCCGGCGTCAGGATGGCCTCGCGGGCGGCCATGGCGGAACTGGCTTTCAGGTCCCGGAGAGCAGCCTGCCGGATATTCCGGAATCCGCCGGCCTCCAGCTGGTCTCCCAGCGCCCGCGCCTGCTCCGGATGATTGGCCAGGAGGTCCTCCATCACCGGATACGCCAGCTGCGGAACCAGCGTCCGGCGGCAGGCCTCCGGCAGCCATTTGTTTTCATGGTCCGCGAGAAGTGTCCGCAGCCATGCGGCGGCGGCGGGAGCGGATTTCCGGTGCCAGTTCCGGCACAGCATCATGGCGGCATGGTCCTGGACCGCGGGGGTCAGCCGGGGCAGGAGGGCGCACAGGGCTTGGGGCACGGAGGGCGGCTGCCAATGGTAAAGCAGCACCATGATCCAGCGGTCGGGCCCCGCCGACGAGGGTGAGGTGTTTTGAATGGAGAACATCCTGTCGAGCCTGACCACGGCCTCCCCGTAATCCCCGCGCGGCAGGCTCAGGATCAGGCCTTCCGCTTTGCGCCAGACGAGGCGGTTCCGGCCCTCCCGGTCGATCAGGGCCTTCAGTTTTTCAAAAACATCGTCAATATCGGGCTCGGTCTCCTGTTTCACAGTGCCGGGCGGCGGAGCCGGGGATTGAAGGGTGACCGCCGGGCCGTCCGGGGAATTTCCCCGCAGGGAAAAGCAGAAAGGCACGGAGCAAAGAGCCAAAGCGGCGGCAATCCCGGTCAGGCTCCCCGCCGCGGGGCCCAAATGCTGAAAGCGGACCACCAACGCGGGCAGGGGACGATTACGGGCGGCGGCGAGGGCGGCGGCGGCCGCTTCACGCGCGAGCGTGGCGGGAATGGCCGCCGCCTGAACTGAACGGGAGAGAAGACTCTCCAATGCCAGAGTCAGGGCGGAGAGGGAAACGGCGGAGGAGAGGGGCCGGGGAATTACCGCTGTCCGGGAAATTCCCCGGGAACCGGCCAGCAGTCCGCGGAGGCGGTGCAGCGCGCGCTCCATCCGCTTCTGGGCCGCTGTGGGGCTGATGCCGAGCTGTCCGGCGATGGCGGGAATCTCCAGGCTCTCATAAAACTTCATGATCAGAAGCGACTGCTCCGGGGCCGGAAGCCGGTGCAGAGCTTCGGCCAGCAGGGAGGAATCGGCAGGATCATCGGTCATGGCGGGCGGATGGAGCTGGGAGCGGCGCAGCGCCTCCGCCTCCCGGGCGGCGCGGCGGCGCTCGGTCCGCAGGGCGCGTGAGGCCCGGAATCCGGTATGACGCAAAAGCCAGCCGCCAATCTGGACGGAAACGGGCATGGACCGCGCCTGCCGGGCGAAGTCGATAAGAACGGTCTGAGCAACATCGGCCGCGAGGCTTTCACTGCCGGTGCGGCGGCGGGCGGTGGCATGAACCAGGGGCAGATAACGCAGAATCAGTTGCCGCAGCGCGTCCTCGGAGGCGCCGCTCTGATAAATCCGCAGCAGGTCCGCTGTCGGCGTGGGGGAGGGATCGGTGGTGGTCACACTGGGAGAAATCCGCCGCTGCCGGGAAAATCGACAGAAATTTGCCACTTTCCGCCGCCCGCATGCCGGACTGCGCGAATGGGCGCGGCGGCGGCGGGATTTTGAAGGACCGGAATCCCTCCGCCCGCGCTTGTGAAATTTTTCACAAATACCCCTTGCCGCTCCCGGTGGCGGCTTGAATAATCCGTGGCCCCCTGCGGGCACCTCTTTTTGATTTTCCCAAACCGACCGACCGCTTGAGCCCGCTCGATCTGCTGATCTTTGTCCCGATAGCTGCTGCTCTGGCCATGGCGGCCGGGGCACCCGCACGTCTGACCGCGATGGCGGCGGCCGTGGTGAATGCGGCGGTCACTGCCTGGTTGCTGCTGAAATTCCAGTATGCGGACGGCGCGCATTACCAGTTTGAGGCCCACCGCGTCATTCTGGGCGACCCGAAACTCGGGTTCAACGTCGGGATCGACGGCATGAGCCTGATCATGGTCCTGCTGACTTCGGTGGTCACTCTGGCCGCTGTGATGATGAAGCCGGTGAAAGCGGGCGGTGAAGCCCTTTATTACAGCAGCAGCCTGCTCATCGCCGCCGGAGCCATGGGGGCTTTTGTGGCCACGGACCTGTTCTTTTTCTACGCTTTCCACGAACTGGCCCTCATCCCAACCTTCCTGATGATCGGGATGCGCGGCACCGGCGACAACAAGGATGCGGCTTGGAAAATCACCATTTACCTCGGTCTGGGCAGCCTCGTGCTGCTGGCCGGGCTGGCGGCGCTGGTCACCCAGGCCAGCGCGGCGGCGGGCAACGGTCTCACGACCTTTGACATGCTGGAGTTGAGGAATCTGGCTCCGAAAATCGCGGCGGCCTCGCAGGAACCGATCTATCTGACCCTGCTCCTCGGTTTCGGGGTGCTGATTTCCCTGTTTCCCTTCCACTCCTGGGCGGCTCCGGCCTACGCCTCCGCTCCCGCTCCGACCGCCATGCTGCACGCCGGGGTGCTGAAAAAATTCGGTCTTTACGGCCTGCTTCGCGTCGCCGCCCCGATGCTGCCCGCCGGCTTCCACGCTGAGTGGATTCAGAATCTCCTGCTGGTTCTGCTCCTCGGGAACATTCTTTACATTGGCCTGGTGACCATCGCTCAGAAGGAACTTGACCTCGTGCTCGGCAATTCCTCGGTGATGCACATGGGCTACGTTTTCCTCGGCATCGCCAGCGGCACGGCCATCGGCATCAGCGGCGCGGTGCTCCTGATGTTCGCCCACGGCGTTTCCATCGCCCTGCTGTTCGCGCTTTGCTCCATCGTCCGGGAAAAAACCGGGACTCTCCAGATGTCCCGGCTCGGCGGATTGGCGAAATACGCGCCTTTCCTCGGTCTGACCTTCGCCATGGCCTCCTTCGCCAGCATCGGCCTGCCCGGATTCGCCAACTTCTCGGCGGAACTCCTCGTTTTCCTCGGTGGATTCGCCAACAAGCCCGCCGACCACCTCGGCCCGCTCCAGATCACAACCATTCTGGCTCTCTGGGGGGTGGTCATCAGCGCCGTTTACATGCTGCGCGCCTTCCGGAAGGTCTTCAAAGGCGAGCCCTCCGAAGCCGTCACCGGAGCCACCGACCTCAAATGCTGCGGCCGCATCCCCGTGCTGCTGCTTCTGATCGCCCTGCTGGTCACCGGCTTTTTCCCGTATCTCCTCATGCAGGCGGCCGGTCCCTTCGCGGACGCCCTTGCCAAAGCCATCGCCGTCGTGGTTGCCCCCTGAGCGCCCTCTCCCACCTGGCTTCGCCCTGTTTCTGACCGTTTTCACTTCAGCTTCTTTTCCTCAACATGCCGGTCTATTCTCTGGAAGTCGCGGTGGTCCTGCTCGGACTCGTCCTCCTCATGCTGGAGGCGTTTATCCCAGCGAAGGACAAGCGCTTTGTGGCCCACACCGCCCTGCTCGGCCTCGGCGCGGTGCTGGTGGCCTCGTTTTTCGTGAACCGCACGCCGGATGCGTCCCCGTTCTGGAGCTTTTACACGGCCGACGGCCTGGCCATGACTTACAAGGTCATCGCCCTCGTCTGCACCATGCTGGTCATCATTCTGGGGCTGGATTACATCCCGGTGCTTGAAAAATTCACGGCCCGCATCGGCGGCCGGGGTGCCTGGGGCGAGTTTTTCTGCCTGCCGGTTTTTATCTGCGCGGGCATGATGTGGATGGCCTCCGCCACCGATCTCACCAGCATTTTTGTCAGTCTGGAACTGGTGACCATCGCCTTCTACGTCATGGTCACCTTCATGCGCCGGAATGTGGGGTCGCTGGAGGCCGGGGTGAAATACCTGATTCTCGGCGCGCTGAGCACTGGATTCCTCGTTTATGGCTTCACCTGGCTCTTCGGCGTCACCGGCCAGACCAATCTCAGCCTCATCGCCGCCAAGCTGAACTCCGGCACCGTGGCCACCGCTCCGGCGATGTTCAGCTTCGCCCTGATCCTCGTCGCCCTGGCCTTCAAAATCGGCGCGGTTCCCCTCCAGTTCTGGATTCCCGACGTTTACCAGGGCGCGCCCACCCCGGTCACCGCTTACCTGAGCGTCGGTTCCAAGGCCGCCGGCTTCATCGTCACCACGCGGATCCTTCAGGTTTACCTGGGCTCCGACGTCCTCGTTCACAACTGCACCGCCATCCTCCTCGCGGTGGCCTGCGCCACCCTGATCGTGGGCAATCTGGCCGCCATTCCGCAGACGAACTTCAAGCGCCTCCTGGCCTACTCCTCCATTTCCCACGCCGGCTTCCTGGTGCTGGCCCTGGCTTCCGGCCCGGCGGGTGCGTTCGGCCTCAGCTCCGGGCAAATCGTCGCCTTCTACCTCGCCGCTTACCTGATCATGACCCTGCTGGCCTTCACCGTGCTGGTGGTGATCAACCGCACCAGCGGCAGCGATGACCTCAACGCCTTCAACGGCCTGCATCAGCGCTCGCCCTTTCTGGCTTTCGCCCTGCTCGTCGCCGTGGCCTCCCTCGCCGGGGTGCCCCTGACCGTCGGTTTTGTCGGCAAATTCTTCGTTTTCGCCGCCGCCGTGAAGGCCTCGCTCTGGCTGCCCCTCGGTTTCGCCGTCGTCGGAGCCGTCGCCGGTTTCTACTACTACCTGAAAGTCCTGCGGAACATGTACTGGAACGCTCCCGCCAGCGCCACCATGCCCGCGATCACTCTTTCCGGCCTGACCAAAGCCACCCTGCTCCTGCTCATCGCCGCCACTGTGGCTCTGGGCGTCTGGTGGGCTCCGCTGTTCCAGCTCCTTCAGCGCTGAATTTCGTATCGGCTTTTTCCCATGAGCCTCTGGCATTCCTTCAACGAGTGGATGAACACCCCGTTCATCCATAACGAAAAACTCAGCGTCGATCCCTGGAAAGTCGTCGGCTATGTCGGCGCGCTCATGTTCGCCCTGCGCTGGGTCGTCCAGGCCATTTACCGGAAACGCACGGGCCATAACATTATGCCCACCGTCTTCTGGATCATCTCCCTCGCCGGCGCGGGCCTGACGACGCTCTACTTCATCTTCGGCAAAAACGACTCCGTGGGCATCCTCCAGAACGCCCTCCCCGCCACCGTCGCCCTCTACAACCTCACCCTCGACCTCCGCCAAAAAGCCGCCGCCCGCGCCATTCCGGTGTGAAGTGCGGAGAAGGATTCTTCCCGGGAGAAACGTTTCAAAGGAAGGTGGGCAATTCTGTCCATGGAAGCATCGTGGCTTTTGATTCCGATTCGCTTTCAAATGAATGCGATGACGGGGTAATGGGTGGAATAGGCGTCCCGCTGTCCCGCCGGACTTTACACACCGGGAAACTTGCTTGAAAACGAATTGAAATCAGCCTGCCGGCCTTCCGGAACCGGATCGAAATGCGGCAGGAGCTGCTGGAGGCCACCGTCGCTTAATTCGGCTTTGGGTAAGCGTTTGACGGATGACCGTCGGGTATGGCGGGCGCGGTGGCGGAGGCGTGC
>JAZKFB010000120.1:0-25130 GCA_040386695.1 Verrucomicrobiota bacterium
AAGGGTCGCGCGGCGCAAGGCTAAAGTCTTTTACAGAACAGATCTTACACCCCCTCTGCGGTCCATGCGCAATCTGGTCATGCACTTCACCAACGGGGACAACAAAACCTTCACTTTTACCGATGCGGCGGGAAACCCCCTGGAAATCGGGATGCGGATAGCCAGCGACATAAGTGATCCGCCCACCACCGGAACCGGCGTGAGCAGCACTTTCTCCAAGCTGGTGGCGTCCAATACCGTGGCCATCGGCGAGTCCGGCATTTGCTCCATCGAGTTTAAAAACCCGGTCTCCTTCGTCCGGATGAAGATGACCTACATCCGCGCGACTCTCAGCGCCGCGAATCTGAACACGACCGCAAGCGCTTACAGCGTGAATTTCGGACAGTTCTGCGACCAGCCCGGAGTGGTTGATTATTGCATCAATCCACGCTTTCCGATATGGGAGACCTTCACCTTCAGTGCCGGCGTCAATCCGGACATTTTCAACGGAAGAGTGATCGATGAAACCGGCAAGCGGATCGGGGTCATTTTCAGCGGAGGTCTTTCCGGGTCCACGGTGTTTGCAGGCGGCGGAAACAACAACAGCCAGTGGTCTCTGGCGCTCCCTCCCTTCGCCCAGCCGTTCGATATTCTGCAACTTTCAGACACCGTCCCGGCCAGCGGGCAGACGACCTTCAGCTGGACCTTTGACGAAACGGTCAGGAATCCGGGACTGTATGCCACGGCCCTTACCGGAACTCTTTCGTTCTACAAGGCGGACGGAGTCACGCCGCTGCCCTTTGTCCTGCGGGGGTTGCCCGATGGGGATGATGGCCGCCAGCTGGACGCCAACACCTACTACGCGCCCGGGGCCCAGGGGGCTGTTTTCCAATTCATTGGAGAGACCACAGCCATCGTCCTGAAGGTCGCCTCCGCGAATCCCGGCACCGCCCCCGCCTTCCCCTTCGCCCCCCGGGCCTCCGTCTTTCTGGGCTGCAATGGCATGGCGACCACCTCCAGCAACACCCTCAACACCGACACCGACGGTGATGGCGTGTCTGATCTGGGCGACAAATGCCCGGACACTCCGGCCGGAGCCGTGGTCGGCTCCGACGGCTGCCCGCTGCCGACGGACCTGAGCATCGCCAAGTCCGCCAGCGTCACCCAGATCACTCCCGGCGTGCCTTTCAACTACACCATCACCGTGACCAACACCGGTGCCGAGGCCAACAACGTGAAGGCCAGCGACATCATTCCCGCGGGACTCACCATCAACAGCTCCGCGGCCAGCGATTCCGGCGTGGTCACCACCAACAGCCAGACCGTCGAGGCGCTCTGGGCCATCGTCCCCGCCGGCGGCGTGCGCACCCTGACTATCAACGTCACAAAACCCTGAATAATTTACAGTTCCACCCCGGTTCGATCCGGCCGGTCCCCAGCTTAGAAATTTAAAATATATGAAAAAGAAAAACAGAAAATCCCTGGCAGGAAAAAGCCGGACGGCGGCGGTGGCTCTGGCCATCTCCCTTCCGCCTTCCTTCGCTTTTGCGGCCCCCGGTGATCTCTTCACCAACGCCGCCTCCGTCACGGCGGACAACGCCGAGGCCAACACCGCCAACAACGTCTCCGGCGTCAGCGGCACGGAAAGCGTGGATCTCGCCACCCTCACCAACGCCGCCTACGTCAAAGCCGACAACTCGGAAACGGTGGTCGCCAACAACGGCGGGGCCAAAGGCCTCCTCGACAATCCTCCGGACAGTGACGGCGACGGCGTGCCGGATTTCCAGGATCTGGATGACGACAACGACGGCATTCCCGACCTGATCGAGGATCCCTCGGGCAACGGCACCAAAGACACGGACGGGGACGGCATCCCGGATGTTGTGGACCTGGATTCGGACAACGACGGCATTCCCGATCTCGCGGAAAGCGGCCGGACCACGGGGACGGACGCGGACAACGACGGCCGCCTCGACGGGCCGTATGGCACGGACGGCATTCCGGATTCGGTGCAGGGCGACCCCAACGGCGGCACCGTCAACTACACCATCAAGGACAGCGACGGCGACGGGCATCCGGACTTCCAGGACCTCGACTCCGATAACGACGGCATCAATGATGTCACTGAATCCGGCGGCACCGACAGCACCGGCGACGGCATTGCCGACGGAACGCCCGGCCCGAACGGCATTCCCTCCTCCGCCCCGGCCGGCGGCCAGACTCCCCGCGACACCGACGGCGACGGCATCCCCGATCAGCGCGACCTGGACTCCGACAACGACGGCATCAACGATGTCATCGAAAACGGCGGCACGGATCCCGACGGCAACGGCATCGTGGGCACCGGCCCCACTCCCACCGACACCGACGGCGACGGCATTCCCGACATCACCGACGGCTCGCCCAGCTTCGGCGACAGCGGCAATCCGCCCCCCGTGGACACCGACGGCGACGGCGTGCCCAATTATAAGGATCTGGACTCCGACAACGACACCATTCCCGATGTGGTCGAGGGCGGAAACGGCCCCAAAGACACGGACGGGGACGGCACCATCACCCCGACCGAGGGCGGCGGCGACACCGACGGCGACGGCATTCCCAACACCATTGACGGCACTCCCGGCACCTTCGGCGACAGCGGCGATCCCGGCCCCACCAAAACCAACCCCAGTCCCTCCGCTCCCCCGGATTACACCAATCCCGACAGCGACGGCGACGGCACCGACGACATTGAGGAGAACGGCCACGGCGGCGACGACTCCAATGGCGACGGGAAGATCGACGATCCCACCGACACCGACGGCGACGGCATCCCCAACATCGTGGACACCAACCCTGGCACCTTCGGCGGCGCTCCGGAGCCCATGGGCCCCGACGCGGACGGCGACGGCGTCCCTGATGGCACCGATCTCGACAACGACAATGACGGCATTCTGGACACGGTTGAAACCGCCAACGCCATCAACGGCGGCGACACCGACGGCGACGGCATCCCCGACAGTCTGGATCTGGACTCCGACGGGGACGGCATTCCGGACGCCTTCGAAAGCGGCCAGACCACCGGCACCGTGGGCCCCGACGGACGGCTCACCGGCCCGGTGGGCACGGACGGCATTCCCGACAGCGTGCAGGCCACCCCCAACGGCGGCACCGTCAATTACACGATCCGCAACACCGACGGGGACAGCCGTCCGGATTACCTGGATCTGGATTCCGACAATGACGGCATCACCGATCTGAGGGAAAACGGCAACCCGGCCGCGGTGGACAGCAACCGCGACGGCAGGGTGGACGGCGCCGACACCGACGGTGACGGCCTCGCCGACAGCGTGGACACACCCGCCACGCCGCTGGACAGCGACGGCGACGGCGCGGCGGATTACCGCGATCTGGATTCCGACAACGACAGCATCAGTGACCTCCTGGAAAGCGGGAACGGCAGCGTGACGGACGCCGACCATGACGGCGAGGCCGACGGCCCCGCCCACACCAACGGTCTGCCCTCCGGAGTCACCACCCCCGTCACCAATCCCGAGGACACCGACGTCGACGGCATTCCGGATTACCGGGATCTCGACAGCAATGGCGACAACGTCTTTGACATCACGGACAATGGCTTCGGCAGTCTTGATGCGGGCAACGACGGCAGAATCGACAACGCCGGTGACGCCTCCGACGGGGACGGCATCGCCGACATCCTCGACACCAAGGACGGCACCTTCGGCGGCTTCCCGGCGGCGGGCTGCACGGCCTGGAACTCCGCCCATCCGCCGGACAGCGACGGGGATGTGTTCCCCATCGATCAGGAGTACGCCTTCGGCGGCCTCCCCGCTCTCGGGGATCACCGGGTGGAGGTGGAGGGCATCCCCACCACGCGCCGCCAGGGCCTGACCATCGCCAAACGCGGCGCCTCCACCGACGGGGTGGATGTCAGCTTCGTCCGTCCCCAGGGGCGTTTCGATGTGACCTACACGCTCCACGGCACCGCCAGCCTGGATCCGGCCACCGTGGCCTGGACTCCCATCGCCGCCAAACCCACGGTCACCAGCAACGGCGACGGCACCGAGACCCTGACCTGGGCGGACACGGGCAGCCTGGCCCCGCTCACCCAGGCCAAAGGCTTTGTGCGCCTGAAAGTGGAGACCCCCTGCCATCCGCTGGGCAGCTACACCCTCGTGCAGGGCTGGAGCCGGATCACGATTGAAGGCACCCGCCAGACCTACGGCGTGAACTTCACCTCCATGCCGGTCTTCACGGGCGTGCTCAGCGGAGGTTCGGGCAACACCCTGAGCCTGCCCGAATCGGCCTCGGATGCGGATCTCTCCACCTACCTCAACGAGGCCGGCGCGACCTACTATGTGGAACTGACCGACGGCATCTCCGAAGGCCACCGGTTTGACATCAGCTCCGGCCTGGACGACACCCTGACTCTGAATCTGGCCAGCGCCAACAACACCGCCGCCGTCCTTCCCGGCGGCCTGACCGGCAGCCACTTCGTCATCCGCAAACACCGCACCATCGCGGAAGTGTTCCCAAGGACGGAGTGGAACACCTCCAACTCCTCCGGCAGCGCCGACCAGGTCCACTTCTACGACGGCACGGGCTTTGACGTGAACTTCAACCGCCAGGGCGGCGGCGGGTTCTGGTCCGGCACCGGCGGGAATGTGAACAACAAGGTCATCGCGCCGGGCGTCGGGGTGTTCGTGGTGCACGCCGTGACCAACGACAGCAATGTGCAGCTGCAGATCGGGGATGTCCGTTACAACGACTTCAAGCGGCCGCTCACCCTGCCTGCGGGAACCACCGGACTCAACCTCGTGGCCCAGGGTTATCCCATGGACGCCTCACCCTCGGGCCTGCTGATGACCACCAGCAACGTGTTCACGGGCAGCAACACCAGCGGCAGCGCCACCCAGATCCAGCTCTGGGACGGGGACAGCACCGTGAACGCCGCGGGCTACAACATCAACATCCTGCGGTCCAACAACACCTGGCGCTCCATCACGCCCTCCGCGGACGTGACCCTCACCAGCCTGTTCAAAGCCGACCGCTCGGCCTTCGTGCTGGTGCGTCAGGCCAACGCCGCCTGGACCCACTCCCTCCTCTGGAATCCCGCCCCCTGGATCCAGCCCGCACCCTGAACCGGGATTCATAAACTCCGAAACCGGGGCTTGAAAGCCCCCGCGGCCTGAAGCCCCGGTTTCGAAACTGATTGTCTGTGATTTTACGCAGCTTCGGAAAAATTCCTTTTGACTCCTAAGTTTGATCTCCTACCTATAGATAAATTCATGAAAAAATTCCATTTAGCGACCTTAATAATTCTCGGTTTTGCAGCCGGAAAAGTTTCGGCCCAGACCGTGACGTGGGGCACCAGTTACAGTGATGTTCCCGCGACATTCCTGGCGGATGGCAGCCCGGATATCAGCAGCGTTCTGACATGGACTCTCGGGTATTTCCAGACGCCAGTCGGAGGTGCTTTCACTCCCACGGCCGATAACTTTGACTCCTGGGTCACCAACTGGAAACCCGTCGCCGACCAGGTCTACCATACCGATCCTGACACCGGTGAATATGTGGCCCTTCAGTCCTACGCCGGCACGGGTGGCCCTCCCGCGGTTCCGGCCGCCATCGGGCAGACCATGTGGATCTTCGCCTACAACAACACGGCGAGCATCGGAACCCCTTCCGGTCAGGCGCTGCTCTTCACTCAGAACACCACTTTCCCCGGGATTGCCCTGTCCAAGGACTTCGATATCCAGGACACGGCCGGCAACGCCGAGGACGACAATTTCACCATCGTCTGGGGCCGGGTGGACCGTGACTGGCTGGGAGCCGGCGGCATTCAGTCCGGCAGCGGAGTTGTTTCCCAGGCACAGTCTGACAGTGTGGAAAGCGGCGTGAATTCCGGTTACGGCACCTTCGAGGCCCAGAGCGCCACGTGGCCGGTGCCCGAGGCTTCCTCCAGCCTTCTCGGCCTTATGGGCTCCGCGCTTCTTCTCGGCCGCCGCCGCAGGAAATAACCGACAGGTTCATTCGAATATTCAACCGGCGGGATTTCCATGTGGAAATCCCGCCTTTTTTATGGTCCGCGCCACCGGGGTGAAATTGCTTTAACTTGTTTATTATCAATAATATACATAATAATTAATAAAATATTAATCTATTAAGGAAATCCGTTTTTCAGTTTTGACTGCTCAGGCGTCCATGCTGGAAAATGCGGGTCCGCCAAGCCTCCATCGCTTATGAAAGCCCATAATTCCTCCCGCCCGCCCCGGCTTTGCCTGGCGGCAGCTTTGTCCGGGATGACCGCGGTCCTTTACTCCTGTGGTGACCAGTCTCCGGACACAGCCGTCTCCCCGAAAACTCCGTCAGGCGTTTCCTCCGGGCCTTTTCCCGCCTCTCATGCGGGGAATCACGATCCGGCCGCCCTGCCGGGATCCGGCGGAAAGAATGCGAAAACTCCCGTCAGGCCCTCCGCGCTTGCCGGCTCCGTGATACCCGGAGTCCGGGAGACCGGCAGGCTGCCGGCGGTATGGGACGGACGGACAGCGGAGACGGAGGAAAAACGGCTGAGGGACAGCGGGCGCTGGGAGTCCGGACGGGAGGCGTTTTTCCAGGAATGGGGCCGTGTGGATCCTGCGGCGGCCATCAAAGCCAGCCGTGTGACGGACCGGGACAGTCTCACCGTCTCCACCGCCGCCGCCGTGGCCGGCTGGGCAACCGCGGATGCCGCCGCCGCCAGGGCCTGGGTCAGCTCCCAGCCGGAGAATGCGGAGCGCTCCGCCTATGTCCAGGCGATTCTGGAGACCGCCGCCGCCGGAGGGCTGCCGAAGCCCACTCCCGGGGAAACGGCCGCCTGGCTGGGAGGGGAACTGGCGCTGCCGGGCATCGGGCCGGCAGTGATTTCTTTTGTGACCGGCTGGGCGGCGGCGGATCGGGACGCGGCGGCGCAGTGGACGGCGGATACCGTGGGCGATCCGGCGCTGCGGGCCGGAATTTACGAAGCTCTCATGCAGTGGCCAGCCGCGCCCGGCCAGCCAGGGGATTTCCTTGCGCGCACTGCCCAGTGGCTGCGGACCCGGCCGGAAGGGCCGGGGAGGGATGAGCTGTTTTTTGCGTTTGTGAAGGAGGCCTCTCCCCACGACGCCGCCACCTCCGCCAGGTGGGCATCGCTGATTCAGGACGAAAACCTGCGTACCCGGGCTCTGAAAATCTGCGCGGATGCGGGCCGTCTCCAGGAGCCGCCACGTTAGGCACCGGACTGATCCCGCAGGGAAAACGCGGGCAAAAATTGGGGAAAACCGGACAAGGCGGCGGCTTCCCCTTTCCGCGCGGGCGCGGGGCCACGGCGTTCCCCCGGAACCCGCCGCTGTATCCGCCTGCCCGCCCCGATGGGTCCCATCCTCTGCTCCTGCCTCAAATCCGGAACCGTGGTCCGCATTGTCAGCCAATGGGATCCGGAGAAAGCCCCGGCTCCGGCGGCATTGGCCAAACGGTGACCCTCTTTCCGGGAAACGAGGGGGATTCTTTCCGGCTCAGTTTACCGGATGAATGACATCCACTGGCCCGGAAACCGGGGATTTCATCGGTCACGGGCGGGATGGCGGCAGCGGCATCTCCGGAAAACGCATTCTGAGGATTCCCCGCCCTCCGGGCCGCCATGCCGCCTCCGGTGTCCTTTGAATTTGAGTCCCTGCAGCGGCCCTGACCTGAAAAACGGCCATTTTCCGGGACTGTTTCAGGCGGGGAGAAAATTTTCTGTCCGGTCCGGGCGGATGCCGGGTATATCCAGGTGATGACGGAACTCACTGACCATGAACTGCTTGCGCGCTTTGCCTCCCGGAGGGAGGAGAAAGCCTTCAGAGCCCTCGTGGACCGGCATCTTCCCGCCGTGTGGGCGGTGGCCCAGTCCCGGACGGGCGATGCGGAGGCGGCGCGGGATCTGGCGCAGGAGGCTTTCACGCTGCTGGCCCGCAAGGCCGGACGGCTCCGGACGGAGGCCGTGGTTTCCGGATGGCTTTTTCTCACCGTGCGCAATCTCGCCTCCAAATGGCTCCGGAGCAATGTCCGCCGCCGTCAGCGGGAATTTGTTTACATCACCGACCCCGCCATGGAATCCGCCTCCATCTCCAGTGATCCCGCCCTCCTGAAGCGGATTCTCATCCCCGCTCTGGATGAGCTTCCCGCCACGGAGCGCGACATGGTTCTGGGCCGCTATTTTGAAAACCGCACCTGCCGGGAGATTGCCGGAGCTGTGGGCAGCACCGAGGAGGCCGTCCGCAAACGCACGGGACGCGCTCTGGAAAAACTCCGTCTGATCCTCGCCCGCAGAGGATTTGCCTCCAGCGCCGCCGCCCTGGGCGGAGCGATCACCACCTTTGCGGCCACCGCTCCTCCCGCCGGCCTGGTGCAGGCCATCACCGCAGCCTCCATCACCGCCGCCTCAGGCACGGCGGTGCTCACGGGAGTTTCCGCCATTTTCGCCATGGCCAAAACGGCGAAAGCGCTGGCGGCGGCGGCGGTGACAGCGACGGCTGCCGCGGGAATCACGGCTTATGTGGCTTTCAGACCATCCCGCGGGCCTTCCGTATCCTCCGCGGAAAGCCGGAGCGCGGAGGATCAGGCGCCCGCCGCCGGTGCCGCCGGGCCGGATGCCGTCCTCCCGCCGGCGGCGATGGCGGCGGCGGGAGGCCCTGATGACGGCCCGGAGCTGAATATCAACCGGGAGGGACTGGATCCCGGGGAGCTGAGAAGCGCGGAGGGCATGGCTGAATATCTGTTCAAGGTGCATAAGGATCTGGGAACATCCATGCCCCGCGAGCAGATTCAGAAAATCAGCCTGGAGGATGCCCGGAAGGAAATGAAGCCCCTGCGGGCCTTTCTTCCCCTCAGCCCGGAATCGGCGGAGGCCATGGAGCGGATTATGACCGCCCGCGCGTCAAAATACCTGACGGATATCTACTGGAATGATCACGATATGGTGGATCTTCTGCGCGCGAACAAAGCCCAGTTCATCGAGGCCATGGCTCTCAAACTGATGAATGGCAAACCGCAGTTCGGGGACACGAATCCCGAACTGGACCGGCGCTCCGCCTCGTGGACTCCCGGAGTGAAGGAGGCGGCGGTGAAGTTTCTGAAGTCCTATGTCGCGCTGGCGAAGAGGTCCCGCAATGTCATGGATGACCGCGACTGGGCGGAGGATGAATCCACGCTGTCCGGCATGCGCGGGGCGCTTCCGGCGGAGCAGGCTGAGGCTTTTGAGCGGTTTGTGGCTGAACGTCAGGCCATTGTCCGCGAGGGGCGAGCGCTCACACGCTCGCAGCAGCTGGCGGAATCCCTGCAGCTGAACGCCTCCCAGCGGCAGGCGGTTTTTGAGGAGCTGCTGAAAAACAACCGTGAGGACAAAGCGGGCATGGAGACCCTTTTCAATGACGCCCAGCGCGCTGTTTATCAAAAATAGCGGGGACCCGCCGGCCCCGCCGGCAGTGAAACGTGAATTTCAAAAACCACCCATGATAACGATACAAACAGAAGCCGCCGCCGCTCCGCCACCCGGCATCATCCGCGCCGCGGACACGGACCGGGCGGAATCATCTGTCCCGGGTCTCCGCCATGGCCCCGTGATGACGGAGTTCCCCGCCGCCGGTCCGCCGGAAGTTCCGATGGCTGATGGATCCCGCGGCGGAAGGGAGGATATCCACTTCCTGCGGCGGGAAAACGCGGAACTGCGGAAAGCGGTGGAGCATCTGGAGAAGGCCAACCGGGTCAAAAGTGATTTTCTGGCCAGCATGAGCCATGAAATCCGCTCGCCCATGAACGGCGTGCTGGGCATGACCGGACTGCTGCTGACCACACCGCTTACTGCCGAGCAGCGGGATTTTGCGGAGACCATCCGGCGCAGCGGGGAGATGCTCATGACCATCATCAACGATATTCTGGACTTCTCCAGAATCGATTCCGGAAAGCTGGTGTTTGAAAAGAACGGCTTCCCTCTCCGGGACACTCTTGAAAGCTGCGCGGAACTGGCGGCTCCGGCGGCGCGGACGCGGGGGGTGGAGCTGATCATGGAGGTGCGGCCGGAGGTTCCCCGGCTTCTGAACGGGGATGCCACGCGCCTGCGCCAGGTCATCGGCAATCTTCTGAGCAACGCCATCCGCTTCACGCCCGCGGGCGGGGAGGTCCATGTGCGGGTGTTTCCGGAAAAAAGCGGCCCGGACGCCACGCGGCTGCGCTTCACGGTCCGGGACACGGGCATCGGCGTGGATGAGAAGACCCGTCAAAAGCTTTTTGAGCCCTTTGTCCAGGCCGACGCGTCCACCGCGCGCACCCACGGCGGCACCGGGCTGGGCCTGGCGATCTGCCGGCGGCTGGTGGGCATGATGGACGGGGAAATCTCCATGGAGAGCAGTCCGGGGAATGGTTCAACCTTCCAGTTCACCGCCAGCTTCGGACGGGTGGCGGAAACCGGACCGGAGACGGAAGCGGAGGCGGAGGCCGCCGCCGGACGTGCCCTTTCCCATCTGCGGGTGCTGGTGGTGGATGACAGGCCGGCCAGTCTTTCCCTGATGCGCGGATGGCTGACGCAGTGGGGCATTCCCTGCGTGACAGCTTCCGACGCCCACAAAGCGCTGCGGATTCTGCACGCGGGGCAGCGGGAGGGGCGGCCCGTTTCCAGCGCCATCATCGACAGTGATCTTCCCGGCCTGGACGGCCTCACCCTTTCCCGGCTCATGCAGAGCGAGCCCGCGCTGGCAAAAATTCCGCGTCTGCTTCTGAATTCCACCAACACTCCGCCCGGAAAAGAGACCCTGCGGGCGGCGGGCATCGCGGCCGCGCTCCTGAAGCCGGTCCGCCCGTCGCGTCTTCTGGACTGCCTGACCTGTCTGCATGACACCGCGGATACCGGGGCCGCCGTTCCGCCATCCCCGCCCGCCGCGGCGGCGGAGAAAGGGCGGAAGGACACCGGCTCCCGCCCGAGGCTTCTGCTGGCGGAGGACAATCCCATCAACCGGAAGGTGACCCTCCTGCAGCTCCGCCAGCTCGGTTACGAGGCGGACTGGGCCTGCAACGGCAGGGAGGCGGTCGCGGCCATGGAGAGAACGGGTTATGACATTATTCTCATGGACTGCCAGATGCCGGAGCTGGATGGTTACGAGGCCACCCGGTGCCTGCGGGGCAAATTCCCGGCCCCGGACATTCATATCATCGCGCTCACGGCCAACGCCATGTCCGGCGACCGCGAGCGCTGTCAGGCGGCGGGAATGAACGATTACATCACCAAGCCCGTGCGCGTCGGTGAACTCGGCGCGGCGCTGCGGAAGTGGAGAAGCCATGCGGCATGCGCACCGGATTTTGAGGAATCAGCCGGTGAATTCCCATCCGGCGCCGTCAGCGCTCTCCGGAGCTCCGATGCCGGTGCCGCCGTCTTCCGTGATGGCATTCTCCCATGCGGACTCCACGCCTGAGAAAGGGAAATCCGGTGTTTCCGGACGGTTTGGGCCGGAGGGAAAAACAGAAACGGAACGGCCCGCGCAGGTCCTTTCAACCCGGGACGTTGTGGTGTTCGAAGGCCCTGCCGAGCGCCTTCCGCAGGCTTTCCCCGCGGACCGGCTTGGAAAGGTAGTCATTCATGCCCGCCTCCAGGCACTCGTCCCTGTCGCTTCCCTGGGCATTGGCGGTCAGAGCGATTATCCAGGGCCGCTGGTCCGCGGGATAAAGACGGCACAGCTCGCGGGCGGCTTCGAGACCGTCCATTACGGGCATCTGGACATCCAGCAGAATGACATCGAAGCGGGAGGCGGCGACGGCGTTCAGGGCTTCCCCGCCATTGGCGACCATGGTGTGCGTGTAGCCCATGCGCTGCAGGTGCAGGGCCACCACGCGCTGATTCACGGGATTGTCCTCCGCCACCAGGATACGCAGCGGGCACGAAGCGCCGGTCTTTTCGTCCGGCGGCGGAACGGCGGGCTTCCGGACCGCCGCGGGCGGAGCGGCCAGCAGAATATTTTTCACCGTGCTGAGAAGCGCCGCGCTTCTCACGGGCTTTGTCAGCACCGCGGAGATCCCCAGTGATTTCCAGTCGCGGCTGAGGTCGCCCAGGGAGGTGAGGATCAGAATCGGAAGCTCCCGCGCGCTCCGCTCCAGGCGGATCCGCGCCGCCAGCTCATACCCGTCCATCTCCGGCATCAGCCCGTCGATGATGGCGAGGTCATATTTTTCCCCGGCTCCGATCAGCGCCAGGGCCTGACAGGCGCCCCCGGCCAATGTGGGCCGCATGGACCAGGACTCGCTCCGCATTTTCAAAATCCAGCGGCTGGTGGCGTTGTCGTCCACGATCAGAATCCGCAGGCCCTCCAGACTGCGGACGGCGGCTTCCCGCTCCACCGCTTCGGAGGGAACCGGCGGCTCCGCCGGCCGGAGCGGAATCTCGAACTGAAAAGTCGAGCCCTGGCCCACCTCCGACTCCACCCAGATGTTTCCGCCCATATTCTGAATCAGCCGCCGGGAGATGGCCAGACCCAGTCCCGTGCCTCCAAACCGCCGCGTGGTCGAGGCGTCCACCTGGCTGAAAACGCCGAAAAGCCTCTTTTGCCCCTCTTCGGATATCCCGATGCCGGTGTCCCGCACCGCCGCGTGAAGCCAGGATTCCCCGCCGTGCCGGCGGACCGACAGCTTCAGAAACACCTCGCCCCGGGCCGTGAACTTGAGGGCGTTCCCCGCCAGATTCATCAGCACCTGCCGCAGGCGCACGGGATCGCCCAGCACCGCCTCCGGCACCGCGGGATCGATCCAGCACATCAGGTCCAGCTTTTTCTTCGCCGCCGCGCCCGCCAGAAGGTCCAGCACCGATTCCGCCATCTCCCGCAGCGGCACCGGAATATGCTCCAGATCCAGCTGCCCGGACTCGATCTTGGAGAAATCAAGGATGTCATTGATCAAACCCAGCAGCAGATCCCCGCTGGAGTGGATGGTCTCCACAAACTCGCGCTCCCGCTCGTCCAGCTGACCGTGCATGAGCAGTTCCGACATGCCGATGACCGCATTCAGCGGGGTGCGGATCTCGTGGCTCATGTTCGCGAGAAACTCCGCCTTCGCCCGCGCATGGGCCTCGGCCCTGGCGGTGGCGATGGCCAGCTGCGCATTCTGCTCCTTGAGACGCTCCTCCGCCTGGTGCCGCTCATCAATATCCTGCACAATCCCATGGATGGCGACGATTTCCCCATTCTCCCCGCGCCTCGGTTCCCCGCGCATCTGCACCCAGATCTGCCGGTCTTTCCCGGTGATCAGACGCACCTCCAATTCATAGATCTCCCCGTTTTCGAAGGCTTGTCTGGCCTTGTGGCCGATCAGGTCCCGGTCCGCGGGATGCACAAATTTCTGAACCCCGGCCCGGGTGATGGGCGCGTCCGGCGGCAGATCGTGAATCTCATACATCACCGCCGACCACTGGGGATCACCGCTGTTGATCGGCAGCTCCCAATGACCCAGACGCGCCATCCGGCCGGCCGTCTCCAGCAGATTCTGGGCCGTGTTTTTCTCCATCAGCGTCTCCCGCAGTTCCTGCTCGACCTTCTGCAGCTGCTGATTGGCGGTCCGGATTCTGCTGCTTCGGCCCCGGAAATGCTGGAAGCTCAGCACCGCCGCCGCTTCCGCCAGGCCCAGAAGCACTCCCAGCAGGAGCACCACCCGCGGAAGCTGCCCCCCGGGCATGGATGCCGTGTCCGGTTCCGCCACAAACCGCCACCGGTGTCCATAAAAATCAATCCGCGACTCCGCGGCGATGGCGGTTCCCCCGCGCGCCGGGTCCGGCTGCCCCAGAATCAGTTCGCCGCCCTCAAAAATGGAGACGCGGCAATTCGCCAGGGCCGGATTATTCACCGTGATCTCCGCGAGGTGCCCGAGGCGGAAAGCGCCAAACAGAAAGCCATCAAACGTTCCGCCGGGGAACAGGGGAAAGTAGACCATGAATCCCCGGGTGGTCCCATTCAGATCGATAGTGGGCGAAATCACCATTTTACGGCTTTGCTGCCCCTCCTCCAGCCCCGCGGCGGCATCCCAGCGGCGCTCGTCATGCGGATCCAGATCGAAAGGAGTGGCCTCGCTGTAACCGGGCTCCACCCGCTCCACTCTCCATGAGGCGTCCGTCCTCCCGATGGCTTCAAAAATCGGCTCATCCTGAATGGAGGCTGCCGCATCGGCCCGCCATTCCGCCCAAGGCGTCCCGCCCCGCTGCTCCCAGCGCAGTTTCATCAGCTCCAGCGCGCGCAGGGAATACCGGAGGCGGCTCAGGGAATCCGCCGCCACATTGGCCGCCACCAGTTCAGCCTGCCGCCTGATGGCCCGCGTGCGGTCCAGCGTCAGCGCCTGCCACAGCATCAGGGCCGCGGCCATGGTCCCCACCCCCAGGGGCACCGGCAGCCACCGGTCCTCAATCAGCCGGCCGGGATCCTGGAATTGCGTGGCGAGGAGGCCCACGCTCAGGATGGAAAGCCCCGCAATGGTGTGCGGCGACATGCCGATGAAGGTCCCGGAAATAAAAACGCCTGAAAATCCCAGCATATCCGCGGACAGCGCCACCAGCGCCAGAGCGAGAGCCGGGGAACTGAGAATCCAGGTGGACACCCGTCTCACGGCCATCGAAACCGGAAGACCCAGCAGCAGCAGACTGGCTCCGCACAACGCGAAAGCGGCAGCGGCGGGAGCGGCGGGACGGCCCGACGGCACCCCCGGAATGGTTGGAAAATAAGAAATCAGCAGCGCGGATCCCAGGTTCCACCGGAAGAGATATTCCAGTGAAATCAGCATCCCGCACAACACCACCACCCCGCCGCAGGCCGCTGTCAGGGCGCGGGGAAACCGGAATGCCACGCCCATCAGCCCGATTCCGCCCAGCAGAAAACAGACCGCCGTCAGATACTGCATCTGCACCAGACCGGGCTGGATCCGCACCAATGCCGCGCTCCCGGCATGCCAGCCCGCCAGCACGACAATCCCCAGAGCCGCGCAGACTCCTCCACAGATTCCAATAAGGAAAAAAGGCCATCTGAAATTGCGGGAAATTCCCGACTGTCTGTTCATTATCAGCACTTTAAACCTCCTTAAACGGTTCCTGCGAGTGCAATGGGTCTAAATCTCCGCCCCTTGTTTCATCAGGGGCACCGGCTCCGCGCCGCCCGCCGGGAAACCTGGCGCGGTAACGGGTTTTATTCCGTGTTTCTGTGTTTCCTGATCCTCTTATTTCCGGATTTAAGACTCAGGAGCGCTGATGGCTTCCCCACACCTTCCACAAATTCAGGGAGGCCGCCGCCGGAAGCATTCTGCGGGCGCCGCAGATCACCGCCCCCAGGGGATTGGAGACAATACGGGTGTCAATTCCTGTCTCCGCCATCACGGTTTCCCTCATGCCGGGAAGCAGGGCGCCTCCTCCCGTCAGAAAAATCCCGTCCTCAATGACCTCCGCCCCCATGCCCGCCGTGGTCCTCCGCAGCAGGGTCCGGATGGGGGCCAGCATCCTGTCAATCACCGGCTGCAGTTCCGCCCGGAGCGCCTCCAGCCGGATCCTCATCCCCGGGCTTTCCCGGCCCTGCCCCCCGGCCTCCAGTCGGGTTTCCGCGCCCTCCGCCGCCAGTCCCACACTCCGGAGAATGCGGTCCGCCTCCTCGCCGGTCACCGGCAGGCCTGTTCCGGCCTCCATAAACGTTTGAATGATCCGGCGCAGATCGCCGCATCCCGCGCGCTCCGCGATCGAATCCACGATCTGCCCCTCCCGGATGAGGGCGCAGTCCGTGACCCCGTCGCCGAAATCGACCAGAAATTTCGCATACCGGCACCCGATATCAATTCCCGCGCCCACCGCCGCCGCGAGCGGTTCGGGCACCACCATGACGGATGAGGCTCCGGCCTCCAGAATGCAGGAGCGCACCAGATTCCGCTCCAGGGCGGAAACATCCGTGGGCGCGCACGCCAGCACCCGCAGCCGCCCTTTGCCCATCCGGTGCCGCCGCCGGATCATGGGACGGAGAATCTCCGCCGCCGCCTGCACATTGACAATCACGCCGCCGGCCAGGGAGCGCGCGGCGCGGGAGACGGACGGACTTCGGAAAGCTTCACGCCGGCCGCCGGCCACCCGGATATGGGCGGTCCCAAGGTCAATCGCCAGGTCTGGAGTTTGAAACAGATTCATCACCCCGCAGTTGGCGGCGGATCCGCCCAAACCGCAACGGCGGGAAAACCGGGTCCCGGCACCGGAGGATTTTCTCCCCGGAGGGGATTTCCACCCGGTTATTGAGAAAAGTATCCTCTCCGCATCCGGGCGAAAAAACACCCCGCGCTTCCGTATTCCTGAGGAAGCTGTTCCTCCCCGGTGCCCGGCCCGGCGGCGCCCCCCTTGTCCGGGGAGCGTGGAATAAATGGATCCCGCCCGGGCTTCCCCCCTTTGCCGCCATGTTCCCTGAAAAATCCTCTGAATATTTCCGCCGGTCCCTCAGGCGCGCCTTTCCCGTGCTGCCCGCCATGCTGCTCACGGTTCCGCTGCCGCCGCCATCACCGCCGCTTCATGGGGAAACCGGGAAACCGGTCCCGGAAACGCGGCCCGCAGGGGTGCTTCCGGCCCTGGAGGAGGCCAAAACGCGCGCCCGGCTTCTGCACGCCTCCCTCAGTGGCGCTTTGAGCGTCATGCACCGCGATTTCTTCCGGAAAAACGAAAGCCGGGCGATTCCCTCGGAGTCGCTGGAGGATGTCTTCAAAGTCATGGAAAAAGACTGGGGACTCTCCCTGCGCTGGCTGGCCGGTGACGCGACAGTCATGAATGTGGACCACAAAGCCACGGACGCCTTTCAGAAAGCGGCGCTGCTGAAAATCACGGCCGGGGAGCCGGAGGTGATCACTGTGGAGAAGGGCAGAATGAGGTTTGCGGGAGCCATTGTGCTGCAAAATGAATGCCTGAAATGCCACGTCCAGGAACGCGCGAGCTTGGAGGACCGTTTTGCCGCTCTGGAAATCAGCATGCCCATTCAAAGCCCGCCGCCGCCCGAAACCCCCTGAACCGGGGGCGCGCGGCTTCCGGTCCGCCGGTGTAATGGAGACAAAACGCCGCCGGATCAGCCGGGATCCTCCCGGAATCCTGCTCCCCGTCATTTCCGGAATGAAATCTCAAACCCGCACGCCGGCGGAACGAACACCGCCAGTGAAAGCCCCATCCACGGGGTTTGAAGCCCTGCCCGCTTCCTGGAAATCATCCATCAACCGGGCTCCAGGCTTCACAGCAGGCGCTCCTGGAGGGCTTTGGCGACGGCTTTGGTGCCGGTGTGGACCTGGAGCTTTTCGTAGATGTGCCGCATGTGGGTGTTCACGGTGTGGACGCTGACGTCCAGCAGGCCGGCGATCTCCTTTTTGATGTTCCCGTCCACCATGAGCTGGAGGATTCCCTTTTCACGCGGCGTCAGACCGTAATCCTTCCCCGCCGGAGCCAGCTGGGAAAACATGGTCAGCACCCGGCGGGCGATGCGGCTGTTCATGGGGGAGCCGCCGGCAAGGACGTCGTGAATGGCGGCGGTGATTTCCTCGACCGGGGCGGTCTTTAAAAGATAGCCGGAGGCTCCGGCGCAGATGGCGCGGAAGATTTTCCCGTCCTCCTCAAAAACCGTCAGAATCAGCAGCGCGGCCTGCGGCACGGCTTCACGGAAGCGGCGCAGGCCCTCGATTCCGTCCATGCCGGGCAGGCCCACGTCCAGAAGGATCACGTCGGGCGCGCGCGCCGCGGCGTTGGCGGCGGCGGCGGGCAGAGCGGCCAGAGCCTCCTCGCAGGAGGAGAAGCTGCCGGTGCATTGAAAACCCGCCATTTCCAGCGACGCGCTCACGGCGTTGCGGAAAGTCAGGTGGTCCTCAATGAGCCAGAAAGCGCAGGGTTGGGGGGGCGGCATTGGCAAAAGTAAGATGGGCTTTCCGGAAATGCAGGCCGGAAGCGGGGAGCGGCCGGGAAAAATCCGGATACGGGGAAAGGCGGAGGCTTTGGACTGCGGAGACTTGTCTCCGCTTTGGGAAAGGAGACTTGTCTCCGTCGCGTGATTCGCCGGTAAAATCCGCGAATAACGCATGGGACGCCGGGCGCGGGACAAGTCCCGCTGGCAAAAGCGGAGACAAGTCTCCGCAGTCCAAAGGCCCGGAATGATTGATGAGCCTGAAGCCGGGGAGGATTTCCGGATGGTCATGGTCACGCCAGCAGCTTTTCGATCACGTGGCCGTGAACGTCCGTGAGGCGGCGGTCGATGCCATTGTGGCGGAAGACGAGCCGGGTGTGATCAATGCCCAGCAGGCGCAGGACGGTGGCGTGGATGTCATAAACCTCGACGGACTCATCGGCCGGTTTGTAGCCCCAGACATCGCTCTCGCCGGAGGTGACGCCGCCCCGGATGCCCGCGCCGCAGAGCCAGTTGGTGAAGCAGAAGGGATTGTGGTCGCGCCCCATGCTGCCCTGGGCGCAGGGCATGCGGCCGAATTCCGTGGTCCACAGAATGATGGTCTCGTCGAGCAGTCCGCGCTGTTTGAGATCCTGGATAAGCGCGGCCACCGGTTTGGCCATGCCCAGGGAAAGCGGGCCGTGATCCCGCGCGATGTCCTCGTGCGAGTCCCAGTTCCGGCGGGGGAATCCGTTGTCGCAGCCGCTCCAGATCTGCACAAACCGGACGCCGCGCTCCAGCAGGCGGCGGGCGGTGAGGCATTTGCGCCCCATGAGGTCCGCCTCCTCGGCGGCGTTGATGGCGGCGGGCCAGACTTTGGTGGAGTTGTCGATGCCGTATTCCTCCAGCAGTTTCTCCGGCTCTTTGGAAAGATCAAAAGCCTCGGGCGCGGCCAGCTGCATTTTCGCCGCCAGCTCGTAGGACCGGATGCGCGCCTCCAGCCGGGAATCGCCCGGACGGCTGGCGGCGTGGGCCTGGTTCAGGCGGTTCATCATTTCCAGGCCGGCGGTTTCCCCGGTGGCCGTGATGAATTCGCGCTTCGGCGGGAAAAGATCAGCGATGGGATTCTCCGCGCCCACCTGGACCATCGTGCCCTGATGCTGGCCGGGAAGAAAACCGGAGTCCCAGTTCTTCTGCCCGTTGGAGGGAAAACCCCGCCGGTCCGGCAGCACCACGAAAGCGGGCAGATTCTCATTGAGCGAACCCAGACCGTAACTGACCCACGCGCCCATTCCCGGAAAGCCGGGCGTCACAAATCCCGTGCTCTGGAGCAGCGTGGCCTGACTGTGAACGCCGGATTTGCTGACCAGATTATGCACAAAAGCCATGTCATCCGCCAGCGGTCCCAGCGGAGCCACGATCTCGCTCATCATCTTCCCGCTCTGGCCGTAAGGCTGGAATTTCCAGGGGGAGGCGAAGGTGTTGCCCAGGCCGCTCTGGAACAGTTCGACTTTTTCGCCGGGGTCCCATTTCTGGCCGTTCCGCTTCGCCAGCTCCGGCTTGTGATCCCACATATCCACGTGGCTGGCGGCTCCGGCCATGAAGAGCTGGATCACCCGTTTCGCCCTGGGCGGGTAGGTCCGGCAAGGCGCGGCGGGGCCGGAGGCGAGAAGGTTTTCGCCGCCCAGAAGTCCGGCCAGGGCGATGCCGCCGAGGCCGCCGCCGGAGCGGAAAAGGAATTCCCGGCGCGAGAGCGGCGGGGCGGCGCTTTGCCGGTGGAAGGGGGACAGGTTTTTCATAACAAAAATCAGGCCGGCGGGCGGGTCAGTCGATGAACGTGAATTCGTTCAGGTTGAGAATGACGCGGCAGACGTTCACCATCCCCTGCTCTTTGGCGAAGGCGGTGAGCGCGCCGGTTTCCTCCGGCCGGGGATCGCGGCTCAGCGCCAGACGGAAGGCGGCGGCGATTTGTCCCGCCGGGTCCGGGGCCATGGCCGTGACGCGGTCCGCGAAATGTTTCGCCATCGCCAGAGTCAGCTTGTTATTCCGCAGCGCCAGGGCCTGGAGGGCGTTCAGGGTTTCGTTGCGCCGGTCCACGGACATGGAGGGGTCGGCGCAGTCCAGCACGGTCATCAGCGGCTCGGTCTGGGAGCGGACGATGAAGCGGTAAATCGAGCGGCGGTGCGTGGCCGGGTCCTCGGGATCGTGCAGGGAATACTGATAGTGCGGGGAATGCTCCGGTTTCTCCACCACAAAATCCTGATAGCCCGGACCGCCCATTTTGAAATCCAGCTGACCGGCGGCATCCAGGATGCTGTCGCGCACGGCCTCGGCCTCCAGCTTGCGGCGGTTCATGCGCCAGAGCAGCGTGTTGCCGGCGTCCGTTTTCTCCGCCTCCTCATTTCCGGCGGAGGACTGACGGTAGGTTTCGCTGGTGAGCAGCAGCCGGTGCAGGGCCTTCAGGGACTGCCCTCCGTCGCGGAATCCGGCGGCAAGCCAGTCGAGGAGTTCGGGATCGGACGGTTTCCGGCCCATACGGCCGAAGTCGTTCGGGGAATCCGACAGCCCGCGTCCGAAGTGATACTGCCAGACGCGGTTCACGATCACACGCCAGGTCAGCGGATTGCGCGGGTCCGTGATCCATCCCGCGAGAGCGGCGCGGCGGGCGCTTTCGGGGGCGGCGGCGGGCAGATGGAATTCTGACGGAAGCTGATGACTGACAGGGACGGCGGCGGGTGCGGCGGGTGCGCCCTCCTGGCGGACATCGCCGCGCCGGAGCACAAAAACGGGCCGGGGTTTGCCGCCGTTTCCGCCGGTGCCCGCGAAATTTCCGGAACCGCTGAGCACCGTCCCCGCATAGACGGTTTGCACCGGAGGAAGGGCCGCCAGCCCCGCGTCCACTGCTGCCAAGTCCCTCCGCACCGCCGCCAGACGCAGGGCGGAACTGTCGGGGGGCTCCGCTTTCAGGAGTTCGGTTTTCTCCTTTTCGAGAGCGGCGATTTCCTCCGGCGAAGTCCGCGCCGCGCGCCCGTGATAATAACCGTCCGTCAGATTCGACTTCCGCCAGCGCGGCGGGGCGTCGGTGGAATCCAGCGCGCTCACGCGGGCTCCCAGGGCCACATTCCGGCCAGCGGCGTCGAGGGCCTGAAGCTCGGCCAGGGCGAGGATAAAATCATTCTGACGCTCCGCGAGTTTGGTGGCCGTGAAGCGGATATACCGGGCGCTCTTTCCGCCGGCGTCCTCAAAAACTGGCTCGGCGCGCGGATTTGGGACATCCGCCCGGGTCCGGTCCACGATCAGGATCACGTCTTTGGTGAAGCTGGCGTCGTCGGAAATCTCGATTTTGTAACGCAGCGGAAAACCGAAACCCGCGCCGATTCCGGCAAAGTCATCGTTCGCGGCGGCGACCATCACTTTGGCCAAGGCGAGGGAGAATCCGAGGTCCGCCTGCACCCATTTCGCGGTGTCCTGGCGGTTTTCAATCCGGCTGTGATAACCATATTCCGCCCGCTCCGGGGCTTTGACGCCCTGCCGTAGTCCGTCGATCAGTTTTTCCAGAAGCGCCGCCCGTCCGCCGCCGGAGGCTGCCGGTTCCAGATCCTTTTTCAGGGCGGTCAGCGCGGCCTGCTCCGCCAGCAGAGCGGCGCGGCGCATGGCGGTTTCCGGATCGGTGTCGAAGGTTTTGTCCGCCCGGTCCAGCGCGGAAAACACAGACTGGAGGTTGTAATAATCCTCCTGTTTCACCGGGTCGAATTTGTGGTTGTGACAGCGCGCGCACTGCACCGTGAGGGCCGTGAAGGTGGTCATGGTGTTGGACACCATGTCGTCGCGGTCCAGCAGGCGGGCGATTTTCCCGTCGGTCCTGGACTCCGGCAGCTCCACATGCCCGATAAAATCCCACGGCCCGGCGGAGAGGAATCCCAGCGCCAGAATGCCGTCGGCGGAGCCCGGATACAGGGCATCCCCGGCGATCTGCTCACGAACAAACCGCCCGTAGGGTTTGTCCCCGTTCAAAGCGCGGATCACATAATCGCGGTAAGGCCAGGCATGGGGACGGGGCTGATCCTTGTCGTAGCCGTGGGTGTCGCCGTAGTGGACCACATCCAGCCAGTGCCGCGCCCAGCGCTCGCCGTAGCGCGGGGATGCCAGGAGGCGGTCCACAAGTTTTTCCCAGGCGTCCGGACTTTCATCCGCCACAAAAGCGTCCGCCTCCTGCGGCGGGGGCGGGAGTCCGGTGAGGTCAAAGGTCACGCGGCGGATGAGCGTGCGGCGGTCGGCGGCGGGGTTGGGGGCGATGCCGTGTCCGGCCAGTCCTTTCCTGACAAACGCGTCCACCGGATGCGCCGCTCCCGGCGGCACGGAAGGGCTGGTCAACGGGCGCAGCGACCACCAGTCCAACGGGTCGGAAAGCACGGTGGAGGCGCTGTCCGGCCACACCGCGCCCTGGTCGATCCAGGCCCGCAGCAGGCTGATTTCCTCCGGCTTCAAGGGTTTTCCTTTTGCGGGCATGAGCATCTCCTTGTCCAGCCCTGACACAAAATGAATCAGCGGGCTTTCCGCGCTGTTTCCCGCATGAACGTTGGGCGCGTGGGCATCGCCGCCGGTGAGGGCGATGGTTTTCACGTCCACGCGGTAGCCGCCTTTCTGCTTGTCCGGCCCGTGGCAGTCCAGACAGTGGGTTTGCAGAATGGGCTGAATATCCGTCACAAAATCGACGGCCCGTTTCGCGGCCTCCGGCAGCACGGCCGTTCCGTCCGCGGCGAACGCGCGGACGCAGCAGAGGGTGCCCAGGAGGACGGGAAGGCAAAACTTCATGGCCTCACCCTAGAACGGGCGGCCGCGAAGACAATTCACACAAACGTGCGAAGCCCGCCCGTCCGGCAGTTCAGCTCCAGCCGGGTGCCGCCGCCGGGGGAGGAGGTGATTTTCAGGGTTCCCCGGAGCGCTTCGGCCCTCTTTTTCATGCTGCCCAAACCATGTCCGGCGGGTGCCCGGTCCGGGGAAAAACCCTGGCCGTTGTCCTCAATCACCAGCCGCAGGGCGTTTCCGGAACGCTGCATGCGGATGCTCACGGCGGTGGCGGCGGCGTGTTTGCGGATGTTGTTCACCGCCTCTTTAAACAGCAGGAAAATCTGGCGCTGGAAGTCGAGCGGCAGCGGGCCGGAAACGCCTTCCGCCGTCAGCCGGAAATCGGCTTCCGTCAGCAGACCGCGGGCGGTTTCGCGCATCCGCGACACCAGATCCCCGGTGGAGTGTTTCCCCGGCTGGATGAGCCAGACGATGTCCCGCATGGACTCCGCCGTTTCGCTGGCCACGCGGTGGATTTCCTCCAGTTCCCCCGGCCCCGGGCCGCCGGGATTCCGCCCGGCGAGGCGGCTGAGGAGCATGATGCTGCCCAGATTGCTGCCGATGTCGTCGTGCAGATCCGAGGCGATCCGCAGCCGCAGCCGCATGATTTCCGCCTGCTGTTTCCGGCGGTATCGCAGAAACCCCAGAGTCAGCAGCAGGCCGATCCCCAGCAAAATCCAGAGCAGCGCCATGCTCAATTCCCGCAGTCCCGCGCCCACCAGCGCGGGCCGCCGGGCTCGGAGGGCGGCGATTTCCTGCCTCACCTCCCGGCGCCGCGACAGCCTCCGGAGCCAGTCCGGCCAGTCCGCCAGCCGGTATTGACTGGTGCAACCGTCTGTCAGCAGGGCGGGTTTCCAGCGCTCACTGGTCACATTGTCGGAAGCCAGAACCGGACGGCCGAGAGCCACATTTTCCCCGCCGGAAAAAACCTGAGCCTCGCTCAGGGCGAACACAAAATCGTGCTCGTCGTAGCGCATCCACAGCCGGGTCGCGGTGATGCGGACCAGACGCGCGGTGATGCCGCTGACGCGGAGGGTGACGGGATTTTCCCCCGGATTCTGAAAATCCTCCCCCGTGAAATCGGCGAGCATCACGGGATTCGCGAACGAATCATCCATCGCCGCCTCCAACCGGAAGCGCACCGGAAAACCGAACCCCCGGCGCACCGGAAAGTCGCGGGGCCGGGCGGGAAACAGGCGGACCTCCTCCAAAGGAAACGCCCGGCCCAGATCAATGCTCACCTGTTTTTCCGCGTCCCCGGTTTCCGCGATGGCGCTGTGGAATCCGTGCCCCGGCGAAAGCTCCCCCGTGACCGGCGGTCCCAGCACGGTCTGGCCGTCGGTCAGATTGGAGGCGTTCCAGGCGGTGCTGTTGCGGTAACTTCCGCTGGTGGTCACCGCGCAGCCGGCGGCGATGTCGCGCTTTCCCTTCAGCACCATGACCCCGCCCATCGCGCAGAGCTGGAACTCTCCCTGACGGAACAGTTTGGTGGCCGTGATCCGGAGGTATCGCCCCTGCGCGCCCGGCGTCGCCAGAAACACCGGCAGCGCCTCCGGGTTGGGAAAATCCTCCGCCGTGAAGTCCGCCAGCGGCACCGGATTCTTAAAATCGGCTTCCCGGGAAACCGCCACCGTGAACCGCAGGGGAAAGCCATATCCCAGCCCGGACTGGGCCCCGTCCCCGCCGCTCGCGGCCACGAGCACCACGGCATCGAAGCTCTGTTCCGCCCCGAGATCGATCTCCAGCATTTGAGGAACGTTTGGCAACCTCCCCGCGTTCAGCGGGCTGTGCCAGCCGATGCGCCCGCCGCCCGCGTCCGGAGGCTCGGCGGGCAGCCGGGCCAGCTCCGCGTTCCGGGCCGCCAGAGCCTGGTCCAGCCCGCGCAGTTCCCGCGATCCCAGCCGCGCCAGCCGGTCCGCCAGACCGGGACGCTCCTCCCCGGCCTCCGCGCGCGGCAGGGCCGGCCCCGGCGGGAAACAAAACGCGAGAAGGCAGATTAAAAATGTGACGGGTCCTGTGCCGTTCATGAGTCAAAAGGAAGCACGGGGCTCCGGCCTTTTATGCCTAATGCCATTTCCATCCGGGAACAGGACAATTTGGACTGCGGTGACTTGTCACCGCTTTGGAAAGGAGACTTGTCTCCGCCGCGTGATCCGCCGCAAAACCCGGAATAACGTTGAGGGCGCCGGGCGCGGGACAAGTCCCGCAGAAGAAAGCGGTGACAAGTCCCCGCACTCCAAATTGGCAGGACCTTAACCCGGCTTTGGTAAATTTTCAAATATGGGCCAACCCACGGGCAGGATGCCCGTGCTCCTGTCCGCGGAAGGGAGCACGGGCTTCTGGCCAAGAGGGTTCGGCATGGATGGTGCTGCGCTCAGGAAACCGTTTTTAACCAGGCCCGTGGGC
>JAZKFB010000121.1:0-19469 GCA_040386695.1 Verrucomicrobiota bacterium
GAAAAAATGGAAGGCCCATGGCGCGCAGCTGATTCCGTGCCGAACACTCTTGGCTCAGGGCCGGGTGGCCACGAGACGGTAGAACATTTTTTGTCCGGAGGCTCCGGCCGGCAGCGGCACGGACCATTGCTCCCAGACGCGGCCGGAGGAGTCGCGCCGGCTGCCGGTCAGAGTCTGACCGTTGCCGGACCAGGTGACGAGGTCGGCGCTGGTCTCCACTTTCCAGTCAAAACCCTCCGCTGAGGACGAACGGGGGATTTCCAGCCGGATGGCGCCCGGCGTGCCGGCGGCTCCGGGGGTGAACACGACTTTCGGCCCCAGAGTGGAGGAGGCATCGGCGGCATTGGACCCGAAGATATATTCGAGCAGGTCCGGAGTGCCGTCGCCGTCCGTGTCCGCGTTCGGAGTTCCGGTGAAGGGCACACTGTCCGCCAGGCCGGGAGCGCCGTTGGTGGCGGGACTGGCGCGCCAGTTGGTGCCGGCGGTGGGGTCAGGGGCCGGATGGCGGGCGGGATTGTTCAGGAGAATGGAGGAGCCTTTGCCGTCATTAATCACCGGCCAGGGTGAATTGTTACTGTAGGTGAAACTCCAGATGGGAGCCCCGTCCTTATCCGTAAGGACAATGGCCTCCCCGCTGTTATTGAGATTGCCGCTGAACTCACCGGCCACCTTCACGGCCGGATCATTGCCGTAGCGGGCGTGGAAAGCGGTGCTGTTGCCGCAGAGCACCACGCGGCCGCCCGGAGGAAGGATCATGGCGGGAGTGATTCCCTGCGTGAAATTAAATTCGTCCACTGCCCCGCCCAGCCGCACATTCGTAAGATCAACCGGTTCCGCGCTGGTGTTCAGGAATTCCACAAACTCAAAATCCGCCGCCTGCACCGCCGGTCCGGCGGCGGTGATTTCCGCCGGAGTCGGCGGCAGGGGAGCGTAATTGATCTCGGAGATCACCAGATTGCTCTTCGAGGCCGGCTGGGCGCCGACGACATAGGTGGAGGTGGTGAGCGCCGACCACAGGCCGCTGTCTGGGGCAAACAGCCGTGCTTTGACGGTGGTGGTGGCCGCCACATTGAAAGGCGCGGTGTAGGCGGTGGAGGTGATGGCCGGCAGGGTTCCCGTCGGTTTGACCGCCAGTCCCCCCAGCAGGCTGGGCGAGCACAGGAAGTCATTGTCCACTGTCGTTTTGTTCACCGCGAGAATGGCCAGCATGTTGCCGCCCACCTGGAGATTCTGGATGGCATTGGAAATATCCAGAGTGACTCCGGTGGTGGCTCCGAGGGCGTCCGTGAAGGTGTTCGGCACCGCGTCGGCCACGGTGTTCCAGGCGGGCACGGTGTCCGCTTTCACATACTGCCGGGCGGCCTCCACGCCATTCACATAAACGATGAAACCGTCGTCATAGCGCATTTTAACCTGCAGCCGCGCCAGCCGCGCCCGCTGGTCGGCGGTGATGGCGAAAGGCACCCGCAGAAAGGCGGAGGAACTCACATTGAGCATGGCGGACTCCAGATTCGACGTGCCGCCGTTCCAGGCGGTGTCGCCGGCGTGATTGCCCGACAGGTAATATTTGAAGGGGTTGCTGGCGGAGGTGGCCTGGGTTTCAAAACCGATCCCGAGCGTGCCCGTGGTCCAGGAGGCGGCGTTCGGAGGATCCGCCAGCCCGGTCCAGGAGGCGATGCTCTGGGTGGTCCCGCCATTGACCGCCGTCGGCACCAGCCACGATCCCTGGCCGAACTCGGGCAGAATGGTGACGTTGGTGGAGGTCGGCATTTTATAATCCGCCGGCCGGGGATCGCTGCCGTCGGTGGTGTAATAAAGCTGACCGGTGGGGAAATTCGCGCCCTGCACGGTGCCCGCGAAAGGAGCCAGCGTGATCTGCGCCGCTCCGCCCCCACCCTCGGCGCGCATCATCACCGGCGGCCGGGCGGAGGTGCTGAGGACGCCATACTGGTTGTCGATCCAGTTCAGGCGCTCGGTCATCCAGTTTTTCAAATGAGCGATTTCCGCCTGGAAGGTGGTGCGGGTGGTGGCGGATGCGGGATTGGGCCAGGGGGCCTGGCCGAGAATCGGATATCTCCGGAAATGCCGGGCGATGGGGGAAATGGCGGTGAGCGGCGTGGCATTGGTCACATTCGCCGGATTGCCATCCCGCAGCAGCTCGGAGACAGCGTCGATCCTGGCCATCATGGCCTCGGTGCTCCAGACGCCCCGGCGCAGCTCCCAGTAACGGTCAAAGGTGGCGACTCTATAATTCGGATCCGACAGCAGCCTGGGAAACCAGAGCTGCCCGGCCAGAGCCCCCGTGCGGCTGGCGTCGTAGTCCCAGCCCGTGCTGAACTCGCCTTCGGCATAATTGGCGTTGCCCAGGGAGATATTGAAATCCCACAGCGGACCGGCACGGAATTTTCCGTTCCGGTCCTTGTTGAAATAGGTGCTGAAAACGTAACCGTCGATCTGCTTGGACATTTCCACGGCCAGCTGCCAGTCGATGAAGGTGTCCACATCAATCCATGCCCTGTAGCCGGTCACCGGATTAGCGTAACTGGCCCCGTTGAGCGCCGTCTCAAAAGAGTTCACATAGGTCCGGATCGCCGCCAGCTGGGCGGTCGGGAAAGTGTCCGGGGTCGAGCTTTGCAGGGGCACCCCGGTGTTGGTGCTCCAGCCGGTGGAACCCAGACTGGCTTTGTCCTTTTTGAAAATATAACCGCCGCTGACATTCGCCTGATCAGGATTCGCGGCATTCAGGGGAGCGGTCACCAAGGGGTTCAGCTTGGCGATATTGACCCGGTTGCTGTTCCGTTTGATCTTCTCCACCAGCAGATAGACTCCCTTGTAATCGCTGTAGCTGACCGGCTGGTTGGCCTGCTGATTGAAGAACACCTCCACAAACTTCGTGCGGGGCGCGAACCAGTCCCCCCGGGCGTTCTGGAAGGTGGAGTAAATGAGGTGGTTCCGCATCATGGTCTTGTCCGAATAGGGGCCATGCAGCACCCAGTCGGACTCCGCCGGCAGGCCGAGAATGGATTCGTCCTTGTCCATATCCCTCTCGGTCCAGGTTTCCCAGGCGTAGGATTTCTGATCAAAACCGGAGGAACTCTCACCGCGGACGTGCGTGCCGGAGCGCCCGCGGTAATCCACCGGTCCGTCAAGCCTGGTGCGCCCGGTGGCGGAATCGGGAGCCAGGGTCACCGCGTATGTCGGGCGGAAGGGCCGCGCGGCCGCGGGATCCGTGGTGCCGTCCACCGCCACTCCGAAGCTGTCGAAGATGATCACCGGCAGAGGCGAGGAGAAGACCTGGCCGGAACCATTGTAATTTGTCAGGGTGGGATCCAGTTTCAGGAATGTGCGGCTGTTCACCGGCCCCGGCAGTTTTCCCGGCTCGAACACCCGGGCCCGGACGGTCGTGGTGGCCGTGATATTGAAAGGCGCGGAGTAAACCGGCGACAGTTCCGTGGGCAGCGACTGGGTGGTGGTGTAGCGCACCACCGCCCCCGGAGCGGCGGGCGCGGCGATGGACAGCACCACCGGCGTGGCATTGGCCAGCAGACCTCCGCCCTGGGAAAACACCGCCTCCTCCGCCGGGGGACCATCCGCCACCACACTTATATTTTTGGCCCCCGGAGTGGGGGTTTCCAGATATCCTTTGGTCCGCGACGCTCCGACCTCCCCGTAGGGAATGTCCTTCTGCTGCGCGGTATAGGTGTATTCCGAGGCGATCGTTTTGTCCGGCCGCACCAGAGCCAGGTAGCCGCTGGTTTTGGAAAGCGAGAAATTGGTGTGCAGCACCCCGGTGGCGGTGGTCGGGGACCGGTCCTTGCCGGACGCGAAAATGACGCGGTAAGCGTTGGCATTGAGAGTGACCGCCGGCAGTGTCCACTTGGTCAGCAGCGCGGGGTCGTCCGTCAGATACCACCCGGCCATGGGCACGGCGGCGGTGCCGCCATTGAGAATTTCGATCCAGTCGCTTGGTTCCAGATCCTCGTCCTCATAGGAATTGCTGTTATCCGCCACGAACTCGGAAATCACCGGCCCGCCGGTTGAAATAACCGCCGCCGGCGTGGTCACCACCCGCAGCGTGTCGATGGCGATTTCCTGCGAGACCGCCGCTCCCGTCCGTGCGGAGAAGGCCACCCGGTCCCCCACCCCGGGGACAAATCCGGGCACCGCCAGGTTCGTGGCCAGAGCCGTGCCGTCGTACGTCAGATTCAGCCCCGCCGCCGTCCATTGCACACTCACGGCGCGGAAGGTGTCGTCATAAGTGAAGGTTTTCGGAAAACCCGCGACTTTAACCCGGTTGGCATACACCACGATTTCCCCCTGGGTCGCCCCCTCCGCCGTGTCCACATAGGTCACCCACGCCACCTCCAGCCCGCGGGGCAGGGAAAAACCGAACTCGCCGTCCCCGTCATCCGCCGGGATATCCCCGAAGGAGACGGACATCCCCTGCCCCGGAGTGCCGGCGGCTTTCAGCTTCAGGGAAAACGTCACCGTCAGCGAGCTGACGTCCTGCCCGGGGTCGATTTCAGGCAGTTTGAAGGAGGAAATCGAGTTGAACACCCCGTCCGCCGTCAGCCGCAGCGCGCTCGCCTGAGCGGAGGCCACCGGCACCGCCGGATCGCCCATGGTGGTGCCCGAAAGGGCCGATCCGTCATTCCAGCTCCCTGATCCCGTCACCACCCCGTTGGCATAGGTGAAATTCTGCGTCCCCGTCGCCGGATAACTCGCCGCCCGCGCCCCGGAACCCGCCCCGTCCAGCACCGCTCCGCCCGCCAAAAGAGCCAATACGTTGGAAATCAACCGGCGCCGCCGGACAGCAAAAACAGGAATTCGGGAGGAGACACGCGTGTTCATAGTCCAATCGGGAGGGCAAAAGAGGGGGCAAAAAAGTCCAAAGCTTAAAATCAGCCCCCCCAATTTACGCCGCCCGCCCCCTCTCTGGGAAGAATAAACGACACGGACCGGAATCCGCTTAAAAACCTGAACCTCAGGCGGAAACCTCCACTTTCCCTCTCATCGGGAAATCCCTCATTCTGCCTGCGGTTTCCAGCGTTTTGTTCCGACGGGGTCAGACTGCCGGCGTGCCTCCACGTGACTCCGCGCCACGGCCATCCTGTTCCTTGAATCCTTTTCACCGCCGTCGGATTCGTTTTAAAGCAGCCATATCCGTCACGCTATCAGAGCGCTTGGCCGCCCTCCGTCGCCTTTTCCATTTGTCATGCCCTGAATGCCCGCGCCCGTATTGCAGAATTGCGTTCCGCCGGCGGGGACGGCATATTCCCCGCTGAACTTCCGCAGCTGAGCCTTCCCGGTCAGCGGCGAGTGTCCCTCCACCCGCGCCGCTGTTGTGTTTAAACTTTCCCCCTTCTCCTCCCTCTCCCGCCGGTTGCCTGCGCTCCCCAGGATACTGCGGACCTCACTCGCGGGAGTTTTCATGGCGGGCTGGGGTCCGGGCCGGGCGCGGGCGGAGGTGAGGCTGTCGGAGTTCCTCGCGGACAATGCGGATGTGATCCAGGACGGGGACGGGGAGAAGTCGGATTACATTGAGATTTACAACCCGGACGACACCGCCGTCAATCTGGCGGGTTATTCCCTGACGGTGAGCAGGGGCACGCCGCGCCAGTGGGTTTTTCCTGATCTGATACTGAACCGGGGGCAATACCTGCTGGTCTGGGCTTCGGGGAAAAACCGGGCCGATCCCGCAAAACCGCTGCACACGAATTTCAAACTGGAGCGCTCCGGCGGTTATCTGGCGCTGATTCCGCCGGGCGCGGTCCCGCCGGCCGCGGCGACGGTTTATGATCCATATCCGCCCCAGGTGACTGACAAATCCTATGGTCTGTATCAGCCGGAGATTCTCACCAAAGTCATCGCCGAGGGCGCGGCCTGCAGATGGCTGGTGCCGGCCAGTGATTTTGTGAAGTGGCGGGCCCCGGATTACAACGATTCCGCGTGGACCAGCGCGGTCACCGGAATCGGGTTCGACGCCAGCACGCCGGGACTGGACTACAGCGTCTTTCTCGGCGCGGGCGGGAACACGGAGGCGGCGATGCTGGAGAAAGCGGTCTCCTGTTATGTCCGGCTGCCGTTTCAGATGACGGATCTGAAGGGCCTGAGTTCGCTGAAGCTGCGGGTGCGTTATGACGACGGGTATGTGGCCGGACTCAACGCCACCACCGTGGCCCGCGGCAATGCCCCGGACATCGTGCGTTTTGATTCCCGGGCCAACGGCATCCGCGACGAGGAGGAGGCGGTTTCCCTGGAGGAGCGGGATCTGACACCGCGTCTGGCCAATCTGCGGCCCGGCAAAAACGTGCTGAGTTTCCAGGTCCTCAACGCCTCGTTGAGCAACACCGATATCCTGCTCAGCCCGGAGCTGGAGCTGGGCCGCCTGGATCCGGCCCGGCCGGTGAAAACCGGATTTTTCGCCGTGCCCACCCCGCTGGCGGTGAATGCGCCGGCGGCGGACGGTTTCGCGGGGGACACGAAATTCAGTATGGACCGGGGGATTTTCATCAGCCCGTTCCAGCTGGCCATCACCAGTGAAACGCCGGACGCCATCATCCGCTGCACCCTCGACAGTTCACCTCCCAGCCTGACCAACGGGTTCACTTACAGCGTCCCGCTCACCATTGCCGCGACCACGGTGGTGCGCGCCGCCGCCTTCCGCACGGGAATGCATCCGTCAAACGTGGACACCCAGACATATGTGTTTCCGGCCTCGGTCATCCGCCAGAGCAATCCCGCCGGTTATCCCCTGACCTGGGGCACGACCAGCAGCGCCACGGGTTTGGAGGTCCCGGTGCCGGCGGACTACGCCATGGATCAGAGCGTGGTGAATGACGCGGCCTATTCCGGCCTGATCGGCCAGGCGCTGAGCCGGACGCTGCCGGTGGTTTCCCTGGCGGGAGCCAAAGGTCTGTTTTTTGATGAGGACGGCATCTACGCCAACGGCCGGGAGGGATCGGAGGAAATCCCCGTTTCCATCGAGCTGTTCGGCCCGGGACTGGACCGGGATGAGCAGATTGACGGCGGGGTGCGCATCCATGGCGGCAATGCCCGTGAGCATCCGAAGAAGCCGCTGCGTCTGTATTTCCGGAAAAGCTACGGCACCGACAAGCTGCGCTATCCGGTTTTTCCCGGCTCGGACGTGAGCACTTTCAATCAGCTCCTGCTGCGGCCCGGCGGGCACGACGGCTGGGCGGTGCCGTTCGGGAATGAGCCCACCATTCTGGCTCCCCATGCCAGTTATACCCGGGATCAGTTCCTGCGGCTGACGGAAAATGACATGGGACATGTCAGTCCCCGCGGACGCTATATGCACGTCTATCTTAACGGGCTTTACTGGGGAATTTATGACCTTCAGGAACGGCCCAACGCGGATTATTATTCCGCGCATTACGGCGGCGAGCCGGAGGACTGGGATGTCATTCATCACCCGAGTTTTGTGGGCGAAAATTATTCCCAGGTGGACGGCAGCGGCGAGGCCTGGGACGAGGTGCTGGTCAAAGCGAACGCGGGCATCAAGTCCGACGCGGAGTTCGGGGCCCTGGCTTCCCTGATCGATCTCGACAGCTACATCGACGCCCTGATCGTGCGCATCTGGGCCGGCGATTATGACTGGTGCGGTCCGATTTATCTGAAGAACGGGAATCAGGAGGGCCAGACCGATTATTTCGACAACAAAAACTGGTATGCCGCCCGGCGCTCGCGGACACAGCCCGGCGGGTTCGTTTTCCATTCGTGGGACGCGGAGATGAGCATGGGCACGCACCTGATGGGGAACCTGTTCTCCACCGGGGAAAATCCGCCGTCGTGGCTGACTTATCCGCCCGCGCAGGATGTCGCGGGGTTTGACAGCACGCGGGTCGGCTACCCCGGCAGCGTCACCTGGCCGTATGCCCGGCTGCGGACATTCCCGGCTTTTCAGCGGAAATTCGCGGACCATCTGCAGCGGCTGTTTTTCAATAACGGCGCCATGACCACCGCCGCGAATCAGGCGCGTCTGGACTCCCTGACCGCGCAGCTCCAGCTGCCCATCATCGCCGAATCCGCCCGCTGGGGGGATGTGAACCGCAATAATCCCCGCAACATCGCCCTCACGCCCAACGGTCACTGGAAGCCGGAGATCAGCTGGCTGCGCAACACCTTCATGGCCGGCCGCAATGCCCTGGTGCTGTCGCAATTTCAGAATATCGGCCTTTTCCCGTCCGTGCCCGCGCCGCTGCTGACGCCGTTCGGCGGTTCCCTGCCGGCGGACACGCCGCTGGATCTGAAGCCGGCGGATTCCAGTGCCAGCCAGATTTATTACACGCTCGACGGCAGCGATCCCTCCACGCTGAAACCCACGGTTTCCCGCGCCCTCGTGGACGACGGGGCGGCCTGCGTCTGGTGGGTGCCCACCTCCAGCATTGGCACCACCTGGCGCTCCACCGCCGGACCGTCAAACGCCGCCGACTGGCAGACCGGCCGGAATGGTCTGGGGTATGATCAGGACACCGCCTATCTTCCTTATTTCAAAACCGACACTCTTTCCGCCATGCACGGCCGGCGGCCCGGCGTTTATTTCCGCATCAGTTTTGAAATCGCCAGCCAGGCGGAACTCGACGCCATCAGCGGCCTGACGCTGGAGGCGCGGTATGACGACGGTTTGGTGGCGGCGGTCAATGGCACCGTTGTCCAGCGCGTCCATGCCCCGGCCGCCGAGACCTTCAGCTCCACGGCCACGGAGCTGAACTTTGACGCCGACGCCCTGAACTACGAGGCTTTCCCCATTCCCGCCGCCACCTTCCGCCCGCTGCTGAAAGTGGGGACCAACGTGCTGGCGGTGCAGGGACTGAATCAATCCGTGAGCAGCAGCGATTTCCTGTGCAGCGTGCGGCTCGTGGCCACCACCGGTGGCGGCAGCGGGCCTTCAGCGGGCGCGAAGCTTTATGATTTCACGAATCCGCCGCTGCTGAGCAACTCCCCGACCGTCAAAGCCCGCACACTTTCCGGAGGCGTGTGGTCCGCCCTGACGGAGGCGAAATACATCACCGGCACCGCCGCCTCCGCGCGGAATCTGGCGCTCAGCGAGCTGCAGTATCATCCCGCGAACCCCTCGCCGGCGGAAGCGGCGGCGGGATTCGCGGAGGACGGCGACTTTGAATTTCTGGAACTGTGCAATATTTCCCCACGGACCATCCAGCTGCGCGGCTGCCGCTTCACGGCGGGCATCAGTTTTGATTTCGACAGCGCCGCCGCCGTCATCACCGAAATCGCGCCCGGCGCGCGCCTGCTGGTGGTGAAAAATCCCGCCGCCATGACTTACCGTCACGGCCCCGGACTGCCCATGGCCGGGGCGTTCGCGGACGGCACCTCGCTGTCGAACTCCGGCGAGACCCTGCGACTGGCGGCGGCGGACGGCTCCACGATTTTCGAACTGAGCTACAGTGACAGCCCCCCCTGGCCGGAGGCGGCGGACGGCGGCGGGAATTCCCTGGTGCTGATCAATCCGCGCAGCGGGCAGAGCGACCCGGCTCCCGCGGGCAACTGGCGCGCCGGAACTTCCCCGGGCGGCTCTCCGGGGACAGCGGAAAATCCCGCCGGTTTCGGGGAATGGGCCGCGCGTCTTCCGCTGATCCCGGCGGACCCGCTGGGCGATCCCGACGGGGATGGCGCGCCCAGTCTTCTGGAATACGCCTCCGGCACCGATCCTCTCCATGCCGCCAGCCGTCCGGTGCTGGCCATTTCCCGGGAATCCGCCGGAAGCGCGGCTGCGGACCTGGGGCTCCGGTTTTCCCGGGCGGCGCGGGCGGAGGATGCGGCGCTGGTGCTGGAGACAGCTCCGGATTTACAGGCGGCCGTCTGGACGCCGGTGACCGGCACGGCGGAAATTCTGACCGGAACGGACGGCACCGACCTCGTGATTCTGCGGCCTGCCGGAACCTCCGCCGGTGGCGCCAAAGGTTTTTACCGGCTGCGCGCGTCCCTTCCGTGACCGCTTTCCACAAGCGTCTGGAGAAGCGGGGCTTGTGCCCGCTCCCACTCGGGGTGAAAGTGGATTCATGCATTCTGAAGATTCACGCCCGCCGGGGCAGCATGTGGTGCTGATCGGCTTTATGGGCTCCGGGAAAACCACGGTCGGAGCCCTGCTGGCCCGGCAGCTGGGACTGCCGTTTCTGGATATGGACCACCTCATCGTCCAGCAGGCCGGGCATTCCATTCCCCGGATTTTCGAGGAGGAGGGCGAGGAGGGATTCCGCCGCCGGGAGTCCGCCGTGCTCGCCGAACTGGCCGCCGCGCCCCGCTCCGTGATCTCCACCGGCGGCGGTGTGGTCACGGTGGCGGACAATGTGCCGAAGCTGCGCGCCCTGGGATTTGTCATCTGGCTGAATCCGCCGGAGGACGTGCTCTTCAGCCGCATCTGCCGGAATCAGGAACGGCCGCTTCTGCGCACGCCGAATCCGCGCCAGACCGTGAACGAGCTGCTCACACTGCGGCTGCCGCTTTACGCCTCCGCCGCCATTCTGGAGGCGGATGTCTCGGAAGTCACCCCTGAGGAGGCGGCCTACGGTCTGGCTGAATCCGCGCGCGTCTATTTCGCCTCGGAATCAGGCTGACGGCGCCGGCAGAGCCGGCCAGCGTTTTGAAAACCGCGCGGCGGCCTGGATTTTCCATTTTTTTCGTTTCTGTTCCTATTTCTGTTTCCATTTTGGTTTTAAACCCGACGCCGCTTTGATCCCGGATTCCCCTGCCCCGGACCCGGACCCGCAAATGCTGGCGGAGTCCGTGAAGCATATCGCCGCCGCCCTTGGCCTGGACGACTGCCGCATCGCGGCCATCACCGGACCGGCGGCCCACGCGGAGCATTACCAGCAATGGATCGACGCCGGCGAGCACGGGGAAATGGACTGGATGGCCAAAAATCCGGACCGCCGCAAGGACCCGCGCCAAGTGCTGCCCGGAGCGCGGTCCGTGATCGTGGTGGCACTGAACTATTACCAGGAGGCACCCGGCGGGCGTTCGGGGGACGATGCCCCGAACGGGACTGATGAGAAAAATCGGAATCATGCCTCCGATAAATCCCATCCCTCCTCCAAGTCCTGTCCCGCTCCCGCCCCCACCGCCAAAATCGCCCGCTACGCCTGGGGCGACGATTACCACGACGTCCTTGACCACAAACTCCGCGACCTCGCGGAATGGCTCGCGGCCCAGGGCGGCACCCAGCGGCTGTATGCCGACACTGGTCCGGTGCTGGAGCGCGACTGGGCCAGCGCCGCCGGTCTGGGCTGGAACGGCAAAAGCACCATCCAGATCCACCCCGCTCTGGGCTGTTACTTTTTCCTCGGCGAAATCCTGACCACGCTCGACATCGCGCCCGACACGCCGCTTTCCGATCATTGCGGCAAATGCTCGCGCTGCATGACGGCCTGTCCCACGGGAGCCATCACCTCGCCCCGGCATGTCGATGCCCGGAAATGCGTCTCCTACCTCACCATCGAGTCCAAAAGCGCCATTCCCATGGAATTCCGCCGGGCCATCGGGGACCGGCTTTACGGCTGTGACGACTGCCTCGCCGCCTGTCCCTGGAACCGTTTTGCGAAAAACTCCCGCGAAGCCGCCTTCGCCGCCCGGCCCTTTGTCGCCCGATGGCCGGTGCGGGATTTTCTGGCGCTCACCGACGACACCTTCCGCGACCTTTTCCGCCACAGTCCCATCCGCCGGATCAAACGCCCCGCTTTTCTGCGCAACGTCTGTGTCGTCCTCGGAAACACCGGCACCGCCGCTGACCTCCCCGCCCTGCAAACCGCCGCCCGCGATCCGCACCCCCTCATCGCCCAACACGCCGTTTGGGCGATTGGTGAAATTGAGGGACGCAAAATACTGGAAGGGACCCGGAAAGGCCCGGACCCGCCGCCCGGCCATCCCGGCTATCAGTCAGGATCGTTATTTTGAGTCAGTTACACCGGATTTACCGGAAGCGCGGACTAAGGGAATCCCCGAAGACACAGGTGCGTAATGGCTTTTTTCTGGCATTAATGGGCAGCTTGTTCTCTAATGCCGGGTTCCCATCGTTCGTTTTTGTATCAGTCCCACCCTTCCTCCACCATGATCCGGGTCACCTTTTCTCTTTTTCTGCGTGCCGCCTGCCTTGGAACGGCGGTTTTCGCCTTTGCCGGCGCCGCCTCCGCGCAGCTGGCCAAAAAAACGGCTGATCTCGGCAACGATCCCGCCTATATCAAAAAAGCGGCCTTTGAGATCGATAAAAAACTCGGAGCCGATTTTCAGAAAAAGGGCATCAAGCCCCTGCCCGCCGTGGAGGACTCCCGCTGGATGCGCCGCATTTACCTCGACGCCATCGGCCGCATTCCGACTTTTGACGAGGCCAACGCTTTTCTGAACGACGCCTCCCCCGACAAGCGCGCCAAACTGGTGGACACTCTGATGAATTCGGAGGGCTACGTCGGCCAGATGTACAATTACTATCTCGACCTTCTGCGCGCCACCAGCCGTCTGGGCACGGACGGCACCCGCAGCGGCGTGCCTTATCTCCGCTGGATCCGGGAGAGCGTGGTCACCAACAAGCCTTACGACAAATTCACCTACGAGCTGCTGACCACCAACGGTGACGGCTGGGAGCCGGGCAAAGGGGCCGTCGGTTACTTCGAGCGCGACCGCGGCATGCCGCTCGACAACATGGCCAACACCACGCGCATTTTCCTCGGCACCCACATCGAGTGCGCGCAGTGCCACGACCACCCCTACGACAAGTGGAAGCAGCTCGATTTTTATGAAATGTCGGCCTTCACCCACGGCCTGGAAACCGGCCACCGGGATGAGCGCGCCAAATACGCCAACGAGAAATATAACGGCAAAAACGCCGAGGAGGACCGCCTGCGCCGCGATCTTTACCGCTGGCTCTACGACAACATTTACGACTTCGGCGTCAGCGGCGGAGGCGATGGCATCATCAAGCTGCCGATGGATTTCAAAGGCAAGGGCGGCAAGCCGGCGGAGATGGTCCGCGCCAAATCCGTCTTCCCCGGAGCCGCCAACACCCGCCGGGAAAGCATCGACGACGCCCGCGAGAAGTTCGCCAAATGGACGACCAGCCCGGAGAATCCCCGCTTCACCCTCCTCATCGCCAACCGCATGTGGAAAAAAGTGATGGGCATCGGTCTTTTTGAGCCGGTGGATAAATACGTGGAGGTTTCCAAGGAAAACCCGACCGGCACCGTGGTCAGCAATCCGGAGGTCATGGCTTACCTCCAGACGATGATGAAAGAGCTGAACTACGATCTGAAAGCCTTCCAGAAAGTCATCTTCAACAGCCGCGCCTACGCCCTCGGAACCAATCCTTCGGCGGTGGACCCGAAAATGCCCTACGCCTTCAACGGCCGGGCCGTCCGCCGCATGGACGCGGAGCAGGTGTGGGATTCCATGGCCACCCTGGTGGTGCCGGATCTCGATTTCCGGAAAGGAAGCGCCCTCAGCCCGGTGGCGGTGGTTTACGGTCAGGTCATTGGCCAGAGCGCTTATGATATCTGGGAGGAACTGGCCAAAGGCGACATTAAAACCATGAACGCCTGGGTGGAGAAGATGGCCAAGGAGATCAAAACCAAGGGCAAAAAGGACGACGGCTCCATGATGATGATGACCTCCACGGACACCAGCATGATGGCCGACAGCAAAAACGCCGGCATGATGAGCGATCCCGCCAAATGGGCCGCTTATCCCAAGGAGCTGCTCCGCTCCTACGAGCTGTCCTCCCCCACGCCCCCCGACCACTTCCTCCGCAAGTTCGGCCAGAGCAGCCGCGAGGTCATTGAAGGCGGCTCCACGGATTCCGACGTCACCCAGGTGCTTTCGCTGATCAACGGTCACGTGGAGAAGAAAATCATCGGCGACAGCAAAGCGGTGATTTACAAAGCTATCGACGCCGCCACCACGCCCGAGGACAAGGTGAAAGCCGCGTTCCTCACCGTGCTCAGCCGCCAGCCCAGCCCCGCTGAACTGGACCTGATGGTTCCCGAAGCCAAAAAAGGCCGCGACGGCATCAAAAATATTCTCTACGCGCTCCTCAACTCCAACGAGTTCATCTTCATTCTCTAATCAAGAAGGTAAAAGGGCTCAGGTTTCAGGGTTCAGGCTCCAGCCGCCGCGCCCCTCTTCCTGAACCCTGAAACCTGAACCCTTTCACCTTCCTCCTCCCATCTTATGAGATTCCACAACGCCGACGAATTCACCCGCCGCGAGCTGATGATCAAAATGGCGAAATCCGCCTTCGGCATCTCGCTGGCCCCCATGTTTGGCAGCTCCGTGGCCTCGGCGGCGGACTTTGTCCCAAACCGTCCCCGCGCCGCCAAAAGCGTGATCTTCCTCATGATGGCCGGCGGCATGAGCCATCTGGACACCTGGGATGTGAAGCCCGGAAATGACACCGTGATGGGCGATACCAAGATCATCGACACCAGCGTCTCCGGCATCAAACTCTCCGAAAACCTGCCCAAATCCGCCAAACAGATGCACCACATGGTGCTGATGAACGGCATGAACACCACTCAGGGCGCGCACGAGCAGGGACAATACCTCCTGGAGCGCAGCTACACCATGCGCGGCACCATTGTGCATCCCGCGATGGGCTCCTGGGTCATGCGCCTGGCGGGCAAGCGGAACAGCAACATCCCCGGTTTTGTCTCCATCAGCGGTGATCCGAATCTGGTGAACGGCGGCTTCATGGGCGCCAAATTCGCCGGGGTGCCCATCGGCGATCCCAATTCCGGCCTCCAGGACAGCATCAAGCCCGGCTCCATCAGCGACGAGGATTTCACCAAACGTCTGAAGCTGGCCGACTCGCTGAACAAGCAGTTCCACACCCAGGTCAACAGTTCCGCCATCCGTGACCACGAGGGCCTTTACACCGACGCCCTGCGCATCATGCGCTCGGAGGACCTGAAAGCTTTCGATCTCGGCAAGGAGCCGACCGAAGTGAAGGAATTCTACGGCCCCAGCCGCTTCGCCCAGGGATGTCTCCTCGCCCGCCGTCTCGTCGAGCACGGCGTGCGCTTCATCCAGGTGACCCACGGTGGCTGGGACACGCACTACGACAACTTCACCGCCGTCCCCGCCCGCTGCAAAGACCTTGATGACGGCCTCAGCGCCCTGCTGGCCGACCTGAACCGCCGCGGCCTTCTGGAGGAAACCCTCGTCGTCGTCGGCACGGAATTCGGCCGCACTCCGGAAATCATCTCCGAGCACCAGGACGGTCGCGACCACTACCCCAAAGCCTTCTCCTGCGTCATCGCCGGCGGCGGCGTCAAAGGCGGTCAGACCTACGGCAAAACCGACGCCAATGGCAGCAAGGTGATTGAAAACCCGACCACTCCGATGGATCTCAACGCCACCATCGCCCATTCCCTCGGCCTGCCGGTGGAGCAGGTCGTCATCTCCCCCAGCGGCCGTCCCTTCACGGTGGCCGACAAGGGCAAGGCGGTGACTTCCCTGTTCGCCTGATCTTGGCTGTGGCTTATTATCTGAGCCTGCCTGACCCGTGCCGGATCCGTGCCGGATCCGTGCCGGACAGCCGTCCCGTTCCGGTTTTGCTTTAAAGCGGCAAAAATGTTCGGCTCAGTCCAGATTCCACGCATGACCACAAGCACCTGCCAGCGTATTCGAGCAACCGTTGCGGCATTGCTTATTCTTGGACCGATTGTGTGTCTTGGGTTTATGATATTGTTCGCCTGGGGCTGGACCAACAACACAAATTGGGGAGCATGGTCAAAAGGACCTCAGACACAATCAGAACATTTTTACGAGTTTTTCCCTTTTTTACTCCGCCTTTATTGGCTTCAAATTCTTGCATCTGCCGCAGCAGTTGCTACAGGCGCATATCTTTGGCCACGACGGCTGCTGCACAGATGAATTCCTGCCTCGCCACTTCATCATTAATACGATTAAACTCGAACAAGGTGCTGCTGCCAACCAGCCGGGGCTGCCCTGTCGTCGGCGCTTTCCGTGACTCGAACCCGCCATTCCGTTTCCACGTTCCCCCCGCTTTGGCGACTGACACAGCTTACTTGTTCTGTCACCCTCCCGTTTATCCCCACACATGAACTTCCTGTCCTCCACCGCGCTTCTGCTGCTGACCGCCGCCGCCGCGCCTGCGGCCGTGAATTTCCGCACCGAAATCTGGCCGGTGCTGGCGAAAAACTGTGTCGATTGCCACCGCGCCCCGCACAAGGACAACGCCGGCAAGCTGATCGAGCCCAAGGGAAAACTGCGGCTCGACGGTGCGGGGGGCATCATGAAAGGCGGCAACGACGGCGACGCCGTGGTGGCGGGCGATCCCGATAAAAGCTCCATCTACCAGCGCATTCTCCTGCCGCTCGACCATGAGGACGCCATGCCGCCCAAAGGCAAAGGCAAACCCCTCAGTTTCAACGAGAGCGAGCTGATCAAACAATGGATCATCGACGGCGCGGACTTCGGCGGCTGGAAGGGAACCGACAGCGGCGCGCCTGTTGCCGCCAAAGCCGCCCCCAAATCCGTGGACCCACTGGCCTCCGGAGCCACCGTCGCTCCGGAGGCCGCCAAGGCTAAAATCGCCAGTCTCGGAGCTTTGGTCACCCCCATCGTCAAGGACAGTCCGCTGCTCCGCATTGAGTGGATTTCCGGGGCCGGGGCCGTGGGGGACAAGGAAGTCGCGGAACTGGCCGCCATTTCCGGAAATATCGCGGAACTCGACCTCAGTGAGACCAAAATCACGGACGAGGCCCTCACCACTGTCGCCCGCTTCCCCCGCCTCACGTGGCTGAAACTCAACGACACCGCCGTCAGCGACGCCGGCATCGCCAAACTCAAAGGGCTCGCGAACCTGAATTATCTCAATCTCCACAGCACCAACGTCAGCGACACCGCCCTGACCTCCCTCACCGGTCTGCGGAAACTGCGTCAGGTCTTTCTCTGGAAAACCCGCGTCACCCCCGGCGAAGCCGCCAAATTCGCCAAATCCATCCCCGATCTCCGCGTGCAGCTGGAATAGTCCGCTGCTTTTCCTGAAGCCGGGCAGGTGGGTCCGGTTTCAATCGTGCTCCAGCCGCAGGAAATACCTCGACCCCGCACCGGAAATATCCACGACGGCCCGGCAGGCTCCCGGAATACCCTCCGTCAGGGTCGTCTTTGAAATCATGTCCGTGTTGATGGCCCTGGATTACTGGAGCCTTTCAGCAACCAGTTCCCTGATGTGGGCGTGCCTTTGAAGCCGAGGATAAACCCGTCCCCGTTTTCCTGAACCCGGCACCAGGAAAGTTGGCCGAACAGCGGCGCCAGGCCTCCCGTATAGAGTCCAGAGTCAGCAGAAAGTCGCCCGCCCATGACCCTCAAGCTCCTGCCGGAATTCAGCCGCTTTCCGGCCCGCGCGCCGCTGGAACCGCATCGACGCGCCGAACCACTACACTTTTCAGGTCAAGGATGAGGGCGCGGCGGCGCAGCTCGGCGCGCTTTACCGTCTGGTCACCACCCTGCCCTTCCGGAACATGCAGCCCTTTGACGGCGTCTCCGGCGATGATTCCGCCCTCGCTCTGGCGGACAGGGAGGGCCACCTGCTCGCGTATTTGCCCCACGGAGGAGCCGTCACCCTCGATCTCCCCCCTGCTCCCGGAAAACGGACAGCCTGCTGGTTCAACCCGCGCACCGGCCAAGCGGAACCCGGTTTCTCCCCCGAGGGCGGAACCCGTCTCTCCTTTCACGCGCCCGACTCCCAGGACTGGGTCCTGGTGCTGTGCCCGGGCTGAAACTCCCCCGCCCCGGGTCCCAACCAGCAACGACCCGCCTGTTTCCCCGGCGCGCGTCTCAAAAAAGCCCGCCGGAACCCCCGGCTTCCCAAGCGAAGACCCGGAACTGCCTCCCAAGTTTCTCCGGATAAATGGCAAAATGCTTGGAACGGATTCCGATGCACTTTGAACGGGCCCCGAGGCACCTGGAACGGGTTCCGATGCACTTGGAACGGGTTCCGATGCGCCTGGAATGGGTTCCGAGGCACCTGGAATGCGTTCCGGGGCACCTGGAACCTCAAACGGCGTCTTCGGAAGGCATTCCGAAGCGGTTTGAATCCTGAAAGGCAGACTTTAATACCGCCCCGGGATTCCGATTCGCGCGGCGGCAAAGGCCTCCACCTCATCAGCCGCGCGGGCCAGACCATCCGTGTTATCGAGTTTCATCCGGATGGCTTCGCAGCGTGCTTTGACTTCAGGGCTCATCAGCGCCCGCACGCGGCGCGCCAGCGATTTCCCCGTCACCCGGCGACCGGACAGGCAGTCACCGATGCCGAGCTTTCTCAGGCGGTCTCCATTGTCAGCCTGATCAAAACAGATGGGCCACACCAGCTGCGGCACTCCGGCCGCCATCGCGACGGCCGCCGTACCGATGCCACCGTGATGAACCACCGCCGCACAGAGAGGGAAAAGCTGTTCAAAAGGTGAAAAAGCGCAGGAAAAAATGGAGGGCGGCAAAGGGGCCGGCAGCTGGTCCGGATATTTGGTCAGAAAAATACCCCGGAATCCCGCCATCGCGCAGGCCTCCAGCGCGGCGCGGAACTGCCGGCCCGGCTGCGCCATGCCCGTTCCGAACGTGAACACCACCGGCGCCGGCCCGCTCCGGATAAACTCCAGCAGTTCCACCGGCAGCTCTCCAGAGTTCTCTCCGCCGCCCAGCGGAAATCCTGTAAGCTTGAGCTGCTTTGGCCAATCGGTCTGAGGCTCACCATACCAGCCGGGAAACATCCCCATCGCCAGTCCCCGGGACAGCCAGTGATGAAGAATGCGCCGTGCCGGCTTCATCCCCAGCGAGTTCCGCAGCCGGTTCAGCTCCTGTCCAATCAGCAGATCCACTCCAAAATCCAGTCCCCGCCAGAACAGTTTCCAGAAAGGCCAGGGCGCGGACCGCAAAAAGGCCAGCCCCGGCATAATCGGCGGAGCGGCCGCGCTGGGGATCATCCAGGGCTGAAGAACCAGGCTGACCAGCGGAACTCCCCGTTTTTCCGCCGCCAGCGGAGCCGCCAGAAGGCCCGGATTGGCGATGATCACCGTGTTCTCACGGATCAGTCCGGAAATCAGCGCATACTGCCTTTCCAGGAACCGCATCCCCCAGCGGGCGGCCAGAGGAGCGCTTTTGAGCGGATTCCAGAAATCCGGGTTTTCAAAAAGAGCGGCGTTCTCAACACCGGAAACCAGCATCCCGAAAGCCAGGCCATTCCGCACGGCCAGCGGTTCATACGGCTCCGCCGCCACCAGGGTGACCCCGTGCCCGCGCCGCCGCAGTTCCTTTCCCAGGCGGACATAAGGCAGCACATCGCCATCCGTGCCGACAGTGGGGAGAAGAAAATGCATGGATTGCGGTAAATTCGCGGCAGTATGACGGCTTGTCCCTCTTTTGACCAGAGGCCGTGCAAATGTTATTCTGTAAAAGTGGCGGTCAGGCTTGGGGTGTTTGAG
>JAZKFB010000122.1:0-31710 GCA_040386695.1 Verrucomicrobiota bacterium
AATCACGCGAAAGCCCACGGGCCTGGTTAAAAACGGTTTCCTGAGCGCAGCACCACCCATGCCGAACACTCTTGCTTCCAGTCTGCGCGGCCATCGGGCTTCCAGCCCGGTGATTTCCTCCATTTTCCAAAGTCGAATTACTGTATCCCCCGGCAGCCCGATGACAACGGCCCGGACCAGGGTCGTCTGAAGCTCCCCGATGGGCGGATGCTCCGCCAGCCGGATGCGTCCCGGACCAGCGCCGTGCGGGTGTGGGGCGGAGCGATGCCATTGCCCGGCAGCGGGGGCTGATCCGCTGACGGGCCAGCATGGCTGAGGAAAAACCGGCCGCGTCCACAGCCTCCGGACTGGCGGCGGGAGCAGGCCGGTGGCGGCGGGAATGGCTCCGGTCCCGGTGATTTCAGGGATGTCCAGGGCCACCGGAGGCGCTGGCGCAAAGCGGAGAAGGACTCATGCTGAAAAGGCCGGAGCGCGCCTGAAGGCGGTTTCCGCGCGGCGGGTTCCGGTTCCGGATTCAGCGTTTTTTGCCGCGGCCGCCTTTGTCATCATCCTTGCCTTTCTTCGAATCATTGGCGTGGCCGCGCGCCTCCCCGCTGCGGGTTTTGTAGTCATTCTCGCTGAGGCTGTAATTTCGTTCCTTGAACCATTCCTTGCTGTGATAACCCTTGGGAAGATCCCCGGCCTTGCCGTCCTCCCGGAATTTTGTCAGACGGATATCATCGCTGTTGCCGCCGCCGCCGCTTTTCCGGCGGTCATAATCGTTGCGGTTGTCCCGGTAATCGTGGTCATTCCGATGGTCGTTGCGGTTGTAATCCCGGTCGTAGCGCCCGCGGTCCCCGGTGCGGCGGTAGTAGTCGCTGCTGTAATATCCCCCGCCGTAACCGCTGCCGTAATAAGGCCGGGAGACATAACCGCCGCCGCCGCTGTAATAACTGGTGCCGCCACCGCCGGGATCGCCGTCGTATTCGCCGTAAGCTCCCGGAAGGGTTTCGCAGGAGGGAAGGGTGAGAACCACGCCGAGGGCGAGGGCGGGCTTGAGCATCAGTTTCAGCAGGGAGTTCATGGCGGGGGGTGGACGGGAGGGGCTGGAGGAATATTCAGCGGAATCCGGCGGGTTGTCACGCATTCCCTGATGGGAAATTCATGAAAAACACGCCATTCCGGAAACGAAAACGCGTAATGGAGTTCAGGAAAGGGAACGCCATCAGAGCGGAATTGGCCGCGCTCTTCTTCATTCCCGGGTCAGGATTCCCCGAACCGGCCCGGGCCACGGGGCGCGGAGATTGATAAAACCCGGCAATGACCTGATCCCGGGCTTCCTGCCGCCGCCGCTCCGGCCTCCGGAAAACCGTCGGCTCACAGAGTGCCGAAATACCGGTCCCCGGCATCCCCCAGCCCGGGCGTGATGTAGGCGCAGGAGGTGAGTCCGTCATCAATGGCGGCGGTGAAAATGGGGATATCCGGATGGGCTTTCCGGAAAACCGCGATGCCCTCGGGAGTGGCGAGGATGCTGACAAAGGAAATGCTCCGCGCGCCGGCCTCGCGCAGTTTGGCGGCGGCGGCGGCTCCGCTGTGCCCGGTGGCCAGCATGGGGTCGATGAGCAGAACGTCCGCATTCTCCAGGCCGGGCGGCAGCTTGAGAAAATAGCTCTCCGGGCGGTGCGTCTCCTCATTCCGGGCCATGCCGATATGGCCGATCAGCGCCTCCGGCAGCAGGCAGAGAATACCCTGCAGCATGCCAAGGCCCGCCCGCAGGATGGGCACCACGACCACCGGCCGGGCCAGCACTTTCACCTCCGCCTGGGCGACGGGGGTGGGAATGCTCTCCGTCCTCACGCCCAGATTCCGGGTGGCTTCGAAGGCCATGAGCATCGCGATCTCATGCACCGCGCGGCGGAATCCGTCGGGAGGCGTGTCCCGGTGGCGAAGGCGCGCCAGACGGTCCTGGACCACGGGATGATCAACAACAGTGACTTCCATGGAGCGGAAGCATAGCGTCTTTCCGGCCGCGGGAGCAAAAAGAAAACCTGTTCCGGGGATAATTTCCGCCAATGCCGCAGAGGTGACGAAAAAATTAAATGGCAGCTTTTTGGGGCTCCCCCCTCAGCAATCCGGACTTCCAGCCGCAAAAAAGCCCGCCAGAAAGGACTGGCGGGCTTTGAGGAGGATGAAAATCAGCGGATGTGGAAAACCGGAACCTATTTGGTTTTGGCGCCGGTCACGATCTGGTCGTAAATCCAGGCGTAGGTTTTTTCGAGACCGTCACGCAGCTTCACTTCCGGAGCCCAGTTGAAGTGCTCTTTGATCAGGGTGTTGTCGCTGTTGCGGCCATTCACGCCTTTGGGGGCGCTGAGGTTGTAGCTCCGGTTGAGTTTCACGCCGGCGATGTCCTCGACGATGTCCACGAGGCCGTTGATGGTCACGATTTCATCGCTGCCGAGGTTGAGGGGCTCGATGACATCGTTTTCCAGGAACATCTGCGTGCCTTTGAGGCAGTCGTCGATATACATGAAACTGCGGGTCTGGTGGCCGTCGCCCCAGATTTCAATCTCATGCTTTCCGCTGAGTTTGGCCTGGATCACCTTGCGGCAGACGGCGGCGGGCGCCTTCTCACGGCCGCCGTCCCAGGTGCCCCAGGGGCCATAAACGTTGTGGTAGCGGGCGACGCGGGTCTGGAGGCCGAAATCCTCGCGGAAGTGGCGGCACATGCGCTCGCTGAAGAGTTTTTCCCAGCCGTAGCCGTCCTCGGGCATCGCGGGGTAGGCGTCCGCCTCGCGCAGGGGGATCACATTCTCGTCCCGCTGCTTGTCGGCATTGTAAACGCAGGCGCTGGAGGAGTAGAACAGGCGCTCGGTGCCGGCGTCGCGCGCGGCCATCAGCATGTGGGTGCTGGTCAGAACGCTGAGCATGCACAGCGCCTTGTTGTTTTCAATAAAGCCCATCCCGCCCATGTCGGCGGCCAGCATGTAAATATGCTGCATCCCTTTGGCGGCGCGGTGGCACTCGTCGAGGAGGGTGAGGTCGGCGGAAATATTCTCCACGCCCTCGTGAACCTGATACCACTCCTCCAGCGGGCGCCGGTCCACACTGCGGATGTTGCTGTAACCCAGCTCCTTCATGCGGGCGACGAGATGGCCGCCGATAAAACCACCGCCGCCGGCGATCAGCACAGATTCGTGTTTCAGACTCATAATTAGGAATTTAAGGGAATTGCAGGGGATAAATCCGGCGGATCAGCTCCGCGGAACCGGGGCCGGATAGTTCCGGAGGCCTGTCCATTGGAGGAAAATACGGCCGATGAAAAGCGGATTGTTGATCAGATAGCGGCGCCACAGACGGCGCGGCTCCTTGGTGAGACGGTAAAACCACTCCAGGCCGGAGCGCTGCATCCAGCGTGGAGCCTGCGGCACCATGCCCGCGTGAAAATCGAAAGCCGCCCCCACGCCGAACATCAGCGTGGTGTCCAGCAGCGGCAGATATTCCGCCATGAAGCGCTCCTGCTTGGGAGTGCTCAGGCCCACCCAGATGATGTCCGGTTTCTCCTCCCGCACCCGCTCCCGCAGAGCCGCGCGCTCCTCATCGTTCAAGGCCCGGAAAGGCGGCGTGTAACAGCCGGTGATGATCACGCCGGGGAATTTCGCCTCCAGTTTCTGCTTCAGCAGCTCCGCCACGCCCTCACGGCCGCCGTAAAAAAAATGCCGCACGCCGCGCTCCACGCCCTCCTCAAACACCTGAAGCATCAGATCCGGCCCATAAACGCGGTCCATGTCCTTCCGCCCCTCCTTCCAGCCGCACCAGACCATGGGCATGCCGTCGGGAGTGGTCAGGAAGGAATGATTCAGGATTTCCCGGAAAGCGGGATCGTCCTGCGCCTCCGTCACCCCATGCACGCCGGTCACGCAGACATAGCCTTTACGGCGTTCCGCGATGGCTTCATGGATGGCATCACCCGCCGTGCGCAGGTTGATGGCGCTCAGGCCGACGCCAAGGATATTGACGCGGGGAATGCTGCTGGGCATGGGAATGATAAAAAAGGAAAAAGCGGGCTCCGGGAGGGCGGCAGCGATACCAGTTTTGAAGGGGGCCGCAAGCTGGATCAGCGGATTTCCCCGCAATAATTTTTCCCCGGAAACCTCCCGCCGCTGACAGGCCCCGCTGACAGGCCGTGATTTTCATCATTGCAAAGAGGTGTCAGGCCATGCACCAAAGCCGACCACCATCCCACTTTTTCCTCCACAGACATGACACCCACCAGCACCTACGCAGTGATTCTCGCCGGCGGCAGCGGCCGCCGGTTCTGGCCTCTCAGCCGGGACACCCGGCCCAAGCAACTGCTGAAACTTTTCGGGGATTCCACCCTGCTGGAGCACGCCCTGAGGCGTCTGGACGGACTGGTTCCCCGAGAGAACATCCTCATTCTCACCAACCGGGAGCAGGAAGCCGGGGTGCGGGCCATCCTGGGCGATGCCCTGCCGGCGGAGAATATCCTCTGCGAGCCCGCCAAACGCGACACCGCCCCCGCCATCGCCCTCGGCATCGGCTGGGTGGCCGCGCGGGATGTGAATGCTGTGATGATGGTGCTCCCGGCGGATCAGCTGATCCAGGACGAGGAGGCGTTCCGCGCCTGCATGGCCGGAGCTGTGGAGACCGCCCAGAAAACCCAGGCGCTGGTGACCATCGGCATCAAGCCCACCTGGGCCTGTCCGAGTTACGGCTATGTGGAGCGCGGCCGCCGGGCGCAGATCGCCGGGCTGGATGAGAACACGGTGGTGTATGAGGTGCAGCGTTTCCGGGAAAAACCAAACCCCGATCTCGCGGAAACCTTCCTGCGCCAGGGTAATTTCTCGTGGAATGCCGGCATGTTCATCTGGAGCGTCTCCGCCGTCATCGCGGAACTCAGCCAGCACCGTCCGGAACTGGCCAAATTCGTCGCGGAAGTCCGCCAGACCCGCGACCTGAAAGCCACGCTGGACGCCCAGTTCGGCACCCTGCCGCAGATTTCCATCGATTACGCCCTGATGGAGAAGGCCAAACGCGTGCTCAACATCGAGGCCAGCTTTGACTGGGATGATGTCGGCAGCTGGATCTCCGTCGGCAAATATCTGCCCACCGACGAAAACGGGAACGCCGCCAATCAGCCCCTGACCCGCATCGAATCCCACGGCAACATCGTCTTCAGCACCGCCGGACAGAATATTTCCCTGCTCGGGGTTCAGGACCTCATTGTGGTTCAGACCGCTGACGCCCTTCTCGTGGCCAACAAGCACTCCGCCGACGCCATCAAGAAGATCGTGGACATGGTGCCGACGGAGCTGCATTGAGCGGAGCGCCGTTTCCGTCCGGTTTCAGCCGCTCCAACAGGTGGCCGGATGGCCCGTGCCGCCGCCGGCCGCCGGGGCCGCGGAAAAGAGTTGAAGGACGGGAAGGGCCACGTTAAGGCGGGACGTGCCCGCTGGACGGGTTTTATTTTTCCTTTTTTCCTTACTCATGTCTGTTCTCATCGCCGGTACGGTCGCTCTGGATTCGATCCACACCACGTCCCAAATTCATAACGAACTGCTGGGCGGCAGCGCGGCCTATGCCGGCATGGCGGCGGCGCTGAGCGGTGCCGGCGTGCAGCTCTGCGCCATTGTGGGCACGGATTTTCCGGAGGCCCACCGCACCCTGCTGACCTCCCGCGGGATCAATCTGGAGAATGTGGACGTGGTGGAGGGCCGCACCTTCCGCTGGACCGGCCGTTATCATGATGACATGAACCACCGCGAGACGCTGGACGTGTCCATCGACGTGCTGGAGAAGTTCAATCCGCGGCTGACGGTGGATGCCGCCTCCGCGAAGGTGGTGCTGCTGGCGAACATGAGCCCCGACAACCAGCTGGACGTGCTCAACCAGCTGACCGCCAGGCCCTTCGTCATCGCCGACAGCATGGACCTGTGGATCAATATCGCGCGGGTCAGACTGGAGGAGCTGATGAAACGGGTGGATCTTTTTGTGATCAATGAGGACGAGGCCCGCATTTTCATGGATGAGCGGAATCTGGTCACCGCCGGTCACCGTCTGCGCGAAATGGGGCCAAAATATGTGGTCGTGAAAAAAGGCGAGCACGGAGCCCTGCTTTTCGGGCCCGGCGGTTTCTTCACCACCTGCGCCTATCCGCTTCAGAAAGTTTCCGATCCCACCGGCGCCGGCGACACCTTCGCGGGCGGCATGGCCGGATACCTGGCATCGCTGGGTCCGGCGGAAATCACGTTTGCGGATCTGGCGCGCTCCGTGGTTTACGGCAGCGTGCTGGCGTCCTTCACCTGCGAGGAGTTCGGCGTGAAGCGCCTGGGCATGCTCACGGCGGGCGAGGCCGCCGGACGCCTTGCGGAATTCCGCAGCTACACGACTTTCTAGCCTCCCCCGGCGGCGGCGGAATGCGGCCTGCTTCCTCATCCTCAAGCCGGATTCCCTTCCGCATCGCCCGCTCTGACCCCGCATGGCACGCGCCTCCGCCGCCTCCGTTCCCGCCCCCGCCCTGAGTCCTTTCTGGGAGGCGGCCGCGTTCCGCTGGGGAGTGCTCGCGGTGGCCGCGCTGGGACTGCTGGCCGGAGTGATCTGGCTGGAGAAAGTGAACCGCCATTACCAGGTGGAGCGCCGCCTGCAGGAGGACCCCCGCCTGGGGCCCATCGCCCGGATGCTGAAGGGACTGGTGGAGGAGAACCAGCGGTCCGGCATTCTGTCCGATCCCGTCCGGGCCGAGAAAGCCCATGCCGTGCAGGCCGTGTGGCTGGGCCGGGTGTCGGCGCTGGTGGAGAACGGCATGAGGGATGGCAGCACCCTGGAGCTTTCGGATGCCGTGCTTCTGGCCGGCCGGCCGGGACGTCATGACATCGCCGGAAAATTCAAAGCCGGCCGCCGCAGCTTCGTTTTTCAGGGCGCGCGGCCCCGGGAGGGCGAGACCTGGCTGGTCTCCGTCTGGCGGGATCAGAGCGGCATGAACGCCATCCACTACGCCAGCCGGTATTCCCCGGGAAAGTGAGGGCCCTTCACCGGCGGGATTGGCCAGCGGTGCCGCACCACCTTAATCCGGCTTTGGTGAAACTTCAGACCGCGGCTTCGATGGGGAAGGGGAGTTCGGAGAGTTCGACGCCCTCGTTGCGGTCCGTGAAGAATTTGAGGGACCAGGTTTCGGCGAAGAGGATGACGGGGCGGTCGTCGCCGTCACGGGCGATCGCCGTGCCGGTGGGCATGTTGAGGTCGTCGCGCCACTTGGTGCCGTCGTCGCGCCGGACCCAGCGGACGTGGCCGTAAGGGCTGGGGTCGAGGCGGGACTCGGCGTTGTATTCGCTTTGCAGCCGGTATTGCACGACTTCGAACTGGAGGGGGCCGACGGCGCCGAGCAGGGGGACTCGCTGGGTGGAGCCGGGGGTGAGGAACTGCTGGATGACGCCCTCCTGGAGGAGCTGGGTGAGGCCTTCGCGGAAGCGTTTGAACTGGCTGGAGTTGGGCGACTGGAGGTAGGCGAAGACTTCCGGCGGGAAGCGCGGGATTTCGTCAAAGACGATGGTGGCTTTGGCGGAGAGGGTGTCGCCGATGCCGAAGTCGTGGTTGCCGACGATGCCGATGACATCGCCCGCGAAGGCTTCGTTGAGGGTCTCGCGCTCCTGGGCGAAGACGCGCTGGGAGTTGGAGAGGCGGACGTTTTTGCCGGTGCGGGAGTTGATGACCTGCATGTCGCGCTCGAACTTTCCGGAGACGATGCGGACGAAGTAGATGCGGTCGCGGTGACGGGGATCCATGTTGGCCTGGATCTTGAAGATGAAGCCGGAGAAGCCCTTGTCCTCCGGTTTGACCTCGATGCTGCCGATGGCCTCGCGGGGGCCGGGGGGCGGGGCGAGTTCGAGGAAGGCGTCGAGCATGAGCTGGACGCCGAAGTTGTTGGCGGCGCTGCCGAAAAACACGGGCGTCAGGGAGCCGGCGAGGATGGCGCGGTGGTCGAACTCGTGACCCGCGCCCTCCAGCATTTCGAGTTCCATTTTCGCCTGCTCCAGGGCGTCGGGCTCGACTTTGGCGATGACGGCGGGGTCGGTCAGGCCGCTGACCAGTTCCGGAGCGCGGTAGGCGCCGTGGGCGGTGCGCTCGAAGGTGTGGAGCGCGTTTTTCCGGCGGTCGTAAACGCCGCGGAAGAAGGTGCCCTGGCCGAGGGGCCAGTTGATGGCGCAGGCTCCGATGCCGAGCACGTTCTCCAGTTCATCCAGAAGTTCCATGGGCTCGCGGGCGGGGCGGTCCATTTTGTTCATGAACGTGAAAATGGGCACGCCCCGGCGGCGGCAGACTTCGAAGAGTTTGCGGGTCTGGGACTCAATGCCCTTGCCGGCGTCGATGACCATGATGGCGGCGTCCACGGCGGTGAGCACGCGGTAGGTGTCCTCGGAAAAGTCCTTGTGGCCGGGGGTGTCGAGGAGATTGACCACGCAGCCGCCGTATTCAAACTGGAGGACGGTGGAGCTGACGGAAATGCCGCGCTGGCGTTCCAGCTCCATCCAGTCGGAAGTGGTGGCGCGCTGGTTTTTGCGGGCGGTGACGCTGCCGGCGAGCTGCACGGCGCCGCCGTAGAGGAGCAGCTTTTCCGTGAGCGTGGTCTTCCCGGCATCCGGGTGGGAGATGATGGCAAAGGTGCGGCGGCGGGCGATTTCTTCGGCGGCGGTCATGAACCGCCTTTACTGGCAGCGCCGCCGCGCGCCCGCAATGGGAGAAGTCCGGCGGGACACGGGGACAGGCGGGGAAAAGGAGTTTGAACAGAAGGGCGCGAAGGACAGGAAGAAAGGCTGGGAAGTTTGAACCGAAGAAAACGAAGAGACGCGGGGAATAAAACACCCGCACCGGAGCGTCCGGTGCGGGTGTGACGGGAAGGGAGATGGTTGGAGAGGCTCCGTGATTTCAGTAAGGGTTGCCGTAGTAGCGGGGCTGGGGCTGGGGAGCGTAGTAGCGGGGCTGGGGAGCGTAGTAGCGCTGGGCTTTACGCTGGTCGCTGGCGTTGCCGACCATGTTGCCGCCGACGCCGCCGAGGGCGCCGCCGATGGCCGCGCCTTCAAGGCCGCGTCCGCTCTGGTGCCCGATGATGCCGCCGACAGCAGCTCCGCCGAGGGCTCCGGCGACCGTTCCGACCTGGGCGTCGGGGCCGGAGGCGCAGGAAACGAGGGACAGGAGCAGGGAACCTGCAAGAGCGGTGGCGATTTTGGATTTCATAATGGCGAATGGGGATGGGAATCGGGATGATTCGGTTCTGTGACGCGGGGGTGGATGGTTTATTCGAATCCTTGCCGTGGTTACTATTCAGGAACGATCCAGCAGGGCCGGAAGCCGCCGCATTGTTCGCACAAACCAAAAGCGCCTGATACCGGAAATTTAAGACTGATGAATTATTCCTGTTCAGACCAGTTTTTCCTTCAGGGCTTTGGCGACGGCCCCGGTGCGGGTGTTGACCTCCAGCTTGGAGTAAATGCTGCGCAGGGCGGCGTCCACAGTGTGGAAATTCATGTCCAGGGTGGCGGCGATCTCCTTCTTGGTCAGGCCGCTGACCATTTTGTCGAGCACCTGCTGCTCGCGGTCGCTGAGGCCGTAGTCGGTTTTGGCGGGGGCCATGCGGCCGAACATTTCGAGCACCCGGCGGGCGATGCTGGGGCTCATGGGGGCGCCGCCGTCGCGGGCCTCGCGGATGGCGGTGGTGATCTGGGAGGCGTCGGCGCTCTTGAGGAGGTAGCCGGCGGCTCCGGCGCAGATGGCGCGGAAAATTTTGTCCTCGTCCTCAAACGCCGTCAGAATAATGAGCCGGGTGTCCGGGGCGACCTCGCGGACCTGGGTGAGGAATTCGATGCCGTTCATGCCGGGGAGGCCGACATCCACGAGGATGGCCGACGGTTTCGGCTGGGTTTTGAGGGAGCGCAGCGCGTCCTCGGCGGTGGCGAAAATGTGGGTGCAGGCCATGCCGTCGGTGCTGTTGAGCAGGCGGGAGACGGTGTTGCGGAAGGGCGCGTAGTCCTCCACAAGCCAGACGGTGAGGGGCGGGGTTTCGGATTTCGTCATAGGGATGCCGGGCAAAGATTCAGCCATGGTAGCCGAGTCCGGCGCGGGAAGCAAAACACCAGTGAGAACTTTTCCGTGGTTGCGGCTTTTCGGAGTGGATGGACGGGATGGGAGGCTTTCATCCCTTGCCGCGGGGTGGGGTTCGGGGGATGGTGGCGGCTGTCATGCGCTTTCTGCTTCTTTCCCTCACGCTGCCGCTTTTCGTTCTGGATCAGATCACGAAGGAGTGGACGGTGAGGACGTTCGCCGCGCCGTCGGATTACGGGCATGATTTCCGGACGGTCATTCCCGGCTTTTTTGATCTGGTGCGGGTGCACAACACGGGGGTGGCCTTCGGGATGGCCAATGGTTCCGCGAACGCGAACTATATTTTCGGAGCCGTGTCCCTGGCGGCGGTGGGGCTGATCGCGTGGCTTTACCGCACGGGAGCCTTTCCGACCCGGTTGAGCCGGGTGGCGGTGGCGCTGCTGCTGAGCGGGATTTTCGGAAATCTGACGGACCGGCTGTTCCGGGGGTATGTGGTGGATTTCCTGTCCTTTGATCTCAAATTCATGCAGTGGCCGGCCTTCAATGTCGCGGACGCCGCCATCTGTGTGGCGGCCTCGTTCCTGTTTATCTCGGCTTTTCAGAAAACCGCGGACGCTCCGGCTCCGGCACCGCCTCCGCAGGAGGCGTGAGGCCGGGGCCGCCGACGGGCGGTTTGACGGAGGGGATCACGGAGCAGTGGAGCGGCGGCGGCCGCTGCTGGTGCTGGACAGGCAGGATTCGCTTTTTAAGCTGCGGGCATGAAGGTCACGATTGCCGGTATGGGAAAAGTGGGATCCACCCTGGCGTTCGCGCTGACCTGCAAAAGCGTGGTTCAGGAACTGGTGCTGCTGGGGCGCAATGAGCGGGCGGTGCTGGGGGATGTGCTGGATCTGGAGCACGCCCAGTCGTTTGTGCCCGTGCCCGCCAAAATCCGGACCGGCGGCGTGGAGGCGGCGGCGGGGTCGGATATCATCGTGATGTGCGCGTCCGTCCCCTCCCCGGCGGTGCTGACGCACCGGGCGGTGCTGGGGCCGGGGAATGTGAAGCTGCTGAGGTCGCTGCTGCCGCCGCTGGCGGCGGGTTCGCCGGACGCGGTGCTGCTGCTGGTGTCGAATCCCGTGGATGTGCTCACGCATTACGCTCTGGAAATCACCGGCTGGCCGGCTTCGCGGGTGATGGGGACGGGCACCCTGATCGATTCCGCGAGGTTCCGCCGGATGCTGTCGGCGGAGGTCGGAGTCCACAGCGATGACCTGCGCGCTTATATATTGGGCGAGCACGGTCCCACGCAGTTCGCGGCCATGAGCTGCGCCACGGCCGGCGGCGAGCCGATCGAGGACACGCCGCACCGCCGGGAGCTGATTGCCGCCGCCGCCCGGGCGGGGCACACCATTTTCGCCCAGAAGGGCTACACCAATTTCGGCATCGCCCTGGCGGCGGCGGCGATTGTGGAGGCGGTGGCGCTGAACACGAAACATACTTTACCGGTCTCCACGAGGATTGACGGCTTTCTGGGCGTGCGGGATGTCTGCCTGAGCCTGCCGGCGGTGATCGGACGCCGGGGGATTGAGCGGGTGTTTTACCCGAATCTGAACGCGGCGGAGGCGGCGGCGTTCCGCGCGAGCGCGGAGAGTGTGCGGGAGCAGATTGTGGATGCGGGGCGGGAGCGGGAGCGGGAGTGATGGACCCGCTGGACAGTCGGGAGGCCTGGCTGTCGTGTTTCTCCATGCCCGCCGCTTGTTTTTCCAGAGAGCTGGAAAAGAAGGGTTCGGGGCTGATTTTGGCTGCTGTTCATGGCCTCACTGCTGCTCTTGCAGAATCCGGGGGTATCGCCTAGGTCCCGTTTTCATTCATGGTTCAGCATTCAGGCACAGGCGGGGAGGAGATCGTTCTCGTGGGCATCGGCGTTTCGCCGGGAATCGCGCGCGGGCCGGTGCATTTGTCGCTGGACGTCTTTGAGCGTCCGGAACTGGAGGAAATCCCGGCGGATGAGGTGGAGAGCGAGGTCATCCGGCTGAAGTCGGCCCTGGAGACCACCCGGCGGCAGCTGGAGACCATGCGGGACCGGATCGCCCAGGAGATCGGAGCGGCGGACGCGGATATTTTTGACGCCCACATGCTGATGCTGGAGGACCGGTCGGTGCTGGACAAGGTTTTCAAACAGCTCAACAACACCCCGCAGCGGGCGGAGGGGGCGTTTTACGGGGTGATGTCCAAATACGTGGAGACCCTGAAACGCATCGGCGATGAGTATCTGCGGGAGCGCACAGTGGACATTGAGGACGTGGCCCGGCGGGTGGTGCGGAATCTGCGGGGGCTGGATCCCGAGCATTCCCCGGCCCAGCCGCACATTCTCCTGTCCCCGGAACTGACTCCCAGCGACACCGCGATGATGGACCGGAAGACAGTGCTTGGATTTGCCACGGAAGGCGGGAGTCACACCAGTCACAGCGCCATTATGGCTCGGTCCATGGGCATTCCCGCCGTGGTGGGGCTGCCGGACATCACCACGCGGTTCCATACCGGGCAGGACGCCCTCCTTGATGGCTATGGCGGGCTGCTGATTCTCAATCCCTCGGAGGAGACGTTGAGCGTTTACTCCGCGACCAGGCGCCGCAAAGCCGCTCTCGCCAGTCATTTGCGCAATATGGTGGATCTGCCGGCGGAGACGGTGGACGGCGTGCGCATCGTGCTGTCGGCCAATATTGAGTTCGAGTCCGAAATGACGACCGTCAATGAGTGGGGAGCGGAGGGAGTGGGGCTTTACCGCACCGAGTTTTTCTTCCTGAACCGCACCGCTCTGCCCACCGAGGACGAGCAGGCGGAAAACTACGCGCGGGTCGCCGCCGCCGCCGGTCCGGATGGCGTGATCATCCGCACCCTGGATATCGGCGGGGACAAACTGCACGCCCTGCATGACGGTCTGGCGGAGGCGAATCCATTTCTGGGCTGGCGCGGCATCCGCGTTTCCCTGAGCCGCCGGAGGATTTTCAAAACCCAGCTCCGGGCCATTCTCCGCGCCAGCGCCGTGGGCAAGGTGCGGGTGATGTTCCCCATGGTGTCCTGCCGGCAGGAGCTGCGGGATGCCCGGGAAATTCTCGCCGAGTGCAAGGATGAGCTGCGCGCCGCCGGAGTGGTCTTTGACGAGGATATTGAAACGGGAGCCATGATCGAGGTTCCCAGCGCCGCCATCACCGCCGACACCCTGGCGCAGGAGGTCGATTTTTTCAGCATCGGGACCAATGACCTGATTCAGTACACCATCGCCGTGGACCGGGGCAATGAGCTGGTGGCCAACCTTTACCAGCCCTGCCACCCCGCCATCCTGAGGCTGCTGCGGCATGTCACGGACTCCGCGCGGAATGCCGGAATCTGGACCGGCGTGTGCGGGGAAATGGCGGGCGACATCGTGCTCACGCCGCTCATGGTCGGCCTGGGATTCACGGAACTGAGCATGGCCGTGTCCCAGCTGCCGCTGGTCAAATACGCCATCCGCAAGCTGCCCGCCGGGCATTGCGCGGACCTTGTGGCTGAAGCTCTCACCATGGGGGATGCCGCGAAAATTTATGGGCGCTGCCGGGAGGTGGCCATGCAATATTACAGCGAGCTGCTCGTCAACTGAACCGGCCCTCCCGGCCGGAACCGGGAAAAGAGCGGCTTTCAACCTGACTTTTCCTATTCGATGAACCGCCGGCAGTTTATTCCTCTCGTGGGCAGCGGCCTGCTGCCGCCTCCCTTCGCCTCCCGGGGTTTCGCCGCTCCGCCGGCCAAATCCGGATCCGCATCCGGGGCCGATGAACTGGCCAAATCTCTGGATGAGATCCGCCTGAAGCACCGCGTGCCCGCGCTTGGAGCGGGGCTGGTGACGGTCAAGGGCCTTCAGCGCTCCGCCGCCGCCGGGGTGCGCAAAGCCGGCACCCAGGTGCCGGTGACCGTGAGGGATCTGTGGCACACCGGCTCCATGACCAAAGCCATGACGGCCACCCTGCTGGCCACGTTTGTGGAAAGCGGCGCGCTGAAATGGGACGACACCCTGGGCAAACTTCTGCCGAAGGACTGCCGGGGCGCCGCCCCTGCCGTGCGGGAGATCACCGTGCGGCAGCTGCTGGAACACCGGTCGGGACTGCCCGCGAACCTGATTTCCTGGCTGGTGGCGCCCCGGGTGGAGCAGCGCGGGGAGATTCTGCGGCTGGCGGCTCCTGAAGGCGCCGCCGTCAAGCCGGGGGAAGCGTATTTATATTCCAACGTCGGCTACACCGTCGCCGGCCACATTGCCGAAAGGCTCGGCGGCAAACACTGGGAGGAGCTGATGGAACTGCGGGTGTTCAAACCACTGGGAATGACGGCCGGCTATGGCCCCGTGGGCACGCCCGGGAAAACTGATCAGCCCTGGCCCCACGACACCGGCGGCCAGCCGCTGCCGGACAACGGGCTCCTTTCGGACAATCCGCCGTCGATGGGACCCGCCGGGCGGGTTCACGCCTCGCTGGCGAATTATGCGCGGTTCGCCGCCGATCACCTGCGGGGAGCCGCCGGAAAGCCGGCGATCCTGAAGGCGGAAACCTACACTTCCCTGCACACGCCCGCCCTTGGCGGTGAATACGCCTGCGGCTGGGTCACCGCCGAACGTCCGTGGGCGGGAGGCGAATGTCTGACCCACACCGGCAGCAACAACGCCAATTTCTTCGTCGCCTGGCTGGCTCCGGCCAAAGGATTCGCCGTCATCGCCGCCTGCAATCAGGCCGGGAACGCCGCCGCCAAAGCCTGCGATGACGCCTGCTCGCTGCTCATTGAACAGCATTTGAAAACAGAGGATCCCCCGAAGTAGGACCCTCCATTTACCCTGCAAAGTAAAATGGAAATTTGAACAGAGGGACACGAGGAGCACAAGGCTGGTCACTGGCGGAAAAAATCACCCATCGGATGTCCTCACCCGGCAGGTGAACGGACGTTGAGACACAAACAGTTCTTTTTGTGACCTTTGTGGCCTTCTGTTCAAACTCATTCCGGAATTCAGGTTTATCCTGAATCCGGCGCTTCGCGTCACGGCGCGATCTCCAGACGGTGGCGGAAAAACAGGCGGTCGCGCCCGGCGGCGGGGACGGAAAAGGTGTGGGCGCCTCCGGTGCCGGTGTCGGTGATTTCATTCCAGGTCACGAAATCCGCCGTCCATTGCGCCCCGTAGGTCACTCCGGTGACGGTGGCGGGCGCGGTGTAGGTGACGGTCAGGGCCTCCAAGGTGAGCACAGGCTCCGGAATGGCCGGGGACGCATCGGGCACGGCGGGATTCAGGCCAAAACCGTATTCCACCCCGTTGGGAATGCCGTCGTGATCGTGATCCCCGTCCGGTCCCTCCGTCACCTCCGGATACTGCGCCGTCACCCACGCCGCATAGCCGGAACCGGCGGGTGTTTCCGCAGTCACGGTTTTGAGCGCGCTGTCGCCAAACCACCGGGTGCCGACGTTCGGCCGGATTCTCAGGAAATAGGACGCGCCGCCGGTCAGCGGGGCTCCGGCGGTTCCGGCGTTGAGCGTGAAGGAGGTGGCCGTGCCGGGAAGCGTCGTGGTGGTGGTGCCCACCAGCTCCACCGCATCCGTGATGGTGATGTCATCAATGAAAAACCCGTCGTTCTCGGAAACGGATCTCACGATGCCCGCTCCGTTGCCGCGCAGAATGAACCGCACCCGCACCATCTCTCCGGCCAAAGCGCCGAGGCTCACGGAGCGGCTGATAAACGCCGCGTCCCACGAAGTGCTGTTCAGACCGGTGCCGGGACGGCTGAAAAGGGAAGTCCAGGTATTACCGGAATCCGTGGAAACCTCGGCGCTCAGCGTGCTCTCCGGCGTTCCGAAACGGCCCAGATCATACCACTGGAGCTGGCTGGAGGCGGACACCCTCACCTCGCGCGTCACCTCGAAGTTCTGGTCGCTGAAATCGGGAAACGCGAGATGGAAAGCCTGGGTCCCGGTGCGTTTCACCGCCGTCTGGCGCAGCGGGTAGCTGCCGGTGGTGCGCGGCGTGATCCGCGGAGCGGGAATGTCCTCGGCTCCCTCGGTCCAGGGCGCGGAACTGCCCGAGGAGACGCGGAGTTCGTAAGCGTCGGCCTGTTCGATGCTGTTGAAAGTGTAAACCGCTCCCGCCGGTGCGGCCGGCGGGGTGTCCGTCCCGGAAATAGTCATGGACTCCCCCAGCACGGCGGGATCAAACAGCTTCACCGTATAAGTGTGGGCCGCCGGCATTCCCTGACCGCCGATACCGGAGACCGTGACCGTGCAGACGGTGTCCCCGGCAATGGAGGCGGGCAGGCCCCGGGGTTCCCACACGATGGTGTTGTCCCCGTAGCCTTTGTCCGCGCGCGAGACCACGGCCGTGTCCACGCTGACGCCGTCAATGGTCATGGACACCGCCGCCTGCGCGAAATCCGCCTCCGGATGCGACAGCGACCAGCGTTCCGGCATCAGGGGAAAAGGGGAAAATCCCTCATTCGGCCAGGCGGTGAAACGCCCCGCGGCGGCCGTTTTGGAGTCGCCGAGCACCCACAGGGCATTCGCCGCCGCATAGTCGCCCTCTCCCGGAATATCCCCCGTGCCCATGCTCTGAGCCTTTGAATACAGAATCCAGCGGCGGTGTCCGACGAGCAGATTATTCGCGCCGTCATCGGTCAGATAGGCATCAATGGCTCCGGGACCGAAATTCCCCAGGGCCAGATTGGAGGCGCCCGCCGCCGCCGCCCCCTCCGGCGTCCACGCTTCCCAGCTCTCTGGAGGCGAATGACTGAGGGTGTTGTTGCGCGACATCATCAGCGCCGCCTGCTGGGCCTTGCCGTTTTTCACGGGATCGAAGACGATATCCGCCGGCAGCCCGGTCAGAGCCCGGTAGAAATTGAGGCGCCGCCGCACATCCTCCCGGAAAACCGCACCGGTCGTCCCCGCCGTGCCCGCCGCCACACTGCCTGTCCATTCCATGCGCGTCCGGTAATTTTCCGACGCCGCGTGGACGCAATTGTAAAAGGAGAGCACATCCCGCCGGTTCAGGGGATCCACCGTGAAATCCTGCACCGCTCCCGGATTCCCGGTGCCCGGCGTCCACGCCAGCAGCCCGGGGCTGAATCCGATCACGGTCAAAACCGTGATGAATCCACAAAGGCGTGGCCGATTGACGTGGAGGGCGTCCATGAAACAGAGGGGCTGGGCGCTGCCAACCTGGCGCGCTGGCGCGGCTCCACAATGTTCTTTTGGAACCCGTTCGAAAACAAACCTTGAAGATACCTGTCCGTGACGTCTCCATGCTGCGGGAGAACCCGGCGCGGTTTGGAGAACACGCGCACAAACACGCATCCGCCCGTCCTGAGGCGGGATTGTCTTTTTCCCGGAGCGGAGCCGGGCGCGGTCTCAGCCGGGGTATTTGGCCAGAAGCCCGGCGGTTTTGTCCGGAGCCACAGCCTCGTGGAAGTCGTCGTTGACCATGCACACGGGGCCGAATCCGCAGGAGGCGAGACATTCGGCGAATTCGATGCTGAATTTCCCGTCCGGACTCACGGCGATGGGGTGATGATGATCCGTGTGGGAGCGGTCAATGCCGGTGGCCTGGCAGAGGCTTTCCATCAGCTCGTAGCTGCCGGCCATGGCGCAGGACAGGGTGCGGCAGACGCGGATATGGTATTTTCCCGGAGCCGTCTGGCGGAAGCCGGGGTAAAAAGTGACGACCTCCAGGACCTGGATCGGCTCCAGCGCGAGCTTTTCCGCGACATAATGCACGGCTTCCGGCTGGATGTATCCAAAGTGATGCTGAAACAGGTGCAGCAGCGGCAGCACGGCGCTCCGGGGCGATACGGGATAATGCGTGATCGCTTCGTCAATCTTCGCGAGCAATGCGGGCGGCAGGGTCATGGGGCAGGAGACGAAGAAAAAGGGTGTCCCGATGTATCCGGCGGCGGGGCAGGGGCGGCAAGGCGATTTTGTGAAAAGTTTCACAAGCGCGGGGAGCAGAGGTTTTGAACAGATTGGAGGAGTTGGCAAGCAGGCGGCAAAGCGCGAAATCCGCTCCTCCTCCTGCGGATTTCAGATTCGGACTGCCGCACCTTGCACTTGGCGCTGGCCGGGTAAACTCCCGCCATGCCTCTCGTGCTGCTGCCGCCCCAGACTTACTGGCTCCTGATCATTTCCGCCTTCGCGTTCGGATGCTGCGTGGGATCGTATCTGAATGTGGTCATCTACCGGCTGCCGCTGGGGCTCTCCACCAACCATCCCCGGCGCTCCTTCTGCCCGCTCTGCAAGGCGGACATCCCGTTTTATTATAATATCCCGATCCTGTCGTGGCTGATGCTGGGAGCCCGCTGCGCCCGGTGCCGGGCACCCATCTCCGCCCGCTACCCGATCGTGGAGCTGTTCACGGGCCTGCTGTTCGCCGCCGCGCTGATGCGGTTCGGCGTGGACTGGCAGGTGTTCGCGGCCTTTATCTTCCTGTCGCTGTGCGTGGCGGGAAGCTACATCGACATCGACCACCAGATTCTCCCCCACGAAATCACGTGGGGCGGGGCCGCCGCCGGGCTGGTGGCCAGTTTTGTCATCCCCGGTTACGCCTTTCTGGTGCCGGGCCATCACTGGCACATGGACAGCCCGCGCTGGCTGACGCTGCTGCAGAGCCTGGGCAGCGCGGCCGGCGGGTATGCCCTCATCTGGACCGTCATCCAGCTGGGCAAGCTGGCGTTCGGCAAGCTGAAGCTGCGGTTTGATCCGGCGGTGGAATGGTCCGTTTCCCAGGTCGAGGGCAGCCCGGAGCCGGTGCTCAAAGCCGGGGATCAGGAGGAGGTGTGGTCCGAAATCTTCAGCCGCCCCAGTGACCGCCTTATCATCAAAACGACCCGCGCCAATCTCGGCGGGGTGATTTATGAGGAACCCTGCACCCTGAAAATCTCCGAGGACACTGTCACCGTGATTCTCGCCACCGGCCAGACGGTGGTCACGCCGCTGGAGGACATTCCGCACATGAGCGGCACCTGCACCGCCGTCGATCAGCCCCGCGAGGCCATGGGGCTGGGTGACGCCAACTGGATGGCCTGCACCGGGGCCTTCCTGGGCTGGAAGGCGGTGCTTTTCAGCCTCTTCGGGGGCTCCATCATCGGGGCCTGCGTCTCTCTGATCATCATCCTTCTGGGCCGCCGTGAATGGGCGTCCCGCATTCCCTTCGGCCCCTATCTCGCCGCCGGAGCCGTCATTTACCTCTTCACCGGCCCGGAACTCATCGAGTGGTACCTCCGCCTCGCGCGCGGTGTGCCGGGGGACTGACCGGGTGGCCGGCACTCGGAAAGCGGCGGGTTTGCCGGCGGGATCTGGACGCCTGCTGCCGGGAGCGTGGCGTGGCGGGGTGATAGTTGCGCTTCAGCGACTCGCGCGCATGATGTCGGCGCGGGATAGAGCAGCCCGGCAGCTCGACAGGCTCATACCCTGGTGTCGCTGGTTCAAATCCAGCTTCCGCAACCATTTCCAGACCCCTCGGCTTCACGGCTGAGGGGTTTTTGTGTCCCCGGCGGTGTGGCGTGACGGTCTCCAGGTCAACGAGGATTTTAGCCGTGTCCCCGTGACCGCCGGCTCCTCAAACCTTCTTGACCCCGGAGCCGGAGAACTTTCTAATCCCAGCCTCGCAATAACCAAACTATGAGACTCCCCCTATTCCCATTTATCTGTTTTGCCGTGTTCAATCTTTTGAGCAGTGCCGCGAAGGCGGTTCCGGTCACTCTTTATGACGGCAGCGCCGCTCCTGAAGCCCAGGGGTGGACACGGCTGGCTCAAGGCAGGCCAGCAGTTGTGACTGTTGGTCTTACAACGACCGAATTCAACACGGAAGGCGTTGACGACCGGACAAGCCCGCAAAATCAGTACTCCAGAACCACTGGAGAATCCGAATTCATTTTTTCCATTAACATGCTGCTTGTCTCCGCGAGCTACAACCAGCTCGATGGCGGATTCATGCTGAGTCCCGCCGCGCTTGCGGGCGGCTTCAGCGAGCGCACCAACAGCGTCACATTTGCTCCCGGCAAGCTGCTTTGGACCGATAACACGGGTCCCGTTTTCAACGTGGACACCAGCGTTTTTCATGAATACTCCATACGTTACCGTGGAGGAAATCTTGATGTTTTTGTTGATGCCCCTCATGCCGATATTGTCGCGGGAACGGCCGTTCCGGCCCTGAGCCGCCCAGGCGTGATTTTTGATGCCGGCAGAATTCCGGGCATCATCCAGTTCGGAGATTTCACGAATGACGCGAACTGCAACTCGCATTATGTTGTCGATTCCATAACTTTTGATAATTTCGCAGTTCCGGAACCGGCCGGCGCTCTCCTGATGGTCGGCGGTCTCGCGGGGATTACTCTGCGCCGTAAACGGCCCTGTTGAGCGCCGCAAAATCCACCGTCACGCGGCAGGCGTGCCGGTTCTCCCCGCGGACCCTCACCCGCCGCTTTGTGATGCTCGCCCGCAGGCAGCCGACGGGCTGGCCCATCACGGCGGCGCGGAATCCGGGCACCTGGAGCTATACGGCCGCTCCCGTCTGCGACACCTCCACCGGCTGGCTCCGGCGGTCGGTCTGTGTCAGGGGATCAGGAGCATTACTTCTTTTTCAGGGCCTCGTAAGCCGTTTTCACCACCCAGCCGGAGGCCTCCAGCGCCGCTTTCGCCGCTTCCGGGCCGCAGCCGGTCAGGTCGTTGAGGATGCGCTGGGCGCGGTCGCGGAGTTTCACGTTGGAGGGGTTCAGGTCAATCATCAGATTGCTCACAACCTTGCCGGAGCGGCTCATGGCGAGGGTGGTCAGCAGATTGAGCACCTGCTTGGTGGCGGTGCCGGCTTTCAGGCGGGTGGAGCCCGTGAGCACTTCCGGGCCGAGGTCGGGGGCGATGACGTGGTCAGGCTGGAAGGCGTCCGGGTTTTGCGTCAGGACCTTTTTAATACCGGGGTTGAAGCACAGGATCACCGTGACCGCCCCGCGCGCCTTGGCCTCCGCCAGAGCGCCCCAGACATAAGGGGTGCGGCCGCTGGCGGCGATGCCGACGAGGACGTCGTTTTGGCCAACATTGCGGTGGCGGATGGCGTCGGCTCCGGCGGCGGCATCGTCCTCCGCGCCCTCGACGGCGCTCCAGAGCGCGCGCTGCCCGCCGGCGATGATGCCCTGCACCTGCTCGCGGGGGGCGCGGAACGTCGGGGGGCATTCGCTGGCATCCAGGACGCCCATGCGGCCGCTGGTGCCGGCTCCGATGTAAAACAGGCTGCCCTCGTTCTGGAAGGCGTGGATAACGGCTTCGATCACGCGGACCAGACTGGCGCGCTCCTGGCCGATGGCGGCGGGCACGCGGCCCTCCTCGTCGAGCATGAGGTCCACGGCTTCCGGGAGCGGCATGGTGTCGAGGTGCTGTGAGCGCGGGTTCCGCCGTTCCGTCGGGGAGTCCCGCAGAGCGGTCAGAATTTCGAAACCGGAGGAGCCGCCATCGGCCACCGACCCGGTGGGGGCGGCGGGCACGGTGGAATCGCCGTCATCCAGGACGGAAGCGGCGGCCTTTTTGTTTCTGGCGGCGCGGGATTTCGGTGGGGCGATGGGAATCTGCCGGGCCAGGGCCACTGCGCCCCAGACGCTGGATTTGGCCAGAGGAACCACCACAGCGGCGGGAAACGCTGTTTTCAGACGTTTGGCGACATCGCGGCAGAAGCCGGGATTTTTCAGAAGCACGCCGCCATTGAGCACAAACTGGACGGTTTTTGAGGAACTGGCCAGCTTCGCGGCGCAGGCGTTGGCGTCGGCGGCGAGCGCCTCGGCCGCGTCCTCCAGAATGCGCCTGGCCAGGGAATCCCGCAGGGCGGCGGCACGGAAAACGGGAATCGCCAGGGCCGCCAGATCCATTTTGGCGGCCTGCATGGACCAGTCGATAAGGTCGTCGGGAACATTCAGCGCCAGAGCATCCAGAATCAGCGTGCCCAGTTTCGGCCATTTCCCGGAGCGGTCCGCATAAGCCACCAGTCCCTTCAACGCCCGCAGGCCGATGTCCGTGGCGCTTCCCCGGTCGCCGATGATGTGGCCGCGCCCGCCGACTTTGGCTTTCCGTCCGTCCGGGGCGAATCCGAAACAGCAGGACCCCGTCCCGCTGAGCACCAGCACGCGGGCGGCGGCACCGGGCGCGGCGGGCACCGTGCACAGGGCGGTTTCCAGATCGTCGGTGGCGTAACAGGGGATTTTCGGGAAAACCCGCGAAGCCGCCCGCCGGATGCGGTCGCGGTCCGCCTCCGAACGTGTCGCCGCGAGGCCAATGGCCACCGCCGTGAGCGCATTCACAGGCACCGGCAGCCGGGCCGCGATCTCCTTCAGCCGCCATTGCAGCTCGCGGTCGGAAAGCAGGTGCAGATTGCTGGGCGGAAACTCCGCCTCCATCAGCGCCGCGCCTTTTTCGTCCGCCAGCAGCGCCGTGGTCCGCGTTCCGCCGCCTTCAATGCCCAGATAAAACCCCGGCGGCAGCGCCCCGCCGGCAGATTGGACCGATCCGGCAGATCCGCCGGATTTACCGGGTCTGGCGGCTGATTTCCGGGCGGGCGTCGGGGTGGCGGAAGCGGAACGGCGTGAACTCATGAGAGGGTGGTGAAAGGGGACGGTGAAAAATGAGAACGAATCAGCGTCGGCAAACAGAATCCGTGCGCGCCCGCCGGAAAACAGCGGGGTTTTTTCCTGCCGGGCGCTGCCTGCTGTCGCCGCCACACGCTGACTTTCAAGGCCGCCGGTGACCGGTTCACGCTCCGGGCCGAAAACTTCCGTCCGCGGCGCGCGTAGAGATTTTAAACCCCCCATGCCCCGTTTCCCCCATCGCGACACCCTCCGTGCCCTGCTCCTCACCTGCTGCTGCGGCTGCCTGCTTCCGGCGGCGGCCCGGGGGGAGGAATTTTCCCCGGAGCAGCTCCAGCACTTTGAAACCCGGGTGCGCCCGGTGCTGGCGGAGCACTGTTATGACTGCCACGGGGCGGAAAAACAGCAGAACGGCCTGCGCCTGGACTCCCGCGCCGCCGTGCTCAAAGGCGGCGATTACGGCCCGGTGGCGGTGCCGGGGCAACCGGAGCAGAGCAAGCTGATCAAAGCGCTGCGTCACGCGGAGGGTGTGGAGGCCATGCCGAAAAAGGCGGACAAGCTGCCGGATGCCGCCATCGGGGCGCTGGAGGACTGGATCCGCCAGGGCCTGCCATGGCCGGCGGAGACCGCGTCCGCCAAAGTGCCGCCGTCGTGGCGGAAACACTGGGCGTTCCAGCCGGTGACCGATCCCCCGGCTCCGGCGGTGAAGGACGCCTCCCTTCTGCGGCAGCCGATGGACGCCTATGTCCTGGCGCGGCTGGAGAAGGAGAATCTCACCTTTTCCCCGGTGGCGGACCGGGCGGCGCTGATCCGCCGGGCTTTCATGGACCTGACCGGGCTGCCGCCCTCCTTCGCGGACGTCGGAAAATTCATGAGCGATGCCTCTCCGGACGCCTGGCCGAAGCTGGTGGACTCCCTGCTGGCCTCGCCGCACTTCGGCGAGCGCTGGGCGCGGCGCTGGATGGACCTCGCCCGCTACGCCGACACCAAAGGCTATGTTTTCCAGGAGGAGCGGCGTTACGCCTATGCCTACACTTACCGCGACTGGCTGGTGGGAGCTTTCAACCGCGACCTCCCGTATGATCAGTTTCTGATCAAACAAATGGCCGCCGACCTGACCACGGATGCGGCGAAGGACCCGGCGGATCTGGCGGCGATGGGTTTTCTCACGCTCGGCCGCCGTTTTCTGAACAGCCAGCCGGACATCATCGATGACCGCATCGACGTTGTGTTCCGGGGCACGCAGGGCCTGACGGTCAGCTGCGCCCGCTGTCACGACCACAAATTCGACCCCATCCCCACCGCCGACTACTATTCCCTCTACGGCGTCTTCAACAGCAGCGTGGAGCCCGAGGAGAAACCCCTGCTGGGCGAACCCGAGGATTCCCCGGAACTCCGGGCTTATCAGAAAACGCTCGCGGAGAAGGAGGCGGCGCTCCAGGCCTACCGCCGTCTGCATCCGCGGAAACTGCCGCCCCGGCCGCTTTACGATCTGGCGTTTCCATATCAGCAGCGGCAGCCGTTTTTCATCCGTCACCGCGATGAGCTGAACCGCCTCAAAACCGAGGTCGAGCAGATCAAGGCCTCCAGCCCCGCCGCCCCGCCCCGGGCCATGGTCATGGTGGACAAACCGCAGCCGGTGGAACCCGTGATTTTCCAGCGGGGCAATGCCGGACGCCCCGGGCCGCAGGTGCCGCGGCGTTTTCTGGAGGCGCTGTCGCCCGAAGGTGAACGTCCGAATTTCACCAAAGGCAGCGGCCGTCTGGAAATGGCCCAGGACATCGCCTCCGCCGAAAATCCCCTGACCGCCCGCGTTTTTGTGAACCGCGTGTGGGCCTGGCTGTATGGCGTGCCGCTGGTGGATTCGCAGTCGGATTTCGGAGTGCGCACTCCCCGGCCGGACAATCCGGAGCTGCTGGATCACCTCGCCGCCCGGTTCATGGCCGAAGGGTGGTCCATGAAAAAACTGATCCGCCACATTCTCCTGTCCACCACCTGGCAGCAGTCCAGCCAGACGCGGCCCGACGCCCTGGCCAAGGATCCGGAAAACCGCCTCCACTGGCGTCAGAACCGGCGGCGGCTGGATTTTGAGGCCTTCCGGGATTCCCTGCTGTCCGTCTCCGGCGGCCTCGATCCCGCGATGGGCGGCCGCGGCACGGAGCTGGTCACCGACGGCGCGAAGTCCCGGCGCACGCTTTACGGCCTCATTGACCGGCAGAATCTCCCGGGAATTTTCCGCACCTTCGACCTCGCCAGTCCCGACGCCACCGCGCCCAAACGCTTTGAGACCACCGTGCCCCAGCAGGCGCTTTTCATGATGAACAGCCCGTTCGTCGAAGCCCAGGCCGAACGCCTCGCCGCCGCCGCCGGCAAGCAGCCGGATCCCGCCGCTGTCATCCGCCAGCTTTATCTCACCATTCTCTCCCGCGAGCCGGAGGCGGAGGAGATCCAGCTCGGCTTGGCCTGCCTGAAGGATCTCCAGGCTCAGCCGCGCCAGACCGGTTCCGACTGGCGGAATGGCTGGGGGCAGTTTGATCCCCGTGCGGGAAAAGTGACCTTCACGCCGTTCCCTTATTTCCAGAAGGACCGCTGGTCGGGCTCCGCGCAGTTTCCGGATCCCGCCCTGGGCCATCTCATTCTGCACCCCAAAAGCGGGCATCCCGGCGGCGACGCCGCCCACGCCGTCATCCGCCGCTGGACCGCGCCGGAAGCGGCCACGGTGCGTCTCGGCGGGAAGGTTTCGCTGCCCGCGAAGCAAAGCGGCGGCATCATCGCCGGCATTGTCCACAGCCGCAAAGGCCTCCTCGGCCTGTGGCCCGTCCCGCCCGCCGGGGAGGTGGAGGCCGCCGTCCACCGGGTGGTGCTGGAACCCGGCGACACCCTCGACTTCATCCTCGACTGCGACGGCGACCCCAACAGCGACTCCTTCAACTGGGACCCTGTCATCACCGACACCACCACCGGCATCGTCACCGCCCAGGCCAGCGCCGACTTCGGCGGCCCCGGCCTCCCCGCCCTCGCCGTCTACGCCCAGGCCCTCCTCTGCTCCAACGAGTTCCTCTACCTCGACTGATCCCGTCTCCATTCGAAAGCGGAGGATAAAGCCGAAGGATAAAGGGGAAGGTTAACGCGGAAGGAATTTGGACTGCGGTGACTTGTCACCGCTTTCCCCAGCGGGACTTGTCCCGCGCCCGGTCAAGCTGGACGTCATTCGCGGGCTTTGCGGCGAATCCCCGGCGGAGGCAAGCCTCCTTCGCCAAAGCGGGAGCAAGCTCCACGCACTCCAAATTCCCTTGAAACAGGCGCAATGCTCACCGCCCGCCGCAGTGGGAAATGTCCGGCTTGAGGCAGCCGGCGATGAATGGGCGTCGATGGAGACTCCGCCGCCCGGTCCGGAAAACTCAGACACCTTGCCAGCCGTCTGTTTCCTTCCTACTCTCCGCGAGAAATCCATGACGCCTCCTCCTCCTCCTCCCATGACCCCAGCGGAACAGCAGGCTTATGACACGGCCTTGGAGCTTATCACCACCTGCGCCCGTGAGAACGGAACAACACTTGATCTGAAAGGAATGGGGCTGATCAGCCTTCCCCCGGAAATCGGGCAATGCGCCAGTCTCTCCGAGCTTTTCCTCCAGAACAACCAGCTGAGCGCCGTTCCTCCGGAGATCGGGCAATGCGTCAGTCTTTTCTTGCTTAACCTCTCCAAAAATCAACTTAGAAGCGTTCCTTCTGAGATTGGGCAATGCGCCCAGCTCTCCGGGCTTTTCCTTTCCCGTAACCAACTGAGCACCATCCCTTCGGAGATCGCGCAATGCTCCAATCTCTCCAGGCTTTCTCTCTGGAGGAACCAACTGAGTACCATCCCTCTGGAGATCTGGCAATGCCCCAGCCTCGCCGTGCTATACCTCTCCAACAACCAACTAAGCTACATCCCTCCAGAGATAGGAGATTGCGCCAGTCTCTCCGAGCTTGCCCTCTCCAACAACCAACTGAGCGCCATCCCTCCAGAGATGGGACAATGCGCCAAGCTCTCCGAGCTTGACCTCTCTCACAACCAACTAAGCGCCCTCCCGCGGGAGATCGGGCAATGCGCCAGTCTTTCCGCGCTATACCTCCACAACAATCCCACGCTAGACCTTCCCCTTTCCATCCTCGGGCCGCAGGCATTCGAAGTTAGCCAACTCGACAAAGCTCACGCTCCAGCAAAGGACATCCTGGAGTTCTATTTTTCCCGGCTGGCGCAGGGGGAGCGGCCGCTCAATGAGGTCAAACTCCTGCTGCTCGGGCGGGGAGAGGCGGGCAAAACCTCCGTTTCCCGGGCGTTGCGGGGGGAGGTGTTTTCCAAGGAGCAGGGGGAGACGCCGGGAATCGAGATTGTTCCCTGGACGTTGAAATGTCCTCAGGAGGACGAGGTCCGGGTGCATCTCTGGGACTTCGCGGGGCAGGAGATCACCCATGAGACCCACCGTTTTTTTCTCACCGAACGCAGCCTCTATCTCGTGGTTCTCGACGGACGGGGCGGCCAGCAGATGGAGGAGGCGGAATACTGGCTGAGCCATGTGGTGAAATACGGTTCCCATCGCGAGGGGGAACAGGAAGTGCGCTCGCCGGTGATCGTGGTTTTGAACAAGTGGCGCAGTCCCGGCCCCTACGACGTGGAGCGGCGGCGGTTGCAGCGAGAATACCCCAATATCCTCGCGTTTGTGGAAACGGACTGCGCGCCTGTGGAGGGAGCAGAGCTGGCATTCGGCATTCAGGAGCTGAGAGAAACGATCCGCGCCGCGCTGGAGAGAATGCCCGCCGTGCGGCAGAAGTGGCCGCTTTCCTACTTCAATGTGCGGAAATTGCTGGGACGGATGGTGGAGCATGAGGACGCGTCGGAACGCCGTCACTTCCTCCGCTGGGAGGATTTCCGGGAAATCTGCGTGGACTGCGGAGTGATCGAACAGGAGCGTCAGGTCAGCATGGCCGAAAACCTGAATGCCCTGGGGGTGGCGCTTTATTACGGCGACGACGCCCGTCTGCGGGACACCCGGGTGCTGAATCCGAACTGGGCCGCCAATGGGCTTTATGCCCTGGTGCGCGGCGTGCAGCGCCTCCCGTGGAAGGGCAAACGGGGACAGTTGTGGGCCGGAGAGCTTGCGCAGGTATTAAAGGAGGGTCTGAAAGGAATGAGCAAAGAGCGCGGAGCCACTGCCGACGATTATCCCGGGAGCCGTCACGGGGTTCCCGTTCACGAGTTCCTCCTCGACCTGATGCAGGACCGGGAGTTGGGCTTTCTGACCAAAACGGTTTCCGGCAAACCGCTTTATATTCTGCCTGGTCTGCTGCCGCTGGATGAGCCGGAGGTCGCCGATTACGATCTCAGCGCCCACATGGAGGGGGCGGAGGTCCGTTTCCGCTATCTCTACGAACTTCTGCCCGCCGGGGTCATGAGCCGCTTCATCGTGCGCACCCATGCCCTGAGCGAGGACTTCCACCGCTGGCAGCGCGGGGTGGTTCTGGGCTGGGGAGGAGCCCGGGCGCTGCTCATGGCGGAACGCCGGCGCAATCCCCGGGTGGATGTTTATATCATAGGCGGAACCGCCGGGGAGCGGCAGGAACTCGCCGGCGTGGTGCGCTCGAACATGGAGGTCATTCACCACGGCCTCCCAGAGGGTCTGCGGGGTGAAGAAGAACTGGACCTGAATCTGCCCGGTGACCAATACGAGAGCGTGGAGAAGCTGGAACGTCTGGAGGAAGCCCATCAGCCGGTGCAGGTCGTCACCAAAGCCGGTCCTCAGTCCGTGGAGGTCACCCCGCAGCTGGAACAGGTCCAGCCCGCCAAAGCCCGGCGGAAGGGGGCACCGAAGCTGAAGGTTTTCGTGAGTTACGCGCACGCCAATTACAAACTCTGGGAGCGCATGAAGACCCACCTCGACATCCTCAAAAACGAAAATCAGGTCTCCGTGTGGTTTGACGGCAAAATCCGCCCCGGCAGCGAATGGGACGACGCCATCCGCACCGAGCTGAAACAGGCCGACATCGTGATTCTTCTCCTGAGCAACGCCTTCTTTGCCTCCAAATACATCAACGGCGTGGAACTCAAGGAGGCCCGCCGCCGTCACGGCACCGGAGAGGCCACTCTCCTCCCCGTGCTTCTGGAACCCAGCGAGGCCTTCTCAAAGCACAAATGGCTCAATAAACTCCAGGCGGTCCCCAGCGTGAACGGCAGCCTGCGCCCTATCACCAGCTTCAATCCCGCCGTGAACGGCTGGAACCTCGTGGACAAAGCCCTGCGCTCCATGATTGAGGAAATCGCCGCCCAAAGGCCGCCCGAACCGTCCAAACGCGCCTTGCATTCCTGAACCCGGAACGGGAAACATCAGCGCTGTGGAGTTCCCGGGAGATGATGCCGCCAGTGGTCCGTCAGAGGGAACGGGGGAAGGGAGGCGCCGCACAAGGGAGCCGGAATCTTATACCCTATACACTTGCCATCAGGTGATTTCTTTACGCCAAAGGCGTTGCGTCCTACAGCCTGGGGTTGCCGACGCAGGAGGCTACCCCAGGTTCCCCACCGCAAATATTTGAACCGCAAGGCGGTTCCGGCCCTCCCGCGTCCGGGTCGCCGGAAACCGTGAGAAAGTTCCATTGCCCGGAAGGCCGGAACCACCTTGTGGTTCGAAAACACAATGGGGACGGACCTGGGGTAGCCTCCTGCGTCGGCAACCCCCAGGCTGAGGGACATAACGCCGTTGGCGTAAAGACGGATTTCCCGGGCAGGACAGGAGGGGACTCACCTTGAAATTCACCGGACTTTCGTTCAAAGTGTTACAAGTCGTTGCAATGACGGGATTCAGCGTCGTTAAACCGGGGCTCGGAAGTGTTGAATCAGGGCTCAGGACGCGGTTAAACGGGGACTGCGGGCTGTTAAATGGAGGCCCGGAGGCGTTAAATCGGGGCCGTGCAAATGTTATTCTGTAAAAGTGACGATCAGGCTTGGGATGGTTGAACGGGTTTCATGTCGAGGTAGATTTTTCCGGTGAGCCATTCGTCGCTCTGCTCACAGAGGAGGGCGGAGACGAGGCGAAGAAGGGATGATTCGTTAGGGAAGAGGGCGGCGACGCGGGTGCGGCGTTTGAGTTCCTGATTGACCCATTCGATGGCGTTGCTGGTGCGCATGCGGCGGTGGTGGGCCATCGGCAGGCTGTAAACGGTGAAGGCCTCCGGGATGTTGGTCTCCATCCAGCGCGCGAGCGCGGGAGCGGTTTTGGCGTAAAAGGAGACGCGTTCCCTGAGCCTGGCCTGGGCGGAGGCGAGATCCGGCGAAGCGAGGATGGACCGTATGCTTTCCGCGGTTTCGGCGCGCATTTCGACGCGGGGCACGTAGGCTTGGGCGTTTTGCTGGAGGTGGAACTGGCAACGCTGCCAGGGCACGGAGGGAAAGACGGCCTGACGGGCGGCGGCCATGCCCTGGTGAGCGTCGCTCACGATGTAGCGGACCCCGCACAGACCGCGCGCGGTGAGGGAGGTGAAGAAGTCGCGCCAGTGGACTTCGGCCTCGCTGAGGGCGACCGAGACGCCGAGGACGGAGCGTTTGCCATCGGTGCCGACGCCGATGGCGATGAGCACGGCGCAGTCCCGCAGGAGGCCGCCATGGCGCACTTTTTCATAACGGGCGTCGAAGATGAGGTAGGGACAGGCTTCGAGGGGACGCTCCCGCCAGAGCTGGAGCTCGACGTCGAGTTTGGCGGCGCAGGCGCTTACCTGGGAGGAGCTGACTTTATGGCCGCAGAGCTCCTCGACGATTTTGGAGACCTTGCGGGTGGAGACGCCCTGGACATACATTTCAGCCATGGCGAGCATGAGGGCCTGCTCGCTGCGGACGCCTTTTTCGAGGGCGGAGGGATAGAAGCTGACGCCGTCGCGGACCTGGGGGATACGCAGTTCGACGGGGCCGACGCGGGTGTTGAGGAACCTGGGTTTGAAGCCGTTGGCGGATCCCAGCCGTCCTTCGCAACGTTCATACGGCTGGGCATGAAGGACAGCGGAGCGCTCCTGGGCCATGGCCTCGTTGAGGAGAAGCCGGAAGCCTTCGGCGAGGCTGGAGGAGGCATCGGTGGTGAGGAGTTGCAAAACGGTGTGGAGGAGGTCTGGTTGAACGGGGTGGGTCATGGGTGTGTTGGTGTGTGTGTGTTTGCTAGACCTCAACACGGACCACACTGGCCCACCCCGCCACCGCCCGCTGCGCGCCCCTTGGGAAGCTGTTGCGTTCGGCATCGCTACGCTCGCCTTCCCAAGAGGGGCGCGCAGCGCAAGGCTAAAGTCTTTTACAGAACAGATCTTACACCCCCCGGGATTTCCCGCGGTTCCGGTCTTTCTGCTCCTCAATGAGCGGATGCTTGTGGGTGCCTTTTTCGTTGATTAATAACTGGCAAACCCCCGGCTATGCCGGGGAGACTCCCAGAGTTTGACAGTTCCGGGAGTCCCCCGACGGGTGAGAAGTGAGCCGCTCAAAGCACACCTCAACCCAAATCATGGACAACACCGAAAGTCTCTCCCACACCCGTTGGGAGTGCAGGCATCACATCGTATTCATTCCGAAATACCGCCGCAAAGCGCTTTACCATCAGTTGAGAAAGGAGTTGGGGCCTGTGCTCCGGAGCCTTGCCGAACAGAAGGAATGCAGGGTGGAGCAGGGCGGACTGCAGGCTGATCACGTGCACATGCTGATCAGCATACCGCCAAAATACTCCGTTTCGCAGGTGGTGGGCTATATCAAAGGCAGGAGCGCGATCTGGCTGGCGCGCAACTTTGGCGGGCGAAAACGAAACTTCACGGGAGCCCACTTTTGGGCTCGCGGATATTTTGTGTCGACGGTTGGACGCGATGAGAAAACTGTCGGGGAATATATCCGCAGACAGGCTGATGCGGACCGGAAGTACGATCAGATGAGTCTGATCGGTAACCCGGGCACGGAAGACTGACGCCGCCGGCCAGAGCCGGCACCAAGCTTAATTAACCCGCTTTGAGC
>JAZKFB010000123.1:0-16015 GCA_040386695.1 Verrucomicrobiota bacterium
GAAAAAATGGAAGGCCCATGGCGCGCAGCTGATTCCGTGCCGAACACTCTTGGCAGGATGCCCGTGCTCCTGTCCCTGGAACGGAGCATGGGGCCTCCGGCCCGTGATTGAAGTTGCCAAAGCCGGATTATATCATTGATCGGCATGGGAAAGCCGTCATCAGGCCTGAACTGGTTTCCCTAGGACTCACCTGTTTCCGCTGTTATGCGCCGCTTGGGGAACACATGGTTCCGCAGGTGTCCCAGGCACCCGTTGACTGAAAGATCAGCCGGTTTTTGCATTGCCAATTTGCCCGTGAGGAGAATGAATGCTGAATGAAAATACGGCTGGGCTGGTTGAAGGCAGGATGGAAAGCCCTGTCCGCCTGCGGGCGTCAGATGAGGGAGCCATTGTTTTCCGTGGCTCTGGCGGGGGTGACGGGGATTCTGCTGGCGGACTGGCGGGGCGGCGTTTTTTCGTGGGCGGTGGTGGCCGGGGTGATGGTGCTGATGACGGTTTTGAGGCGCGGGCGGTGGTGGGTTTATGCGGCGGCGCTGACGGTTTTCGGGCTGATGCACACGCTGTGGATGCGCGATCCCCTGCGGGAGGCGGTGGCGGAGCATCTGCACGCGGGTTCCGCGGCGGCGGCGCGGGTGACGGGGGTGGTGGTGGATGCGCCGGTGGAGAGCGCCGGCGGGAAAAGCTGGAGCTTTCCCCTGGAGGTGGAGGCCCTGACGGTGGGAAATGGGAACTGGCCGGGCAGGGGAGCACGGCTTTATGCAAGGGTGACAGAGACCCTCTCACCGCCGGTTTACGGGGACCGCGTGGAACTGTCGGGGGTTATCATCCGTCCGGAGGAAACGCGGAATCCGGGCGAGTTCGATTTTGCGGCTTTCCTGCTGAGGAACGGATATGCCGCGCAGTTCAGCGGCGGCGGAGGGCCGGGCGAATGCCGGGTGCTGGCTCAGGGTCAGGGGAATCCGGTGATGGCGGCGGCGCTGCGCAGCCGGGACTGGATCGGAAAGGCGGTGACGGAGGGGCTGGAGGATTCGCCGGACATCGCGGCCACGGTGCGCACGATGGTGCTGGGCACGCGGGAAAAGACGCCCCAGGAAATCGAGGACGCTTTCCGGGCCAGCGGGACCATGCACATCTTCGCGGTCAGCGGGCTGCACATCGCCCTGTTCGCGATGCTGCTGACCTTCACCCTGAGCCGCACGCCGCTGCCGCGCGGCTGGATTGTGGTGCTGAGTCTGGGGCTGATGGTGTTTTACGTCTTTGTCACCGGCCTGAGGCCCAGCGCCTGGCGGGCGGCGATCATGATGGCGCTGGTGCTGATGGGGCCGTGGTGGCACCGGGAGTCGAATCTCTTCAATTCCCTGGCGGCGGCGGCCCTGCTGCTGCTGGGCTGGGACACGCGCCAGCTTTTTCAGCCCGGATTTGTCCTGTCATTCGGGGTGCTGCTGGCCATCGCGCTTTTTCAGAAATCGATGGCGCGGGGAGCCGGCTTTCTGCTGGGCCGGTCCAATGCGCCGGATCCGTTCCTGCCGGAGGAACTCTGGAGCCGCCGGCAGCGCGGCTGGTACTGGTCGCGGAAATGGCTGTGCGAGTCGCTGGGCCTGTCATTCGCCAGCACGGTGGGGACGATGCCGCTGATGCTCGGATATTTCAATATGATCACGCCCATTGGCATCGTGGCGAATCTCTTTCTGGTGACGCTCTCGGCCTGGATTCTGGCCGTGGCCTGCATCAGTCTGCTTTCCACAGCAGCGGGATTGCCGGGTCTCGCCGTGATCTGGAACAACACCAACTGGGCGCTGGCCTGGTGCTCCATCGGGCTGGCCAAATTCTTCGCCGCGCTGCCGGGTGGGCATGTGCGGATCGATCCCGCGCGTCTGTGGCGGGGAAGTCCCTGCGAAATCACGGTGCTGGCGCTGGAGCACGGCGGGGGCGGCATCCGCATCGACACTCCGGCCGGACGGCAGTGGCTCGTGGACTGCGGCGGGCTGAAACATTGGAACGGCACCCTGCGCCCGCACCTGGAGCGCGCTCCGGTGAATGTGCTGGACGGCGTGATTCTGACTCATGCCGACACTTACCACACGGGGGCTCTGGCACCACTGACGGCGCTTTTCCATCCGCGCCAAATCTGGCGGGGGGAGGAAAATGTGAAAAGCCCCGGGACTCCGCTGACTCTGGGACGGACGCTGGTGCTGGATGATAAAACCACGCTGGAGGTGCTTTTTCCGCCCGCCTCATGGCAGGCGCCGGTGGCGGACGACCACGCGCTGGTGCTGCGGCTGGAGTGCCGGGGCTGGCGGGTGCTGATGATGAGCGATGCCGGTTTTGTCACCGAAAAAGCCCTGCTGGCCTCGGGCATGGATCTGCGGGCGGATGTGCTGGTGAAGGGGCGTCACGGATCGGATTTCTCCGGCCTGCCGGAATTCGTGAATGCCGTGAAACCGGGGGCGCTGATTTACACCAACTGCCGGTTTCCCGAAGCCGAGCGCGCGCCGGATTCCTGGCGCGACCGCCTGGCGGCGAAGGGAATCGTGATGCTTGATCAGGCCCGCGCCGGCGGGGTGACAGTGAGCATGGATGAGGGCGGAATCCGGGTGCGGAGCTACCTTGGCGGACTGGAATGGGTCTCCCCCGCGGGACCGGCTCCGGTGTGGAGCGCGCCGGTGGAAAAACCGGGACCGCTGATCCGCTGAAGGATGGCGGGAAAGGGGTTTGAACAGAAGGGCGCGGAGGACAGGAAGAAGAGGAAAATGGTTGGTTATTGTTTTCAGGACGAAGCCTGGAATTCCGGAGACTGACCGCTGATGTTTGGAAAACGGATGCCAGCACTCCGGAATCCCGGTCTTCTCCCCTCTTCCTGTCCTTCGCGCCCTTCGGTTCAAACCCTTTCCCGGTCACACCCGTCCCTACCGCTTCCTCCCGGCCAGTGTCTGGCGCAGTTCGTCGGTATTGAAAGCGGACTGGATCCAGTTCAGTTCCGGGCGGCGGCCGGGAATGAGCAGCACCTCCACGACATCAAAGCGCCAGGGGAATTCGCGGTCATGCAGCAGCCGCAGCCAGCCCTGGGCACCGCGCACGATCAGCTGCTGTTTGTCCGGAGTCACGGCGGCCGCAGGACGGCCAAAGGCGGTGGAGGTGCGGGTTTTCACCTCCACAAACGCCAGCACCTCCCCATGGCGGCAGACAACGTCGAGTTCCCCGCCTTTGGGCGCGCGGTAGTTGCGGTAAAGCACCCGGCAGCCCCGCGTGTGCAGCCAGCGGGCGGCCATGCGCTCGCCCAGCCGGCCGACGGTGTCCTTGTCCGGCACCGCCGCGCCCTCAGAGAGCCAGGGTGAGTTGAGCAACGGGCTGAAACGACCGGTTCAAAACATTGAAAATCAACAAGTTATGACTCATGTATCTGATTTGTGTCGGGTTTCGATTGCCATTTGCCGCGATATGCCGCAACTTGAAGGAGTGAAGAGGAACACCTCGATTCTGAATGTCCGGCACAGGAATTATCGCTTCAAGGTCTCCTTCAGGGAAATCCGACCTGATGGCACCTCTGTGCGGAGGTACTCCTATTTCGTAAAACGGACTGAGGCTGAAGGCTTTGCCGTCGCGAAGGAGCTTGAGATCAAAAACCATGGCGCGAGGCATTCGCACATTGAGGATGAGGAAAGGGCGGCGCTGGTTCTTTACCGCCAGTGGTCAGCGAAAATAGGCGCTGCCCCGTCGCTTTCAACGCTGCTGCAGCGCGCGATCAGCAGTTTTGAAGCCGGGGTGCGCCCACTTACTGTATCGGAGGCCATCAGCGCCCGCCTTGAATCAGTGGAGCGCAGAAAATTAAGCACTGCGCACCTGGCGGATCTCAAGTGGCGGCTGGACCGTTTTTGCCGAGCATTTGGGGAGCGGCAAATTACCGAGATCCGGACATCGGACCTGGATTCATGGCTGCACACCATGAACGTCTCACCTGCCTCCTGGACGAATTTCACACGGGCGGTCGGGGGAGTGTTCAATCTTGCGGTGAAAAGGGGGTTTATGACTGCCTCCCCGCTCAAATCACTGGACCGGCCCAAGGTTGTGCGCAAAGCCCCCGCCATTTTCACGGCCGAACAGCTTTTGGCGGTTCTGTCCGCATCGCTTCCGGAAATGCTTCCCTTGCTTGTGCTGCAGGCGTTCTGCGGGCTTCGGCGCGAGGAGGCGACCCGGCTTCACTGGGCGCAAATCCACTTGGACGCGGAAACGCCCTACGTTGAATGCCCCACGGAAATCACGAAGACGAGCCACCGGCGGATCTGCCCAATTCCCCCGTGCGCCATTGCGTGGCTCCGTCCGCTTGCCGGGGGGCCGAAAACCGCGCTGAAGGTGACAAAAAATCACTATGATGCCCGTCTGCGGGACATCGTGAGGGATTCGGGAGTGAAGTGGCACAACAATGGGCTCCGGCATTCCTTCGGCAGTTACCGGCTTGCCGTGACAAAGAACGCGGCGGCGGTTGCGGAGGAAATGGGCAATTCCGTGGCCAAAATCAGAGTTCACTATCAGAATATCTGCCCGCCTGAGCAGGCGGAACTCTGGTGGAAAGTCCTGCCTCCCTGATATTAGCCGCATTCCTGTGGAATCCATTTTATGCATCCCGAAAACCTCCCTCAAAAAGAGCCGACAACCCTTGAGATAGCCACGCTCGCTGCCCGGTTTTTACCTCAAATTGATCTTAATTCAGTCGCGCCAGGGCAAGCGTGGCATCCCCTGGAGGTAGAGCGGGCTGTTGGCGAGCTGACCAGCGGGAAGGGGCTGAAATATGATGAAAGCTACAAAAATCCCCAAGGCTGGAAAACCCCTTTTGAAATTATTGCTGAAGAGGCCGTCAGGCGTGCCCGCATCTTACTCGAAGCGGCAGCCGGACAGACGCGACCGGCAGTTCTCGATTATGCAACCCAGGGGACTGAGGCTCAGGCCTTTATGGAGTCGAAACGGGATATGAAAGATGAAATGCGGCGGGCAAATTACGCCAGAATTGCAAAGGGACGGTCCACAGTGCCTTTGGAAGAAATCCTCAGATTCGCTCTTCCTAAAGTATACTCCAATGATGCCAATAACGCATGGATGTATTTCCGAAACTACCTTAGATCATCCGTTCAAGAAAATAGAAAAAATGATGGTCTCCCGGAATTGGAAATTGTTTTTTCTGATAAAGCCACTGCTGAGCAGCGGGCGCGGGCTGTGGACTATTTTGCGCGGGAGGATCGCCCTTCGTGTATAGTCCTGCCGCATGGACCTGACTATGAAGTGAATGAAAAGAATTTTGCCGATTTGGTGTTGGGACTGCGTCATTTCCACGAGACTTATGGAGGAGTTCTTAAGAAAAGGGCTCAGCGTTCCGGCTCATCCAATGGAGGAAAAATCACGCAAGCTGAGATACGGGAAAGTAAGATTACCCGTGAGGAAAATGCACGTCTGGAGGAAGCCAATAAAAGGCACAGTCTTAAAAAAATCGAAAAAACTCCATTTGGCGCTTGACGCCGCCAGGGAGATTCTGAGGAATCTCAAGTGGGACACGGCTGTTTTACAGGGGCGGAGCTGCTTCGGAGAAGCACAGAGAAGTGGGACAATCACCAAAATGCCGCGCAATGCAGGTGCTTTTCTCTGCTTTCCCCGGGACATGCCCGCATTCCGCCCCTGAACCTTGACTGATTACATTGATCTCAGCCCGAAATCGAAGCAAATGACTGCTTCGGTGAAGTGGCGAGATGCCAATGACTTCAACCGAACCAACCAGATGGAGTTTCCCTGATGGGGAATTGCTCACAAAACAGGAGGCCGCCGCCGCCCTGACTATCAAAATCCGCACCTTGGATGATTGGAGAGCCAACAAGCTGCTCCCCTTTATCGAGAAGGGCAGATATATCCGATTCCGGAAATCCGATATCGAAGCGTTTTTGGCTTCGCATACGGTGCAGCCCCGCGCCGCCGCCGCTTACCGCCCTCGTAGCCGGAAGTCCACCTTAGCCGCCTGATCCCGCCGCGCTTTCGCGGCATCCCCCGTCCTCATGCCGACCAGGGCAGAGGACGGGGCGGGCAACCCCGGGGACTCAACTTCCTCAGAATAGCCTGCCTCAGGAATTCCGCAAGCTCGGTGCTTTTGAAAGCACCCATGAAAAAATCACCCACTTCGAAAGCCATTCCGGCCCCCCTCATTCAAAGGGTCGAGTTCAGTTTCGGAAACCAGCCGTTCCACTCCGTCACACACTTGGGCAGCCCTTGGTTTTTCACGGCCCATGCCTGCAACGCGCTTGGTTTATCCAATTCGCGGAAGGCGGTCAGTGCTCTGGATGCTGACGAAAAAGCTGAGGTAACTTTAAGTTACACCAGCTCCAACGGCACAATCCAACGGCGGAAAACCAGCATCATCTCCGAATCCGGACTTTATACTCTGATCCTCCGCAGCCGGGGGGCGACGAAGCCTGGAACCAGAGCCCACCGGTTCCGTAAATGGGTGACCGCCGAAGTCCTGCCGACAGTCAGGGAAACCGGGCGCTTTGAAACCAGCGCCGGCTCCGCCGCCTGGGCGCTGACTCAGATAGCCAGGAACATGCCATGGGCCAGAGTGCTGGAGCTGCTTCATCCGCTTCGCGCATATGGAAGTCCGGCTGCCAATGGCCTGCCCCGGACAGGCTTCCGCCGGGCGGCATTTATTGCCGCACCGCACCGCACGGCGGCTGCCGCGGATTTCCGTGAGCATGCTGTGCTCATAAAGTTTTTTGCCCGGCAGTTGGAACTGCCTTTCACGGGAGGAGGGGCGCATGACTGAGAAATCTGATTTTTCAGGCCTTCCTTGCGGGGCCGGAGAGCGGAATGCCATGCAGCTGCGTGACTACCAGACGGACCTGATGACGAGCCTGCGTCAATGCATGGCCGGCGGCGTGCGCAAACCGCTGGTGGTCTCCCCCACCGGCAGCGGCAAGACCAACTGCTTCTGCCATATGGCCCATGGAGCCCACGCCAAGGGAAACCGCTGCTGGATCGTGGTCCACCGCCAGGAGCTGGCGCAGCAGATTTCCGCCACCCTCAGGGCGTGGAACGTTCCGCATGGCTTCATCGCCGCGGGCTTCAGGGCGGCCCCGCGGGAGCCCATGCAGGTCTGCATGGTGGCGTCCCTCGCAAAGCGGCTTGCCGGGCTGGACGCGCCGCACCTCCTGATCATCGACGAGGCCCACCACGGGATCAGCAAAACCTATCTTGATATTTTCGTCCATTGCCAGAACGCCCGCACGGTGGGCTTCACGGCCACACCGGAGCGGCTGGACGGCAGGGGGCTGGGGGATATTTTCGGCGGGATCGTCATGGGGCCGAAGGTTGCGTGGCTGATGGAGCGCGGATTTCTCAGCGCATGCAAATACTGGGCCCCGCCCATGGTGGCGGATTATGGGGCGGTCAGCACCAGCGCGGGCGACTACAACCAGAAGGAGGCCGCCGCCGCCATGTGCCGTGCGGACGTGACCGGGGACTGTGTGCAGCATTACCTGCGCCTGTCCAAAGGTCTGCCGGCGGTGGCGTTCTGTGTGAATATCGGCCACTCGGAGATGGTGGCGGAGAATTTCCGGGCCGCGGGCGTACCGGCCTCCGTGATCCACAGCGGCCTGAGTCCGGAGGACCGGGCCAATGCGGTGAAGGATCTGGCTTCAGGGAAAACCCATGTCCTGACCAGCTGCGACATCATTTCCGAGGGCTTCGACCTGCCCGTTGTGACCACGGCCATCCTGCTGCGCAAAACCCAGTCCCTGGGGCTGCATCTCCAGCAGATCGGGCGCGTGCTCAGACCCCATCCCTCCAAAACCCACAGCATCGTGATCGACCATGTTGGAAACCTTCTGGCCCATGGATGCGCGGAGGATGAAAGGGAGTGGTCCCTGAAGTCCGCCAAACGGAGGAAATCCGCGTTATCCGGCCCGGCATGCGTCCAGTGTCCGGAATGCTATGCGGTCCACCCGCGCGCTCCGCAGTGTCCGGAATGCGGGCATGTCAGGCCGGCCCCGCCGGCAAAGGAGACCGTCATCAGCAATGAGGAGCTGGAGGAGTTCAGGCCGGAGGGGCGGGTTCACGGACGGGAGCTGCGGGAGGCGGTGAGCCGGTGCAAAACCCGCGCGGACTTCGCGGCTCTCGGAAAGGCGCAGGGCTTCAGGCCGGGGTGGGCCTGGCATGCATGGAAAGAGTTATGCCAACAGAACATGAAATCCAAACCGACATCCGAACCCTCAGCAGGGGAAACATCCGGCTCTTCCGGAACACCTCCGGTGTCTGCGAGTGCCGGGGCTTCCCCATCCGTTACGGAATTCCCGGCCGGGGAGGGGCCGACCTGCTGGGATGGACGACTATCAGCATAGGCCCGGAGCACATTGGCCGCAGGATCGCCGTGCTGACCTCGATCGAGGTCAAGAAACCCGGCGAAGGCCCGCGCAAAAATCAAAAAACCTGGCTGGCGGCAGTCACCGCCGCCGGCGGCATCGCCGGCATAGCAAGATCTAAAAATGAAGCACAACAGATTATCAGTGAATTTTAAGGAGGTCGCCATCCTGGCACTGGCGCGGGCGGAATCCCTCGTCACACAGTGGCTGCCCGGCGGCAAACGGGCCGGCGCGGAGTGGAAATGCGGGAGCCTCCAGGGCGAGCCGGGCAAATCCACCAGCGTGAACCTCACCACGGGGATGTGGTCGGACTTCGCCACCGGGGATAAGGGCGGGGATCTGATTTCCCTGCTGGCGGCCATCCGGGGCTGCTCCCAGGAGGCGGCGGCCATGGAGATCGAGCCGTCGCTGGCCCGCGAACCCGGGACGCCCAGGGCCGCGCCGCCGCCGGCCTGGGTCCCAATGCCCCGCGCTCCCGATGACGCGCCGGAGCCGCCATTCCGGCACTATGTCCATGGTGAGCCGGTGACGGTCTGGCGCTATGCCACGCGGGACAACCATACCATCGGCTACATCTGCCGATATGACACGCCGGACGGCAAGGAATTCTGCCCGCTGTCCTGGTGCCGGGGGCCGGGCGGCGAGGCCTGGAAATCCAAAGCGTTCGCGGAGCCGCGCCCGCTTTACGGACTGGAGACTCTGCGCGCCGATGGGCCGGTCTACATCACGGAGGGCGAGAAATCCGCCGATGCCCTGCGGATCCTGCTGCCGGGCGGGACCGTGATGACGTGGCCGGGCGGGTCGAATGCCGTCGGGAAAGCGGACTGGGCGGCGCTGGCGGACCGGGACGTGATTATCTGGCCGGATGCGGATCCGCCGGGACTGGCGGCGGGGCTGGCCATCCAGCAGCGGCTGCCGAAGGCCCACATCGCCCGTCCCGGCGAGGACAGGCCCAGGGGCTGGGACGCCGCGGACGCGCTGGCGGAGGGATGGACCGAAACCGATGTCATGCATCTGCTGGCGCGCCCGGCCGCTCCCGAAGCGTCACAGGACCGCGCCCCTGCGGACCGGCATTACGATCTGCCGTTCCGCCTGCTGGGGGCATCGGACGGGAAATATCACTACATGCCGGACGCCGGGCTGGAGATCGTGGACCTGCCCGCCGCCGGTCACACCAAGCTGAACCTGATGCGGCTGGCTCCGCTCCAGGACTGGGAGAGCTCGTTTCCCCGGAAGTCCGGAGCCGACTGGGACGCCGCGGCGAACGCGCTGCTGCAGCGGTCCGCGGTCCTCCCGAAATTCGATCCCCGGCGGGTGCGGGGCCGGGGGTGCTGGATCGACGGGGAGAATGTGGTTTTTCACGCCGGCGGACATCTCGTCGTCAACGGCACGGAGGAGGACATCCGGCATTACCGCAGCCCCACGGGCTCCATTTATGAGGGGGCCCTGGAGATCCGGACCCATGGAGGGCCGCCGGCGCGCAACGCCGAGGCCGCCAGGCTGATTGAGCTGTGCGGCCTGCTGAGCTGGGAGCGGCCCATTTCCGGCATCCTGCTGGCGGGGTGGCTGGCGATGGCCCCCATCTGCGGGGCGCTGGGATGGAGGCCGCACCTGTGGGTGACGGGTCCCAGCGGTTCCGGGAAGTCATGGACGGTCAGCAACATCATCTCCCCCATGGTTGGAAAAATCTGCCTGTCCGTCCAGGGTAACACCAGCGAAGCGGGGATCCGGGGCATGCTGGGATGCGATGCCATGCCGGTGATTTTCGACGAGGCGGAATCGGAGGACCATGCCGGCCAGATACGGCTCGACAAGGTGCTGGAGCTGGCCCGTCAGGCCAGCAGCGAGAGCGGGGCCGGCATCATCAAGGGCACCGCGACGGGCGGATCCGTGACCTACATGGTGCGTTCAATGTTTCTGTTCAGCTCGATCGGGGTGGCCGCCACGAAAAAGGCCGACACCTCCCGGATTTCCGTCCTCAATCTCCGGAAGTCCAACGACCATGAGAACTTCGAGCGGATCAAAGCCCTGTGGGCGGAGACGGTCAGACTGCCGGCCTACTCGGCGGCAATCCGGGCGCGGTCCCTGTCCAATGCCCTCACCATCCGGAAAAATGCGGAGGTGTTCTCGGTGGCGGCGGTGGATTTCACGGGGGACAAACGGTCGGCAGATCAGATCGGCACTCTTCTGGCGGGGGCCTACTCCCTCACTTCCGGAAAGGTGATCAGCCCCGCGGCGGCGCGGGATTTCATGGGCCGGCAGGACTGGGAGGAGCACAGATCGGAGGAGATGGACTCGGATGAGAGTCGGTGTTTTTCTCATCTGATGGTCTGCCAGGTGCCATGGAAACACAATGAGCGGATTGCCATCGGGGAGCTGGTCGCTCTGGCCGTGGCTCGTGAGAGCGACGCTCACCAAGTTCTCAGGCGTTGGGGCATGAAGGTCGATGACGACAGGCTCTGGATCGCGAACAGCCACGCCCAGCTGGAGTTCCTTTTCAGGGATACCCCCTGGTCCGGCGGCAAATGGAAGCTGCAATTCGCGCGAATGCACGGAGCCGTAAAAATGCCGCCGTCAGGGTTCGGCCCGGCATGCGTCCAGAGGTCGGTCTCGCTCTGCGTTTAGGCTCAATCGTTGGATTTCAACGAGTTATGATTAACATTTACGTTACAAACGGATTTCAGACACTCCTCAATATATAAGGGGAGAGACTCACACACGCGTTTGCGCGCACATGCGCAGATGCGCGCATCACTACTACTCCACCTCTGTAAAAGTGTAAATTTGTAAATGGGGAGTGCAACTCCATCATTTCCAACGACTTATGCGTTTACGGAAAATTTACACCAGCGCTGCATCCGTTACGGCCGCCGCCAGGCATTGAGCCAAACCGCACGCTGCGGGAGTCAATTTCCGGTGTTCAGGTTGTGCCGCGAGCACTCGAACACCTCCGCACCTCACTCCAGCCTCAGTTTCGCCCCAAGTGAAGGCCCCGGCTGCCAAATCACGGCAATGAGCCAAAAACGCGCTGGACTCAATTTCCGCCGCACCACTCCGGACGCGGCACGGCCAAGTTTCCCGGCCCGCACGGCCTTTCCAGTCCTGAGTCACCGGACGCCAAACCATTCTCGTCAGTAAAACCAAAACCAAACAACCGCCAAACCATGAAATCAGACAACATCATTGAATTCCATCAGCCAAACAATCCCCCGTCGGTTCTCTCCGACCTGATCCTTCAGGCCCAGGACGCGGCTCACTTCAGCTTCCACGCGACATTGGAGCAGCTGGAGGCCGTCAAAGCCGCCAACCGCCTTGAGCGGAACGGTGACCTGAAGCAGGCGGCGGATCTCCGCGGCATCGCGGAAAGCAAAGCCGCCGCGTGCGTCCATCTGTTCCTGGAATCTCTTCTGGCTCTCCGCAGAGTGCAGGAAATCACCGCAGGATGCATGGACGAGGCTTTTGGGCACGGTGGTCCGCTTCTTGAGGAACTCAAATGGCATGCAGCCGCCGTTTTCCAATGGACAGCGGAGCAGCGCGCCGAGGAGCTGCTGGATTCCTGCCGGACCGTCGCGGCCAGACTGAAGGCGGAGTGCCCGGAGAAGATGGCCGGAAAGGAACTGGAGCCGGTCGACCTCAGCCTCTTCGCCAGGACATCGCTGCTCACCGATGCCCGCATCCATGGGGCTGATCTTCAGTGGCTGGGCCACGCCGCATTCCTCATGCAGCCGGCCGCATGATCCGAATCCATCACATCCCGCCCCCTCCGAACAATCCAAGCACCGCCCATGAGCATTCCCACTGACAAATCCGCCAAAACCCGGGCCGCCCACGCGGTGAGTCCCGACAAAGCCCCGATCGTTGTGCTGCAGTCCCTTTTCCGTCAGTATGGGCTGGCCGACTTTGACGCGGCGGAGGCCTCCGCGCTGACCGTCCGGCAGACAGAGGCGGTGATGGGCGGAGACTTCGGGGGCCTCATAAGGGGCCTTCTCATCCAAGCGGCCTCCCTGCGGTGGCTTTTCGCGACCGCGACCGCCAAGGCGCTGGAGAGCCCGCCGGAAATCCGTCCGTCCCGGCTGGACGCGGCCCTGGCGTTCCAGTCCAACGAGCTGCGCGCGCTTGAGCTTGTCCGGGATTTCGCCGCCCTGGGCCGCGGGGCCGCCCCTCCCCCGTCCACGGGTGCTGACTCTATCCCGTGACCGTGCTGACTCTATCCCTGAGACACCCTGAACCAATCCCATTCCCTCAAACCAGCCAATCCAATCCATATGTCCAGAATCCATTATCCCATTGATGTGCAGCCGTATGACCGGGCAAAGCACGGGGCCACTGTCCTGAGCTGGCCCAGCATCGCCACCGGCGAAACCGCCCCGCCCGCCCTGATGCCGCCCGTGGGGGTCGTGGGCATTGACGGGGAGGGCCCGTGCTGCGCCTGCTGGCTGCACCTCTCCATGAACGTCGGCGTGTGCATGGCCGACAACCCCGTGACCCGCCCGGACCTGACGCCGGATCAGGCGGAGGCGGCGGCGCTGCTGATGCTGGAGGCGCTGAAACATGTGGCTCTGGCGCATGATTACGGTGTCATGACCATCCGCGCCGGAGCCGCCTTCGCGGCGGTTCTTCAAAGGGGGGGGTTCCATATCCAGGAGCGGCCGCTCTTCACGGGAACCATTCTGCTGCGCTGAGAAACGGTCATGCCATCAAACCACAATCCATCCATGACAGGAATTTCCCCAATGAGTGACCGGCGTTTCTTTTTTGTTCTTGGAATGCCCCGGTGCCGGACCGCGTGGCTTTCCTTGTTGCTGACAACGGAGCGCAGCTGGTGCGCGCATGAGGGCATGGGAGGGCATGCCTCGTTTGAATCCTATGCCGCCGCCCTGCGCGCCCGTCCCGAGCCCCTCGCGGGGGACAGCAGCCCCGCGCTGTTCCCTCACGCGGACCGCCTCCGGGAGGAGTTTCCCGGAGCCCGCTTCGCCATTGTGACGAGGGACGCGGCGCAGTCCCTTCAGGCCCTGATCCGCGCCTCCGGGGACCCGGGGATCGCCGGGGGCTGGCCGGAGTATCTCCGGAGCGTGGTCCGCGCCCGCGGGGAACTGGAGGCCGTCAGCATCGAGTCACGCGAGCTTGATGAATATGGGGCGTGCGCGCGCCTCTATGCGCATCTGCTCGGAGGCGCGCGGCTGGACCCGGGGCGCTTCCGCCAGCTGCGCGCGCTGCGGATCACGTCCGCCTTCCCGCCGGCCACGGCTCCGTTCCCGCTCCCCGCCGCCGTGATGAGGCCCGCGCCCGGCGGCATGGAGAGACTGTATTCGGCGGGATTCAGCGCCGAGGGGCTCGCCGTGGAGCACTTCGACGCCGTGCGGCATGATTTCGTCCGCGAATGGTTTGAGGGGCACAATGGACGCTCCATGCCGGATGTGGGGCTTCCGCCGCTCGGAGTCATCGTCAGCGATGCCGGAGGCCCCGCCGGCGCGCTGTGGTGCTTTGAAACCTACGGCACCGGGGCCGCATGGATTGAGTTTCCCGTCACCCGGCCCGGGCTGTCGGTGGCGGACGCCTCCAGAATCATGGCGTTCGCCGTGGTTGCGCTGACGGAGCTCGCGGGCAAAGGTTACGACCCGCCCGCCCGCTTTGACCGTTTCAGAATCAATTGCCCTCCCGCGATGTCCCGCGTGGTGAGACGCCTGGGGTTTCAGGCGTCCGCGCCCCGCGACAACCTTCTCCTCAAACTCTGATGGCCTCCATTTCCGCAGGAACCCTGCTCTACATCGCCGCCGGCGCAACTCTGATCGGGGGCGGGGTCTCCGCCTACGGCTCATACCGGGCGGGCAAAGTCAATCAATCCATCGCTAGCTTCAACGCCGCATCCCGCGAGAAGGAGGCGAAAATGCAGCTGATGGCCATGCAGACGCAGGCCAATCTTCAGAAGTCCGCCGCCGAGGCTGAGTTCGCGATGCGCAATCAGGAGGCGCAGGCGAAGTTCAACAATGCGACCAGCATCGAGAATCAGGCGCTGGGGCAGGACCGGATAAACCGCGTGAATCTCGCCAAGCGCCGGGAGGACATGGAGCGCGCGGCATCCACGCAGCGGGCGAATATCGCGGCGTCCGGAGCGGTGGAGAGCAGCGGGACGCCATTGGATATTCTCGCGGAGACGGCGGCCACCATTCAGCAGGACCAGGAGGAGATTCATTACGGGAACGAGCTGAACCGCAGCACCCTGTTCCGGGAGGCTCAGATGGAGCGGCTTGGCGGCTCGCTGGCGCTGGCGGGGGCGACGCTGGATAAAACCTCGCAGGTGGCCGCCGCCGGTCTCAAGCGGGCGGCCGGGCGCGGGGAATACCTCGCGGGCATGAGGGAGGCGCAGATCGGGAGGCTGAGCGGAAAGGCCTCAGCGAAGGCCGGGGCGATTCAGGCCGGGGCCACGCTGTTCAGCAGTGTCGGGAGCGCGGCGGGGATGGGATACGATTACAAAAAGACTCCCTACAAAACGTCGTGAGCCGTTCGTGATTGAAGGGCGGAGGCGTGCTGTCCTGAAGAAGCCTCTCCGCCCGTCTCCCGGTTTCGTCATTTTTCGTCATCCGGAAACGGATCATGTGGCCGGGAGGCCATGAATCATCCCGGGAGCTTAGCATTTATTAGCATTCTGAAGCCATCATCCCGGATGGGGAATAAGCGGGGGATGTCCTCAGCGGAGTATGATTCTCCATTGAGCTGTCCGCTTCGGCATTAACCGGGGGGCCTGCCGGAAGCCTTCCCTCCGCTTATCTGCCGTCGTCGGCCAAGCCCATGATTCCCCGGAAAATGTCATGATTTGTCATCATTTGATATCATTCCCGGCATTGAATGAATGCGGCGCGGATCCTCCCCACCTCCGATTTAATGCAAGTCTTTGCAAGTAATGCGCCGGCATTCGCGCGGGCCGATGGATTCCCGCAGTTCATTCCGGATGTCAGCATTCCCGGTGAACCGGGGCGTTTGAATGCGCGGATCCCGCTCAAACCTCAGTATTTCTCAGTAAATCCGATTCATTCCCCGCGCATCGGGATAGAGTCAGCATGGATGGCCTGATGTATCTTCGGCATATGCCAGCCTCGAATGATCCAATCCGCCCCACCCGGGGCGGGCACCTGATGTCGGTTCAGCCGACGGCAGCCTGCCGAACGGCATTCCCGGACCGGTAAATCAAATCCCGTCCGCATCCATGCATGGACCTGAATCCCGCGCGGATGCTACCATTTGCTACCAACGCCGGGACCTTTATCCGGATGAGGGATAGAGTCAGCACCGCCCGGCCAATGATGGAAACCCCCGCCCGCATTCATCCGCAGGGCCGGAATTCTGAATGATCCGGCCTGAACCTTACCATTTCTTACCCTCGCGGGCATATGCCCGGTATCCGGAATGAATGCCGGACATCATCATTTTTCATCCTTCCCGCATCCGGCGGATGCTCCGGAATGCCGTCATTTGCCGTCACGAATTGGGGTTGGTCATCCATTCCCGGTATGCGGCCATCGATTGATTCCCATCCCGAAGGATGCATCCGCAGGAACCGGTTGCCGGGAATCCGGCCGTGCAAATGTTATTCTGTAAAAGTGGCGGTCAGGCTTGGGGTGTTTGAG
>JAZKFB010000124.1:0-10173 GCA_040386695.1 Verrucomicrobiota bacterium
TTCAACCGGTCATTTTTTCACACAGCCGCTGAACCCTTAATGGCATTGAGTTAAATGTGGCCCATTTGGTCCGACCTTGATTGGCGTGATTCAGGTTAGGAAGTCGCAATTGCTAACGTGGCGTAAGCGTTAAATGAGGCCCTATGGGAAAGAGGCTGCGTGTCGTAACCGGAGGCATAGTCTATGGCTACGATGGGAGAAATGACACCACGGGTTTTCAAACGGGACGCGGCAGGAGACGCGTGAGTTACAGCGCGGAGCGGCGTATCCGTCAAATGAGGCCCCATGTGAAAGAGGCTGCGCATCGTAGCCGGAGGCATAGTCTATGGCTACGATGGGAGAAATGTATCCGTCAAATGTGGCCCCTTTGATCTATGCTTGACAGGCGTGACTCAGGTTAGTCCGTCGCTGGAGCGGTGGCTTGGTGTTCGGCGGCCCAACCGTGCGGGGTGAGGCGGGAGAGGTTGCCTGTGGTCTCCTGCGGCAGCGGCAGGCGAGTGAACAGATCGGTCAGGTAAGCCTGGGCGTCGGCTCGTATCCGTCAAATGAGGCCCCATGGGAAAGAGGCTGCATCGTAGCCGGGGGCATAGTCTATGGCTACGATGGGAGAAATGGCAGCACGGATTTTCAAAGGGGACGCGGCAGGACGCGTGAGTTACAGCGCGGAGCGGCGGGAGGCGCTGGATGAGTTTGAGCGCCGGGGAATGAAAGGGGCGGCTTTTGCCGGGATGGCGGGGATCAGTTATCCGACTTTCGCGACGTGGATTCAGAAGCGGCGGCATGCGCGCGGAGATTACCGGATGCGGCCTCCGTCGGTGGCGGAGGTGGTGCCCCGGAGCGCTCCGGCGATGCGGTTTGTGGAGGCGGAGCTGACGGTCGCGGCCTGTCAGGTGAGTGTTCCGGATCTCCCGGAAAAAAGGAGTCCGGCGTCCAGCTGCGGTGCAGGGGCGTGCGCGCCTTTGCCGGTGGATCTGCCCGGCGGGGCGTGGTGCTGGTGGGGGATGAGCGGCAGGGGGTGCTGGCGGCGCGGATCCTGGAAGCCCTTGCCCCGGCAGGCCATGCTGCGGTTTTCCGGCCCGCTGCGGATTTTCATCGCGCTGGATCCCTGCGACATGCGGGCTGGCGGGGATCAACACGCTGTTGGCGATGACAGGGGAAAAGCGGCGGTAGGGTTCAAGAGCCGTGCTTTTTTTGTTTTCGCGAACGAAAACTAAATTGCCACGCGACTTATGAGTGCGGCTGCCTGAGCGGCGCTCAACCCCATTCAACTACCGAGGACGGCGGCGTAGGGAAAACTGCACCGCCGTTTTTTTGTGCCCCGGCGCGTTTCGCCGCCGCCGTCGCCGACCCGCCCGATCCTTCAGCGCTACGGAAAATCTCCGGCGACTGCGGACGCGCGGCGGGTTCCAAACGCCCGCGGTCCCTGACCTATCCGGCATAGGTCACACTCACGATATCGCTGTCCTGGCCGACCTCGTCATCGCCCATGACGCCGCGGGCCATGTATTCACGCTCCTCGGGGACGCCGGGGACGGCGAGGGGAGTCTGGTCATCGAAGGGGAAACGTTTGCGTTTGACGCCGATGAGCGTCCATTCGCCCACCGGGCCGGCTTTGCGGCGGAGGTAGAGATTGACGGTCTCGGCGTAGTTTTTACTGCCGCTGATGCGGACATGGCCGCGTTCGGCCAAGGCGTTGAGGACGGGTTTGATGTCCCCCTCCTTCGGACCGCTGCTGAGGGAGAAAATCCTCATGGCGGCCCCCATGCCATCGGTGAAGGCGGGGTTGGTTTTAATTTCGGCGATTAAAGCGCGCAGCGCGATGATGCCGGTGGCGAAACGATCCTGGGCATCCCCGCTGGCATGGCGGAAAGCGCGGTCCGCGTCCACCACCGCCTGGTAGTCGGCGATCCGCGGATCCACCGCCTGGTTAAATTCCTCGATTTTGGCGGCGGACCAGCCGAGGGCGGAAGCCTGGGCATTGACGGTGGTTTTCAGGTTGGTGAACCACACAAGGCGGTTTTCGGCGGAATCGGGAATGAAGTTATTGCTCATGGTTTTGAATCCGGAGGGTTGTTTTTATTTCCGGTAAAACCAAGGAATGAAAGCCGATATCTAATAGATTGAACAGTTTATTTTGAAAATCTGTCCAGTAAACACGAATCCAAGGGGGACTCTTCTCCCTACCCCTTCACTCCTGTTTTGGTCCAACACGCTCAGGATCAGCAGGATACCCGCTCCCGCCGCCCCGAACGCGGTTCGTGCGGACCCGAACGCGGTTCGTGCGGACCCGAACGCGGTTCGTGCGGACCCGAACGCCATTCGTGCGGACCCGAACGCCATTCGTGCGGACCCGAATGCGGTTGGTGCGGACCCGAATGTGATTGGTGCGGACCCGAATGCGGTTCGTGCGGACCCGATTCAAAAGAACGACTTTGAGGAATGATGCTGGGCATCGTAGCCCGAGCCATAATCTATGGCTTTTACGGGAGAAGTTGCCTCAAGGATTTTTGAACCGGGACGCGATGGAGTGGGTGAGTTATGGGCAGGAACAGCGCGGAGCGCTGCTGGATGAGTTTGAGCGCCGGGGGATAAAGGGCGCGGCTTTCATGCGGATGGCGGGGGATCCGTTATCCGACGTTCGCCTCGTGGATTCAAAAGCGCCGGGCAGCACCCGGCCGCCTCGCTGCGGCAGACTTGGAACTTGGAGGCCACTATATCGCTTCGCCCGCATTCGCTCCCGCACGCCGTCCTTCAGGTCCAGTGCGGTCAGAGGCGGCGGCGGGGGGCGGGGACCTGCTGGGTGAGGCAGTGGAAGGAGCCGAGGCCCCAGACGAGCTCGCGGGAGTTGATGGGGACGATGCGGCGGTCGGGGAAGCTTTCCTTGAGGGTGGCGATGGCTTCCTCGTCCTTGGGATCATCGAAGATGGGGAGGAGGACGACTTTGTTGGCGATGTAGAAATTGGCGTAGCTGGCCGGGAGGCGTTGGCCGTCGATGACGACGGGGGAGGGCATGGGCAGGGTGATGACGTTCATGGGGCTGCCGTCCTCAGTGGTCATGCGGCAGAGGCGGCGCCAGTTCTCCTCCAGCGGGAGATGGTTGGGATCGTCCTCATTTTCCTCGATGACCGTGAGAACGGTCTCGGGATTGATGAAGCGGGTGATGTCGTCGATATGCCCGTCGGTGTCGTCGCCAACGATGCCGTCATGGAGCCAGAGGACTTTTTCGAAGCCGAGGTAATCGTTGAGATGCTGCTCGATGGCGGCGCGGTCGAGGTGGGGATTGCGGTTGGGATTGAGCAGGCAGCTTTCCGTGGTGAGGACGGTGCCGCAGCCGTTGCAGTCGATGGAACCGCCTTCGAGGACGAGGCCGGCGTCGATTTCCGGAACCTCCAGGATTCTCGCCATGGCGGAGGAGATTTCGTTGTCGGGGAAAGCTTCGGGGTATTTGCCGCCCCAGGCGTTGTATTTCCAGGAGGTGGCGGCGACTTCGCCAAGTTCATCGTTGACGATGAAAACTGCGCCGTGGTCGCGGCACCAGGGATAGACGGCGGGGACGTCGGTGATGACGAGGTTGGCCTGCTGGGCTTCGGGGAGGTTCAAATTGGCCTCAATGTAGGCGCGGTCGGCGGGGTCGGCGCAGTTGAGATAAAGGCGCTCGGAGGAGGTGAGGGCGCGGATCATCTCCAGAAAGACGGGCAGCACGCGGTCGTGGTGGTCGCCGTCCGGGAAGGAGGTGTTTTCACGGGAGGGCCAGCTCATCCAGGTGGCGGCATGGGGTTCCCATTCGGCGGGCATGCGCCAGCCTTGGTCGGAGAGGGAGGGATTGGACATGGGGGAAAGGAGGAAGTAAGAAGGAGGAAGTAAGAAAAGGATGCGGGAAAAGCCAGGTCAGCCGAGGAAGCGCTGGGTGAGGTCGCTGTAGGCGTCCACGCGGCGGTCGCGGAGGAAGGGCCAGACTTCGCGCTGGGCGCGGACTTCATCGAGATCGATGTCGGCGAGGAGGACTTCGTCGTTTTCGGTGCCGGCTTTGGCGATGACCTGTCCGGCGGGATCGGCGACGAAGCTGCGGCCCCAGAATTCGATGCCGGGGCTGTTGTTCGGCGCCTCGTGACCGCAGCGGTTGGGGGCGGCGACGTAGCAGCCGTTGGCCACGGCGTGGCTGCGCTGGATGATTTCCCAGGATTGATACTGGCGCTCGCCGTATTCCGCTTTTTCAGGGGCGAGCCAGCCGATGGCGGTGGGGTAGAAGAGGATTTCGGCTCCGTGGAGGGCGGTGAGGCGCGCGCCTTCGGGATACCACTGGTCCCAGCAGATAAGGACGCCGATGCGGCCGACGGCGGTGTCCCAGGCTTTGAAGCCGAGGTCGCCGGGGGCGAAGTAAAATTTCTCCTCGAACTGCGGGTCGTGGGGGATGTGCATTTTCCGGTAAACCCCGAGCAGCGAGCCGTCGGCGTCGATGACGGCGCAGGAGTTGAAATACAGGCCGGGCGCGCGTTTTTCGTAAACCGGCAGGATGAGGACAATGCCAAGTTTCCCGGCGAGGGCGCTGAAGCGTTCGGTGAGGGGGCCGGGGATGGACTCGGCGAGGCCGAAGTAGTCGTGGTTCAGGTTCTGGCAGAAATAGACGGAGGCGAAGAGTTCCTGAAGGCAGACCAGTTTGGCCCCGGCTTCGGCGGCCTGCGTGATGAGGGTTTCGGCTTTGGAAAGATTGGCCTCCACGTCCTCGCCGCAGGACATCTGGACGAGGGCGAGTTTGAACTTGCGGGAGGGTTTGCGGGAGGGCGCGGCCATGGGCGGAAGGTCTGGAACTTCTTTGGCGGCGCAAGGGGGAATGGGGATGGATGGAACAGAAGGACAGGAAGGTTTTTGGGGGAGGCTGCCGGGGAGAGGTTTGAACAGAAGGAAGCGAAGAAAGCAAAGGGGGACGGGGAGGGCTTGTTCCTCCTCGTCCCTCGTTCTCGTTCTCCTCGTTCTCGTTCTCGTTCTCGTCCTTCGTTCTCGTTCTCGTCCTTCGTTCTCGTCCTTCGTGCTCGGCCTTCGTCCTTCCGGCGACTTTCGAGGACGAGGGACGAGGACGAGCACGAGGAGAACGAGGAGGAGAACGAGGAGGCTCCGGAGATGAGGAGCGTTGATTTGATAAGCGGAGGGGGGACGGGGCGTTTTGCGGGGAGGTTGGCCTGTTTGGCGCGTGCCGGCGGGTGGCTGTTTTTGTTTTCCATGATCATGAATCGTTTTATTTTTCCCGTTCCGCCCCGGAGGAAGGCGCTGGGGGGGCGTGGCGGGTGGGTGGTGGCTGCGGTGGCGCTGATTTTGGGGATGATGACGGGAGAACAGAGCCGGGCGGATGAGGCGGTGCGGGCGCGGGGGGCGGAGATTTACCGGCAGATGTGCGTGGAATGCCACGGGCCGAAGGGCGAGGGCGTCCCCGGGAAGCATGACGAGGCGCTTTTTGGGGACCGCACGGTGGCGGCACTGGCGCGGCGCATTGAGAAAACGATGCCGGAGGACAAGGAGGGGACCTGTGTGGGCCCGGATGCGGACGCGGTGGCCTATTATATCTACCATGCCTTTTATTCCATGGAGGCCCGGGCGGCTCTGGTGCCGGTGAAACGGGAGGAATCGCGGCTGACCGTGAACCAGTACCGGATGTCGGTGGCGGATGTGATCGGCCACTTCCAGCGGGAGGGGGAACGGCTGGATCCGAACGAGCGCGGGCTGAAGGCGGGGTATTTTGGGGACGCCGGTTTCCGGGGATCGAAGGAGAAGGAGGGCAAGGACACCTTTGAGCGACGGGATGCGGCGGTGTCCTTTGATTTTGGCGGCGGCAGTCCCGACGAGGCGGTGATGGGCAGCGAGCAGTTTTCCATCAAGTGGACGGGGGCGGTGATCGCGGAGGCGACCGGGCTTTATGAATTCACGGTCAAAACCCAGAACGGCGCGCGGCTGTGGGTGAATGACGACAAAAACCCTCTGATCGACGGCTGGGTGAGTTCCGGACCGGAAATCCGGGAGGAAAAGGCGTCCATTTATCTGCTGGGCGGACGGGCGTATCCGCTGCGGCTGGAGTATTTCAAGTTCAAGGAGAAGGCAGCGTCCGTGCAGCTGCTCTGGAAACCGCCGCACAGCGCGGCGGAGGTCATTCCGGCCCGGAATCTTTCCCCGGCGAGGCGGCGGCCGGTTTTTGCGGTCGGGGTGCCGTTCCCGGCGGATGACCGCAGCAGCGGGTATGAGCGCGGGACTTCGGTCTCGCGGGCGTGGTATGATGCGGTGACCGCCGGTTCGGTGGCGGCGGCGACGTATGTTTCGGAGCATCTTCAGCAACTCGCCGGCGTGGACACGGCGAATCCGGACCGTGTTCCCCGGCTGAAGGAGTTTTCCCGCAACTTTGTCAGCACCGCCTGGCGGCGTCCGGTGACGGATGCGGAGTTCGCCGCTGTGGCCGACAAGCCCTTTGCCACCGCGCCCTCGCCGGAGGTGGCGGTGAAACGCGTGGTGCTGGCGGCGCTGATGTCGCCGCGCTTTCTGTTTCCGGAGGCTTTCGAGCCGGAGACTCCGGACGGCCATACTGTGGCCTCGCGGCTGGCGCTGGCACTTTGGGATTCCGTGCCGGATGAGAAGCTGGCGCGTCTGGCGGCGGAGGGGAAACTGACGGACCGGGGCGAAATCGACGCTCAGGCCCGGCGGATGACGGAGGACCCGCGCGCCCACGAGAAACTGCGAGGGTTTTTCCAGCAATGGCTGGGGCTGAAGGAGCCGGACGCCATTGTGAAGGACCCGGCGGCTTTTCCGAATGTGGATCTGGCGGTGTTCCGCGATCTGAAGCGGTCGCTGGACTTGTTCATCGACGGCGTGGTGTGGAGTCCGGAATCGGACTACCGCCGGCTGCTGAACGCGGATTATCTCCTGCTGAACAGCCGCCTGGCTCCGCTGTACGGCCGGGAAGTGGCGGCGGGCGGGGATTTCCAGCCGGTGAGTTTTCCGGGCGGGGAGCGGGTGGGCGTGATGACGCATCCGTATCTGCTGACCTCGCTGTCGTATTTAAAAGCCAGCTCCCCGATTCACCGGGGGGTTTTCATGACCCGGAGCATTGTGGGGCGGATGCTGAAGGCGCCTCCGGAGGCGGTGGAGTTTCACGATGCGGATTTTGATCCCACGTTCACCATGCGGGAAAAAGTCACGGAACTGACTAAACCGGCGAACTGCATGGGCTGTCACGCGACCATCAATCCACTCGGCTTCACCCTGGAGCATTACGACGCCCTGGGCCGCTGGCGGACGGAGGACAACGGGAAGCCCGTGAACGCCGCCAGCGATTTCCCCGACGACGAGGGCGCGCCGGTGCCGCTGAAAAGCGCGCAGGATGTGGCGGCCTTCGCCATCGGCAGCGGATCCGCGCACCGGACATTTATCCGGCATCTTTTCCAGCACACCGTGAAGCAGCCAACGGGCGCCTACGGTTCCGGCACGATGAGTGCTCTGGAGAAAAAGTTCACGGACTCCGGTTTCAGTGTCCGCGAGTTGCTCGTGCGCAGCGCCGTGACGGCGGCGGTGCAGGGACTTCCCGTGGAAAACCGGAAAGAAACCGCCGCCCAGTGACGATTTAATTTTAACTGAAAAATGAAAAGACGGGCCCCGGATGGCACGGATAAGACTGATACTCACGGATATATGAAAACGGCGGGTGCCGCCAGCCATTCTCTGTCAATCCGTTATATCTGTGCCATCCGGGGCCCGTCTTTCCAGCATTCAGGTTAAATGGAAGAACCCCGCGACCCCTTTCCTCTTATGAAAACCCTCCCCCGCCGCCAGTTTCTCCGCGATCTCGGGATCTCCGCCGCCGCTCTGCCGTTTCTCGGCGGGCTGTCGAGCCTGTTCGGGCAGGAGGCGGGATTGAAACCCCGTCCCCAGCGCCTGGTGATCATGTTTTCGCCGAACGGGATCATTCCCGGCAAGTTCTGGCCGGAGACCGCCGGCACGGATTTTGTGCTGCCGTCGATTCTGGAACCGCTCACGCCCTTCCGCGACCGCACGCTGATTCTGAAGGGCATCGCCAACAAAGTGCGCGGCGACGGCGACGGCCACATGCGCGGCATGAGCTGTCTGCTGACGGGCACGGAGCTGGCTCCGGGGAATATTCAGGGCGGGTCCGACACCCCGGCGGGCTGGGCCAGCGGGATTTCCATTGATCAGGAAATCCGGAATTTCCTGCAATCCCGCGGGGAGACCCGCAGCCGCTTCGGTTCGCTGGAATTCGGCGTGGCGGTGCCCGACCGCGCCGACCCCTGGACCCGGATGAGTTACGCCGGAGCCAATAAGCCGCTGACGCCGATCACCGATCCGCACCAGATGCTGGAGCGGCTTTACGGGCAGATGAAGGACAAGGAAAGCCTGGTCAGCGTGCTGGACGGCATCGCCTCCGACTTCAGGAAAATCTCCTCCCGTCTCAGCCCGGAGGACCGCAGTCTGCTGGACCAGCACCTGACGCTGGTGCGCGAGGTGGAGAGCGAAATGCAGCGTCAGAGCGAATCGGACAGCGCCGGGCATCCGGTGCCGGAGCTGGATCCGAAGATTGAGCTGGTGAACGACAACACCCCCGCCATCAGCCGCATGCAGATTGACCTGCTGGTCAACAGCTTCGCCAACAGCATGGCCCGCGTGGCCACGCTGCAGTACATGCGCTCCGTCGGCCAGGCGCGCATGAAGTGGCTGGATATCGAGGAGGGTCACCACGATCTTTCCCACGAGCCCGACAAGAACACGGAGGCTCAGGACAAGCTGGAGCGGATCAACAAGTGGTTCTGCGGCGAGTTCGCGCATCTTGCCAAACGCCTTGCCGAAACTCCCGAGCCCGGCGGCATCGGCGGCAACATGCTGGACAACACGCTTCTAGTCTGGACCAACGAGCTGGGCAAAGGCAACTCCCACACGCTCGACGACATCCCCATCGTCATGGTCGGCGGCGGAGCCGGCTTCCGGATGGGCCGCAGCCTCCAGGTCGAGCACGTGGCCCACAACCGCCTGTGGATGGCGGTGGCCAACGGCATGGGTCACGGCATTGGTAAATTCGGCACCGCCGGCTTCTGCGAGGGCGGGGCGCTGGCGCTGAGCTGATGATTCCGGCTCCTTTCAAAAGGAGAGGCTTCCGCATCGGGAAATCCGGTGCCGGCAACCGGGTGGAACAGAGGTCCCGGGTATCCCGCCCGGTGCCGGAGTATCGGCTGCTCCCTCCCGGCTGCCCGGGCATAGGCCCTATAAGGCCTATAGGACCTATAGGTCCTGTCAGATCTGGGAAATAAGCCGACCGCCACAGTGCGCCATGGCAGTGGTACCGGGCAGGATGCCCGGCGGGACTGGCGGGACGCCTGCTCTACCCGGCCAGACGTGTGCTCAGGACCGATAACCTGTTACTCAGGCCCGATAAACCGGTGCCAGGAGCCGATAAACCGGCACTCAGGCCCGATAAACCGGGGCTCGGGATGAAAAAACCGGTGCCAGGAGCCGATAAACCGGCGCTCAGGCCAGATAAACCAGCGCTCAGGACCGATAAACCGGCGCTCACGACCGATAAACTGTTGCTCAGGATGGAAAAACAGGCACCCGGAGCCGATAAACCGGCGCTGAGGCCCGATGAACCGTGGCTCAGGGTGGAAAAACCAGTGCGCGGAGCAAATAAACCGGCACTCAGGACCGATAAATCGATGTTCGGAGCTGGTAATCCGGTGCTCAGGACGGATGAACCAGCGCATTGCCCGGTTGTTTTGTAAGCCTTTGACGCGTGACCGTGCGGTATGGTTGGGAGTGTCAGAAAGTTTGTGTTTCGGGGGATTTGGTGTTAGTTGGTGTTTGATGTCAGGTTTTTTCCTCCTCAGCATGCTGAGGAGGAAAAAAACCGGTCGCCGAACTGGATGGCGAACTGATTGGCCGCCGCTTTCCAGCCGGCAGGGGGTTTGGTCCATTTGGCCGTGATGTCGCGCAAGGCCAGATACAGCAGCTTGGTCGCCGCCTCGTCGCTGGGGAAGTGGCCGCGGTTTTTGATGACTTTGCGCAGCCTCATATTCAGACTCTCGATGGCGTTGGTGGTGTATATGATCTTTCTCACCTCCATTTGATAGCTGAAGAAAGGAATCACCTGCTCCCAGGCCCGCCGCCAGCTGGCCGCTATAGTGGGATATT
>JAZKFB010000125.1:0-16766 GCA_040386695.1 Verrucomicrobiota bacterium
AAAAAATGGAAGGCCCATGGCGCGCAGCTGATTCCGTGCCGAACACTCTTGGGTTCCGGCCCATAAACGGCGGAATGGGCTGGTTTGTAAGCTCCGGGCGGGGGAATATTACTCAATCCTTACACCCTGGGATTTGGCGTTCGGGAAAATTGCGGCGATGAGGTGGGGCAAGCCATTCCCGGCTTCCCCGGATTATGACCAGAAACCACTACCTCACTTTGTCCGCGTTTGTCCTGCTGGGCGCGTTTGCCGCATGGCAGGCGGTGCAGATCCGGGATTTGCGGGCGGCGAATGCGGCCCTCGGCGGACAGACGAAAACGCTGACCATCGCCGAACGGAATGCCCCGCCGGGCCCTGCCGGAAGGGCTTCGGGAAGCGCCGCCGCGAAGGATTCCGCCTCCCCGGACAATGCCTCCGCCGGGCAAAATCCGGAGGATGCCGCGCGGGTGGCCCGCGACGCCAGATTCAGTGAGATGCGGACGCTGGAGCGCGCGCAGCGGATAGACGCGCGGATTCTGGCGCTGAAAACCAAGCTGAACCTGACTCCGGAGCAGGAGACCGCCGTGCGCGCGGCCATGGATAAGGGCAGCGCGGACCGCGAGGCCCTGCGCGAGGCCGGGGATGCCCGCCGCCGGAACGGCGGGGAGGAAACGGACAAAACCCGGCAGGCGGACATGGCGAAGTTCGCGGCTCTGGAGACGGCTCAGGAAAAAGCCATCACGGACCTGATGACGGAGGACCAGCTGGCCGCTTACGACCAGTATAAAACCGAGCAGAAAGCCACGCAGGTGGAAAGCCGGGCCAACCAGCAGCTCAACGATTTACAGGGAAAACTGTCGCTCACTGATGAGCAGAAGGACGCGGCGTTCCAGTTTTACGCCGATCAGGAGCAGAACGGTTTTGATCCCGGAAAAATCGCGGCGGAGGGCGGGGATCCCCGGAAGTATTTTGAGGAGCGGCAGAAGCAGACGCTGGAGGCCATGCGCCAGATCCTGACCGCGGAGCAGTATGAGCTGTATTCCAAACAGGAGGAGGCCCGGTCCACGCTGTTCCGGAATGGCGGAGGGTTTGGCGGATTTGGCGGTCCCCGGGGCGGCGGAGGTCCGCCGCCGGGCAGGCCGTGAGGCGGCCGGGGCTCCGGGTGGCCCCGTTTTTATCCGGATTCCGGCTCAGTCCTCCAGATAGAACAGGAGATCGCTGAGACTGTCGGCGGTGGTTTCGAGGCTGGCCCAGTCCTTGGCCTGGATGGCCGTGGAGATGGTTTCGAGACTGGCGTGGATATCGGCGGTGTCCCGGGGGGAGAGGCCCGTGGCGATGGCGGCCTCGGCGCGGCGGCGGAGACTTTTGGCGGTGGCCAGCAGGGCGGCGGACGCGGGGGCTCCGCCAGGCAGGGCGGCGGATTTTTCGGAATCCTGATCCCCGGGGCCGGCGGACGGGGTTTTGAAAGCGGCGGGATTATCCGCCTCCTCACCGTCATCCGCGCCGGGAAGGACGTGAAGGTCCTGATCGTCATCGCCGTCCTCCTCCTCCTCTTCCCCATCATCATCGTCCGGGCTGTGATTCTCATCGGCTTCCGCGAAAAGAGCGTCCAGATTGGCGCGGGCGGCGTCGAGGTTGAGCCGGTGCTGGCCGCGGGTGTCGAGGGTGACGGTTTTGGTGAGGCCCGTGATTTTCTCCAGAGCGGTGGCGGTGAGCAGGCCGTTCAGATCCAGCCGGAATTCGACAATGATGATGCTCCCGGCGGGCTGCTTGGAAAGGCCCTCAACCAGCATGCCTCCCAGGGGGGTGTTTTCCTCGGGGGCGAGGGATTCGCCCTGATAAACATCGACTTTCACCTGAGTCTGGTTGTCGGCGAGGGTGGTGTAGGATTCCGATCGGCGCACGGGCAGGGGGGTGCCGCGCGGGATGATGGGCGAGCACTCCATGCCAAAATCCGGGCTGAAGGCGCTGATGCTGTAGGTGTGGGCCGTGATGTCGATGAGAATCGCGGGCGCGGGCTGGCCGGCGAGGGCGGCGCCCTGGATGGCGGCGCCCATGGCCACGATGAGGTCGGGATCGATTTCGTGGCGCGGCGCGGTGCCGAGCTCGTTTTCAATCAGAAGATGAATGGCGGGCGTGCGGGTGGCCCCGCCGACGAGCATGATTTTGTCAATCTGCCCGGCATTGACCCCGGCGGCGCTCATGGCCTGGCGGATGCAGCTGATGGTGGCGTGCAGGGCGGGCTCGATGAGATCCTCGTAATCCACCCGGGAAAACTCCGCCTTCAGGTGGTGGGCGGGCGTGAGGTATTCCTCGGCCACGGTGGCGAAGGAGTCGTCGGAAAGCGTGATTTTGGCGCGCTCCATGACTCCCTTGAGCCGGCGGCGGCCGCTTTCGGTCAGCTCCGGGGCGTCCGGCTGGGCGGTGAAAAGATCGGAGGCGCGGGCGGCGAGGATGTTGTCGAAGTCGTCGCCGCCGAGATTGACATCCCCGAAGCTGGATTTGACCTCCACGACGCCTTTTTCCACCCGGACCACGGACACGTCGAAGGTTCCGCCGCCGAGGTCATAAACCAGCATGGTCTCGCCGTCCTCCTTCGAGGAATCACCCGCGCCGTAAGCGAGGGCGGCGGCGGTGGGCTCGTTGATGATGCGCAGCACCTCCAGCCCCGCGAGCTGGCCGGCGCTCTGGGTGGCTTTGCGCTGGGCCTCGTTGAAAAAGGCGGGCACGGTGATGACCGCCTGGGTGACGGGCTGGCCGAGATGGGCCTCGGCGGCGCGTTTGAGTTCCCCGAGGATGAGGGCGCTGATTTCCTCCGGGCTGAAAGTGCGGTCCCCCAGGGCGACGGTGTGGGCGGTGCCCATGTGGCGCTTGATGGACAGCACGGTGTTTTCCGGGGCCGAAACCTCCTGGTTTTTGGCGGGCTGGCCGATGATGAGGCGTCCGGCGGGATCCAGCCCCACGGCGCTGGGCATGGTGGGGCGGCCGTTGACGGGGATGACGGTCAGCTGGCCGCCGATGACCACGGCGATGCAGGAATTGGTGGTGCCGAGGTCGATGCCGGCGATGACGGGATGGGACATGGGAAGAGTGCGGAACTTTGGAAAAAAGATGAAACTCCTCAACCGGGAGAATGGAAATCTGAACGGAACAGCGGTGGCGGGGATCCGCGCGCGGGGAATTGAAAACGTCAGGCTTTGACGGCGGAGGCCGGCCGGCGGGAAACGCGGACCTGGGCGGGGCGCAGCAGGCGGCCTGCGGCGGCGGAGGTCCAGCCGGGGAGAATTTCGGCAATGACCTGATGGTCGGGAACGCGGGCGTCGCTGGCCACTTCGACCGCCTGCATGGTCACGGGGTCAAACGGCTGTCCGACGGCGGGCACCGGCTGAAGCCCCGCCCGGCGGAGCAGCGCCTGGACATGGCCGAGGAGCATTCCCGTGGCCTCCGTCTGGGAATTCCACGCCTGGCTCCAGGCATTCAGGCTGGCGCGGGCGGCGGGCCAGAAGCTGGCGGTCCCGGCGGGCGGCGTGGTCAGGGCTCCGGCGGTGCGGGCCACGCGGTCGTGGAGATCGATGAGAATGTGCAGCCACTCGTCCGGCAGACCGGCGGCGGCGGGCGCGGTTTCCTGGCGGGATTTCTGATGCAGGTCCCCCACCATGGCTCCCATGGACTGGAGAAGAGTGCCAAATTCCTTCATCGCCTCCATCTGCCGCCGGCTGCCGCGCCGCCACTCGGCGGTCGAGGCCGTCATTTCATCCCGCAGCTCGTCAATGCTGGCTGTCAGCACCGCCGGGTTCCAGGAATCGGCCGGTTCCCCGCCGTCTCCGGAGCCGTCCTCAGCGCCCTCCGCTTCCGGATCGTAAGTCGGCAGGTCGTTCTCCGACACCGGAACGTCATTTTCAGGGGAATCGTCCATGGCCAGCGGCAGCGGATAAGCGGCGGCCGTCGTGGCCGGAGTGGGGTCGGGCAGGGAGTCTTCGGAAATCATGAGGCGGGGGCGTTGACGCAGGCTTGCAGATAGGAATGAAAAGCGGCGGCGGACGGAATTTTGACAAAGCCGGGCAGCGGCAGCAGGGCGCGCACGGCGGCGGCGGGGGAATCGGGCGGATTTTCAAAGGCCTGAACCGCGGAATCCGCGCGGCTGCGGGCATCGCGGATGGCGGTGAAGGCCTCCTGCACGGCCTGAAACCGCACCGGGTCCTTCTCCGGCGGCGCGGCCTGAAGAGCGGCGCGCCAGGCGGTGCGGATGGCGGTATCGTCCGCGTCCGGCGGAAGATTGAGGACAAGCCAGGGATTGAGCATGGAGACGGACGGTTAAGCCGGAAAGGGGAAACGGGAATGGAAACAGAAGGGCGCAAAGGACACGGACAGGTCCCGCGCGCCAAGCGGGGCTTCGCGGGATCAGTCGAAGAGGTCGGGCTGGTTGAGAAACTGGGTCATGATTTTGGCGAATTCCTGCTGGAGGGCGGGATCCAGCCGCCAGGTTCTTTTGGCCGGTTTTTTCTTCGGTGCGGCTTTTTTCTTCGCTGCCGCGGTTTTTTTGGCGGCGGCGGCTTTCTTTGCGGGAACTTTGGCCGTGGCCGCTTTCGGGGAGGAATCGGGCGGGGCCGCTGCTGCTGCCGCTTTGTCGGCGGCGGGGAAGGCGGCGGGAGCTTTTTTCTTCGAAGCCGTGGTTTTTTTGGCGGCGGGTTTCGGTTTTTTGAGCGGCCGCAGCCGGGTCCAGGGCGGCGGCGGGAGATCGCCGCACCGTGTGATCAGCCGGGCGGCGAGGGCGGCGGAGCCCGGATCGCCCGCAGCCTTGGCGGCGCTTTCCACCAGCCCGAGTTCCCGGCAGGAGCAGGGCAAAGTATAGTCCCGGCAGCTGACGGGCAGAAGAATGGAGGCCAGTTGTCCCCGGTAACCCGCGGCCCGCACCACCGGATCGGCCACCGCCTTGGCCACTGCGGGAATGAACCGCAGCGGCAGGGCATCGGTCGGCCGGTCATCGCGGATTTCCAGAATGGCGGAGACGGTCCGGGCGAACGCCAGCACGCCCTGGGAGCCCTCCGGGGAGCTGAGGGCGCGCCGGGTCAGGAGTTCCCGGGCGGCATCGGTCAGAAAAGCCTCCATGGATTCCCTCCAGGGATGGTCATTTTTTTCCCGGAGCCGCCACTGCATCAGATGCACCGCCCAGTAAATATCCCGCCAGGTCACCGCCGCCGCCGGAGCGTCCGGGGATGTGGCCAGGACGCCGGTTTTCTCCTCCGGGGGAGTGCCGGTCAGGATGGAAAGCGCCAGATTTCCCGTGAAAACCGAAGGCGCCAGGCGCAGGGCGGCGTCCGCGGCGGAGGCCGGCTGTCCGGCTGGAGGGGAATGCGGATCCGCGAGAGCCCGCCGCAGCTTCACAAACCAGCGCTGACGTTCCAGACCCAGCGTTTCCGGGGAATCCGGCGGCACGGCGGGCGTTGCCCGGGCGAGGGATTCCAGTTCATCCCACAGCGCGGCGTCAAAGCCGTCCGCCCGGTCCGCCATGTCCTGAACCAGAATGAAAAGCGCCGCCGCCACCGGCAGATTGCCGGGATCCATGCGGACCGCTTTGCGCAGCAGGGCAGGGGCTTCGGGATTTCCCGCACCGAGGGCGGCGTCACCGGCGGCGGCGAGAATGCCGGGGTGGTCGGGAAACCGCCGCACGGCATCGGCCAGCAGGGCGGCGCGTTCCTCTTCCCGCTGCCGGAATTTCAGATTTTCCGCGAGGGCGAGCACCCGGGGCGCGTGATCGGGATCCAGTTCCGCGCAGTGGCGCAGGGCCGCCGTCCGGGCATGGGGCGGGCGGTCCGCCGCGAAGGGGCTCAGTTCCTCTCCGCCGGTGTCCTTCAGCAGCTCCGCCGCCAGTTCCCACACGGCGGCGGCGCGCAGCGGGTCCGGACCGCGCAGTTTCGTGTCCAGTTCAATGATGCGCTCCGCGTGCTCCGTGACCTCGTCGCCTTCCATGACATGTCCCTCCAGCCGCAGCAGCTGCAGGCGGATGAGCTTTTCCTCCATGGGGGGCACCGCGCCGCGTTTTTTCACGCGGCGGTCCATCCACTCGGCAAAGTGATCAAAATCCGCCGCAGGCAGGGTGGAGTTCCGGAAGCGGTTGCCCAGCAGCAAAGCGGTCAGGACGCCGGGCAGTCCGGGGGAATCCGTGGGGAACTCCGCCCGGCCGAAGCCCGGAATCAGGGTCGTGAAAGCGCCGGGAATGTCGTGTTTCCGCCACAGCGCCTCAGCCTCGGCGATGGCGGCGGCGGCTTTGACGGAAGCCCCGCAGAGGGCAGCCGGAAATGTGATCCGCACGGCGGCGGGCGGACGGTCGGGACCGGCGGGCAGTCCGCAGACCTGGCGGTAAGCCCAGGCGGCGCGGGCGGTGGCGGTGCCGGGAGGCAGGGCGGTGAAGCATTGGCGGGCGGCCTCCGGCTCCCCGGTGTGCACGCAGCGGACGCCGCGCAGGAAAAGGCGCCAGCTTCCGAAAACCGACCGGGCGGACACGCCGCGCAGGGCGGTCCGGGCCTCCTCCCACGCGCCCCGGGCGGTGGCGTCCACGGCGGCGCGCACGGCGGCCCATTCGGCGCGTGTTTCCGGAAAATCGGTTCCCGGCGGCAGCAGGGGGCTCACGGCCAGGTGGTCAGCGGCATTAAGGAGATCGGCGGAAGGCGGTCCGGCCGGGGCCCGGGAAACGATCTCCCAGGCGGTGGAGAGAACTTCCGCGGGAGTCCCTTTGGCAAGAACGGCGGCGGACTGCCTTTTCCGGATCCGGCCCTCCAGATCCTCCACCACGGCGGGCGGAGCGATGGTTTTCAGATAGGCGATGACGGTGGCCGCGTCCTCCGTCAGGCCCCGGTCCAGCATTTCCCCCGCCAGTCCGGCATTCGCGGCGATGAGCAGCGGCGCATACTTCGCGCGGTCCTTTTTGAAAAGCTCCTTGGCGGTGTCGCGGGCCCGGCGCCATTTGCCGGCGGCGATCTGCGACAGGGCTCCCGCCGCCAGAGGGTCTGACTGGAACTGGGAAAGGTCGGTGAGGCTCACGGTGAGGGGAAAATAAGAAATGAAGCGGAGGAGGAGAAGAGAAAAAGGCCGGGGAAATCCGTCCTCCCCTAACCTTCCGGAAAAAGGATGGCAAGAGTAAGCCGGGCGGAAAACCCTGGCCGCCAATCATTTCCAGAATCCTTCACTGGAACCGTGCCCCTCCAGCCGGGTGGTCCATTGAGGCTGAAATCACGCATTTTCAAGGATATTCTGAGGATCAGCCGCCGGAGCCGCGCCTCCCCCGCGCCAAATGCCCGCGCCCGGCCAGGAGGCGGGGACGTTATTTCCGCGTGCTCCGGCGGTCATCCGCGTCCAGGAGCCGTCCTGCCCGATGCCTTCCCGAACCGACCCCCTGCAGCCGTTTTTCAAGCAGCGGAACTGGCAGCCCTTCGCCTTTCAGAAGGAAACCTGGAGCGTGTATGCGGCGGGAAAATCCGGCCTGCTGCACGCGCCGACCGGCCAGGGGAAAACGCTGGCCGTCTGGCTGGGGCCGGTGCGCGAGGCATTGCTGGAGGTCCGGACCGCCGCAGCGTCCCCGCGTCCGCGATCCGGGAAAAAGAAAACGGCTGCCGCTCCGGATCCGCGGACCGCGGAGACGCTTTTAAAAAACAAGGCCTCCGCCGCGCCGGGCTGCCGGGTGCTCTGGATCACGCCGCTCCGCGCTCTGGCCGCCGACACCCTGCGGGCCCTGCGCGGGCCTTTGGAAGTCCTCGCCCCGCATCTTGAAGTCGAGGCCCGCACCGGCGACACTCCGTCCGCCCTGCGCGCCCGGCTGCGGAAAAAACTGCCTTTCGGCCTGGTGACAACGCCGGAAAGCCTGTCGCTCATGCTGACCCACGGCGACATGCGGGAAAAATTGTCCGGTCTGCGCGTGGTCATTGTGGATGAATGGCACGAGCTGCTGGGCACCAAACGCGGCGTGCAGACGGAGTTGTGCCTCGCCCGCCTCCGGCAATGGCTGCCGGGGCTGAAAACCTGGGGCCTTTCCGCCACTTTGGGAAATCTGCCGGAGGCGCGGGATATCCTGCTGGGCGTCCCCTCCGAAGGATCGCGCGGACCGGGCGGATCCGCCGGCGTGACCGTCTCCGCGGATTTGAAAAAGCCGATGGTCATCGACACGCTGATTCCCGGGGAGATGGACCGTTTCCCGTGGTCCGGCCATCTTGGCACGCGGCTGGGGCCGGAGGTGGTGGAGGAGATCGGAAAGGCGCGCAGCACCCTGCTTTTCACCAACACCCGGTCGCAGGCGGAGCTGTGGTTTCAGAAACTGATCACTCTGCGCCCCGACTGGGAAAACTCCCTGGCCATGCACCACGGCTCCCTTGACCGGGCGGAGCGCGAGCGCGCCGAAACCGGTCTGCGCGAGGGCCGGATGCGCTGCGTGGTCTGCACCTCATCCCTGGATCTGGGCGTTGATTTCTCCGCCGTGGATCAGGTCATCCAGGTGGGATCGCCCAAAGGCATCGCGCGGCTGCTCCAGCGCGCGGGACGGTCCGGACACCAGCCGGGGCAAATCTCGCGCATTCTCGGCGTGCCCGCGAATGCCCTGGAGCTGGTGGAATTCGCCGCCGCCCGCGATGCCGCCGCCGGGCATCTGGAGTCGCGCCGTCCCCTGTCGAAGCCGCTGGATGTCCTCGTTCAGCACCTCGTCACCTGCGCCATCGGCTCGCCCTTTGATCCGGAAAAAATGCTGGCGGAGACGCGGACCGCGCATTCCTATCAAACCCTGACGGACACGGAGTGGGAGTGGTGCCTGGGATTCATCTCCTCCGGCGGGCGGGCGCTGGCGGCGTATCCGAGGTATCAGAAGGCGCGGCTGGAGAACGGGCTCTACACCGTGGACGACACCCGGCTCATCCAGCAGCACCGGCTGAGCATCGGCACCATCTCCGCCGACGCCTCCATCACCGTGAAAATGGCCCACGGGTCCACCCTCGGCACGGTCGAGGAGGGCTTTATGGCAAGGTTCAAACCGGGATCGCAGTTCATCTTCGCGGGCCGCCGCCTGGAGCTGGTGCGGCTGCGGGAACGCCAGGCCACGGTGCGCCCGGCATCCAAAAAATCCAACGTCCCCGTGGCCATCTGGGGCGGTGCCCGGTCGCCGCTTTCCACGGAGCTTTCACACGCCCTGGCGCAGCGCCTGGCCGGGAAGGGGCCGCCGGCTCCGGAAATGCGGGCGGTGGAGCCCATTTTGGAGATTCAGCGGAAATGGTCGCGGATTCCCGGGGACGATTTTCTGCTCGTGGAATTCGCGGCGGCGGGCGGCGAGGAGAATCTGTTTCTCTATCCCTTCGCGGGCCGTCTGGTGCACGAGGGCCTGGGCGCGGTGCTGGCCTGGCGGCTGACACAATCGATTGGCGAAAGCATTCAGGTCACCCAGAATGACTACGGATTTTCCCTCAGCGCCGCGCGGGGCCTGCGGCTGGATGAGGAAACGCTGCGGGCGCATCTCAAACCGGAGAACCTGCTCGCCGACATCCTGAACTCCATGAACACCGCCGAGTTGGCGCGCCGGCAGTTCCGGGAAATCGCGCGCGTCGCCGGCCTCATCCTCCAGGCCCCGCCCGGCAGCCCCGGCCGCTCCCAGCGCGAGGTCCAGGTCAGCGCCTCCCTTCTCTTCGATGTCCTTCACCGCTACGATTCCGGAAACCTCCTGCTGGAGCAGGCGGAAGGCGAGATTCTGGAAAAACAGCTCGAATTCACCCGCCTCCACGAACTGCTCATCGACCTGGAGAAGCGCCCGCTTTTTCTCCAGGAAACCCCGAACCTGACTCCCATGGCTTTCCCGCTCTGGGCCGACCGCCTCCAGCACTCCACCCTCCCCGCCGGCGACGCCTCCACCCGCCTGGAGGCCATGCTCGCCGTTCTCGACCAGGCGGCGGGGTGAGTCCGGGAGCACGTTCCTGCAAAGCTGCGGCGTGGCGCAGGCTTCCAGCCAAGAGTGTTCGGCACGGAATCAGCTGCGCGCCATGGGCCTTCCATTTTTTCAGCACTTCCTTTTCCCGGAGGGAAAACAGCCGGTAGCCGGTGGTTGAGCGCAGCGACACCACCGGAAAGAGTGTCCAAAACATCCGCATCCCGGCGGGATGCCAGACTTCCAGCCTGTGTGGGGCAACCGGGTTTCCAGTCCGGCAAGCCTGCTGGAAGAAATCTCTGATGGATTCCCGGCGGAAGGCGTAACGCTTTCTTTTTCCCGATCTGTGGTTATCGGGAGCATCCTTGAAATCCCCAGCCGCACATTCACCTCTTTCCTCCTGTTTTCCGCTGCGCACCCCGGCCGGCGGAGGGGTGCAACTGCTGGCGGGCCGGGCGGTTCTGGTGACAGGGGAGGGCGCGGAGCCGTGGCTGGTGGTGGCGGATGTGCATCTGGGGAAGTCGGCCACTTTCCGGGCGCGGGGTCTGGCGGTGCCGGAGGGGGACACGGCGCAGGATTTGAAGGCGCTTTTAAATCTGGTGCGGCGGCATGAACCGGCGCGGCTGGTGGTGAACGGGGATTTGTTTCATGCGCCGGCGGGCATCACGCCGGAGCTGGAGGACGAGGTTTCGCATTTTGTGGAGGCGCTGGGGATTCCGCTGACGCTGGTGACGGGGAATCATGACGCCAAAATTCAAAAACTTCCTTCGGGAGTGGAGGGCGCGCCCATCCTGGAGCACGGCGGCGGCGTGCGGCTGATTCATGATCCGGCGGAGGTGGCGGGGGACGCCTTTCACATCACGGGCCACTGGCATCCGGTGGTGCGGATCGCGGACGGGAAGCGGACCTCGCTGCGGCTGCCGTGCTTTCTTCTGCGCGGGCAAAATCTCATCCTGCCTTCATTTGGGAGCTTCACGGGCGGGGCCATGATGAGGCCGGAAGCGGGGGACCGGTTCTTTGTGGCTCCCGGGGAACGGGTGATCGAAGTGCCGGAATCGCTCCTTCGCTGATGAAAATCCGATATCGGCGGCGCAAAAGTGGCTTCCGGTGGCGCTCGACTCCCTGCGGGACCGGGATCAGAATGCCCCACGGTTGCCCGCCATTTTATGAATGCCGAAAATCCCCCCTCACCTTCCTCCTCCTCAGAGCCCAGTCTGTCGGGATCGCTGATTCTCGCCGATCCCTCGCTGCGGGAGCCGACTTTTTTCCGGACGGTTCTCATTCTGACCGAGCACGGCAAAACCAGCGGCGCGCGGGGTTATGTGCTGAATCGGCCGATGGAGCGGAAAGTGGGCGATTTTCTGGGATCGAAGGAGTTTTCGGAAGTCTGGGAAGTGCCCGTTTTTTCCGGCGGACCCGTCGCGGGCAATGAATTGATGTTCATATCCCTCAATTGGAACCGCCCCCGGAACCGCATCCAATGGTCCGAACCTCTGGGGCTTCAGGGGGCCAGAAAAGTGCTCAGCACCGGCGGGGAAGTGCGTGGATTTCTGGGTTATGCGGGCTGGACCGCCGGGCAGCTGGAGGACGAAATCAGCCGTAAAGCGTGGATCCGCAGGGCTCCGCCGAAGGAGGCGCTGGATGCGGAGGCGGGCGAGGGACTGTGGACCAATCTGCTGGCCGGCATGGGGCCATTTTATCAATTGCTGGCCCGGACACCCGCAGATCCGGGTCTGAACTGATGGAGAAACCGGAAAACAGGCACTACCGGCAGGCGTATCCCCCACCAACAACCTATGCGAGGATTGAATTTATCCCACACCCGGATCAGAAGACCCACGGATTTCACGGATAAACACGGATTTTCAAAAAAGGCGGGTATTCCGCTTCAGGGGAATGCCGATATTTCCCGTGAATCCGTGGCCATCCGTTTTATCCGTGAGATCCGCGGCTCTTCTTTTCCGCTGTTGGGCTTCGCCGCCTGTTGCGTGGCCTTCGGATCGCTGCCGCTCCGTGCCGCTGAAGCGGCTCCGGCCACCTGGCCGACCTGGCGCGGGGATTCGGCGATGACCGGCATCGCGGCGGAAACGCTGGCCATGCCGCTGAAACCCGCCTGGAAATTCCAAGCCACCAAACCGATCAAGGCCACGGCGGTGTCGGACGGAAAACTGGCGTTTTTCGGGGACGGGAAGGGGACCTTTTTCGCCCTGAAACTGGAGGACGGCACCAAAGCCTGGGAATTCGCGGCCAAGGACCTGATTGAAGGCTCCGCGCTGCTGGTGGGCAAGGATGTGATTTTTGGCTCCGTCGATGGCGTGGTGCACTGCCTTGAGGCTGAAACCGGCAAGCTGCGCTGGGAATTCACCACCGAAGCCGAAATCCGGGGCGCGGCCAACGTGTTTGAGCGTCCCGGCCAGGAGCCACTGATTCTGATCGGCTCCTACGACAACCGGCTTTACGCCCTCAAAGCCTCGGACGGAAGCAAGGTCTGGGTGGTGGAGACCGGAAATTATGTGAATGGCACCCCGTCGCTGGTGGACGGGGTGACGGCCTTCGGCGGCTGCGATGGATTTCTGTATTTTGTGAACGGCGCGGACGGCAAGGAGAAGGGCAAGGTGGAGGTCAGCAATCCCATCGCCAGCACCGTGGCCGCGCGGAACGGCATCGCGGTGGTCGGTCATTACGGCAACGAGGTCGTGGCCGTGGAGGCGGCGACGCTGAAGGTGAAATGGACCTACAAGGACCGGGATTTCCCCTTTTTCTCCTCCCCCGCGATCACGGCGGACGGGCTCGTTTTCGCCGGTGACCGGGGCAAGCGCCTGCATTGCCTGTCCCTGGCCGACGGCGAGGAGAAGTGGGCCTTCCGCACCCAGGGCCGGGTGGACAGCTCCCCCGTGGTTACGGGCTCGAATGTCGTTTTCGGCAGCGACGACGGCAAGGTTTATGCGGTTGGAACCGGTGACGGCAAGGCCGTGTGGTCCTACGAAATCGGCCAGCCGGTGCAGAGCAGCCCCTGCATTGCGGGCGGCCGTCTGCTGATTGGCGCGGACGACGGTGTCCTGTATGCTTTTTCCCCATCCGCGGCCAGCCCATCGGCCGCGGAAACCCCTGACAAAAAAGAATGAGCACTGAAACCATCCCCGAGAAGCCAGCTCCGGTCCCGGAGAAGGGGACCGAAGCGGGCAACTACTTCGTCTCGAACTATCCTCCGTTCTCCTTCTGGCAGGCGGAGCAGATCCCCGCCATCGGCCATGTCCTCGACTCGCCGCCGAATCCCGATATTCCCGTCGGTGTTTATTTCCACATTCCCTTCTGCCGGAAGCGCTGCCACTTTTGTTATTTCCGCGTTTACACCGACAAAAAACCCGATGAGATCCGGCGCTATGTGCGGGCGGGCATGAAGGAATTCGAGATGTACGCCAGGCGGAATTATCTCAAAGGCCGCAAGCCGCAGTTCATGTATTTCGGAGGCGGCACGCCCAGTTATCTGTCGGTGCCGCAGCTGGAGGAACTGACCAGCCACCTGAAGGATCTCATGCCCTGGGACGAGATTCAGGAAGTGACCTTCGAGGCTGAGCCCGGCACTCTGACCGAGAAAAAACTCGACGCCATCCGCAACATGGGCGTGACCCGCCTGAGCCTCGGCGTGGAGAATTTTGACGATCACATTCTGGACATCAACGGCCGCGCCCACCGCTCCATGGAGGTCTTCCGGGCCTATGGTTATGCGCGGAACATCGGCTTCCCGCAGATCAATATCGACCTTATCGCCGGGATGCTGGAGGAGACCGAGGACAACTGGAAACGCTGCGTGGAGAAGGCCCTCGAAATGCAGCCGGACTGCCTGACGGTTTACCAGATGGAGGTGCCTTATAACACCGGCATCTACAAAACCATGCAGGAGGAGGGCAAACTGGTCGCCCCCATCGCCGGCTGGGCCACCAAGCGCCGCTGGGTGGATTACGCCTTCTCGCAGTTCGAGGCCGCCGGTTATGAGGTCGGCAGCGCCTACACGGTGGTCAAAAAGAAGGCCACCACCAAGTTTGTTTACCGCGACGGCCTTTTCGGCGGCGCGGATCTGCTGCCGCTGGGCGTGGCCAGCTTCGGGCACCTTGGCGGGGTTCACATTCAGAACAACGCGGACATCGGAGCCTACTGCGACGCCATTGAGCGCGGGGAGCACGCGGTTTTCCGCGCCTACGCCACGGACCCGGACGAGCGCCTGATCCGCGATTTCATCCTGCATCTGAAGCTGGGTTCGGTGAGGCCGCCGCATTATCAGCAGAAATTCGGAGTCAATGTGCTGGAGCGGTTTGCTCCTCAGCTGGCCTGGCTGAACAGCGAGGGTTTCGCCACAGTCACGCCGGAGGTCATCACCATGCACCGCGAGGGCCTGCTGCAGGTGGACCGTCTGCTGCACGAATTTTTCCTCCCGCACCACCGCCATGCGCGCTACACCTGACACTTCCACCCAGGAGTGCCGGGACCTCGATCTGCTGATGCCGCTGGCGTTTTTCTACGCCCGGCTGGGGATTGACCTGCCCGCACTGGAATTCATTGAAGGCGGGCAAATGCCCGAGCCCGCCCGGCATCTGCTCGTCCATCAGAGCGACATGACGCCGCGTCTGCGCGACTTCCATCACACGGTGCCGAAACTCACGGTGGTGGCGGCGGAGAAGACCGGGAATTTTGTGATGCGCGAGGTGATCCTGAGCGATCAGGAGGACCGCACCCCCATTGAGTACGGCGCCATCGGCATCCACCTCGACGGCCTGCCTCCGCATGTGAAAACCATGATCCGCGACGGTGTCGCCCCTCTCGGCGCGATCCTCGAAGCCGAAGGTATCCCGCACGCCAGCGCGCCCACCGGCTACTTCCGCCTCTCCGCCGATGAACGCATGGCCACGCTTCTAAAAATGCCAGTCGGCACGGTGCTTCACGGCCGCTGCAACGTCCTCACGCACCCCGACGGCAGCACCCTGGCGGATATTGTGGAGGTGCTGCCGGATTTGTAACGGAGGGTCCGTTGTCCGTCACGGGCCGGAACTTCCGAATGGCGGCGGGGCCGGCCCGTCTCCGCTTTTCCGTTTGTCGCGGGAAGCGGGCGGGGGCAGACGTGGCGGTATGTCCAGCCATCTCTTTTCCCAGCTCATCGACGGCAGTCTGGCCGCCATTTCCAGCCTCCGGAGCCTGGAGTCCATGGTTTCCGGGGCTTCGCAACGGATGGCGGAGGCTCTGGCGGCCGGAGGAAAAATCCTGGCCTGCGGCAATGGCGGCAGCGCGGCGGAGAGCGGGCATCTGACGACGGAGCTTCTGTGCCGGCTGGTGAAGGACCGGAAACCGCTGCCGGCCGTTAATTTGTCGGGAGACGCCGGATTTCTCACCGCCACCGCCAACGACTACAGCTTCAACGAGGTCTTCGCCCGCCAGGTGGCGGGGCTGGGCCAGCCGGGGGATGTGCTGGTGGCTTTCACCACCAGCGGAAATTCCCCCAACGTGCTCCGGGCTCTGGAGGCGGCGCGGGAAAAAGGCATTTTTTCCATCGCTTTGCTCGGCCGGGACGGCGGCCAGGCGGCGGAACTGGCGGATCTGGCGCTGATTGTTCCCGTGCCGGCCACGATGCACATTCAGGAAGGGCATCAGGTGCTGCTGCACATTCTCTGCGCCCAGGTGGAGGAGATCCTGTTTCCGGGGCTGGGCCTGTCGTGAAAGCAGGGCAGTTGGAGGAATGGAATGAGGAGGAGATGCGGTTGCCGCGGAACCGTCCGTGATTATGCTCCACCGGAAAAGCGCATTATGTCGGATTTGTATATTCAGCAGCTTGAGGATCAGTTTCCACCTTTGTCAGGTCCGGCTTTTGCCGCGGCACGGCAGCGGGTGAGGGATGCCGGGCAGAGCGTGCTGCAATCGGAAGGGGCTTTTCTTTACTGTGTCCTTCCCGATGGAAGCAAGGAGGTTGTGAAGCGGATCGAGCCTCCCACTCCGACGCTTCCAGGAACCATTTTTCTTATTCAGTGACGGCAGTCACTCCCAGGCTGCGGCTTTTTGCCGGTCCCAATGGTTCAGGGAAGAGCGTGCTGAAGTCCTGTCTGCCCCCGCCGCTGCTGGGGGTTTATCTGAATCCTGATGAACTCGAAGCCGATATCCGGCGGACGGGTTTTCTGGATCTGCGCGGGCTGGGTGTGGAGACCACCCGGGAAACAGTGCTGCCATTTTTTACGGAATCAGTATTTCTCAATGCGGAAGGACTTCACCACCAGTCGCGGCATCTGCGGTTCGCCGGGGGCCGGCTGGATTTTACAGGAATGGAGATGAATGCTTATTTTGCCTCCGTGGCGGTGGACTTTCTTCGTCGGCAGCTGCTGGCGCGGCGGGTGAGCTTTACTTTTGAAAGTGTCATGTCCCACCCCGGAAAAGTGAGACTCCTTGAGGATGCCAGAAGCGCCGGGTACCGCACTTATCTTTATTTCGTGGCCACTGATGATCCGGAGATCAATGTTTCAAGGGTCAGGAACCGGGTGGCCCTGGGCGGCCACGCGGTGCCGGAAGATAAAATCGTGAGCCGCTATCACCGCTCCCTGAGCCTGCTGATGGAGGCCATCCGCCACAGCAGCCGGGCTTATATTTTTGACAATTCGACGGACAATGCCGACGGTCAGCACACATGGCTGGCGGAGATCACGGAAGGCAAAATTTTGGAATTGAAGGCGGACCGCGTGCCGGCGTGGTTCAATAAGGCCGTGCTGAACAGAATCTCCTGACGGCGGGCCTGCGGGAGTGGGAGGCTTCGGATGAAGCAAGCCGGTGGAAGTCAATGGATGAATGGCACCCCGCTTTTTAAGCCTAAATTCTCGAATGAGCGTGAAGCCGCCTCCGCAGGGCAGCGGGTTGG
>JAZKFB010000126.1:0-12706 GCA_040386695.1 Verrucomicrobiota bacterium
TCTCCTGCGGACACTCTCATGCCAACCCCGTTCGGCTTGGAACTTGAAACCGCCGGTTCTTAAAACATACGGGAATCCGGTTCGCCCAGTCTTGAGGATTTTCCAATCCATGGCAGCAGGACAACGTGGGAAATGGATGCAGGTTGAGCAAACTCATAAAGCGGAGTAGATTCATGCTTCATGGAAACGGTTTCTTTCGAACTGCGCTTGCCCTTGGATCTGGCCAGGTTCCGCCTGCCGTCTGGTGTTCAGGCGCGGCTCCGGACACTCCTCGACCGGCAGGACCAGGGAATCAAACTGACGGTCCAGGAGCGGAGGGAAGCGGAAGGCTTGGTGGAACTGGCTGAATCCCTCACACTGCTGAAGCTGCGGGCGGCCCGGCCGGCAAAAGCCGCGCTGCGGCCAGCGGCAACGGCATGAATATCCCGGCTGCGCTGCGCCGCCTGGTGATCAGCCGGGCTCGCCGGCGTGTGAATACTGCGGGTTGGCACAGACAGGGCAGGAGGCGCTTTTTCATATTGACCACGTAATTCCAGTCGCCACAGGAGGGGAAACCGTGGAGGATAATCTGGCTCTGGCCTGTGTTTCCTGTTCCTTGCGGAAGGGAGCCCGCCAAACCGCCCATGATCCACTCACGCTCAAGCCGACGGGGTTATTCCATCCACGCCGCATGAGTTGGGCGGATCATTTCATTTGGAATGGTTGCCGTGTGCGGGGGCTCACGGCGACAGGACGGGCAACGGTTTTCGCACTCAAGCTGAATCGATCCCTTATTTTGGCTATCCGGGCCGAGGAGGTCCTGAGAGGACGGCATCCTCCGCCGCTCAAGGAGTGAACAAGGTGCCCCACTCATCATTTCCGCAGGGAGCCCTTCGACTGCGCGGGAAATCCATGGAACGCCGCAGCCGCCAGTTAAATGAGCCGCCGCTTGAGAGCGTTTGTCCGGCGGAAACAAAAAGCCCGGTTGGTGAAACCGGGCTTTTTGTGTTTTGCTGGAAAGGGCCTGAAGCGGGGCAACCCTTGGTTTTCTACAGGGATGAGGGCCTTTCTTCCGTCTTCCTGTCCCGATGCGCTTTTCTGTCTCTCAGATCGCCACCGGTTTGCCGGATTCGCCTCGGCATATGGTTAAGCCGCGTTGTCATGCTGTGTGCGTCTCAGCCGCCCAGGTCAAAAACGCCTGAAGAATCTCGTTAAGCATGAAAGGTCCTCCGTGGCCCTCGAACTTGCCGTCCCGCACCTGACAATGAATCCACTCAGTCTTGTGACCCAGACGCTCAACCGGGCCGAAAGACTGCTCTGCTAACGGCGTGCCCGCAAGGTTGATGCTGACACGCCAGCCTGGATTGTCGAGCGTGCCAATCTCGACACCGTAGCCATGCTCCCAATCGCCGTCGCATTGCGAGTGATACCATTTTTGCAACTCCTGAAGCGTGTCCATGCCGTGATGTATGAGGTTGCCTAACCAAGGATCATTTTCAAAAAGAAAACCGGGAGCTGGCGAATTTGTCAGCTCCCGGTTTTGTCTGGATCGTTCTGTTTAAATGGTCGTCAGATCGCCACCGGTTTGCCGGTGGCGGCGGAGGCGTAGATGCCGTCGATGACCTGCATGAGGCGGAGAGCCTGCTCCGGGGTGTTGAAGGGTTCGGCTTTTCCGGTGAGGGTGTCGATGAAGTTGGCGGCGGAGCCGATGCGGCCCATGTCCTCGCAGGCGGGGGTGGTGATGCTGCGGTTCACGCTGTTGCCGTTTTCCTGGACGTAGAGTTCACAGGCGTCGATGGCGGTGTTGTCCAGGCCGTCGATCCCGAAAAGACGCTCCACTTTTCCGCCGGCTTTGGTGCCCTGGAAAACTACGGAGACCTCCTCGCGTTTGATCATTTCCGCCCAGGAGACCTGGAGGGAGAGGACCTGGCCGGTTTTAAAAGTCACGAAGCCGTGCGCGGCGTTTTCGACGTCGGTCACGCCGCCCACGCGGTCCGGGATGCCCCAGGGGCCTTTGAAGCTCTTATCGGTGATAAAGTCGTTGAAGGTCTGGCCGAGGACGTAGGCGGGTTCGGGATAACCCATGAAATACATGGCCAGATCGACCATGTGCAGGAGGTCGATGAGGGAGCCGCCGCCGGCGAGATCCTTGGTGGTGAACCAGCCGCCGAAGCCCGGGATACCCGTGCGGCGGATCCACTTGGCCTGAGCGGAATTGATGGTGCCGGCCACGCCGTCCCTGATGTATTTCATCATCGCCTGCGACTCCGGCCGGGCGCGGTTGTTGAAGTTGAACATCACCTTTTTGCCCGATTTTTCGGCGGCGGCGATGACTTCCTGGACCTCGGCGGCGTTCAGCGCGGGCGGTTTTTCGGAAAAGACGTGCTTGCCGGCCTCGAGGCACTGAATGGCCAGAGATTTGTGGAATTTATTGGGAACGATGACGCTGGCGGCCTCCAGTTCCGGGCATTCGGCGAGCATGGCCTCCACGGATTCAAAGGACTTGGCGACACCCCATTTTTCAGCCGCTTTCGCCGCCGCTCCGGGAGCCGGATCCGCCACGGCCACGATCTCCGCGCCCGCCTGGCGGAATCCCGCCGCGTGATACTGCAGCATGCCGCCGGCACCGATGATACCTACTTTAATTGACATAGATTGGTCTGGTTCGCTGATGGTTAAAGAATGGGGGAAACCCGCGCGCGAGAGTGCGGTCCGCTCCCGCAGGTGTCAAGACCCGAAGTCGCCGCGGATTTCAGCGTGCCTTTTTATAAATCCGTGACTACCCGTCTCATCCGTGAAATTTTGCCTTTGGTTATAAGCGCGTTGCTTCGATGCTGGGCGGCATTCCGGAATTAAACAAATTGTTCCCCGCCATCCCGCCTGTCATGGAAACTTTAAAACGTGGACAAAAACTCAAGCTGGAGATTCTTTCCTCCGGCAAGCAGCTGGAGGCCGGGCTGAGGATCGCACTTCCGGGGTCAGTGCTGGATTATTCCTGTTTCGGGCTGGACGGGCAGGGGAAGCTTTCGGACGAGCGGTATTTCATTTTTTATAATCAGAAAATCTCCCCGTGCGGAGGGCTGGCGCTGGGCGGGAATCCCGGGGAATTCATCGTCGATCTCACCAGACTTCCCGCCGCCATCGAACGGCTGGTTTTTGTGGTCACCATCGACGGGGACGGGGAAATGCGGGAAATTCAGTCCGGCCACTGGCGGTTGAACGACGCTCAGGGCCGGCGGCTGGCGGAGTTTCCGCTGAACGGTCAGGAATTCGGCGGCGAGAAAGCGCTGATCGCGGGGGAGCTTTACCACCGGGACGGCTGGCGCGTCGCCGCCGTCGGGCAGGGGTTCAACGGCGGTCTCGGGGCGCTGCTCAAACACTTCGGCGGCGAGGAGGCCGGATCCCCCGCCGCGCCCGTTTCAGCGTCCTCTTCCTCCTCTCGCCCGCCTGCGGTTCCTCCGCCGTTGCCCGCCGCCGCGGTGGTTCCCGTGAAAATCTCCCTGGAGAAAAAATTGGAGAAAGCCGCCCCGCATCTTCTGAGTCTGGCCAAGCCGCTGAAAATCTCCCTGGAGAAACGCCGGCTTCAGGAAACCGTGGCCTGCGTGGCCCTGGTGCTGGACACCTCCGGTTCCATGTATGGCCAGTATAAAAACGGCGACGTGCAGACCGTGGTGGACCGCATCTTCCCGCTGGCGGTGCATTTTGATGACAACGGCGAGCTGGACACCTGGGCCTTTGCGGAAAAGCAGAAAGCGCTGCCCGCCGTCACCGGCCTGAACATCCGCGACTACATCACGGACGGCTCGGGTGGCTGGACCCGCTGGCGCGGGGATCTGGGCCGGGCCATCAACAACGAGCCGTCGGTGATGCGGGAGGTCATGGAGCGTTACCGGAACTCGAAGCTGCCCGCCTATGTTATTTTCATCAGCGACGGCGGTGTCTCCTCCACCGGCAAGGAAATCGCGCAGCTGCTGATCGAGGCTTCAAAGCTGCCCATCTTCTGGCAGTTCGTCGGCATCGGCGGCAGCAACTACGGCATTCTCGAAAAACTGGACACCATGGGCGGACGGTTTGTGGACAACTGCAATTTTTTCTCCCTCGACGACATCCGCGGCGTCAGCGAACAGGAGCTATACGAGCGGCTTCTCAATGAATTCCCGCAGTGGCTGAAGGAGGCCCGGGCCAGGGGCGTTTTGCCGGGGGCGGTTGATAGTTGATGGCGGATAGTTGATTGAATAAAATCTCAGACCCGTCGCGCCCATTTTGGGTCACTCTCTTCGATGTCCATCAACCATCAACTTTCAACCATCAACCTCTCCTCATTTTATGCCTGAATTCTCTGTCGTCGGCAACGTGGACCCTTTTCTGCATGTCAGTCTGAAACGGGGCGAAAGTGTGTATGCCGAGCGCGGCGCGATGGTGTCCATGGACACCACCCTCGAACTCAAGGGTGAGATGCGCGGCGGTCTGCTGGGCGGACTGGCCCGCCGGTTCACCAGCGGGGAATCGTTTTTCCAGCAGACCATGGAGGCCACGGGCGGCGATGGCGACGCCCTGTTCGCGCCCACGCTGCCGGGCGACGTGATGGTTCTTGACTGCGGCCCGCGCCAGTTCCGGCTGAATGACGGCGCGTTCCTCGCGGCGGAGACCACCCTTGACATCAAAACCAAAAATCAGGGCATCGGTCAGGCGCTTTTCGGCGGCACCGGCGGCTTTTTCATCATGGAGACCAGCGGGCGCGGCAAGCTGGCCATCTCCGCCTTCGGAGCCATCTTCGCGCTGGATGTGAAACCCGGCAGCGATGCCATCGTGGACAACACCCACGTCGTCGCCTGGGACGCGGCCCTGACCTACAACATCACCAACGCCACCGCCAACCGCGGCTTTTTCAGCGGCCTCGTGAACTCCATGACCAGCGGCGAGGGGCTGGTCAACCGCTTCAGCGGCTCCGGCCAGGTCATGGTCGCCTCCCGCAACAAAACCGGCTTTGCCGGCTGGCTCGCCAGCCTCATCGGCCAGGGAAGCCGGGGGTGATTTCCTGATTTCCATCCGGCCCGGCAGGGGGCGGCGGTTCAATTTCAAACCCGCACCGCTGACCCCCGCCATTGTGTTTCGCGCGGATCACCGGTTTGCTGGGGGCCCATGGCTGCTGAATCTCCTCCTTTCCGCAAAATTCTCCTGACCGCCACGCTGGTGGTGGTGGCGACGGCGATTGGACGGCTGGGGTATGAGGCGTGGAAAAATCCGGCGGGGTTTCAGCAGTGGCGGGGGACGGAAACATTGCAGGCGCAGGTGATGCGTGTGGAGGTGCGCCGGGTGGAGGGCCATGCGCAGTTGACGGTCACGGGGAATTTCCGCCAGGAAGGCTCATCTCCGCTGCGTCTGGAGCCGCCGCTGGTTTCCCTGCTGGTGGCCGGGCCTGACGGTGGCGGAGTCCATCCGGGAGAGCGGTTCACCGGAGCGTTTCTGGCGGAGCCGGTGCTGCCGGATGCCACGGCGGCCACCGTGGCCCTGCATTACTGGCTGCCGGTGGCGGAACTGGGCGGTCTGCTCTCGCTGATAGTGGACGGTGTCCCCATTCAGCTTAAAAACGAGCCGGGCTTTTCCGTTGATTCCCTGCCAAACGGCCAAACGGTGGGCCTCAGTTTTCCGGACGGGAAAATTCTGCCCGGACCCACCTCATCCTGACATTTTTACCACCACATGAGCGACACACCACTGGCCATCGGCATCGATATGGGCGGCACCTCCGTGAAATACGGCGTGGTGCGCGGGCACGAGATCCTGTTCACCGGCGAGCCCATCATCACTTCGGAATTTCCCGGCCCCAAGGCCCTGATCGCCGAATTTGTCAGGCGCGTGAAAGCTGTCAGGGAGGATTTTCCGGGCATTGAGGCTGTCGGCGTGGGGGTTCCGGGTTTTGTCGATGTCCAGCGCGGCGTGGTCCACGAGCTGACCAACGTCCCCGGGTGGAAGGAGGTCCCGCTGCGCAATGAGCTGACCAAAGCGACCGGCCTGCCGTGCTTCGCGGAGAACGACGCCAACGCCATGTGTTTCGCGGAATTCGTGCACGGGGCGGGGAAGGGCGCGCGCAACCTGATCGCGGTCACGCTGGGCACCGGCGTGGGCGGCGGGCTGGTGCTGGACGGCCGGCTTTACCGGGGCAGCACCTTCGGGGCGGGCGAGATCGGGCAGATGAGCATCGACTACCGGGGCAAGCCTTTCGTGCATGGCAATCCCGGCGCGCTGGAAAGCTATGCGGGCATCGGCCCCATGTCGAAGCGGGCCGCCGTCCTTTACAAAAAGGCCAAAGTGAAGGTCACCGCCGCCGACTGCGAACCCCGCGCCCTGGCCCTTGCTGTTAAGAAAAAGGATCCCGTGGCTCTTCAGGTCTGGGATGAATACACCACCCAGCTGGCGACCGGTCTGGCCAATCCCATCTGGCTGCTGAACCCCGACCGCATCGTCATCGGCGGCGGCATCGCCAAAGCCGGGAAGCTGATTTTTGACCCGCTGAGGAAAAAACTGAAAGTCCAGCTGGCGGGCAGCTTTTTCAAAGGACTGGAAATCGTCGCCGCCCAGTTCGGCAACGACGCCGGCATCATCGGCAGCGCCGCCGTCGCCCGTGAGGCGGCGCAGACTTAGGATCTTTCGGACACTTTCCCGCTCAGTCAGTCAGTTTTTCCATTACTCACCAAATCCAACGGATGATCATGAACTCTCAGCCTGCCACCCTCCTGAATCGCTTTTCTCCGGCTTGTCCGCCCCTTTTCCGCGCCGGCGGTTCCGTGCTGCGGCATCTGAAATCCGGCGCAGTCTCCCGCACCGCTTCCCTGCTTGCTGTCGCTTTTCTCCTTTCCCCTTTCACCGCCATGGCCGCCGATCCTCCCGCTCCCTTCCGTCACGTCGTCATCTTTGGTTTCAAGGAGGGCACTCCCGCCGCCAAAATTGATGAAATTGCCGCCGCCTTCAAAGAGCTGAAAGGCAAAATCCCCTCCGTCAAAAGCTTCGAGTGGGGCCTCAACGTCAGCCCGGAGAACATGAATCCGGAACTCACCCACGTCTTCACTCTGACTTTCGACAACAAGGAAAGCTTGGAGAAAACCTACCTCCACAATCCCGAGCACCTCAAATTCGTCGCCCTCGTCAAACCCCACATCGCCAAAGCGGTGGTGGTGGACTACGTGGCGAAGTAAGCCGGGAAATTTAACCGCAAAGAGCCCGAAGAGAGAGGACTTCACTCCTTTCCTTTGGGCTCTTTGCGTTCTCCGTATGTAATTTACCGCCTGAATCCTCCTCCCCCGCCGCCGCCGGCCCGGAAGGGGTTGCTGGCACCGTTCTGACCGGCTGAGGCGGCGTCACTGGAGGTTTTGAAAACGGTGCCGCTGACGATTTCCTGGTTTTCCTCCAGCCCGGAGACAATCTCCGTGCGGTTTCCATCGTCGATCCCCGTCTGAACGGTGATGGGTTTGAGAACCGCCTCAACAGTGGCCGTGCCGGGTTTGTCGATGACGTAAACCGTGCGGGTGGGCGGGCCCTCCGTATTTTTGCGCCGCCCGCCGCCGCCTCCACTGGCACCGCCTCCCCCCCGGCGTCCGCCTCCTTCGCCGCCGCCTCGCGGACGTTCCGTTCCACCGGCTCCCGCGCCCGGAGGGCCGCCTGCCGCAGGGGATTTGTCCGCCGGAGGGCCGCTGGCGGTGGTGGTTTCCGGTTTGAATCTCAGGGCGGCGTTGGGCAGGGCGAGGACGTTTTCCCGTTTGGATAAAATGATGCTGACAAGGCTGGTCATGCCCGGTTTGAGCTTCAGCTGCTTGTTCTCCACCGCGATGACCGTGTCGTAGTGGACCACATTCTCGACGGTGGTCGGGGAATTGCGCACCTGCTTCACAACCCCGTGGAAGGTTTCGTCCGGGTAGGCATTCACCGTGAACGTGACCTCCTGTCCCTCCGCCAGACCGCCGACATCCGCTTCGGCCACGCTGGCGTGGATTTCCATGGAGGTCAGATCCTTGGCGATTTCAAAAAGCACCGGAGCATTCATGCTGGCGGCCACGGTCTGGCCGACATCCACTTTGCGCGAAATGACCATGCCGTCGATGGGCGCGTAGATCGTGCAGCGGGTCAGATCCACCTGGGTTTTCTGAAGGATGGCGCTGCGGATTTTCACTCCGGCCTCCGCCTGGGTGAGATCCGCCACCGCCTTGTCGTAATCCGCGATGGGCGCGAGGCCCTTGTCCAGGAGCTGTTTTTTGCGCTGGGCATTGAGTTTGGCGAGCTGGAGCTCCGCCTCGGCATTGGCCAGCTCGCCCTCGTTCTGGGCAAGATTGGCTTTGTAGGTCGCGGGGTCGAGTTTGGCGAGAATCTGGCCCTGTTTCACTTGGGAATTGAAGTCGGCGTGCAGCTCCGAAATCGTTCCGGACAACTGACTGCCGACCTGCACCAGCACCAGCGCGGTCAGCTCGCCGGTGGCCGTGACCTTCTGCACGAGGGCTGTGCGGATGACCGGGGTGGTGCGGTATTCCGCGATCTCCGGCGGGCGGTTGTAGAAGTGCTGGTAGCCGAACCAGGCGGCGGCGGCGAGACCTCCCCAGATGAGGACAGGGCGCAGAATACGGGCAAAGGACATGGGGCTTGGGAAATGAAAGGGGAAATTCGAAAATGGAATTAACCTGAGTTCGGAGAAAACGGGCCACGGATGAAACGGATTATCACGGATATATGAAAAATGGCGGTCACCAGGGTCTGGTTTGATTTTTCTCCTTCTGAATCCGTGGTTATCCGTTATATCCGTGCCATCCGTGGCCCGTCTTTTCAGGGTTCAGGGTTCAGGATTCAGGGTTTAACGGTCTTTCTGAGCGGTTTTTTTGCCGGGGCGGGTTTTGATGCCGGGGCCGGAACCTGTGATATCGGCGGTGGGGAAGCCGGGATTTCCGCTGCGGCGGGAACCACAAGAGGGGACGAAGGGGCGGGCCGGGTGAGACGCGCGGCGGACTGCTCGATGCGCGCGCGCTCAAAATCCGCCGTGCGCGCCGCCAGCTCGCGGAGCGCCAGCTGGTATTGGAACAGGCTGACGGTGAGGTCCGTGCGGGACGTGTTCAAATCGGTCAGCGCCTGGAGCACGTCCAGGCTTTTGGTGGCGCCTGCCAGATACTGCTGCTGCACCAGGGAATGATTCTCCTCGGCGGATTTCACCTCGGCGCGCAGACTGGCCAGAGTCTGGCGCAGGGTCTGGGTCTGCAGCCAGGCGGACGTGACCTCCTCGTCACTGGCCTTGGCGGAGCGCTCGTATTCCAGCTTCGCTTTGATGATTTCCGATTCCGCCTGCTTCAGGTCCAGGGCTTTCTCGCCGCCTGTGAAAAGCGGGATGCTGACCGAAAGCCCGGCGGAATAATCCGTCTGGCCGTCGGTGCCGCTGGAATTGGAGTTCTGCTGCACGCCGCGGCCGGCACTGACCGAGGCGCTCACGCTGGGCAGATAACCGGCGCGCGTCTCCGCCAGGTTTTCCGTGCGGCGGGCGATGGCGGTGAGCAGCCGCTGAAGATCGTCGCGCTGATTCCGCGCTTTGATCTGAAGGTCGTGCAGGGAATCGCCGGGCAGGGCGTAGCCGGGAGGCTCAATGACCTCGAAAACCGTTTCCGGATCCAGATTCAGGGCGTTGGCCAGAATGGTTCTGGCCAGTCTCAGGGCGTTCTCGGATTCCGTCAGGCTGCGCCGCGCGCGCTGCACGGTCACATCCGCCGTGAGCACGTCCGTGCGGATGACCTCGCCGACCTCCATGCGCTGGGTGGCGAAGTTTTTCTGCTCCTCGGCCAGGCGCAGGCTTTCGCGGTTCACGGCGATCAGCTCCTGCTGGCGGAGAACGTCGTAGTAAGCCGTGGCCACTCCGAGGATGATATCCCGCACCGTCCCGCGGTAATCCATGCGGCTTTCCTGGGCCGCGAGCTGCCCGGCGCGCACGGCGGGTTTCACCGTGAAGTCGAGCAGCGGCTGGCTCAGGGAAAGGCGGGCGCGGCCGTCCTGGTTGCTGCTGAACTCCTGCCCCCGCGCCCGGGAGCCGCTCTGGCTGGAATTCAGGGTCCCGTTCAGCCGGGGCGTGAGCCGGGTCCAGGCCCGCGCGGGCAGCAGATCGGCCTGCACCACGGCCTGGAGCGCGAGGGAAATGGACTGGTCCGTGGCCAGCGCCCGGTCATAGGCCTCATTCAGTGTCAGCCGGCGCGGGGAGGCCGCGGGTTCCGCCGCCGGCAGGAGCGCCGGACCGACGGGAAACAGGAGCAGGGTGGAAAGAAAAAATCGGGAAAACAGCATGATGAGGCGATGGCCTCCGCCGGGGCGGGCGGGAAAGCCATATGGGAACGCGGACGCCCGCCCGGTCTGTCAGGGGCCGGACACCCCATTCGCGGGGTTTTTCGAGCCCGCCAGCAAGCGTCATCATCCCTTTTTGGCAAGCCATTTCCGCTGCTCCTCCTGGGCGCGGAGGCGTTTTTCGCCGGTTTTGGCGCGGTGGTTGGCCAGTTTTTTGTCGAGGACACGGGCCTTGGTGTTGTCGGCCCACTGGATATCGAGGCAGCGCTGGAGCTGTTTCTGGAGCAGGGGATCGTAGATCGGGCAGATGACCTCGAAGCGGCTGTCGAAATTCCGGGGGAGGAAATCGGCGGAGCTGAGGAAGTATTTCGGACTGCCGGCATTGGCGAAATACAGGATGCGGCTGTGCTCCAGATACCGGTCCACGATGCCGATGGCGCTGATGTTCTTGCTGACGGCGTCGCCGGTGATCACGGAGAACATGCTGCGCACGATGAGCCGGATCTGGACGCCGGCTTTGCTGGCCTCGTAAAGCAGGGCCGTGATTCCGGGGTCGGCGAGGTTGTTGAGCTTGAGGAAAATGCCGGCTTCCTTGCCCTGCTTGGCGTGGGCGATCTCGTTCTGAATGAGAAATTTAATGTTCGTCCGCAGGCTGATGGGCGCGGCCACGAGATGGCTGAGGCGCGGCGCCTGCCAGTTGGACTGGAAGAACCGGAAGGCCTCCAGAATGTCCGCGCCCAGCCCGGCGTGGGCGGTCAGCAGCAGGTGGTCGGTGTAAAATCGGCTGGTCTCCTCGTTGAAATTCCCGGTGCCGATGGCGCTGTAATACCGGTCGGTGCCGCCCTCATGGCGGGTGACGAGGCACATTTTGGCATGAACCTTCAGCCCGGGGACGCCGAGGATCACTTTGACGCCGGCATTCTGATAACGGTTGGCCCACTCAATGTTGTTTTTCTCGTCAAAGCGCGCCTGGGGCTCGATGAGCACCGTCACATCCTTGCCGTTCTGCGCCGCGTTCATGAGGGCGCGGGCGACGCAGGACTGGCCGGCGAGACGGTACTGGGTCAGGTGGATGGACTGCACCAGCGGGTCCAGGCTGGCCTCCCGCAGGAAATCCAGAAAGTGGGCGAACGAGTGGTAGGGCAGGTGCAGCATCAGATCGCCGTCCTGCAGGACGCGGAAAAAGCTGCCGCGTTTACCGCTGAGGTTCGGGTGGGGCAGGGGGACATCCGGCGGATAACCAAGGCTGGCGGGCGCGGGGAATTTGACGAGGTCCTTCCGGTTATGATACTGGAAGCCGGGCATCAGGGTGTCGTCGTGCGCCAGTTTCAGCTTGGCCACGATGAGCTTGAGAAACGACAACGGAATACGGCTGTCGTAATTCATGCGCACGGCCTGACCGGTCTGGCGGCTGCGCAGGCCCTCGGCGATTTTGTCGTAGAGGCTTTCGGTGACATCGTCCTCAAAACCCATCTCGGCGTCGCGGGTGAACTTGATGGCGAAGGCGTCGAATTTGTCATACGGCAGCCCCGTGAAAATACTGGGCAGACCGTAGCGGATGATGTCGTCGAGATACATCACCAGGGTTTTGCCCTTGTGCTGGGGCAGGGTGACAAAACGCGGCAGTTCCGCTGTCGGAATCTCGATCAGGGCGTGGGCGGTGCGGCCTTTGGTGCCCACTTTGCCGGCTTTTCCCATTTCGACCGCCAGATACATCGGCTGGTCGCGCAGGGAGCCCAGCTGGCTGTAGGACCGGATCATGATGGGCATGATGCGCGGGCGGACCTTGGCGTAGAAATATTCCGTGAGCCAGGGTTTCAGGGCTTTGGGAACCTGGGTGTGGTCAATGAGGCAGAGTCCCTCCCTGGCGAATCCCGCGAGGATATCGTGGTAAATCCGGTCAAAGAGCGCGGCGTCGCGTTTGATGATGGTCCGGGCCTCGCGCAGGGTCAGTTTCGGATCGGGAATGTGGAGTTTGCGGTAATCCTTCCCCACCAGCACCAGACGGCGGAGGCTGGCGATGCGCACGCGGAAGAACTCGTCGAGATTGGAGGAGTAAATGCCGAGGAATTTCAGGCGCTCCAGAAGCGGGACGGTGGGGTCGTCAGCCTCCTGGAGAACGCGGGAGTTGAAGGACAGCCAGCTCACCTCCTTGCTGCGGAACGGGGCTCCGTCGACGATGGTGGATTTCATGCTGCGGGAGGGCGCGGTGGGATCCGGATCATCGGGCAGAGCGGGCTGGGTCATGCCTCCAGCCCTGCGCCGGGGATGACGGGCGGACTACGGCGGCCGGGTGACGATTCCGTGACATTCCCGCTATTGGACAGCAGGGACGGCGGCCTGGCAATGGCGGGCTGACTGTTAATTCGGCTTTGTTAAATGAAAGAAAATGGAGGAAATCATCGGGCTGGAAGCCCGATGGCCA
>JAZKFB010000127.1:0-15169 GCA_040386695.1 Verrucomicrobiota bacterium
TTCAACCGGTCATTTTTTCACACAGCCGCTGAACCCTTAATGGCATTGAGTTAAAGCCGGAGATCAGCGCCGGTTAACTGCCCATCCCCCGACAAAATGAAGACACCCATTCAGAATCAACTCAATATGATCGCCACCGTCCTGGCGGTGCTGGATAAAACCGAGTTCAAGGCGATCTGGGAGGATCAGCTGCCGGTGGTCTTTACGCGGAAGGCCCGGACGCTGCGCGAGGGCAATGCGAAGGCTCTGCGCCGGACAGACCGTCACCCGCTGGGTGGAGGAACTGCTGGCTCCGCAGGATTAAAAATCAGAGTTCGCTGAATACAACATGCGTTCCCTATTAATTGCACTTTCCTCTTTCCTGCTCGTTTCGGGTTGCGCCTCCCGGCATCCCGTCAGTTTCAATTCCCCGTCCGGCATCGCCTTAACCCACGACAAAGGTGATTCCAGGAGATTACCCTCATACACCCTCAGAACAGCTGGCAACAGAATCGTTGGCAGCGCTTCAAGCATAATCGACGCTGAGACTGTATCCAACGTTCCAGGTCTGCCCCTCGATCAGACAGTGAGATGGAGTTCGACCGGCAGGACAGCCGCCATCTACGAGAACATGACAGATGCGTCTCCGGAATACCGGCACACTTTGATTCGTCAGCGCGGTGATTCCGATCTGTTTGATTCGTTTGAGATTAATCTCGGCTCCCGCTCCCGGCCACTACCGGACGTCTATCGGGAATGGCCGTCGATTGCTGGGGTGACGGATACGGAGATTGTGCTTCACTGGTCTTCTCAGCCCAAGGTTACAACCTACCTGATTTCCGATCTCGGACTGGACAAGGCAGCCAACAGCGAGCAAGGCGGCGGAGGCAACTCCGCTGCGCTCCGTGCCTCACCTTAGACGTCAAGGCGTTCCGGCTCCTTCCGGCCCTCCCTTTTACCGGCGGGCTGATTTCCGCCGTCCGTTCTCTCAGCGACCTGAATTCCGCCCGCAGTTTCCCCGTGGTGCGTTTCCGATTCCGTGCCATCGGAACGGCATGCAGCAGAAACGCCTCTTCCTCCTCGACGGCATGGCCCTGGTTTACCGGGCGCATTTCGCTTTCGCGGTGAAGCCCATCGTGACCACCTACGGCCTGAACTCCTCGGCCATGCTGGGGTTCACGAACACTCTCATCGAACTTCTTCAAAAAGAGCAGCCCACGCACCTCGCCGTGGTCTTCGACACCAGCGCCCCCACCGCGCGCCACGAGCGTTTCCCCGCCTACAAAGCCCAGCGCCAGGAAATGCCGGAGGAGCTGCGCACGGCCATTCCGCACGTGAAGCGGCTCATTGAGGCCTTCCGCATACCCGTGCTCACGCTCGACGGCTACGAGGCCGACGACATCATCGGCACCCTCGCCACCCAGGCCGAAGCCATCGCCGGCGCCGAATGGACCACGTGGATGGTCACGCCGGACAAGGACTTCGCCCAGCTGGTGGACGAGCGCACTTTTATGTGGAAACCCGGCCGTCAGGGCGGCGACCATGAGATCATCGGCATCCCCGAGGTCCAGGCCCAATGGCTCGTCCAGCGGCCCATGCAGGTCATTGACGTCCTCGGGCTCTGGGGCGATGTCTCGGACAACATCCCCGGCGTCCCCGGCATCGGGGAAAAAACCGCCAAATCCCTCATCGCGGAATACGGCAGCATCGACAATCTCCTGGCCAATCTCCACAAGCTGAAAGGCAAGCAGAAGGAGAACCTCACCCTCCACGCCGACCAGGCCCGCCTCTGCCGCGACCTCGCCACCATCCAGCTCGACGTCCCGCTTTCCGTCAAACCCGACGATCTCATCCGCCAGCCGATGGACGACGAGGCCGTCCAGGCGCTGCTCGTCGAGTTCGAGTTCAACTCCATCGGCCGCCGCCTCTTCGGCGACCAGTTCAAAGCCGGCCGCGGCTTCCACCGCCGCAGCGGCGATTCCGGCGCGGCTCCGGTCGAAGCTGCCAGCGGCACCAGCGGGGACGACGACGGCCAGCTGGCGCTTCCCGTCATGCGCACTCTGGAAAGCGTGCCCCACGATTACCGGACCGCCGATTCCCCCAAACTCCGCGCCGCCGCTGTCGAAGCCGCCCTCGCCGCCGGGGTCGCCGGCTTTCACATCGATTGGGACGGCCCGGATCCCCGCAGTTCGGAAATCAAAGGCGTCGCCCTCTGCCCCGCGCCCGGCAAAGGCTTTTACCTGACCAACGCCGGTTCCGGAACCCTCGCCGCCGATCTCCTCCCGCTGCTCGCCGCCGACACCGCGACCCTCACCGGCCACGACCTGAAGGAGCAGCTTCAGGTTCTCATGCTGCATGGCAAAATCGAGGTCCGCGCCCGCCTCTTCGACACTTTCATCGCCCAGTCGCTGGTCGAGCCCGATCAGAAAGCCTCCCTCACCTACCTCGCCGAAGCCCTGCTCGGCCGCACGCTTTCCACCGCCAAGCCCGCCGAGGCCTCCGGCCAGATGCTCATGCCCGGTCTGGAACCCGAGGATCCCGCCCGGGGCGACCGCGCCCTGGAGCGTGCCGACCTCGCGTTGCAGCTGAAACCCCTGCTTTCCCCCAAACTCGCGGAAACCGCCCAGGAGCGCGTCTTCCACGAAATCGAAAGCCCCCTCATTCCCGTCCTCGCGGAGATGGAATCCATCGGCATCCGCCTGGAATCCGCCGTCCTCCGGGACATCGGCGTCCGCCTGGAAAAGGAAATCCGCGCCCTGGAGCTGTCGGTTTACGAAAAAGCCGGCTCCGAGTTCAACCTCAACTCGCCCAAACAGCTCGGTGAAATCCTCTTCGACCGCCTCAAGCTCATCGAGAAACCCAAGAAGACCAAAACCGGCCAGTACATGACCGGGGAGGACGTTCTCTCGGAACTCGCCGGTATCCACCCCATCGTCGCCGATCTCCTGACTTACCGCGAGGCCTCCAAGCTGAAAAGCACCTACGTTGACGCCCTCCCCGGCACCGTGTCCCGCCGCACCGGGCGCGTGCACACCACCTTCCTCCAGGCCAGCACCGCCACCGGCCGCCTGTCCTCCAACAATCCCAATCTTCAGAACATTCCCATCCGCACCGAGGCCGGACGCGAAATCCGCAAAGCCTTCATCGCCCCCGGTCCCGGCTGGACGCTGCTCTCCGCCGACTACAGCCAGATCGAGCTGCGGGTCATGGCCTCCATCTGTCAGGACGCCCACATGATGGAAGCCTTCGAGCAGGGCCTCGACATCCACACCGCCACCGCCGCCCGCGTCCACGGCGTGCCCCTCGCGGACGTCACCGGCGACATGCGCCGCACCGCCAAAATGGTGAATTTCGGCATCATCTTCGGCATCAGCGCCTTCGGCCTCGCCCAGCGCCTCGGCATTGCCCGCAGCGAGGGCAGCCGCCTTATCGACGAATACTTCAATCAGTATCCCGGCGTGAAGCGGTTCATGGACAACACCATCATCGAGGCCCAGAAAAAGGGATACGTCGAAACCATCACCGGCCGCCGCCGCCCTCTCCGCGACATCAATTCCGCCAACGTCAACGTCCGCAAAGCCGCCGAACGCACCGCCATCAACACCCCCATCCAGGGCACCGCCGCCGACATGATCAAAATCGCCATGGTCCGCACCGCCCACGCCCTCCGCGCCGGCGGCCACCGGACCCGCATGCTCCTCCAGGTCCACGACGAACTCGTCTTCGAAATGCCCGAGTCCGAACGCGAAACCATGCGCGCCCTCCTCCCCCAGATCATGCGTGACGCCCTGCCCCTCTCCGTCCCCATCGTCGTCGAAATCGGCGAGGGCCCCGACTGGTTCTCCGCCCACTCCTGAAATTCCCGGCCGGATGGAAGTGCCAGAACCGGCAGGCAACAACGACTCCCTTTCCATCCGGTGCCGGAAAATTTGGACTGCGGGGACTTGTCACCGCTTTCTCCAGCGGAACTTGTCCCGCGCCCGCCGTCCCAGGATGCTGTCCGCGGACAAAACGCCGGGTCACGCGACGGAGGCTGGCCTCCTTCCGGTTTTAATTCAAAAGCGGAGGCTGGAGATGGCATCCACAGCAAATCCCCTGGACTCTCGGTGGAAAAATCGAATTCCTCATGATTGCCTGCCTGTGGCGGACGTGGCGGAACCGGTCTTATCCCTCTTCCTCCCGCGTCTTCCGTCCCGTCAGCCTCAGCCTTCCTCTCCGGCATTTCCGCAGTCCTTTTCCTTTGCATGCCCTCTTCCGAAATCTCCCCCAGCGTGGAGCAGCTCCAGCACATCGTGACCTTTCTCAAAGGCCTCCCGCCGGAAATCCTGCGGCGCGGCTCCAGCCTTTCCCGGACGGGGGCCGTGCAGCGCCTCTGGTGGTCCGCCAATAGGCGGATCCTGGGTTCCAAAGTCCTCGGCGGCCACCTCTACAGCCAGGCCATCCGCTTCCAACCCACCGGTCTGCGTAACCGGGATGCGGGCTGCAGCTGCCCTTACGGCGGAGCCTGCAAACATGTCGCCGCCGCCCTCATCACCTACAGCAAAGGCTGGCAGGGGCCCGGCCAGGACGAGCGGGGGGAGGACGACGATTATGATCCCGATCTGGATGACGATGATGATGACAATGAGAACGACGAGGATCAATACTCCGACGATGATGCCCGGGATGACAATGACGGCGGCGATGACGATGCCCGCGAAGATGCCGGGAGCAGCAGCGGCCCGCAAAACAAAACCAGCAAAAACAAAAAGCCCGCCGCCAGCCCTGCCTCCTCAGCTTCCTCCCGCCGGCTCCCTCCGCCTTCTCCGGCCACGGCCAAATCCCCGCCTCCGACTCCAACCCAGCCCCAGCCCGCCGCGAAGACGGCGGCAAAAACAACCAAACCCTGGCGCGATCTCTCCATTCTCGCCAACGTCCTTGCCGACCGGTTTGATCTCAAGCTCACGGCGGCCGAGAAAAGGGGCACCGCGATCATCGACAAGCTGTTTCAGGAAAACACGCCCCAAATCAGCACCGACACCCTCCTGACCATCACCGGCCAGCCGAAATCCTACCGTTATTACTACGATCCCCCCGTCATTCTCTGGCCCTCCCGCCGTCCTCCCGCCACCATCATTGAGGCGTGGTATTACGCCGCCCACGCCCTGAAAAACCATCCCTCCGTCCGCAAGGACTGCGTGCTTCTGAAAAACGCCCCGTGGCCCGAAGTGGAGCGGCTCATCGCCCCGTGGAAACGGATGGAGGCCATTGAGCAGTGGCGGACGCGGCTTTCCAGCTTCAACACCGCCCCCGAAGCCCCGCCTTCGGTGTCCCCCGTCTTCCGCCTGCTGCTGGATGCCGGCGGCGCGCAAATCCAAGTCCGCTCCGCGCGCGGCCCCGGCTGGGAGAACATCAAAGCCACCGCCCTCCGCGCCCACGGCAAGGAGGCCTGGATTCCCTACGCCGGCACCCAGTCCCCCCCGCTCGACGAGAACGCCATCCGTTTCCTCCACGCCGCCTGTCCCCGGGACCCCTACGGCTCCAAGCCTTACCTTGAAAAAACCGGCACCCAATTCATCACCGCCCTGAACACCCTCCTGCGCTCCTCCTCCGGCGCGGGAGCCGTCGCGGGCCCCGGCGGCCAGCCGGTCACCCTTTCCCCTGTCCCCGCCGCCTGGAGCCTGGAAGGTCCCCACTTCCCCGCCTTCGACTCCCCCGTGCCGGATTCCGAAGCCGAACTCGCGGGCGACTACACCCTCGCCATCCGCCTCGCCGACGGCAGCCCCATCCCCGAAATCCTGGCCCTTCTTCCAGGCCGGCCGAATTTGGCCCTGACTTCCCTCGCCGCTTACCCGCTCCCCGGCCCGCCTCTGCCCGGCACCCTCATCACGCACGGCGCCACCATTCCCGTCGCCGCCATCGAGAGCCCCGCCGGCCTGACCACGCTGGAGCGTCTGCGCATTCCCCTCCCGAACCGCGTCACCCGCCGCGTCCGCACTGTGGCCCTCACCGTCACCGTCCGCTGCCGGCTCAACAGGGATTGGAATGTCGATGTGTTCCAGCTCCGGGGCACCTCCGCCAGCGGCGGACTGTTCCCGGACGAAACCTGGCAGTCCGGAACCTGGAAACCTGATGCGCCCCACATCTCCGGAAAAACGCCGACCCCTGCCCCTGCGGCTCCGGCCTCCGACACCCTCACGCGGCTCGACCGCTCCCTCCAGTCCGCCGCCACCGAATGGCTCCTCCTTGCCGGTCTGACAGTCACCGTGCGCTCCACCGACGGTTACTGGATGGAGCGCCGCCTGCCCCGCCAGACAGCGGTCACTTTCCCGGACGAATTCCTCCACTGGCTCGACCAGCGCCCCGAAGGCGTCACCGTCGAGCTGGACCCCGAGCTTGCCGCCCTCCGCGATCATGGCAAAGTCACGGGCTCCTTCAGCCTCGATCTCGAGGAAAGCGGGATCGACTGGTTTGATCTGACCCTGAATCTCAAGCTCAGCGACGTCGAACTCACCCCGAAGGAAATCAATCTCCTCCTCAGACACACCGGCTCCTGGGTCCGCCTGCCCGACCGGGGCTGGCGCCGGCTCGATTTCGAACTCACTCCCGAGCACCAGCAGCAGCTCGCCGATCTCGGACTCAGCCCCAACGAACTCAATTCCTCCGAAAAGCAGCGGCTCCACACCCTCCAGCTCGCCCACCCCTCCGCCGCCGGCCTGCTCCCCGCCGAACGTGTGGCCCAGGTCCAGCGCCGCGCCGCCGATCTCCGCACCGCCGTCGCCCCCGGGCTGCCCGCCGGGATCACCGCCACCCTCCGCCCGTATCAGATGGCGGGATATCACTTCCTCGCCTACCTCTCCACCAACCGCTTCGGAGGCATTCTCGCCGACGACATGGGTCTTGGAAAAACCCTCCAGGCCCTGACCTGGCTGGCCTGGCTTCACGAAACGGGACAAACCGGCGGCCAGCCCACTCTCGTCGTCTGCCCCAAATCCGTGCAGGACAACTGGACGTCGGAAGCCTCCAAATTTTATCCCGCGCTCCCCGTCCGCCAGTGGACTCCCGCCAACACCGGCGACCTCACCGGCATCCCTCCGGCCGGAAAAACAGCCGCCAGCGCCAAGGCCAAGGCTAAAACCAAAACCTCCTCCCGCCAGACCAAAACCAAAACCGGCTCCCCGCCCGCTGCGGAAACCGCTTCCGACGCCGCCGTTTCCCCGCCGCTGCTGATCGTCATCAACTACACCCAGCTCCGTCTTCACGCCGGCGCCCTCACGGCCATTTCCTGGTCCGCCGTCATTCTTGACGAGGCGCAATATATTAAGAACCCCGCCTCCCAGACCGCCAGAACCGCCTTCAGCCTGAAGGCCGGCCACCGTCTCGCCCTCAGCGGCACCCCCATCGAGAACCGCCTCCTCGATCTCTGGTCCATCATGGCCTTCTCCATGCCCGGCATCCTCGGAAACCGCGCGCTCTTCGCCAAAAACTTCGGAGCCAAGGAGGATCCCCTCGCCCGCCGCCGCCTCAGTGCCCGGGTCCGCCCGTTTGTCCTCCGACGCACCAAAAAGGAAGTCGCCGCCGACCTCCCGGACCGCATTGAGGAGGATCTTTTCTGCACCCTCGAAGGCCCCCAGCAGGAGCAGTACACCGCCGAACTCAAGCTCGCCCGCAGCACCCTGCTCAAAGCCAAAACCAGCGCCCAGCTCGACAAACTCCGCTTCAATATCCTCACCTCCCTCCTCCGCCTGCGCCAGATCTGCTGCCATCCCCGGCTCACCAAAAAGGGCAAACCCGACGCCGAAAGCGCCAAACTCAACGCCCTCCTGGAACTCTTGGAGCCCCTCGTCGAGGAGGGCCACAAAGTCCTCATCTTCTCCCAGTTCGTGGAAATGCTCCACCTCATCGGCGACTGCCTCACCGCGCGGGAATGGCCGCATCTTCTCCTCACCGGAGCCACCGAGGACCGGGGCGCGCTGGTCCGGGAATTCCAGGAATCCGAGGGCGCGAACCTCTTCCTCATCTCCCTCAAAGCCGGCGGCTCCGGCCTTAACCTCACCGCCGCCAGCTACGTCGTCCTCTTCGACCCCTGGTGGAATCCCGCCGTGGAGAATCAGGCCATCGACCGCACCCACCGCATCGGCCAGGTCAACAAAGTCATCGCCTACCGCCTCATCACCCGCGACACCATCGAGGAGAAAATCCGCCATCTCCAGAAGTCCAAATCCGCCCTCGCCGCCGACATCCTCGGCGAGGAGACCTTCGCCAAAGCCCTCACCCTCGACGACTTCCAGTTCCTCCTGAATCCCTGAAAGCCCCTCCTGCGGGCCTGCGGCTCCGGCGCGGCCTTCCCGGCCTGTGTTCCGTATAGCCTTTGCGATCTTTGCGGCCTTCTGTTCAAACTCCTCCACCTTTCATTGCAGGCTCAAAGCTCCCGCAGGAACCACACAAACAGCGCGTTCAGCAGAATGATCGACAGCAGCGCCGGCCACAGAATGATCAGGCTGAGATGCCAGCCGAGATCGGCGACCAGATAATTCAGCAGACTGCCCACCAGCACCGCCGATCCCAGCAGAAAGACGCTGTGGGCGCTGAGCACCTGGGGCGCACCGTCCTGCTCGGAGCGCACGGTCTGGAAATAAAAATAAGCCAGCCCCGCGAGGACATACATCGGCAGGGAGGCCGCGTCTTTGGAATAACCGGACAGACAGAAGTCGTAAAATCCGTGCACCACCACCATGGCCGCAAAAACCGCGAGGAACGCGGGACCGTAGTTTTTCGGATACCGCAGAAACCGGAACAGCGAATACCCCAGCAGCCCCGTCATCGCCAAGTGCATGAAATTCGCCGTCACAAACCGCGCCAGCGCCGCCCCCGCCCCGCCGCTCTGGTAATAGCTGAGATTCTCCTCCAGCGCGAACCCCAGCCCCACGCACGACGCCGCCACCAGCGCCAGACCCGGCGTGCGCCTGCGCAGCAGCGGCAGCAGCGGCAGAAAACAGATCAGTTTGGCCGCCTCCTCCCGCAGCCCCACCCCGGCGATGTAAAAGATGAAATCATTGTCCGCCGTCCCGTTCTCCATCAGACCGCCGCGGGACTCCTGGAGCATCAGAAACAGCAGCGTGACCACCACGCTCCCCACGCCCAGCAGCACCCCCAGCAGACTGATCCACCACTCCCGCAGAGGAATCCGGCAGGCCTTGTGCAGGCTGACAAACCACACCGCCGCTGTCAGCAGACTGATCAGAAACAACCCATTGTTCCGCGCGCTTTGCGCCACATGCGCGGCTGAAACCGCCAGCAGCGCCCCCGCATCCCCAGTGTACTGCGCGACCCGCATCGGCAGCCCGTCGTCCACGGAATCCAGCGCCTCCCGGTAACCGTCCGCCGCCAGCAGCCGGTCCGTGACGTCCGGCCAGTCCCGCACCAGCGCCAGATCCAGCGCCCGCCGCCGCGCCTCCACGCCGTCCGGCAGCGCCGCCGCCTTTTCATAAAGTTTCAGCGCGCCCGGAAAATCGTGCCCTTTGCGCAGCACATCCGCCGCCATGGTCAGCGGCAGCGCCTCCGAGCCATTCACCCTCCCGGCCTCCAGTACAGCCGCAGCGGCGGCGGCGTCCGGATTTTTGGCCTGAAGGGTTTCGTGATATTTCAGAAACAGCGCTCGCTCCGGCTCCGGCAGCGCGGATTTGGCCAGAAGCTCCGCCGCATTCTCAGTCTCCCCTGCATCCTCCGGACCGTCCGGCTCATCCCCGCCGCCCGCCGCGGCATCCCCGGCGGTCCCCGCCACCCGGGCATCGCGCCGCAGCGCCCGCACCAGCGCCGTGCGGTCCACGGGATCAGCCTTCAGCAAAGTGGCGATTTTATCCCCTCCCCCCGGCCCCGCGTTCTCCGTCAGCCCCTTCCAGTGTTTCGCCCACTCCTCCGGCGAGCCCTCCGCATTCAGCCCCGCCGCGATCAGCGCCGAAAGCCCCAGAATGACCAGCACCGCGCGGGTCAGCATCACCGGATTGCGGCTGAACATATGCAGGCGGCGGCGGAAAGGCGTCATGCGGGGCAGTGGGAAAAAAGGGAAACGGTGCGGTGCAGCGCGGATGGAGAACGGACGGACTCCGGGGACGGGACTTACTACATGCCTTCCGCCGCCGCTGGCAATTTGTATCCAGGCCCCGCGGACGCTTTTTCACGCATGGCCCCGGCCTGCTCCGCGCCCGCCGCGCCCTTCCCGCTCTGTCCCTGGCGGAGAAACCCGCCGCGCGCGCTCAAAAATGAAAAACCCTTGCGCTCCGTCCGATTCCTCCTAAATTCGCCGCCCCCGCCCCTTCGGGTTTCCGGGGAAACCAACAGAAAAACAACACCAACCGTCTCCTCTGGCCACATCGGGTCCGCCCGAGCAATTGCCGTCAAACCGCAGCTGTGTCCGCCCGGAGACTTTCAAAACATGAATACTGAACTGCTCAAGGATCTGATCGAAGCCGGTGTCCACTTTGGCCACCAGACCAAAAAGTGGCATCCCCGGATGAAGCCCTTCCTTCTCAGCACCCGCAACAACGTCCACATCATCAATCTGGAGGAGACCGTCAAACAAATCTCCTCCGCCGCCGACTTCCTCTGCGACGCCGCCAAAGCCGGCAAAAAAATCCTCTTCGTCGGCTGCAAACGCCAGGCCCAGGACGCCGTCCGCGAAGCCGCTGAAACCACCGGCCAGTTCTACGTCAACCACCGCTGGCTCGGCGGCACCCTCACGAATTTCGCGACCATCAAGAAGAGCATCTCCCGCCTGAAATACCTCGAAACCATCGAGCAGCAGCTGGAGTTCAAGATGATGTCCAAAAAGGAGCTCGCCGCCCTCGGCCGTGAGAAAGCCAAACTCCAGCGCAACCTCAGCGGCATCCGCGAACTGAACGGTCCTCCCGACATCATGGTCATCGTGGACTCCCACCGCGAAGGCATCGCCGTCGCCGAAGGCAAGCGCCTCGGCCTCCCGATCGTGGCCATGACGGACAGCAACGCCGACCCCGACCAGGTGAATTATCCCATCGCCTCCAACGACGACGCCGTGCGCTCCATCCGCATCATCCTCCAGCAGCTGGTGGTGCCTCTGCTCGCCACCCTCGAAATGGCCGGCCGCGCCCCTAAGAAAAAGGCTCCCGCCGCCGAGGCTCCTGAAACCGCCGCCGCCTGACCGGCCCCCGCCCCGCCCCCAGGCGCATTCCCAACATTCCAGTCGGCGGCGGTGAGGTGCATCCTCACCGCCGCTGCCATTTACCCAACCAATCCTCAACTCCAATCCCAGAATCCTATGGCCGAAATCACCGCTACCGCCGTCAACGAACTCCGCCGCAAAACCAACGCCGGCATGATGGACTGTAAAAAAGCCCTCACTGAAGCCGCCGGCGACATGGAGGCCGCCATCGACATCCTCCGCAAAAAAGGCATCGCCTCCCACACCAAGCGCGCCGACCGCGAAGCCAAGGAAGGCACCGTGCAGGCGCTTCTCACCGCTGACAGCACCACCGGCGTGCTCGTGGAGGTGAACTGTGAAACCGATTTCGTGGGCAAAAACGACGGCTTCCGCGCTTTCGTGGACACCATCGCCAACCAGCTCCTCAGCAACGCCGAAGCCGGCACCGATCTCGCCGCCGCCCTCGCCCAGACCGTTCCCGGCGGCTCCCTCACCCTTGATGAGGTGATCAAGGCCAAGGGTGGTGAAGTCGGTGAGAACATCGGCCTCCGCCGCTTCGTCCGCTTCTCCGCTCCCGCCAACGGAGCCCTCGCCAGCTACATCCACCTCGGCGGCAAAGTCGGCGTGCTCCTCGAAGCCACCGCCGGCAAAGCGGAGACTCTCTCCAGCGACGCCTTCAAAACCCTCCTCAAGGACATCAACCTCCACATCGCCGCCAGCAGCCCGATCTGTGTCGGCCGCGACGCCGTGGATCCCGAACTCGTCGCCAAGGAGCGCGCCATCTACGCCGATTCCGACCGCCTCAAAGGCAAACCCGCCGGCGTCATCGAGGGCATCCTCACCGGCATGATCGGCAAGTTCTTCAGCCAGGTCTGCCTCCTGGAGCAGGGCTTCGTCAAGGACCCCGACAAGACCATCGCCCAGCTTGTCGAGGAAACCGGCAAGGCGCTCGGCGACACCATCACCGTCACCCGCTTCACCCGCTTCGCCCTCGGCGAGGAACTGAAGGCGTAAGGCCGGGCTCATAAGGGCCGGTTACCGGCGACGCCGTCATTGCCCTCCAGTTTCCCTGCTCCCAAAACCCAATCCTGCTCCCCGTTTCCAGCTTCGGCTGGAGGCGGGGAGTTTTTGCTTTTCACGGAAATCCTGCTCCCGTTTGGGATTTACCGGGAGGCTACAGACCGGACATGAGGATATTCCAGAATCTTCTGATCCGAAGTAATGACTATGAGACCGTGAATCCTGGCTGTGGCGACGATAAGCCGGTCCGCTGGATCTTTGTGAAAGGGTGCCGGCAGCCACACCGATTCAACGGCAATGCGTGAAGTGATCGGCAGGACTTGAATTCGGCCCGGGGGCAGGGCCGATTCAAACCACTGCGCAAGGGAATCACTCAAAATGAGATCTCCGGCCTCAGCTTTCCGGGCGACCTCCAGAATACTGATATCCGCCAGAAAGCAGGCGGATTGGGAACGAATCAGTGAGCGGACATCCGGATGGAGGCGTTCCGGAAAATTGAAGGCATCCAGCCACGCGCAGGTGTCCAGCAGATAAAGATTGCTCATTTCTCCTGCTCCCGGAAAGCCTCCCAGTCCTCCACTTCAAAGGCTGGGGCGTGGGGATCGTAATCAGGGCCGTAGCGCATCATGCCCGCTCCGCCGCCCATCCAGTCAGAAAGCGGAACCACAGGCTCTCCATGGGCCGAAGGACTGAGCACCGCCACCACCCGGCCGCCACTCAGCAATTCGAGAACTGTGGCTCCATTCTGAATCGCATTGATTTCCTCAACACAATGCGCGGCAAAGTCGCTGACACTGATTTGTCGTATGCTCATGATCGGAATGATAAAGGTGACCAGCCGGATGGTCAATGCCTGGGCCCGCCATGTCCCCGCCAGGTTGAAAACCCTGTGAAATCACGCGATTTCCAGGATTGACCGGACTCTTTCCGTCCGTTGTATGGCGGGGCGGTGAAGGCGCCCGCTTCCCTGCCGATCCATTCGTTCATTTATCCATTCATTCATGAAATCCGCCGCTGTTGTTAATTTCGCCCCCGAAAAAGGTTCCGTCGAAATCCGTGAAATCGACAAACCGGAAATCGGTCCGGACGATGTCCTGCTGGAGGTGGCCAATGTCGGGGTCTGCGGCAGTGATCTCCATCAGTGGACCGCCGATCATTCCTGGCCCGTGAATTATCCTGTGGTCCTCGGCCATGAGTTTGGCGGCCACATTGTCGAGGTTGGCAAGGACGTGGAGCACTGGAGGGAGGGCGACCGCGTGGTCTCCGAAACCGCCGCCATCATCAGCCGCGACAATCCCATGACCCGGCGCGGGCTTTACAATCTGGACCCGACCCGCAAGGGATTCGGCTACGGCGTGAACGGAGCCATGACCAAATACGTGAGAGTTCCCTCACGGATTCTGCATCACGTCCCGGACCAGCTGCCCTTTGAGCAGGCCTGCCTGACGGAGCCCTGCTGCGTGGCTTACAACGCCGTGGTGAAAAATGCCCGCATCGAGCCCGGCGACCGTGTGGTCGTGCTCGGACCGGGCACCATCGGCATTCTCTGCGCCGCCATGGCGCGGCTCTGCGGCGCGGAGGTCGCCATCGTGGGCCTGCAGCAGGACGCCCACCGGCTGGAAATTGCCCGGGGTTACGGCTGCGAGGTCATCATCGGCGACGCCAAACCCTGGGCTCAGGAACGCGACGGACTGGGCTGCGACGGCGTGATCGACGCCGCCGGAGCCAGCGTGACCCTCAAAATTGCCCTCGATATCGTCCGCCCCGCCGGCTGGATCAGCAAGGTTGGCTGGGGCCCGCAGCCCCTCGGTTTCAATATTGATCCGCTGGTGCAGAAAAATATCACCCTCCAGGGCAGCTTCAGCCACAACTGGCCGATCTGGGAACGCGTCATCGCCCTGCTCAGCAGCGGCCAGTTTGACGTGAAGCCCATCATCGGCGGCGTCTGGCCGGTGACCGACTGGCATGAGGCTTTTGAGAAAATGCACAAAGGCGAGGTCGTCAAAAGCGTCCTGCGGCCCGTGTGACGGGAAAAGGACGGAAAAGACAGAAAGGATTATAAGACACAAGGGCACATCCGAAACTCAAAAGCTCAAAAATCCTGGCGTTCAGCGCTGAAATGAGGGAGGAAAAGGACGTGGCGACTTTTATTCCTTTCGGCAATCCCGGACTCTTCGACGAGTTCGGTGCAAAGTCTGGATGCTGCGGCCTTTGAAACACCCTTGATGCGGGTGGGCAGGCTCGTGGACTGGGCGATTTTCGAGCCTAAGGTGAAAGCCGCCGTGGCCCTCAAGTCCAAAGGGCCGGGCGGCCGGCCCCGGTTCCATCCTCCGCTGATGTTCAAGGTGCTGGTCCTGCAGCGGCTTCACGGCCTAACCGACGACGCCACCAGCTTCCAGATCACCGACCGCCACAGCTTCCGCGCCTTCCTGGGCCTGACTCCCGGCGGCACCGTCCCGGATGGCCAACCATCAGCGACTTCCGCCAGGCGCTCACGGACAAGGGAACCATGGAGGCTCTCTTTGATATCTCTTTAAAACACCTGCAAAGCACCCACGGCCTGGCACTGGCCAAAGAGGGCGTCATGGTCGACGCCAGCTTCGCCGAAGTCCCGCGCCAGCGCAACAACCGGAAGGACAACGCCACGATCAAAGCCGGAGAAATCCCCGCCGGCATCGCCGCCAAGCCCAAAGTCAAAGCCCAAAGTCAAAGCCCACAAGGACCTGGACGCCCGCTGGACCAAAAAAATAACGAAACCTACCATGGTTACAAAGATCATGTGAAAGTCGACGTGAAGGACAAGCTCATCATCAAAGCCGTCATCACCGCCGCCAGCGTGCACGACAGTCAGGCCTTGGAGGAGCTCATTGAGCCCGGCGACCGCGTGGTTTATGCCGACAGCGCCTACAGCGGAGCCCCCATCCAGGCCATCCTTGAGGCCAAAAACGTTGAGGCCCAAGTCAGAAACCACCGGCAAAGCCGGTGGCTTGAATTTGTGAACCGCTCAAAGCG
>JAZKFB010000128.1:0-18767 GCA_040386695.1 Verrucomicrobiota bacterium
TACGACGAGCAGAGCTATTCCCGCTCCGGATCGGTGACGATCGCGTTCAGCTGACCGCGCGCACCGCCGCCGGGCCGGTTATTTTGGAAGAGCGCGGGAGGCATTAGATGCCCTGCGGCCGTAGAAAACTTAGGTGGATTGTGTGCAGTTTTGTGTGCAGTCCGTTTTGATTTTCGCCGTTTTCCCCGTAGAAAAGGGTGGCGGAGAGGGAGGGATTCGAACCCTCGGTAACCTTTTGAGCTACGACGCTTTAGCAAAGCGTTGCTTTCGACCACTCAGCCACCTCTCCGGTCGAACAACTTAATACCAAACAAGGTCAGAAGCCGTTGCGGCGTCAGTAGAGCATCACGATTGCGGGACGTCAACCTGGGAAAACAAGGTTTTGGCAAGGAAATCGCGCCAAGGTGCGGCGGGAGGGGAATTTGGGGGTGCCGGGACCTGCCGGCTGGCGGGTTGCAATGCTGTCAGGGCTGGTGAAGTCTCGCGGCCCGTTATTTATGCTCTCCACTCCTCCCCCTCCCTCCACTCATCTCCCGTGGTGGCGATGGATCAATCTGCTGGCGCTGGATGCTGTGGTGGTGGCTCTGGTATGGCTGGAGGTTTTCGCCAAAATGACCGGCGCGCGGCTGGATTTTGTGGAATTTGCGGCGCTGGCAGTGGCGGTGTGGGTGATTTACGGCGCTGACCGGCTGCTGGACAGCCGGATTCCTCCGGATGAGAACGCGTGCCGGGAGCGGCATTGGTTCACGGCCCGGCAGGCGCGGTGGCTGGTTCCCGTGGCTTTGGGACTGCTGGTCCTGATGTGCTGGTGGTCACTGCACCACATGCGGCAGGCGGTGTTCCGGGGCGGCGCGCAGCTGGCTCTGGGGGTGATGGTTTATTTTGGGATCCTGGCCGCCTCCCGCCGGAGGCCGGCCAGCATGCCGCTGCTGCTGGTGGTGGCTCCGGTGATGACGGGGCTGCTGCTTTCCCCCGTGCTGCCGGGGTTGCTGCTGCGGGAGCAGGGGCAGGGGAACGGGGCACTGTGGCCGCAGGCGTGGCGTGCCGCCGGAGCGGGGCTGCTGATGCTGACTCTGCTCATGGGCATGAGGAAGCGGCTGAAGGAGCCGCCGCCGTGGACGCTTTTCCGCAAAGTGATGGGGGGATTTCTTTTTGCCCGGGGCGTGGCTCTGGCTCCTTTGATGCATTTTGACAATGGCGCCGAATCGCTGTGGCAGGCTCCCGTCCTGCTGTTCGGGGGAGCGTGCGCGTTGAATTCCCTGGGCATCCGCCTGTGGGAGCACTGTGACCGGAACGATGCGGAGAGCCGGCTTCTGAGAAGGCTCTATCCGTGGATGGGCCTGATCGTGGCGGGCGGAGCCATCAGTGAGGCGGCGGTGGCGGACGAATGGACGCGGCCGGTGCTGGGCGCGGTGGCCGGATGCGCGGCGGGGCTGCTGCTGCTGAACAGTCTGCGCTCCCGACTTTCCGCTCCGGTGCTGCTGGCGCTGGCGGATGCGGTGGTGCTGCTCTCGGGGCTGGGGGCGCTGATTTTTCTCAACCGCCTGTGAGTCACCGGCGGCGCCCGGATGGGAAAGCGGCGGAAGCCATGGAGAGGATGCCGGGCATTCCGGGCCCGGGTGAGTTTTTCAGGACAGATGAGGCTGGCCACCGCTCAGCGGGATTTGCAGGATGAAAACGGGGAGGCGGCTGAGGAGCACGCCGTCCACGAGGAGGTCCACGAAAAACGTGCCCGGCTGCGGGATTTCGAAGCCATGGATGTGCCAGAGATGGTGCTGCAGACCACCGCGGCCCTGAATCTCGTTGATCACGGGATCAATCACATCGTGGCCGTCGGGATCAATGATCCGCATTTCCAGGCGCATCGCGGCCTCCTCCTCGGAATCGCCGCGCAGCCGGCAGGCGATGGTGCAGTTGTCATGGCGGGTGGGAAAAGTGGCGGAGGACAGGGTGTCGAACGCTCCCAGAATGTTGAGCTTGCCCGTGGAGACGGTGGCGGCATCGCAGATGGTGAAGATTTCGACGTGCATAGGCAGGTATAGGCGGAGCGGAACGGAGTGCTGTCCTGGTCTGGCTTTCCGCTGTCCTGACCGCGGGGGCCTGCGGTCGGGCTGGCATCTTCCGGCTTTCCTTCGTCACCCGCGCGCAAGGTGGCGGCAGCAGAGCACTTTCTCAACCAGATCGAGCGGCGTGTAGTAATACTGATTGGAGGCTTCGAAACCGATGCGGGCGTCCGCGCTCTGAAGGGCATGGAGGCGTTTGGCCAGCGTGATTTCGGTCAGAAGATATTCCAGCGGTCCGCCGGCCGGAAAGGAGTCACGGGATTTGATTTTGTCCGTGGCGGAGCCGTCAGCGGTGCCCCGTGTCTGAATCCAGCGGCTTTGAATGGCGGTGCTTTGCCAGTGCAGGGCGGCCGTTTCCGCAAAGTCCATCTCCTGCCGCACGGCTTCCGGGGCGTCGGGGAAGGCGGCGCGGCATTCGGCGACGGCGGCCTGGAAGCCGGCGGCGGTTTTTTCAAGCTGTCGGATAAAAACGTCCGCCGGGTAAATGGCGCGCCAGGATTCCAGATCGTCGTAAGCCAGCCCGACCATGGCGGCTTTGTAGCCCGTGGGTTTGGCCCAGATCAGATTGGCGGGACCGAACTGGAGCGGCGCCTGATAAACAACGCTGATGTGGAAGGGAAACTCCTGGATGGCGTGACTGCACTTTTCCCAGAACGCCAGCAGGGCGGGGGCGCGGTCACCGGCGCGCCGCCGGGCGGCGGCTTCGGGGCCGGCGTCGAGAGCCTCGAAGTTCGGCGAGGGCGATCCGCCGAGCGTCCAGCCCAGCATGAAATCAGTCACGCCCGCCTCCCGCAGGGCCCGGGCGTGGTCCGCGGCCTGATTCACCACCGGCAGCCACGGGGCGGCGGAGAATTCCCAGGAAAGGGCGGCCTGGATTTTGGCGATGACCCGCAGACCGCGCGCTTTCGCCGCTTTCCAGTGCCGCAGGGCGCGGGGGCCGGGGCCCGTGGCGGACAGGCAGTATTCGCCGACCTCGCTGGCGGTGCCGCCCCGGGTGATGGGCAGGCTCCATTCGCTGACGCTCATGAGTTCCGCCTGCGGGGGCAGTGACGCGATGGCCTCCTCCGCCCAGCCGCCCCAGCCCCAGTCCCAGGCGATCAGCCGTTGTTTTCCGCCCGCTTTCACAATTCCCCGGGCCAAATACCCGTGAAGCTCCGCGATGACCGCCGCCGGGGTGCGGGAACGGCAGCGCGGGCAGGACGCGCCCGCTCCGTGGGACCAGCAGTTGGTGGGATTTTCCGAGGCCGAGATGGTGAAAAAACCGCCCAGATCCGGCACCGCCCGGCACAGGTCCGCCATGGCTTCGGTGAGGTGATCCGCGACTTCCGGCGCGCTGGTGCAGAGAGCGGCGTGGTCCCCGGAAACCACTCCCCGCAGGGGTTCGCGGTCCTTGAAAAAGCCGAGCGGCATCATGCGCGGCTCGTTGAGATAGAGGATGATGGAAATGCCGTGCCTCCGCGCGCGGGCGACCATGTTCCGCAGGCTCTCGCGGCGTTTTTCGAAGCCTTCACTGACGGTTTTATCCCAGGGAAACGGCGACAGGCGGGACAGCAGCGCGGGCAGCCAGACGGCATTGACCCCGGACTGGCGCAGGCGGAGCAGCAGGCCCTCGGGATAAGGGTCCAGCTCCGGGACCAGCAGGGGATCGCCATAAAGACCGAAACAGGAATAACACATTCTCAGCGGCTCCGCCTCCTTTGCCGGGGCGGATGGCGCGGATTCCGGAGCAGGCGCGGATTCCGGAGCAGGCGCGGCATCGGCGGGCATTGCGGAGAGGCGGTCCGCGAAGGCGAAGAGCGGATCCTTGCCGCAAAGGGCCGCGGTGTCGGGGAATTCCCGGCGGACCACCTCCTGGATCCAGGCCGCCTGACGGGTGGCGGCCTCATCGGGCGGCGACCATTTCAGGACGGGGCAGCGGGGTTTGAGGCTGCCGAGCTTGATATAGAAAAAATCATCCTCCCGCAGCGTGTAGGCCAGTTCCCGCGCCGACCAGCCCAGCAGCGTCAGCAGCTGGTCATACGGCAGCAGATGCCAGTTCCGGCGGATGATGGTCAGCGCCCCGCGCCGCAGGGCGTCCCGGGGCGGCGCGGAATCCGGCAGGCCCATGGACCGGCCCAGAGCGGTGATGTCCTCCGGCTTCGCGCCCACGGTCAAAGCCATGCGCTCCACCGTGATCAGAGGCCAGTTCCGCCAGACGAAGGCATGCAGCCGGTCCGGAAAATGCGGAAATTTCACCGGCTCCGGCGCGCCGCCTTCGGGCAGCAGCCCGGCCGGATCCGGCTCATCGGCCAGCGCTCCGGAGATTCCCAAACGGGATCCGAAAAGCCCGGAGGCCGCCCCCAGGGAGCAGGCAAGAAACCAGCGGCGGGAAAGACAGGGAAGGTAAAGTGGCGTCATGCGGATGAGGGAAGGGGAGTGAGGAGGTGGAAATGTCCGGTGGATACGTCCTGACGGACAGCGCCTGATCATCCGGCGGAAGGCGGTTTTCCGCCGGTTGATCAGGCTGCGATGGGATTTGAACCACGCGGGCCCGGCGGAACGTCTGCTCCGCCCAGGGGTTATTCGCGGAAGCTCCCGCTCGGGCGGCGGAATTACGGAAAGCTTCATGGACGATTGACGCTTTGGGACTCACCGGTTTTCATCAGCGCTGCGCATCCACCACTTTTTATCCCATTTTCCCATGCTTTTCATCGGACTCGACAGCGGCACCCAGAGCACCAAGGCCGTGGTGCTGGATTATGAAACCGGGTCCATTGTGGCCCACGCCTCGGAGAAATACGAATGTATTGCGGGACTGCCGCCGGGGCATATGGAGCAGCATCCCCGGAGCTGGACGGAGGCGGTGGATAAAACGGTGGAGTCCTGTCTGGAGCAGCTGGGCTCAAGGCGGAGCGGGGTGCGGGGCATCGGGGTGAGCGGCCAGCAGCACGGACTGGTGGCGCTGGATGCGCGGGATCAGCCGGTGCGGCCGGCGAAGCTGTGGTGCGACACCTCCACGGCGGAGGAATGCGGGCTCATCGCGGCGGCTTTCGGCGGGGCGGAGGGACTCATCGCGGAGGCGGGCAACGCCATTCCGCCGGGTTTCACGGCTCCGAAGATTTTGTGGCTCAAGCGGCATGAGCCGGAGAACTTCGCCCGCACGGTCAGTGTGCTGCTGCCGCATGACTATCTGAATTTTCACCTGACAGGGGTGAAGCGCATGGAATTCGGCGACGCCTCCGGCACGGGTCTGCTGAATGTCCGCACGCGGGAATGGCACCGGGGGCTGGTGGATTTCATTGATTCCAGGCTCTTCTCCATGCTGCCGCCGCTGGGGTCCTCGCTGGCCAGGCACGGGACGCTGCGGGAGGAGCTGCGGGCGCGCTGGGGACTGCCGGAGGGAGTGGTGGTCAGCGCGGGCGGCGGCGACAACATGATGGGCGCCATCGGCACGGGGAACGTGAAGCCCGGCGTGGTCACGGTATCCCTGGGCACATCGGGCACGGTGTTCGCCTGCGCGGACAAACCGGTGATTGACCCGCTGGGCGAGGTGGCGGCTTTCTGCGACAGCGCGGACCAGTGGATGCCGCTGGTGTGCACCATGAATGTGACGGTGCTGACGGAAGCGGTGCGCGGACTGTTCGGGTTTGATCACACGGAGCTGGAGGCGAAGCTGATGGCCGCGCCTCCCGGGGCTGACGGTTTGACCTTCCTTCCCTATTTGAACGGCGAGCGCACTCCCAATCTGCCCAACGGCAGCGGGGTGCTGCACGGACTGCGCACGGACAATTTCACCGCCGCGCATCTGACACGGGCGGCGGTGGAGGGGGTGACCACCGGGCTGGCATATGGTCTGAAGCGTTTTAAGGATCTCGGGGTGACGCCTTCGGAAATCCGGCTGACCGGCGGAGGCAGCCGCAGCGCCGGGTGGCGTCAGGTGGTGGCGGATATTTTCGGTGTGCCGGCGGTCAGTCTGGCGACCGCCGAGGGCGCGGGTCTGGGCGCGGCGCTGCAGGCGGCTTACGTGGCGGTGAATGAGGACGGCCAGCGGCTGACGCTGGCGGAGATCACGGGCCGGCTGGTGTCGCTGGACGAAACTACGCGCGCGCTGCCGGACGCGGCGCTCGGTGATCTTTACGCCGCGCAGCTTGACCGGCAGGCCGGGCTGACGAATTCCCTGAAATCGGCGGGCTGGCTGTAATTCTCCCGGCGGTTTCCGGATGGAAAGCGTCAGAGCGCCGGGTGACTGAATTCCTCCTTTTCCCTCCAAAAAATGCTGAAGCGCGTGGATGCCAGGTCGGACATGGCCCTCAAACCGAGGGTCATCGGCTGGCTGGCGGGCAATCTGGTGCGGCTGCTGACCAAAACGCTGAAAGTGAACATCCGGGACGACTCCGGCATCCTGAGCCAGCCGCCGGAGCACGGGGTGATCTGGATGTTCTGGCATAACCGGCTGCTGATCATCCCGTCCCTTTACAGCCGCCACACCCGGAGATTCCGGGAGGGGGCCGTGCTCACCAGCGCCAGCGGCGACGGCGCGATGCTGGCGGCGGTGATGCGGCAGTTCGGCTTGGAGGCGGTGCGCGGCTCGTCATCCAAACGCGGCGCCCAGGCCCTGATCGAGTGCTGCCGGCTTTTGCGGAGAAATCATTACATCGGCATCACTCCGGACGGCCCGCGCGGGCCGGTGTATCAGATGCAGCCGGGCGCGGTTCAGCTCGCCAAAGTGGGCCGCGCACCCATCCTGCCGGTCCGCGTGGAGTATGCCCGGGCGTGGCGTCTGAAGTCCTGGGACCGGTTTTTCATTCCGCATCCGTTCTCCGAAGTGCATATCCACTTGCTGCCGCTGGTGCGCATTGAATCCGATGACCTGGAGGGCCATTGCGCGGTTCTGACCAAAATGCTGGAGCCCGTGGTGCCCTGAGCATTGCCGCCGGAGAATCCGCCGGAGCGGGCACAGAGCGGAGCGCAACGGAGTTAAAGCGGTCAGGGAGCGGTCACTTTCAGCCGGCCGAAGCTGCGGGGGATTTCGGCGGAGACGGGCTGGGGGGCGCGCCAGGTGTCGGTCATGGTGCCGTCGGGATGGATGACCCGGTCGATGATGGTGCCGGATTCCGCCCAGGTGCTGAGATCGGAGGAAAATTCCACAATTCTCGCCGCGCCCGCCGTCCGCGGGTTGTAAGTGACGGTGAAAACCGGGGCTCCCGTGATCATGCCGGGGGCGGGCAGGGCGGCGGGGGAGGGCAGCAGGGGATTGGAGCCGAGCGCGAACTCCATCAGATTGGTCATCCCGTCGCCGTCGTCATCCGCGGTCATGGTCCCGGTGCCGGGATGGGCGGCGGCCCAGGCGGCGTAGGAGGTGCGGTCATCCGCGCCGGGATTTCCATTTTCGGCGAGACTGGCGCGCCATTCGTAGGGATCGTCGTGATTAAGGCCCTGTTTTTCCGGCTGGATGAGCACGAGGGTGGAGCCGTCGCCGTCGGGACTGACGGGCCACGGGGCATCGGTGCCGTAGGTGAAGTCAAAGATGGGGGTGCCGGCGCCGTAGCTGAGCTTGAGCTGCTCCCCGCTGTTGCTGAGGCTGTCGGGATCGAAGCCGCCGGGAGCCACGGGCACGGCGCCGCCGTAGCGGATGGCGAAAGCGGCGGGGTTTTTGCAGACCACCACACGGGCTCCGGCGGCGAGCTGAAAGCCGGACGGGAAATCGTAGTCGATGCCCTTCGTGAACCGCACGTCGGTGAGATCGACGGACTGGGCGCTGATGTTGGTCACTTCCACAAACTCAAACTGCTGGGCGTTCCAGGCGGCATTCCAGGCGGGGTTGGTGACCTCCGCCGTCGTGGGCGCGGCGGGATTGTAGTTGATCTCCGTGATCCGCAGGGCGCGGGTCAGGGCGTCCGTGTCCACCGTGCCGGCGATGAACTGCACCGGCGGGGACCAGAACGACCAGCGGCCGGTGCTGTCCCTGTGGCGGACGCGGGCGCGGTAGGTGTGGCCGCCGCGGACGGCGCTGGCGGGAATGCGGATTTCCGCCGGGGTGGGCGTGGTCAGGGCGATTTCCCCGGAGTTCCAGACTTCCTCAAGTTCGTAAATGTAAGGCTGGGTGGCGTCATAACCTGGAATGCCGGGAGAGGAGATTTCACCGATGCGCCACTGGACGGCGGCGGCGGTGGCGGAGCCCTGCGGGTCCTCAAAGGCGGTGCTGGTGAAGCGCAGGTCATTGGCCGGAAAACCGGCGGATCCACTGGCGAAGATCACGGGTGTGTAGGGGAAGGCGGTGTCCGCCACCGAGGCGGCGGGGTTGGCCAGAGAATCGGCATAGCCGCCGTAGATGGATTCCCATTCAAGGTATTTGTAACCGTAGCCTTTCTGACGGTTCAAATCATTGTCGGTGCCGCCGCCGGAGGAGTTGGTGGCTTTGCGCAGCCAGGCGGCGCCGTTGGCGGGATAGGTGTTGGTCGAGAAGTTGATGAACCACTGGGTCAGGCCCTCGTGATCGCTGAACTTGCCGCCGGCCGGGACAGGGGGCAGGGAACGGGTCCAGGAGCCGGTGCTGGCCGGGCCACCGGCACCGCGCGTTCCATCAAAATACGTGGCCAGGAAGAAGTTGCCCTTGTGACTGGACTGGCCGCTGTTCGCGCCGCCGGCCGTGGTGCGGGGATGCAGGTTCCACATGGCGGCGTCAAGGTCAGCCCAGGTCAGCTCCTGGCCGGGGGGATTGATCATGCGGGCGTATTCGTTCATCAGCTGGCCGAACTGGCCGCCCGCCGGGCTGCCGTCCCCGGCGGCGAGGCTGAGCAGCTCCCGGCAGCGGTTGCGGTATTCCAGGGCAAGATTGGGCCAGCGCATGATGGTCCGGATGCTGTTGGGCTGTCCCGCGACCATCTTGCCGTCCATGGTCCCGCCCCAGTGGTGGGCGGCGATGAACATCATGTCGAGGTCGTAGGGCATGACCACCCAGCGGTTGTCGCCCGGGCGGTGGTAATAACGGTGATTGTTCTCGGGCCGCACGTCCGTGTTCCCCACCAGGCGGTTCAGGGCCAGGAAGGTGTAAAGCGCCGGGAGATCCAGATTGTCCCGGTACCACTGCTCGGCTTTTCCGGTGGCGGCCACGCCGGTGTTGAACGTGTTCCAGTCGGAACCGTTGCTGACTTGGGTGTCGCTCTGGTGCTTTTTGACGGCGGACCCTTCGATGGAGTAAATATTCCCGTCCTCCAGTCCGCGCTCGTCGAGGAAATTGCCCTCGGTCGGCTCCATGGCCAGGTAGAGCCCCCAGAGGTCGCCGGAATACTGTCCTTTAATGTTCGCGCCCATGGGATCACCGGTGATGGTGGCTCCGGCGGTATTCACTTCCGCCAGGCGGCGGACGACGCGCCAATGGACATAGTTGGTCCGCAGCGAGGGCACTCCGGCGATATCGTAGAGGCGGAAGGGAGCGGCTTCATCAATGCCCGCGGCCCCGCGGTTGACGGAGGCCCAGGGCGAGGCGCAGGCGTTCAGGCCCAGGGAATTCCACGTTTCCGCGTAAGGGCGGCCCCAGTTGTCATACGCCTGGAAATCCCGGGCGCGGCTGAATTTCAGGCCCCATTTGTTTTTGCCGCTCACGGTGGTGGAGCCCTGGCCGCGGACGTTGTAGATGATGTGGTCGTAAACCTTGCCGCGGTACACCAGGGCCCCGGAAAAATTGGCCGTGCTGTTGTACTGGCAGTTGATGACATCGGTCTCATTGGCGATCAGATGCCAGGGCTCGATGGCGTTCAGCAGGGCGGGTGAATACTCCTGCACGGGAGTGGCCGCATTGCCGGCAAAGGCCGTCGGGCGCATGGCGCCGCTCCAGGCGGGGACGCCATTATAAACGAAATACGCGAAGTTCGGCTGCTCATCGTCCGCGTAGGGCACCCGCACGGAATTTCCGGAATCCGGACTGCTGGCGTCGGTCACCGTGATCTGATAGCGCGCCAGCACCCGGTGCGCCTGGACAGTCGCGGGGATGGTGGCGGTGTAGATGGAATCCCCGGCCGCGGCGTCGCCGCCCGTGCCGTCATCCAGCATCGGCAGGTCCGTCCAATTGGTGGCGAGGTTGAAGGCGGCGTCGGTTTTGCGGATATAAGCGCCGGGTTTCACCTGCTGATAACGCATCACCACACTTTTCACGCCGTCGGGATCCGTGACCGTGGCGGTAATGAGGACGGGAACTCCCGCCGCGGGCATCTCCGGGGTGTGTTTCACATTCCGGATGGCCGGAGGGGCGAGGGAGGCGGTGGCGAGATTGGCGGAATTCACCGCGCCGGGCGTGGGCGTGGTGGTGCTGGATTTGCGCCACGAAGCGCCGACACCGTTGTCCAGCGAGGGATGCAGCAGTTCCATGGAATTGCCGAGGCCATTGGAGGCGGTGGGCCAGGGAAATCCCGCGCTGTAATCCACCGCGTTCACCAGCTGGTTCCCGGCATTACGCAGCTCGATGACTTCGCCGGTGTTCTTCAGTTTGCCGGTGAACGGTCCGGCTTTGAGCGTCACCGCGGGCCATGCCGCGAGGCTCTGCACCACGCAGAAATAACCGCCGGCGGGAATGGTGGCCGCGCTGAAGGTGTATTCCACGGCACCGGTGATTTTCCAGCCGGCAAGATCGACGGGCGCGGCGGTGGGATTGTGAAGCTCGATGAACTCCTGACTTTTGGTGGGATCGAGGGGATCGTAATGGATTTCGCTGATGATGATATTCCCCGGACTTTCCGTCAGGGCGGTGGCGAAGCTCTGGCCTTTCGCCGCCCATACCCCGCCTGCGCTGTTCGCGGCGTAAGCCCTTGTGAAATAAGCGGTTCCGGGCGTGAGGCCGGTCAGCACGCGGGAAAAAGTGTCCGTTGAGGTTCCGATGACGGCGGCGTTCTGCCAGTTGGCGGCGGTGGTGCCGCCGTCCGCCGGGCCCCAGTAAAGAGTGACCTGCGGGGTTTCATTGCCGGTGGCGGTGACTAGGCCATTCAGGGTCGCCATGCGGGACCGGATATGGGTCACTGCCGGGGTGTCCACGACCGGCGGGGTGATCCCGGCGGAGGTGAAGGAGGCGCTGGAGGGAGCCCAGACTGTCCCGGCGGAGTTCGTGGCCAGAGCGCGGAAAAAGTAACGGGTGTTCGCGGTCAGTCCTGAAATAACCGCCCTGCTGTCCCCGCCGGAGATTCCGGCGGGCGCACTGCCCGCCCACGAGGCCGCCGTGGTCCCGCCGTCCGCGGGACCGTAATAAATCGTGACCGAGGGCGGCGCGTTGCCGGTGGAGGTGACTCCGCAGTTCAGCGTGGCGGAATTCAATCCAATGGCCGAGGCCTCGCGGTTCACGATGACGGGAGCGGAAATGACTGGCGTGGTGAACGTCCCGGAGGCCGGAGCCCACGCATTGCCCGAGGCATGGGTGGCGTAGGCGCGGTAATAATAACCGGTGCCCGGCGTGAGATTGGGCAGATTTCCGGTGCTGGAAAACAGCACCGCGCCCAGGCTCACGGACGCGGCCCAGTCCGCTGTGGTGGTGCCGCCGTCGGTGGGACCGTAATATAAAGTCACCGCCGGTGGCAGCCCGGTGAATGTGGTGACCCGCACCCCGGCGGAGGCGGAGGCCGGCGTGAAGTTATTGGCCGGCAGATTGACGATGTCCGGAGCGGACCGCGCGATGGTGGCGGCGGCCATCCACAGAAGGGTGGCGGCATGAATGGGGAGTTTCATGAAGGGGGGGAATGGGGGGAATGGGGGGGGAAGGAGCCGAACGGGCGCGGCGTAAATCTGAAAGTTAAAAGTAAATGGCGTGAAAGTCACGTTTTAGCCAGAATTATTCGCGAAGCCAAAAAGAGGCTCAGTCCGGGGACTGGACGGCATTGGTGCGGGTGATGAAGGCCGCGCCGGCCTTTGCGCCGCCGATTTAATCCGGAGTCCATCGCGCCGCAACTGTCCGCAGGTCCGCTCATGGCGTCCGCGCATGAGTGCCCGGGCTTCCCGGTTATATTTGCGCAGTGCGGGACATCGTCAGCGTGGATGTCATCCTTCATCCGGCATATACCGTCGACGAAGGAACTGACTGAAAAATGGAAATATTAAAATTACGTTAAAACAGTAAATTCTTAGGAAACTCCTTTATTTTAAATGATTTTGTGTTCGTTTGAAAAATTCCTGACTCTGTAATTCCCCCCAAACCATTACGCCGGAATCTCTCCCTGGATTTGCTGCGCAGTGCTGCCGTTCTCATGGTGATTCTGCATCATGTGGATCCCAGGATGATTCCCGGTCTGCCGGAGTTCAGTGGAGCTTCCGGGTTTCTGTTCTGGCGTCTGCGGTCTTTCGGAGCCTCGGGTGTGGATTTGTTTTTTGTGCTCAGCGGCTACCTCGTCGGCGGATTGCTGCTTCAGGAACTGGAGAAATACGGCCGTATCAATATCCCCCGTTTTATCCTGCGGCGCGGCCTGAAAATCTGGCCTTCCTACTACTTCGTTCTCCTGGTGCTGGCCATCACCGGCGTGACCGGCTGCATTGACGGCAGTTCCGCGGCATCCATGGCGCGGAGTCTGGCCATTCACGGATTTTTCCTCCAGAATTACCTCGACCGGGAGCATCTCACGCCCACCTGGACTCTGGCGGTGGAGGAGCATTTTTATGTGACCCTTCCATTCCTGATGGCCGTCATCCATCGCCGGCGCCGGCTTTCCCTCCTCTGGGCGGTGTCCCTCGGCTGCCTGGCGCTGTGTCTGGTTCTGAGGCTGCTGCATCTCCGGTTCACTCCCCAGTCAACGGATTCCATCCTGACGCACAACCGTTTTGACACTCTGCTGCTCGGAGTGTTTCTGGCCTGGGCCTGGCGTGAGTATCCCGACCGCATCCGCGCGCTGACGCGGAACCGCTGGAGGGCTTTCGCCGCCGTGGCGGTTCTGATAAGCCCGGCTTTCTTTCTCACCCGGCAGTCGCCGGTCCTGCTCTCCGCGGGTTACACCTCTCTGGCGCTGGGGTATGGACTGCTGCTGCTGACCGTGGTGGCCCATGGATTTGGAAAACTGGAAACCTGCCTCCCGGGAAGGATCCTGCGGAGGATCGGATTGTGGTCCTACAATATCTACCTGTGGCATTACTTTCTGCCCCTGCTTCTGGCTCCCGTTTACAATCCGGCGCAGCTCTGGCTGTCCCGGCTGGTGCCCAGTCCCATCGTCACCCTGATTCTGCAGGTATCCCTCTTCGCCGGGCTGGCTGTCCTCGCGGGCTGGTTTTTCACCCGGTTTCTGGAGGAGCCCTGCCTGCGCTGGCGGAACCGGAGGATTCCCTCCCGGACGGTCCCTGTCCAAATCAATTAAAAACGGCGGCATGACCGGTTTTAAGTCCTGAAGAGACACTTTCCGGGCATTTTCCCGCTGACGGGCCAGGTGGTTTGAGCGGCAATGAGCGGCAGCGGAAATCATTAAGGATTCCCAGGGTATGCTGGCATAAAAATACAGGATCAGGCGCGCCCACAATAACGGATCAAAACTACGGGTTTTCGGAAGTCATTGAGAATAAGTGCATTGGCCGCGTTATGATTACGATTAAATGAAGAAGCGCTTGACCGGAGAGTGACTTTTCCGTCATGTGCGGATTCCCGTAGTGTAACTTTCTCTTACCTGTCCGGCCGTTTTCTTATGTTCTGTTCCTCCCGCTGGTTCCTTCCTGCCGCCGTGTTTCTGGGCTGCCTTCCGGTGGTGAAGGCGGATTTGATGCTTTCCGAGTTCATGGCCAGCAACAGGAATGGCCTCACCGACGAGGATGGCGACCATTCCGACTGGATCGAAATCAGAAATACGGGTGAAACCCCGGCGGATCTGTCCGGCTGGTCCCTCACGGACGACGCGGCGGCTCCCCGTAAATGGCTTTTTCCGGCGGCGTCCATTCCCGTCAATGGCCGTCTCATCGTCTTTGCCTCCAACAAGAACCGGGCGGTCGCGGGGCAGACGCCACACACCGGTTTCTCCCTCTCCGCCTCCGGGGAGTATCTGGCCCTCGTGAGGCCGGACGGGACCGCCGCCACGGAATACGCCCCCGCTTTCCCGGCGCAGTACCCGGATATCAGTTACGGGATCTCCACCAATGTGCAGGAAACCCTGTGGCTGCGTGAAACCGCGCCCCTCAAGGCGTTTGTGCCGTCGGACACTTCCCTGATTCCCCAGTGGCGCACGGTGGGGTTTGATGACGCGGCATGGACTTCGGGCACCTTCGCCGTGGGGTTTCTGGACGGCGGGACCAATCCGGAAATCAAGGTGAACTTCGGCAGTTCCTCCGCCACTCCCATGAGCGGGAATGGCCGTCACAGCTACATCCGGGTGCCCTTCACGGTCGCGGACCCGGCGATGGTCGAATCCCTGAAGCTGCGGGTCAACTATGACGACGGATTTGTGGCGTGGATCAACGGCACGCGGGTGGCGAATTCCCAGAACGCGCCCATCACGGACCCCATCTCCCCGATCGGTCTGGTGGCCAACCACGGGGCCACGGCCTTCGAGGACTTTTTCCTCCCGGCCGCCGCCGTCAGCTCCCTGACCGCCGGCACCAATATCCTCGCTATTGAGGGGATGAACAACGCCCTCAACAGCGGCGACGCTTTTATCAGCGCGCAGCTGCTCAGCTCCATGATCATTCCCGGCGAGGGGGAGCGGGGGTATTTCTCCTCGGCCACTCCCGGCGTGGCGAACCGCGGGCCGAATTCCCTGCAGGTGCCGGTCAGTGTCACGCCCTCCCGTCCCCCGGGGACTTTCTCCACTCCTTTCAGCCTCGCCCTCACGGGCGGCGCGGGAGCCCAGGAAATCCGTTACACTCTGACCGATCCTTCGGGTTCCAGGGGAGCGGTCATCGCCGAGCCCGCATTCAATTCCACGCTTTACACGGGACCGATCCCCATCAGCACCAGCAAGCTGCTGCGGGCCGCCGTTTTTGTGAATGGCCACCGGGGACGGACACTCACGGCGGAGTATCTTCTGCTGGAAACGGCGGCCGCGAACAACACCTCGGCGTTCACCTCCAATCTGCCGGTGATGGTGCTGGATGACCACGGAGCCGGCAGACCCACGGACAGCGGGTCCGGCACGCACACGACCTCCCTGGTGCATCTGTTCCAGCCGGTCAACGGGGTGACCCGTCTGGCCGATCCCGCCAGCGGCGCGGGCATTCCCGATGTTTTCACCCGTGCGGGCTCGCGGGTGCGGGGCTCCTCGTCCGCCAGTTTCGCCAAAAAAAGCTATGCCCTGGAGACCTGGAACGAGAAGGATGAGGACGAGGATGTGGCGCTGCTGGGGCTGCACGCCGACAGCGACTGGGTGCTCAGCGGGCCGTTTCTCTACGACGACACCTACATCCACAATTCCTACGCGTTTGAAGTCTCCCGGCGCATGGGGCGCTGGGCCCCGCGCACCAGACCGGTGGAGCTGTTCGTCAACCAGAACGGCGGGAAGCTGGATTACGCGGATTACGTGGGGGTTTACATGCTGACGGAAAAGATCAAATCCAACTCCGGCCGTCTGGACATCACCCAGATGGAGCCCGTCAACACTGCCGGCGAAGCCCTCACCGGCGGATATATTTTCAAAATCGACCGCCCGGACAGCGGGGAATTCAGCTGGATCATTGATAACTCCGCTTTCGGACTGGGCCCTCTGCCGAATCCGCAGAGCAGCCCCTCCATCGTGATTGTGGAGCCGGATCCGGATTCCGATACCCCGGAACAGACCGGTTATCTTAAGAATCAGGTGGTCCAGCCCTTCAATGACACGCTTTTCTCGGAGCAGGTGGCCAAATTCGCCACCCGCAATTACCGCAATCTGATTGATGTGGGCTCGTTTGTTGACCACCACATTGTCAATACCCTGGCCATGAACGTGGACGCGCTGCGGCTCAGCGCCTTCTTTTTCAAGGACCGGGGGGGCAGGCTCTCCGCGGGGCCGGTCTGGGACTTCGACCGCGCCCTGGGTTCGGATGACGGCCGGGACGCCAATCCCGCGACCTGGACCAATGTCACTTATTATTTCGAGCGCGACTGGTGGGGCGGACTTTTCAAGGACCCGCAGTTTGTCCAGGACTGGGTGGACCGCTGGTGGGGGCTGCGGCAAACCGGGCAGCCCCTGGACATGGACGCGCTGCGTCTTCTGGCGGACGGGATGGGCGCGGAGATCGGCAACGCGGCCGGAGCCCGCGATGCCGCCCGCTGGCCGGACGATGCCGCCGCCGGCGGAGTTTATCTCAATGAAATTGAGGCTCTCAAGACGTGGCTGACCTCGCGGGTCAACTTTATCGACAGCCAGACCCCGGCCCCGCCGGCCTCGCCCGCGGTCAGCGGTCCGGTCCCGGCCGGCACCACGGTCACCCTGACAGGCGCCGGCAGTCTGCGTTACACGCTGAATGGTTCCGATCCCCGGCCGTTTGGCGGGGCCGCCACCGGCGGAACGGTTTACAACGGCCCCGTGGCCATCAGTCAGAGCGCGGTCCTGACCGCGCGCCGTCAGGCCACCTTCACCCCTTTCCCCCAGAAGGCGGCCAGCATTTCCTGGAGTGCGCCCCTGCGGCTGGTGCTGCTGGTGGACGAGGTTTTTGCCGGTCCCGGTGACCTTTCCATCTCCGCCATTAATTACCATCCCTTCCCGCCGACGGCCGCTGAGGAGGCGGCGGTGCCGGATATCGGGGATGATGACTTCGAGTGGCTGGAAATCAAAAACACGGGCGGCCGGAACGTGAATCTGGCGGACATGGTCCTGCCGGCGGGCGCTCCCTTTGACGGGGATTTCAAATTCGGCCTGCAGTCCCTGGCTCCCGGCAAGTCCCTGCTGCTGGTCAAAAACCGGGCGGCGTTTGAAGCGCGGTACGGCACCGGGGTCTCCAGCCTGATTGCCGGGGAATGGCTGAAGGGGAATCTGAAAAACTCCGGGGAGCCGATCCGGCTGCGGGACCGCGACGGGACAGTGGTGATTGATTTCGCCTATGGGGACAAGGATGGATGGCCGGAGGCCGCGGACGGCACCGGGGCGGTGCTGGAATACACCGGGACCGCTTTTGGAAATGCCGACCTCGGGCTGGCCTCGAACTGGGCGGCCTCGGCTCTCATCAATGGCGCGCCGGGCGGCGGCCGGATTATTCCCGTGTCCCCGGTGGTGATCAGCGAAATTCTTGCGGAATCCGCGATGCCCTTTGTGGATGCCGTCGAGCTGCACAATACGGCGGAGACGCCGGTGGACATCAGCGGCTGGTTCCTGACGGACGCCACGGAATTCAAGACTCTGGACGCGGTGCGGAAATTCCGCATTCCGGCCGGCACGGTGGTGCCCGGCGGCGGTTACGCGGTTTTCACGGAAGCCGCCTTCAATCCCAACGGGGCATGGAATCCCGCCGCCTCACCGGCCGGGCCCGGACCCGGCGATTTCCCGCTCGACGGCATTCATGGCGGCAGAATCCGGCTCGTTTCCCGGGCTTCCGGCGGCGGATTATGGGTGTCCTCCGATCTGAATTACGGGGCCATGCGCCTCAATGAATCCCAGGGGCCGCGTGCCGGCGGCTCCGGAACTTTGGAGCCGCTGACGGCCCCGACCCTTTTCGACACCGCCTCCGCCACCCGTCCGTATCCCGGCGCGGGAGGCGCCAACAGCCCGGTGCGCAGCGGGCCGGTGATTCTGCGCGAGATCCAGCACTCGCCCGGCGCGGGCACTCCGGAACTCGCTTTCATTGAACTCCTCAATCCCGCGGCGGCGGCGGTTTCCCTGGAGTCCTGGCAGCTCCGGGGCTCGGTTTCACGGGATTTCACCGCCGCTGACACCATTGCGCCGGGCGGTCTCCGGGTGGTGGTGCCCTTTGCTCCCTCGGATGCGGCGAAGCTGGCCGCCTTCCACCAGCGTTATCAGATCGATGCCTCGGTGGCGGTTTCCGGTCCATGGACCGCGTCCCCGCCGCTGACCGGCTCCGGCGGCCTCAGACTCCTGCGCGCGGAGGCGTCCCCGGCGGCGGAGCCTGGCTACCGCCCGCTGACCCAGGAGGACCGTGCGGCCTGGAACAGCGGGGCCGATGGCTGGCCGGTGACTACGGGCGGGTTGTCCCTCAACCGTAAAATGCCCGCGCAGGACGGCACTTTGGCGGCGGGCTGGACGGCGGAGACTCCGACTCCCGGCGATTTCACCGCGGGCACTCTTTCCTATTCCACATGGAAAGCCGCGCATTTCCCCGCAGGGGAGCCCTCCAGTTCCGACCCGGACGGGGATGGCATCGAAAACCTGCTGGAGTACGCCTTCGACACTGATCCCCTCTTATCCCAGCCCGCGGGCACGGTTCTTCCGGTCATGACCAGCGCGCCCGACGGGAATGGCGGCGTCAACCTGCTTTACACCTACCTCCGGCCTGTGGACCGGCCGGGAGTGACCTGGAAAATCCAAAAATCCGGCAACCTCACCGATTGGATGGAAGTCCAGGACAGCGCCGCCGGCATGGAGGGGGCCAGGGAAATCCGGCGGGCGGCCGTCCCCGCCCGCCCGGATCTCAAGCTCTTCCTCCGGCTCCATGTGACGGTGGCTCCCTGAGAACCTGTTCTGAGAGGTATTGCGGCGTGCATGGAAGGTGCCGGGGGCCGGATGCGGGGTTTTTTCTTTCCGGGGAATGCGGGGTTTTTTGCTGCGGAAAACCTTGCCTGAGCGGCTCAGCATCCAAGAGTGTTCGGCACGGAATCAGCTGCGCGCCATGGGCCTTCCATTTTGTCAG
>JAZKFB010000129.1:0-30798 GCA_040386695.1 Verrucomicrobiota bacterium
TACGACGAGCAGAGCTATTCCCGCTCCGGATCGGTGACGATCGCGTTCAGCTGACGCGCCCGTCCGGGGTGAGGTAATGCCCCTCGGTGACGGCGGTCCCCGTGTGCCCGAGATTCCGGGACGCTTCTTTTATGGCCGCTGCGCGGGCCAGAATGGCCTCCTCCGTCTCCTGTTTAACGTGGTCCGCATACAGTCCCCGCAGGCGGTGCAGGGGCTTGTCCGCCTTTCCCGTGAACTTTTTCAGCCATTTCTGGGGCTCGTATTTGATCCAGTGGTCCACGGTCGGGTGGACCAGCACCGGGGAATCATCCGGCACGGCCAGCAGATACTCCGCCAGCGGGCGGGACAGAACGCGCGCGGAATACCAGCGGCCCGTCTTGTGGAAATACCCGTCCTCCTCCCGGTCCCGCAGATCAATGTAGGTGATCGCCCCGTCCGTCCGCACCCATTTTCCCCGGCAGGCCAGAATTTCCGACTGCCGCAGGCCCGCGAACCGCGCCAGTCCCACGGTCACCCACATCGGGAAATCACTCTCCCGCAGGGCCTCCCACGCCGTCAGCAGATCGTCGCTTTTGGCCTCCGGCGGGGTCCTGTGCCCGAGCGCCGGCCAGATAATGTTCGTGGCGTCATCGGGAATCACGATGCCGCGGCTTTTGTAAAACGGCCGCAGGCTGCCGATAAAGACGCTGGCCGCCTGCCGGATGGCGGAGGTGATGGCGTGGTTGACATCGCGCCGGGTGGAGTAGTCCGGGCGGGGCAGCCCCTGCCGGGCGGCCACGTAGGCGGGCCACAGTTCATTAAGTTTGACCACGGACGCGCCCACAAGGTCCGTTCCCCAGGCGTGTTTGACCACGGAGCCCAGAATGGACAGGTTCCCTTTGGCGGAGTCCTGCGAGCACCGTTTCGGGGCCTCCATATAAAGAGCGGCCACGTCGGCGAGGGTGCCGGAGGACCGTTTTTCCTTCACCGGCAGGTGCGCCAGCTTCTCCCGCGCGATCTTTTTCGCCTCCGTCAAGGAGGCTGTTCCGGTCGGAATATCCACCGGGAACACCTTGGAGCGGGACCTGACGCGCCACGTTCCCTGATGGAGAAGCATGGGCAATTCCCGCCCCTCCCACTTTATGGTCGCGCCCATAATGGGCAGTTTATGGGCGGGGGGCTCTTTTTTGGGTGATTGTTTGGCGCTCATCTGATGCGCACTCTATGCGCTTCCCGCGCTGATTCTACGGGGAAAATGCCCATTTTCAGAAGAATGCCGGCGGTGGGACTCGAACCCACAAACCCGTGAGGATAACAGATTTTAAGTCTGTTGCGTTTACCATTTCGCCACGCCGGCACAACGATCGGGAAGCCGCACTCCTCTAATCCGGAGTTGCGGCGGATGCCACCGATTTTCCATGATTGGCCCTTATGATACGGGACACGATGCCGGACATCCGGTTCAGAGCATGAAATCCGCCGGGATTTTCTGATTTCCCCTTGGTGGTTCCGCTGATGGATGGTCAGGTCGGAGCCGATTTTTCCAACCACCATGATTGCGCCAGATTTAAAAACGGAGGCCGTGAGGCTGCTGCGGGAATTGACAGAGGCTCACGGAGTGCCGGGCGCCGAGGATGCCGTGAGGCGGATTTTTTGCCGCGAACTGAAGGAGTCCGGGGAAATGAGCGCCGACCGGCTGGGCAGCGTGGCCTGTGCCGGAAAAGGGGAGGGGCCGAGGGTGCTGGTGGCGGGGCACTTCGATGAGGTGGGCTTCGCGGTGCAGAATATCACGACGAAGGGTTTTCTGAAAATAGTGGCTCTGGGGGGCTGGTGGACCCATACCCTGGTGGCCCAGCGGGTGCGGATTTTAACCCGGGGCGGCCGCGAGATCCTGGGGGTGGTGGGCTCGACTCCGCCGCATTTTCTGGGCGAGGCGGCCAGGGACCGGGTGCTGCCGCTGGATCAGCTTTATGTGGACATCGGAGCCGTCAGCCGGGCGGAGGCGGAGGCTTGGGGGGTGTCCCTGGGGGATGCGGTGGCGCCGGACAGCGCTTTCACGGCCATGGCGGGGGAGGGGGTCTATCTGGCCAAGGCGTTCGACAACCGCTGCGGGGTGGCGGCGGCGATTCAAACGATGCGGGCTCTCGCCGGGGAATCCCTGCCGTGCCGGCTGATCGCGGCCGGATCCGTGCAGGAGGAGGTCGGGTGCCGGGGATCGGTGACTCTGGGAGCCCTGACCTCGCCGGATGTGGCGCTGGTGATGGAGGGCACTCCAGCCGATGACACTCCGGGGATGAACGCGGCGGAATCTCAGGGGGAACTGGGGCAGGGGGTGCAGATCCGGCTCCTTGATCCTTCGGCCATTATGAACCGGCGGCTGGTGGATTTTGTGGTGGACACGGCGAAGGCGGAGGGCATTCCCCATCAGGTCGCGGTCCGGCGCAGCGGCGGGACGGACGCGAAATCCCTGCAGTTCACTCAACAGGGTGTGCCCTGCGTGGTGCTGGGAACTCCGGCCCGCTATATTCACAGCCATAACAGCCTGATACAGATCAACGATTACCTCGCGGCGGTGCGGCTGACCATGGCTGTGGCGCGGCGGCTGGACGTGGCGGCGGTGGCGGGTTTCACGGATTGGCTGGCGTGATTGGCAATGGATGCAAATTGATTTGAAAAAATTGAACTTTTCCCGTTACAACGGCAGACCGCTTGGCTAAGGATGGGGCCGATCCACGGGTTCCCCGCGGGTTTCCCCTTTCCATTTTTCACTTTTCACGTCCGATTTTTCCATCATGGCAGACCGTATGAGCCTGTTTTCCGTGCCGCCCTGTGTGACCCGGCTGGTGCCCCTTGCTGTTCTCGTGGCCGGCCTTTCCGTTCCCATGATGTCTTTTGCGGGGCAAAAAACCGTTCAAAAGGAAACCCGCCGTCAGGCCGCGTCATCACCGGAAATGGTCAATGCCGAGGCGGTGAGCCTTGAGACTGAGGGCGACACGGCCCTGGCGGAAGGCAAATACAGTGAGGCGGCGGGGCGTTATCATGCGGCTCTGGAGCGGGTTCCCGAAGCTTCGAAGCAGCGCCGGAACCTGGTGACGAAATTTGCCTCGGTCTCCCTGAAATATGCGGACGAGCAGGCGAAAAATGGCCAGATTGACCAGGCGGTTCTGACTTTGAACGCCGTTCTGGATGACCGGGTGGCTCCCAAATACAAACCGGCGCTGGCCCTGAAGGAGCAAATCCAGGACGCCGACCGTTATAATCCCGCGCAGTCCCCGGCCCATGTCGAGGCCACGAAAAAAGTCCGGGATCTTTTCACCATGGCGGAGGGTTATATGGCCAACGGGGATTTCAAGGCCGCCAAGGGCTGTTATAATCAGATTCTCGCGGTGGATACCACCAACACCGCCGCCCGCCGGGGACTGGAGCGCGTGGAAAAACTGACCAGCAATTACCTGCGCGCGGCCCGCGACCACACTCACATCCGGATGCTCAATGACGTGGACCGTCTGTGGGAAATGCCGGTGATCGCTCCCCAGCCCCTGTCCAGGGTGCCGGGGGGGGATGGCTCACCGATTGCCGCCGGATATTCCGTGGCCGCCGCGAAGATGAACTCCATCGTGCTGGACCGCGTGGCCATGGCGGACACTCCGCTGAGGGAGGCGCTGACTTATCTGGTCCGCAAAAGCCGGGATCTGGACACTGCGGAGCCCAATCCGGATGCCCGCGGCGTGAATATCATCTTCAACCCCGGCAGCAAACCGGAGTCCGGTTTCCCGGCGGTGACCCTTGATTTGAAAACCACCACCCTCGGTGAGGCGCTCAAGGCCATCGCGGCCCTGACTCAGACCCGTATCGGAACCCAGGGAAACACGATCACCGTGACTCCTCTGGGGGAGGGTTCGCGGATTGTGGTCCGGCGGTTCCGGGTGGCTCCCGGGTTCCTGACAAAATCGGGCGCGGCGGATGTGAGCGCCGACGCGGGCGGTAATGATCCCTTTGCGGGCGGTGATGACAAAGGCACCGGCTCCATCCTGAAAATCAGCCGCGTTTCGGCCCAGGACTGGCTGCTGCGCAACGGGGTGCCTTTTCCCGAAGGCACCGGAGCGGACTATATTCCCGCGGACAATGTGCTGATTGTCCGCAATACGGAGGAGAATCTGGCTTTGGTGGACACGGTGATTGAAAGCACCACCGACAAAACCCAGCGCCAGGTGCTGATCACGGTGACCATGCTCAAAACTGAGCAGCGGAACCTGGAGGAATTGGGTTATGACTGGCTCCTCGGCCAGACCAATGTTGGAAGCGGAGGCGTTTTTGTCTCCGGCGGCACCACGGGGAATGCCGCCGCCAATGGAGCGGGACTGGCTGAGAATTACAATCTGGTCGCTCCCAACGGGGTGGCCAACGGCGCTTTCCCGGTCACCAGTGGTCTTCGCGGAGCCAGCGGTTTAAAAAGCAATCCGGGAATTGATGACGTCCTCACCTCCGGTATCGCCAGCGGCGGGGGGCGCAGCCCGGGGATTTTAGGCATTGGAGGCGTTTTCACCGATCCTCAGGTAAGCATGATGATGCGGGGACTGAATCAGAAGAAGGGAATTGATATTTCGACGGCCCAGAAACTGGTGCTGAAAGCCGGTCAGCGCGCGACGGCCTCCTCCACCCGGCAGATTCCCTATCCCACTGAATTTGATCCGCCCCAGATCCCGCAGACCATCACCACTCCCCGGCTGGAGTTTACTGACGGCACCTATATCGATCTCGCCAGCAATTCCACGCCGCCGGTCACACCGACGACCCCGCAGTCCTTCGAATTCAAGGATACGGGTTCGACGCTGGAGGTGGAGGCCACGGTTGGCGCGGATGGCTCCACTGTGGATCTGTCGGTTTCCGCTGTTTTTTCAGAATTCGACGGGTTTATCAACTATGGCACCCCCATCACCACAGGGACGGTGGTCCTGACCGACAACAAAATTTTCCAGCCTGTTTTCTCCAAGGTGGCGGTCAATACCCCCGGCCTGTCCATCACGGACGGCTCCACCATCACCATCGGTGGTCTGAGTCAGGGAAAATGGTCCACCATTGAGGACAAAGTGCCTCTTCTGGGGGATATTCCCTTCATCGGGCGTTTTTTCCGCAGCGATGTGAAAGAGGTCAGCCATAAAGCGGTGGTTTATTTCATCAAAGTGAATGTGGTGGATCCAGGAGGCGTGGGAGTGCGGGAGGCGGCTGTCATTGCGGAAAAAGCGGAGGCTGAATCCGCGTCCGAGGGACGTTAGCCCTCGTTTATTTACCGGTGTGAAAATGCAAGGACACCATTATGGTGGTCCTTTTCCATTAGCTTGTGAGCGATTCTGCCCCATCCCCCGAACCTTCTGAAGTCCCCCGTCCCGGCGCTTTGCCGGAACGGCGCGGATCCTCCGCTCCCCGCACCCAGGCGGAGGAGGCTGCCGGACAAGTTTCCCTTGAGGAAATGATGGCCCGTCTGTATCCCTCTCCGGGTGGATCAGGTTCCGGCCGCCGCCGCCGGTCCTCCCGGGAAAGCGGGAACTCCTCCCGATCCGGTCATGAAAGCGGAGACTCTCCCCCTGTCCCGCACGGCGGTGGGAATTCCTCACATTTGCCAACACCTGACCGTGAAAGCAGTGGTTCACGCCGTTCGTCCCGGTCCTCACGTGAAAGTGGGGGATCCTCCCGCCCGCGGAAACTTCCAAAAGTCTCTTTTGAGGGCGCGCCGGTGGTCCGCACGCCGGAAAGCCGGAGATTCATGAGGATTATGGCCGGGATGATGGGGCTTGTTGTAGTGGTGGGCGGGGTTTTCGCGGGTATCCGTTTTTTGAACCGGATCCGTGTGGAGGGGGATGGGTTCAGAGTTAATGTGGCCCGTCGGGTTTCCGAAATTGTGAATCGCCGGATGGTTTTCCCCTCCCGTTTTCACGAGGCGGATAAATACAGCATTGGAACCGCCTCCATGACGGTGTCTCCCACCGTCGATGATTTACTGGAAACCGCGGAATTCACGGATTTGATGGTGAAATTGACTCCTGGCTCCTGGATCTCGGACGACTGGAGCCTGGCTGAAGTGCGGGTGAGAGGCATCAATCTGGCCTTTCAGCCTGGAAAAGTGATGGACGCGAGAACGATGTGGAGCGCCCCGGCTCCGGTGGACCGCGGAGCGACGGCCAAAAGTGGATTCCGGATGGGCATGACCTCCGATCCCGCCAGTATCAGTCTGGAAACCGGTGTGTTTGAGTCGTTGAATCTTTCATGGCCGGGCCCCGGGGGCAAGCCGGAGACTCTTTCAAAACTGGAGGGTAATCTCCGGGTGATGGACGGGGGACTGAATATGGAGATGCGCGGCGGAGTCCTGGACACCGCCGCATGGCCGCCTTTTGCCGTGGAGCAGATCAATGCGCGCCTTAAAGGCACCACTCTGGAGATTGTCAGTGGCCGTGTGGCATTGACCGAGGGCGCCACAGCCCGGGTTTCGGGCAAAGCGGAAATGGTGCCGGACGGGAGGCTGGATCTTAATGTGGATATCCAGCCTCTGCCGCTGAAAGCGATTCTCCCTGAGTTTTGGGGCAGTCATGTGTCCGGGCAATTCAAGTCATCCGGCGCCAAATGGGTCAGTCAGTTCAAATCCGGTCCTCCTGCGGAATTCTCAGGCCCCTTCATTGGAGAAGGCATGGTGCTGCAGGGATTTGGTTTTGTGGACAAGATCGCCAATCTGCTGCGCCGGCCGGAGCTGACGCTGATGGAGTTTCTGGATTTCCGGGGAAATTTCTCGTGGACCTCCGAGCGGGTGCGGATCAGTGAAATCGCGGCTCAAAGCCAGGATAATTTTTTGAAACTGAGCGGATGGGTGGAGGTTGTCCCGGGAAATTCCATTATTGGCAAACTGAGGATTGATGCCAATGAAGTGTATTTTGCCGGACTTCCCGGCGGACCCCCTTCGTTGTTCTCGCGGTCCGGGGATGGATTTTACGCCATGGAATTCGAAATCACCGGCCGCGGCAATCTCGTCCAGGATTCCATTCCCATGGAGGTTCCGGTCATGATGGAGCGGGGACCCGAGCTTCCCCGCATGACCCTGCCGCCGGGGGTGACCGTGCCTCAACCCGCGCCCGCACCCCGGTCTGAGGTGGTCAATCCTGTTGTTCCTCAGCCGTCCTCTCCCGCAGGCCGGATCCCGGACACGATTGACGTTCCCTCAATCGTGCCGTCCGCGCCTCCCGTTCCCCGGCAGAAATCCGCAGCGGAGATTGAGCATGAGTTTAATCTGCTCATCGGCCGCTGATTACGGATATCCGGTGAAACCCCGGCGGTGGAGCCGCGTTTCCCTTTTTTTCAAAGTGCGTCTATGCGTTTCCGCTCCCTTATTCTCTGCTGTCTCGGATTCATCCTGCCGGCCTCCGTTGTTTGCCGGGCCCAGGAACCGGTGGTCGAGCTGACCCGCGGGCCGTACCTTCAAACCGCGACTCCCGGCGGGGTTAAAATCGTCTGGCGTATCCGCACCGGCGGCAAACCTCAGGTGCGTTATGGCGCGAAACCCGGGAATCTCGACCAGACTCTGCCCGCCTCCGCTATTATTCTGCGCCGCACGGCGGAGGATGGCGGCTCCTCGGCGCTGATGCCGCCACTGAACGCCGCCCCGGTGGGCACCCGGCAGTATGAGGCCGCCGTCACCGGACTGAAGCCGGACACTCAGTATTTCTACGCGGTTTATGAAGGGGAGAAACGCCTGACGGCGGAGCATCCCGATTTTTCCTTCCACACCCTGCCGGAACCGGGAAAACCGCATGATGGCCTGTTCTGGGTGGTCGGGGACAGCGGCACCGGCAACCGGGTGCAGCTCAAGGTGCACACCGCCATGCGGAATGTCCTGAAAGCGGAGAACCGCACTTTGGATGGCTATCTTCATGTGGGCGATATGGCTTATGGCTCCGGGATGGATTCGGAGTTTCAGGGATATTTTTTTGACTCCTATGCCGCCACCCTGCGGAATACGGTCTGCTGGCCGTCCATGGGGAATCACGAGGGCCGCCATTCCAATGGCGCGGAGGGCACGGGGCCTTATTACGATGCCTATGTCTGTCCGGTGAACGGCGAGGCCGGCGGCCTGCCCAGCGGGACGGAGGCCTATTATTCCTTCGATTACGGCCAGGTGCATTTCATTTGTCTGGATTCCCACGATCTGCCCCGTGATCCCAGCGGTGCCATGGCCCAGTGGCTGAAGGCGGATCTGGATAAAACCAAGGCCAAATGGATTGTCGCTTTCTTCCACCATCCGCCCTACACCAAGGGCTCGCACGACAGTGACAAGGAGCAGCAGCTCATTGAGATGCGCCGTGATATTCTGCCCATTCTTGAATCCGGCGGGGTGGATCTGGTGCTCACGGGGCACTCGCATATTTACGAGCGGTCCATGCTGATCGACGGGGCCTACGCCACGCCCACCGTGGCGGAGAATGTGGTGCTGGATGACGGCGACGGCAATCCCGCCGGCGACGGGGCCTACCACAAAAGCGAGGGCCTGCATCCCAACGAGGGAGCGGTGCAGATTGTCGCCGGTCATGGCGGCACCACGCTGGCCCGCAAGGCCGCGCCCAGTCCGGTCATGCGCACGACCATTATCGAATTCGGTTCGGTGCTGCTCGATTTCAAAGGCAACACTCTGACGGCCCGGATGATCAATTCCGACGGGGTGGTCCGCGACACTTTTCAGATGGTGAAGGAAGGCAAAGTGGTGGTGAAGCGCATCGCCAAACCCTGGCAGGCCCCCGTGCCCGCAGGCCCCCGCACCCTGCCCATCGTGGGGCCGGATCCCGGGCAGGAAAAGGAAAGCGCCCAGGCGGTTGAAGGCCGGAAATATAAATTCGGCAGGGACAGCGTGGAGATTATCCCGCACGCCACCCCGTGGCAGTATCTCGCCGGTGCCCAGCCGGCGGAGGGCTGGAGGCTCAATGGTTTTAAAGCCGAGGGCTGGAAAACCGGGAAAGCCGGCTTTGGTTACGGGGACAAGGATGACGCCACCCCGCTGGATGAGATGCGCGGCAAATACCGCTATGTCTGCATCCGCCGGGAGTTTGAACTCAAACCCGGCCAGGATCCCGCGAAACTCGCGCTGGTGGCCAGTTACGACGACGGATTCATCGTCTATCTCAACGGCCAGGAGGTGCGCCGTCAGAATGTCGAAACCGGCGCTCTGGAAACCGTGCGCGGCGTGGCCCCCCATGAGGCCAAGGCGGAGTTTTTCCTCTTCCCGCTGAAGGAGGCCCGCTCGCTCATGAAGCCCGGAGTGAACACTCTCGCCATCGAGGGATACAATGATGATCTGGGCAGCAGCGACTTCACGCTCGATCCCTACCTGATCCTGACCAAATAATCCGTCATCATGGAGGATTCGCCGCTGGTCTGGTGGAACGGGCGCGTCCTGCCCGAATGGGATGCCCAGGCTCCCGCCATCAGCCAGGGGCTCCTGTGGGGACGGGGAATTTTTGAAACTCTCGGGGTTTGGGACGGACAGCCGTTTGCCCTCACCCGCCATCTGGAGCGGCTGCGCGCCGCCGCCGCCCGCCTGAAATTGGAAATTCCCACGGACGAAGCCTGGCGCGAAGCCATCGCCACCCTGCTGGCCGCCCGCCAGCCGCGGACCGCCCGCCTGCGGCTGACCGTGACCGGGGGCGGTCATCCCGGACTTTCCCTGGACAGCGGTGATGAGAACATTCTGATCCGTCTGACGCCATACGAACCCGTGACCACCCCGGCGGCTGTGCTCACCGTGCCGTGGCGGCGGAATGAATTCAGTGCGCTGGCAGGTTTGAAATCAACGTCCTACGCCGAAAATGCCATCGCCATGGCCTGGGTGAGGGAGCGGGACGCCACGGAGGCCTGCTTTCTCAACACCGGCGGCGATCTCTGCGAAGGCGCGGCCAGCAATCTGTTTCTGGTGAAGGACGGAGCGGTGATGACGCCCTCCATCGGCTCCGGCTGTCTGCCCGGCATCACCCGCGCGCTGGTCATCGAGCTTTGCGAGCAACTGGAAATCCCCTGTGCTGTCCGCGCCGTCACCCCGCGCGAGGCGGTGGAGGCCGACGCCATTTTCCTGACCAGCTCCCTGCGGGGTGTCCAGCCGGTCATCACCCTGGACAACCGCGCCTGCCCGGCCGACGACCCCGTCACCGCCATCCTGTCCGCCGCCCTCGAACGCCTGCGCCGCACCCTGCCGGATCCGTGACGGGAAAGGCCGACATTCCGCCGCCTGTTGGGGAACTTTGGAAACTTTTCGGATCCCTGCCGTCGTCCGTGTTTCAAATTTTGCGCCTGTGGATCTGGCACGGGGATGAAATGTCCACTGTCCTTTGCGCCCTTCGTGACCTTCTGTTCCCGGTTCAGATCAGCGGGCAGCAGTCTGAGGCACCGCCTCCAGCGCGGCTTTGGTGATGAACCGGAATAGATCCTCCGGGCTGCTGGTGAAAGTCAGTTTCTCATCAATCATGGCCTGAAGGTGCGGCTCCAATGCCCGCGGGGGAGCATAAAAAATGAAGGGAGTTTTGTCGCCCCGCTCCACGAGGGTCTCCAGAAGCACGGTGGCCTCCGTGCTGCCGGGCGGGCGGCCAAATTCGGAGATCACCGCCGCATAGGACCGCTGCCCCAGAATGCCCAGGGCCATTTTCGTGGAACGGGCCAGCGTGAACCGGATGCCGAGAGCTTCAAGCGCCAGGCGCTCGTGGATATTCTCATTGTGATGAGCATCCACCCACAGAACTTCGGCCCGGGAAAACCGTTTGGCGTTTTTCGGGGATGCGGCTTCATGAACCGTTTTGGTGAACCCGCCCGCGTCCGGCTGATTTGGCGCGGAGTCCGCAGGGAATTTGGCTTCCTGCGCCAGTTTCAGTTCCGAGGCCGCTTTCGCGGGGTCGAACCAGTCATCGCGGACCGCTTTCTCCGATTTGAACCCGAACAGTTTCTTCAGAAAGATGGCGAGCGGTGTTCTGAAAAGAATCAGAAGCACCAGCACAACCCCCGCCGCGACCATCGTTTCGGGCGGAAAGGGCAGGGCGGCGAGTGGGGGCAGGGACGGTTTCATGTATTTAAAATCAACGGTTTCAAGGAACCGGCTGGATGATTTCACATAAAGCACAGCCGTTAAGCGGGCGGGGAGCTGTCTCCGGTATCCTGTTCGGTATTTTTGAGTCTCCGGTGGTGCAGAAAGTAAAAGGACACGCAGGATCCTGAACCGAAAAGCCCGACCATAAAAAACACCGGTCCGGGAGACGGCCCAGTGATCAGCATCAGGGGCAGCCGCGTCATCAGGACGCAGCAAAAAATCGACCCTGCCCGGGAGATCGATTTTCTCATAAACAGGTTGCCAGGCACGCCGGCCACGATCTGGATAATCAGCGCCATGGGCACGACAACGAAGTAAGACGGCACCTCCGTGTTGGAGACCGTGCCGGTGCTTGGTTTTGTGTTCGTTGCGAGATTCCACCAATCCCCGATCACCAGCGAGACCACGGCCGGTGCCAGGTAAGGGAAGGCAAGGATGATGAAGGCTTCCCTCAGTGAACGCATAAATCACACAGGATCGGTGAAAAGTGATGAGGACTGCCGCATTTCCCTGTTTGGCAGGGCCAGGATTCCGCGGAACCGATTCTGAAAGTTGAGGCGGATCTCACCGCACGGACGCCGAGGCCGTTGCCGGGGGAGTGGTGTAGGAGGGGGCGGGCGGAGACGCGGGGGCGGGTGGGGGAGTGGAAAGACTGGGCGGCGTGTTTTCCGGGAGGATGCGGTCGGCGATACGGGTGATGCCCTCGCGGGCGAAGAGACTGCCGGGGTAAAGGCGCTTGGCTTTGAGGTAATACGACAGGCTGATGCCGAGGCGGTGATTGTCCTCGTGGCGGCGGGCCTCGGTGACGGCGCTGATGAACTCCGGGTTTTCCCGGGAAAGCTCGGCGCGGCGGCGGTTCACCTCGTTGTCGTCGGGAAAAGTTTTGGAAATCTGCTCCAGCTGCTCCCAGGCGCCGCAGGTGTCGCCCCTTTTAACCATCTCGTCCGCGATCAGGACCACTTTCTCCACCTTGGCGACTTCTGTCAGCACGTCTTTGAGTTTGGTCTCATATTCCGGTTTCCCTAAAACGCCGCCGGCGTATTTCGTCTGCTCGCGGTAGATTTCGCGGTAGTTTTTCTGAGCGATGAGCGTGTCGAGGTCGTTGAGAACCCGGCTGTTCATGTCGCCGTAGGCCGCGACCTGGCTGGAGAAGGCTTTCAGATCGGGATTGGTCGGCCAGATGAGAGCGGCCTCGCGGATGCTCTGGGCGACGGCTTTGTCGTCCTTGCTGATGGCGGCGCTGCGGGCCTGCTGGATGTGCAGGCCGCTGGTGCTGCGGGCGGTCTCAATGGCGGCGCGGGGCTTGGAATAATCAAAATCGCGGGCGGATTTGCGGAGTTTCTCCACCAGTTCCTCGGCCAGGGTGTAATCCTTGACGTCGATGGCGGAAATCAACTGGTTCGTCTGGCGGACAAACTCGGCCACACGCTCCTTCTTGGCGCGGGCCAGGGTGCGGATGCGCGGCAGGTATTCGCCGACGGTGAAAGCCTCGCCGAGGCGCTTGCTGGCGCTTTCGAGATCCCCCTTCTCGCTGAGGTAATCGAAGGACTGCACCCCTTCGTCCACGTCCCGGATGGCCTCGCTGGACATGGCGTCGAGAGCGGTGACGGTGGGGGTCATGCCGGTGGATTTGGTGAACATTTTGTCCACATCCGACCCCTCCTTCAGCTTCAGAGTGGTGCTGCCGTCGTCAAAAAGCGTCTGGTAAATCCGCACCGCGATGATGCAGTGCTCGTAACGGCGCTGGAGGAAAAGCTGCACGATCATGGCCTGATACTCCACTTTCGCGGTCACCTCCCCGATGGAGATTTTGGCGAGATTGGCGACGCGGGCGGCGTCGATCTCGATGATGTTCTTCACATAAAGGCCCGTGCGGGCATTATCGCTGACCGCCTGTTCGGGAGCCGGGGCGGTTTCCTTGCCGTCCGCTCCTTTTTTGGAGACGGCCATGGTTTTGCGGGTGGCGGCGGCTCCGCCGGCAACCTCCACATTCCACGCCTCGTCCTTCTGCTTCTGTGCCAGCGCTTTATTCATGGCCGTGAGCAGGCCCACGTTTCTTTTGTGCCGGACGACGGCGTAAACGGTCTGATTCACGGAGTCGCCGAGCCCCGCGTCGATGGGGAAATCCGACGCTTTGGCCAGAAGTTCGACCGCTGCGGGGATATTCGGGCCGCCGGGGGCACCGGGGCGGAGGACCTTCATGGCCTCCGTGAGCACTTTCCGGTAAGCATCGTCTTGGGGGGAGTCGGCGGCGGGCGCGGAAAGGTATTTTTCGAACCGGGCGCGGAACAGGCGGTTGTTGGAAATGTTCCAGTTCTGCCCGTTCATGGAGGCGATTTCCGAGCCCGGATCGAGGAAGGGGATCTCGTTGCCGAACGGCGATTTCGGTGCCGCCTGCGGGGCGGCGGGGCCGGGGGAGGCGGGCGGAGTGCTGTTGCCCGGCGCGTCAAACACCTGAGCCTGAGCCTGCGGAGGACAAAGCACCGGCAGCAGAAGCGAAAACAGCGGGAGGAATTTCATGACCATGACAGGAGCAAAAACAAAACAGAGGCGGAACGGGACGGGACGGGAAAAGGTTCAGGCTTTGCGGATTTCGAGAGCTTTGAGCAGGCCGTCCGAATTCACCTCCACCAGCAGCCGGAAGGACTGGCCGGTCTGCATATTCAGTTTGCTGAATTCCGCGGGCACCAGCAGCCCGACGTCACAGGGCTGGGACAGACTGGCGTCGGTGACGCTGAGGGCAAAAAGCCGGGTGCGGTCCGGGGCCTGGCGCAGATGCTCGGTGATCGTGCCCTGCACCAGGTAGCGGTTGCCCCGCAGGCCGAAGAAATTCTGTTGAAACTCGGCGGCGGGAAAGGGCGGCTGGCCGGAGCCGAGATCATCCTGGCCCCGGTGGGTCAGCCACCACGCGGTCCCCCCTCCGAGCACCAGCACGGCGGCGGCGGCGAGCATGTGACTGGACTGAAGACCGGATCGGCGGCGGCGGGCCATAATATTCTGTTCGGAGGGAAGGTAGGGAGACGGGATAAGCAGATTCCCGTCCATGGTATGAAAGATGGCGGAGGCGCACAACTCAAATTCCGTCAGGGAATCCCCCATGGCGGAGATTATTTCCCCGGGAAGGGCGGAAAACAGGCAGCGGGCGGGCCGCTTCCTCCGCTCATCGGGTCCATTCCAGTCCACCTCTGTTCCGCCGGTGCCCCGCTATCCGGGCCGGGTCACCGTCCCCGGCGCGCTGCCGGCCTCGTGGCCGGTGGCCAGGCGGACGTAGAGCTTATACGACATGGCCGAGCCCGGCACCGCCAGCCCGGCGATGCTGTGCCACACCCGAGGGCCGCCCGGCGGCAGGGTGGCCATCAGCGTCTCGTCCTCGGCGGAATACTCCGGTCCGGGCACGCCGCGGACCTGGTAGGACGCCAGGTCAGGTTCCTCACTGGCCGTCCATGTCAGCTCGGCGCGTCCGGCCTCCTCATTCCACTCCGCCGTCAGGGCCACCGGCTCCGGCGTGGAGCCGGGCAGGGGCGTCACCCTCGGCAGGGTGGCCACCTGGAACGACTCCGGCGCGTGCAGGGCCTCGATCTTCATCCGGTAAAGGATCATCAGGGATTTCGCCCGGTCCTGGAGGAGATTGCGGACCAGCCGCTGGGAGAACACCGCCGCGTCCGCCGCGCCGCGCTGGGTAAAGGCCCGGTCCAGTCCCACACGCATCGCCAGCAGCTGATCCCGGCTGAGCCCGCCCCGCAGCAGCAGGGGAGCGGTGAAAACCGGGCCGGGCGGCAGGGCGTTGACCCGGTTCCACAGGTCCAGGGCGTCATCCATGGCATCCAGAAAGGCGTCCCGCCCGGCGGTGCGGGCGGGAACCGCGGGAAGCCGGCTCAGCCCGGGCGTATTGGGAAACTCCGCCCGGATGCGGCGGTTGAACTCAGCGATGCGGTCCCCGCCGGTGATGCGCGCCTGCTCCAGATGCACCCGCGCGGCCTCCAGATCGTTGAGCTTCCGCTGAAGCTCCGTCTTTGCCACGTCCAGTTCCACCCGCAGAGCGGTGAATTCCACGAATCCCACCGCCGTCTCCCCCTCCGGCAGCTTCAGGGGCTCCGGCAGCGCGCCCCAGTGGGCAAGAAACTCGTCCATGACCGGGATGTAATCCACTGTGGATGAAATGGGCATATAAAAGAGAGGTTGAAGTATTACCCCAAACAGAGGGATGGGTTTCAGTTTAAAACTGTTCCTGATGATTGCTTGGTTAAATTGACGCCTGAATGAAAATTGAGCAACAAAAATCGTCGGGGGACCACATCTTTTATCCTTGGAGGTATCCCTTTTGACCGTGAGGCCACGAGATTTGAACTTTGAATGGAAACAAGAGTCCGTGAAGGTCAGCGGCCCCTGCCGGAGTGGGTTTTTTGGGCTCCGGAGCCCGTAAAAATCAGTCTTTCACCTCCACCACTCCGGATTCCGGAACCTTTTTCCGGGAAGGTGAAATGAATCCTCAACTGAGGGAGGTGAGCATGCCGGTCTCTGTTCAGCTACCCGCGCAGCCGGGAAACACCGATTTTATTTTCCGTTTTTAATTGCCTCTGATCATGTGTTCGGATTACGGATCGAGTGCTGTAAATTAATTTGATGTTTACACCCATCCGCCGCGAATTCATTTCACGGGGGATTTCCAACTTTTTATCCCTCTTTAAGTCCTTCTTTATAATGAGCTTACACCAATATTCGCCGCCGGGCTTCCGTCGGTTCGCGGTGATGATTCCGCTGCTGGCGGCGGTTTTGTGGCTGGTGACGGCGGGCACCGGTCTGGCGGCGCCCAGGCTGGCCATCACGCAGCAGACGGATAATCCACCGACGCGCCGGAGCATCCAAGTGACGGGAAGTTTTGACTCCGGGGTGGCGTCGTTCTGGCGGCTGGAGCGCTGGACGGAACTGTCGGGGCCGGGGTTTTTCTGCGCGGAGGGGCAGGGAGCGGTGGTCGCGCCGTGGGCGGGGACGCAGGTGATTCCCGGCTCCGGGAGCATGTCGGCGGAGGTGATGGTGATGCCGCTGGCGAAACCGTCGGTGGCGGCGCCCGCGGGCAGCGGGCCCCGGCCGTCGTGGACGATTGTGCGGGCGGTGCTGCGGCGGCTGGCGGATGGCCGGGTGGCGGCGCGCTGGCCGTCGGGCGGGAGCACGGTGCCGGGCGCGGCGGAGGTGACGACGGTTTTCACGGCGGCGGAGATGCCCCTGGCGGATCCCTGGCCCGGACTGGGGCGGCAGGCGTTCGGCGTGGGCACGGTCACGGGGCAGGCATCGGACCCGCTGCCTATTTTTCTGAGTTTCTGCTCTTTCCCCGATCCCTCGGCCCCGGCTCCGGCGGCCAGCACGCTGTCGGGAACAGATGTGACCATCCGCGCGTTTCTGACGGCGCGCCGGGAGGAGATCCGGAGCGAGATTTTTTACTCTCCGAATATGGAGCCCCCGGCCCCGCCACTGCCGGTGACGTCGGAGCGGCGGTCGTTTTTCCGCCTGTTCACGAATTCGGCGGCGGCGCTGAATGGCTACGGGGTGCCGCTGGGCATCGCGGCGGTGTTCGACAAGGCCAATGCGGCGGATGACCGGCTGATGATTTCGGAGATGTGCATCCTGAATGTGGCGGAGAATGAGGGGGATCTGGTGGGCGGGGAGGCGGCGGACTGGGTGGAGATTCTCAATCCCTGCAATCAGACGCTGAGCACGGCGGGGTATTCCCTGAGTGACAATGGCACGGCGTGGCATACGCTGCCGGTGATGACGCTGGCGCCGGGACAGTCACTGGTGATGAACTGCACGGAGGAGGGCCGGGCGCGGCTGGCGGCGGATGATCCGGTGAAGCCGTTCACGGTGCCGTTCAGTCTGAAGGATGACGCCACGGAGACGGTGCGTCTGGGCAAGGCGGGAACCGGCGGGACCGTCAGCGTGGTGCATTCGCTGAAGGCTCCGGAGGGGAAATTCCCGACGCTCCAGCCAGCGCGGATTTCTTACGGCATCCGGTCGAATGCGGCGGGGACGGGGATCGAATACGGGTTTTTCTCCCGGCCGACGCGGGGCACGGACCTGACCACGGGGGCGCGCAATGAGGGCTGGCTCAGCGGGGGAGCGGCGACGGAGCCGTCGGTGGAGGACGCGGGGTCGCCGGCGGGCGCGCCGGTGGCGGCTTACGGGCGGCAGTTCAGCTCCGGCACGGTCAATGTGCGGCTGACCCACCCGGCGGCGGATGCGGTCATCACCTACACGCTCAACGGATCGGAGCCGAACGGGTTCTCGACGGTGTATACCGCGGGCTCGCCCATTCAGATCGCGGGGACCACCATCCTGCGGGCGCGGGCGTTCCGCACAGGGTACGTCAGCTCGGGGGTGGTCACGCGGACTTTCATACACACCCCGTCCGTTTTCGCGCAGAAGCGGCCGGAGGCCAACGGGGGGGAGCTGGGGTCGGCGCTGAACAATCCTCAAATTTTCAATACCTACGCCACTTCAGCCCCGGCACGGGCGGGCCTCGCAGCCCCCGGCGGCATCCTGACCCAGCTGGCGGCGCTGCCGTCGGTGTTCCTGACGTGGCACGCGGAGACGCCGGTGGCCTACGCGGGCGCCAAGGCGGAGCTGCCGGTGCATGTGGAGTATTCGGACCCGGCCAATCCCGCCGCCACCTACGCGTATGAGGCCGGGGTGCTCCAGGACGCGGGCAACCACAGCAACGGCGGCCTGCCCCCCGGAGCCTTCCCCGGCGGCAAATACAGCTGGCATCTCATTTTCAAGAAAGCGTGGAATCTGCGCGGCGGCTCCACATTCAACGGCCCGGTCATCCCCGCCGGCCAGCCAAATGCGGGCACCTCCGCCATCTTCCCCGGCTGCAAAATCAAAAACTTCCACCGCCTGCTGCTGCGCAATCCCTCCTCGGACTCATGGACGGGCCTCCTCAACGGGGATAAAGTGACCGACACTTACTGTCATGATGCTTACCTGAAGGAGACGCAGCGCGATCTCAGCGGTCCGGGCGCCATGGTCCCGCGCCGCAGGTGGACGCATGTTTTTGTGAATGCTTACTACTGGGGCGTTTATGATTTGGAGGAGCACATCGACGAGGACATGATCTCCAGCCACCTGCTGGCGGAGACTCCGGGTGTGAATCCGGCGGCGGTGGAGCCGGAGGATATCACTTATATGCACTATGTAAGTGAGGAGGAAACGGAAAACACACCGGAGTTTCTCGTTTGGAAAAATGTGATTATCAAAACCACCACCGCTACAGGAGATAAGGCAAATCTTGTAAAATGGAATGCGGTCGTAGCGGTGCTGGATATTCCAGCCTATATCGATTATGTCCTCACTCTCGCTGCGTCAGGCAAAGGAGACATCAAAGATGCAGATTACCGGATATGGAAAAATCCACTCACTGGAACATGCCGGGTAATTGCCTGGGATGGGGATGCCATGCTGAATCCCGGGGATGCCTATATTATCTCCGAAGGCATTCCAACTGGTAAGACGTATGATCTTCAGCCGCATGAATTTCTCAAAACCCACCCGAAGTACCGTGAAGCATTCGACCAGCGGCTGCGCGTCCACCTCGCGGCCGGAGGGGCGCTGGATCAGACGAAAATCACCGCCCGCTACCTGGGCACCGCTGCTGAGTTCCGCAGGGGACTGGAGTGCGAGGGCATGCGCTGGGGCACCATGGAGCGCATTAACGCCTGGGAGGCAGCGGTGAGGTATTTTGATCAGACCTCCATTGGAGCCCTTCTCCCGAACACGCGGCGCAACATCATGAAAAACGCCCGTGAACTGCGCATGCTCACGGATATCAGCCCGCCCACCTTCACCATCGGTGTCCAAAATGCCCAGGGCACCCCGGTGACCATCAGCCGCGTCGGCCCCAATGGGGTTTTATATTACAGCTACGACGCCAGCAGCTTTGATCCCGGCGGCAGAGGGTATAATCCCCTCACCCCCGTTTACACCAATCCCAGCCCCGCCAGCGTCACCTTCACCAACGTTCACAACAACCAGTATATCATGTACGCCCGGAGCTGGGCCCTTGATCTGGACGGCCAGCCCGCTTGGTCCCCACTGACCACCTACCCCGAACAGTCATGAAAATTCCCCTCTGTTTACCGGCTCTGCTGCTGGTTTTGCTACTGATGGCACCCACGCGCGCGGCGACGCTCTTTTACATCCGGCCGTATCAGGACCGCACCCAGAATCCGTTCTGGCAGGGCGTTCTCAATGATACGATGTATCTAGAGGACTTCGAGGACCGGCAGCTGAACACACCCTATGTGACCGGTTTCGGAGGTGCAATTTATCAAACAAAGAGCACGCCCAATGTCGTGGGTGATGGAAATGGCAGTTCCCTGGGATTTACATGGACCAGCTTGGCGACAGGCGCGGGAGAGGGAGATATTCGTTTTGACTTCAACCCCAATACCAAGGGTGAACTGCCAAAATATGCCGGAGCGGCTCTTTTTGGAGGGTTATTCGCCGAATCTGAAATTACTTATTATGAGAAAATTTTGGTGTACGATGCCGGAGGAATGGAAATCACTGCTGGAAACTGGAGACTGGAGATTCCTGTCATCGCTCCCGGAGCTTTATCCACTTCCGTGCACCGCTTCGTCGGGATTTATTATGAGGGGGGCATTTCCCGTATCTCTTTTCCCGGCACTACGACCATCGACCACCTGACCTACGGCTACGCGATCCCCGAGCCGTCATCGGGCGCGCTGCTGCTGGGGGCGCTGGGAGCGGCGCTGAACCGGCGACGGAGAGGACGGGCATGAAAATCCCCCTCTGTTTACCGGCTCTGCTGCTGGGCCTGCTGATGCCGCCGTCCGCGCGCGCGGCGACGTTCTTTTATGCCCAGCCGTATCGGGACCGCACCGGCAACCCCTTCTGGCAGGGAGTTCTGGATGGCACGATGTATCTGGAGGACTTCGAGGACCGGCAGCTGAACACGCCTTATGTGACCGGATTCGGAGGAGCCACCTATCAGACCAAAAGCACGCCGAACGTGGATGGGGACGATGGGCGGGTGGACGGCCGGGGGCAGGGATTCACCTGGAACAGTTTCGCGTTGGGGGCCGGGAGGGAGAACATCCGTTTCGATTTCAGCCCCAACGCTGATGGGTTATTGCCTAAATATGCGGGGGCGGTGCTTTTTGGGTTTGTTTCGGCGGAAGTCGGACTCGACCTTTATCAGCCAATTCTCGTCTACGATGCCACCGGAAATGAAATCACCGGCGGGAAATGGCAAGTGCAGGTGCCCAAGCTTGTGGACGGGGTATCGGAGCGCATGGCTGACCGGTTCGCCGCGATATATAATGAGCACGGGATCTCCCGCATTGTTTTTCCCGGCACTCATGTGGTTGACCACCTGACCTACGGCTACGCGATCCCCGAGCCATCATCGGGCGCGCTGCTGCTGGGGGCGCTGGGCGCGGCGCTGAACCGGCGGCGGAGAGGACGGGCATGAACCTGCCCATCTTCCGCGTCATCCATCCTCCGCGTCATGGGGTTTGAGGACTTCGGGGGGCGGCCGTTTTTGCTCAATCCCACTGATGGCGCAGGCAGCCGAGCCAGGCGAAGACGAGGCCGGCGGCCATGTGGAGGCCGAGGACGGTGAGGGGCAGGGAGGGATCGCTGACGACGGGGGTGGGGACGGCGCGGTTGATGGCGACGAAATAATCGGTGGGCCGCATGGCGGCCAGCTGCCCGCTCCAGCTCCAGTAGGCGGCGATGAGCGGCTGGATGATTTTTTCCATGGCCGGGGGCAGGGCCAGCACGGCTCCGGAAAGGGGGAGCTGGAAGCCGACGAGGTAGATGCTGAGGAGCGAGGCCTGCTCGGCGGATTTCATGAGCGATGAGATCGCGAGGCAGACCATGGTCATGGCGCCGTTGGCCATCAGGAGCAGCAGCAGCCGGTCCGTCAGCTCGCCCGGCAGGTGGGCGAAGAAGTTGACAAACAACGCCATCCAGCAGGACTGGACGATGACGAGGATGCCGAGGAACGCCGCTTTGCTGCCAAGATACGCCAGGGGCCGCACGCCGCCGAGACGCTCTTTTTCGTAAATCAGGCGCTCGCCGGCGATTTCGCGGGAGGCGTTGTTGGAGCCCATGAGGGTAAGCAGGACCACCTGGAACATGACCAGTCCGGAAATCAGTCCGCCGAGCCGAGCCTGCCCCTGCAGAGCCCGGGCCTGGATCTCCATCTTCTCCAGTTCGCTCAGATCGCCGTGCCCGGCGCTTTCCGGCAGGGAGCCGATGCCGTTGTGCGCGAAAATGATCACCAGCAGCGGAAAGCCGAACAGCAGCGCCAGCTGGAGCAGAAGCTGGGTGCGGTCGCGGAAAAACAGCGTCCAGCGGCGGGAGAACAGGACGAGGAACTGCCGCAGCGCGCCCGGCAGGGCTTTGTCGCCGGCTCCGGCATCGGCAGGCCTGGCGGCGGGCGCGGAGAAGGCGGGGGACGGGGGCGTCGGCGGGGCCGGGGCGGCGGCCAGGGCGGCGGGATCGGTTGTTGATTCGCCCTCCGCCTTCAGTTTTTTGGCCGCTGCGGCAAAAGCGGCGGCATCGGCCATCTGGCCGTAGTAGAAGGACCGGCGTTTTTGCCAGGATTCGTGCCATTCGGCCGGCTGGCGCAGTTCCAGGCGGGGATAAACGTCCTCCACGCTGGGAACGCTGAAATAGTGCGCCAGACTGGCGGGCGGGCCGTGGTAGGCCACGCGGCCGGCGACGAGGACGAGGACGGAATCGTAAAGCTCCAGGCCGCTGAGGCTGTGGGTGACGTTCACCACGGTCCGGTGGTCGCGCCGGGAGAGGGAGTGCAGGAGGCTGACGATCTCGTCGCCGCTGCGGGGGTCCAGACCGCTGGTGACCTCGTCGCAGAGCAAAAGCGCGGGATGGCTCACCAGCTCCATCGCCAGCCCCAGCCGCCGCTTCTGCCCGCCGGAAAGCACGGCGACGCGCTGCTCGCGCAGAGGCTCCAGGCCCACGGAGACAATGGCCTCATCCGCAGCCAGATACAGCTTTTCGCCACTGAGGCGGGTGCGCAGTCTGACGGCGTTTTCCACACACTCCTCCACCATCAGGGGATCGTGGGCGATGCTGAACTGGGGCACGTAGCCGAGTTCCTGGGGGGAAATCTCCCCGTCCTCCGTGACATCGCGTCCGCGCCAGAGGATGCGGCCGGAGGTTTCCAGGAGCAGGCCGGCGATGATTTTCAGGAGAGTCGTTTTGCCGCAGCCGGAAGGGCCGACGATGGCCATGAAATGTCCGGCGGGAACCTCCAGGCTGACCTGATCCAGAAGCGCGGTGTCCCCGCCGTCCCCGGGAATCGTGTAAGTGACATTTTCCAGTGTGAGCACGCGGCATTCGTGCCTGTCAGGAAGGCCGGGGGCAAGCTGAATTTGCGGGGCAGGGGGAGGAGGAGGGAATTAACCGCGGGGAGGACCAGGGGCGGGGAGAGGGGCGGGCGGGGAGGCGGAAAGGGATTCAGCCCAGTTTCAGAGTCAGGCCATCATGAGCGATGCGGATGTGGGGAGGAAGTTCAGCCTCCAGCAGGGCGTGGGACAGCTCGTGGCTGAGGTGGGTGAACCAGACCTGGCGGGCGCGGGTTTCCTGGGCGACGACGAGGGATTCGGCGACGCTGAGGTGCGTCGGGTGCGGGTGACGGCGCAGGGCGTCGATGATCAGCACGCCGATGTCCTCCAGCAGGGCCATGCTTTCCGCCGGGATGGATTTGCAGTCGGGAAGGTAGGCCACGCCGTCCATGCCGGGGCGGTCGAAGCGGTAGCCGATGGTGATGACTTTCCCGTGCCGGACGGGAATGGGAGTGACTCTGGTTTCCCCAAGGGTGAATGGGCCGGTGACCTCATGAGGCTCCGGTTTCAGATAGCCGGGATAACGGTTCAGGCCGTTGAAGGCGAATTCGAAGATATGCCGCAGCATGGCCAGAGTGTCCGGGGTGGCATAAACCGGCATGAGACCGTCGGCGTCAAAGGTGAAGCGCCGCAGGTCGTCGAAGCCCATGATGTGGTCCGTGTGCGGGTGCGTGATGAGCACGGCGTCCAGGTGTTCAATGCCGTTGCGCAGACACTGGTGGCGGAAATCCGGGCCGGTGTCCACGACCCAGCACTGCTCCGGGGTGCGGATGAAAATGGAGGCCCGGTCGCGTTTGTCGCGGGGGTCGGGGGAGGCGCAGACTTCGCAGTGGCATCCGATCATGGGGATGCCGGTGGAGGTGCCGGTGCCTAAAAAAGTAAGTTCAAACGGGGCCATGGGCTTCCTGGCCATACGCGCCGCCTTTTCCCCGCGAAAGCGAAATACGGCGCGTTTTCCCTTTTCAACCACCGTGGGTTCTCTTTATCCATCCCATTCATGCTCACCACTCTGTCCATCAAGAACCTCGCTCTGGTCGATGCTCTCACCTGGCCGCTCGGCGCCGGGCTGATTGGCGTGACCGGGGAGACAGGCGCGGGAAAATCGATCATCGTGGGCGCGCTGAAGCTGGTGCTCGGCGAGCGCGCGGACCGGGACCTGATCCGCAACGGCGAGGATGCCTGCACGGTGGAGGCCGTGTTCGAGCCCGGGCATCTTTCCGAAATCAACGGCGTGCTGGAGCAGGCGGGGCTGGATCCCTGCGAGGGCGGGCAGCTCATTATCCGCCGCGTGATCACCGCCGCCGGGCAGAACCGGCAGTTCATCAACTGCGCCCCGGCCACGCTGGCGGTGCTGAAGGCGCTGGGGCAGCACCTGGTGGATCTTCACGGTCCGCACGACCACCAGTCGCTGAACTCGCGCGACCGTCAGCTGACCATGCTGGACGCCGCCGCCGGGGCCGAGGCCGCGCTGGAGAATTATCACAAAGCGTGGACGGCCTGGCGGCAGCTGGGCCAGGCGCTGCAGGAGCTTTCCCACGCGGAGAATGTGAGTCATCAGGAGCTGGACCTGCTGCGGTTTCAGGTGGAGGAGATAGATACCCTCAATCCGCGCGTCGAGGAGGAGGAGCCGCTGCTCCAGCGTTACAAAATGGCGGGCAACAGCACGCGCCTGGCGGAGCTTTCCGCCGCCGCCCTCGGGGCGCTGCAGGACGCGGATGACTCCGTGCTTTCCAAACTCGGCGATCTGCGCCGGACGCTGCGGGAGCTGGAGCGCATTGACCGGGGGGTGACGGAGTTCACCACGGGCTTTGAGACCGCGTTTGTGGAGCTGGAGGAACTGGAGAGCGGACTCCGGGATTATCACGACAGGCTGGAGTTTGATCCCCGGGAAATCGCGCTGCTGGAGGAGCGTATCAATGTGCTGGAGAACCTGAAGCGGAAATACGGCGGCACCATCGAGCGGGTGCTCGACCACCGCGACGCCGCCGCCGGGCGTCTGGGGAAAATCGAGGGCCGGGGCGAGGAGCTGGAGCGTCTGGGCCGGGAGCTGGCCAAAGCGCGCGAGGCGGTGGATGCCGCGGGCCTGGTGGTCAGCCAGCTGCGCCGGAAGGCGGCCCCGCGTCTGGCCAAGGAGGTTTCGCGGCATCTGGGCGATCTGGGGCTGCGGCAGGCGAAATTCTCCGTGGAGCTGAATCCGCTGGCCCAGCCCGGGGCGCGCGGCCTGGAGGAGACGGATTTCCTGTTCGCCCCCAATCCCGGCGAGCCCGCCAAGCCTCTGCGCGTGATTGCCAGCAGCGGGGAAATGAGCCGGGTGATGCTGGCCGTGAAAAGCGCGCTGGCCCGGGAGGACAGCATTCCGCTGCTCGTTTTTGATGAGATCGACGCCAATGTCGGCGGGGAAATCGCCGCCGCCGTGGGCCGGAAAATGGCGGAACTGGGCACGGATCACCAGATTATCAGCATCACCCACCTCCCGCAGGTCGCGGCGCTGGCGAATCACCAGTTTGTGGTGAGCAAGGTCGTGCAGAAGGACCGCACGCACAGCCAGATCAACCGTGTGGACGGCGAGGACCGCGTGCTGGAAATCGCCCGCATGCTGGGCGGCAAAGCCGACAGCGCCCGCGCCCACGCCCGGAACCTGCTGGCGGGCGGCGTTTGAACAGGTAGGGGTCCGGCTCATTCCGTGCCGGAAAAGGCGGGCCACGGATGGCACGGATAAAACGGATGGCACAGATGTTTTGAGAAAACAGGCTTTGGAGAAACTGGGGATAAGGCCTTTTCCTGAGTCACAGTTCCGTCTGCTTTGCCCTCCTCCTTCCTGAAAATCCGTGCCATCCGTTTTATCCGTGCCATCCGTGGCCCGTCTTTCTTTTCGGCTGCCCGGAACTCCTTTCCGGATTCAAACTCCTTTCCGGATTCAGATTCCCCGCCGCGCTCTCCGCCATTGTTCCCACGCCATCCAGCAGCGGCAATCCCGCGCATTTTCTGCTTTCTCCGCGTTCCGGGGCGTAGTTGGGTGAAATTCCCTCGAACCTCCCTTTTTGACTGACCGTGAACGGGTTTTCCCTGAATATTCAACTGCCGGACCTCTGGCAACAGGAGGCCGTGCGCGGAATCCGGGCGGGGCGTGACGTGATTGTGGACGCGCCGACCGGGGCCGGGAAAACACGGATTTTTGAACTGCTGGTGGAAAGCGGGGCCTTCAGCAAGGGGCAGATGGTTTACACCGTGCCCACGCGGGCGCTGGCGAACGACAAGCGTCTGGAATGGCAGCGGAAGGGGTGGAAAGTCGGCATCGTGACCGGCGAGATTTCCGAAAACGGGCAGGCACCGGTGATTGTCGCGACTCTGGAGACGCAGCGCGAACGGCTGCTGCGGGGCGACGGCCCGAAGCTGCTGGTGATCGACGAATACCAGATGCTGGCCGATCCCGTGCGCGGGCCGGCTTACGAAATGGTCATCGCCCTCGCTCCGGCGGAGACCCGCCTCCTGCTGCTGAGCGGCAGCGTGGCCAATGCCAAAGATGTGGCCGCGTGGCTGGAGCGCCTGGGCCGGACGGTGGAGATTGTGAAAACCAGGGAGCGCCCGGTGCCTTTGGAGGAGATGCCGGTGGAGCTGCTGCGCCGCCGCGCGCCGAAGCAGATCACCGGCTATTGGCCAAGGCTGGCGGCGGAGGTGCTCATGAGCGGGCTGGGGCCGCTGCTGATTTTCGCCCCGCACCGGCGGGATGCCGAGAAAATCGCCCGCCAGATCGCGGGAGCGCTGCCGGTGCCGGACCGTCTGAATCTGACGCGCGAGCAGGAGCACCTGCTGGGGAAGGATTTCGCGGGACTGCTGCAGGCGCGCGTGGGCTGTCACCACAGCGGTCTGTCCTGGCAGCAGAGGGCGGGAATCATCGAGCCCCTGGCCAAAGCCGGGCAGCTGCGGGTGGTCGTGGCCACCATGGGCCTGGCGGCGGGCATCAATTTCTCCATGCGCTCCGTGATGGTCGCGGACACCCGGTATTTTGACGGCCAGACCGAGCGCGATCTGGCCCCGGATGAACTGCTCCAGATGTTCGGCCGCGCCGGGCGCCGGGGTCTGGATGAGACCGGTTATGTGATCGTCTCCAACCGCAGCCCGCGCCTGATGGACGGCAGCCCGCGGTATTTAAAACGGGCTAATCAGGTGGACTGGCCGACGCTGCTGCGGGTGATGGACCGCGCCGGCCTGCGCGGCGACCCGCCGTTTGAGGCGGCGGAGCGGTTCTGCGCGGCCCTGTTCTCCAAACAGAAAATCGTGCTCGGTTTTGAATCCGAGGCCATGCCCCAGCCGGTCGCGCCCGGCGAAATGCGGGCCGGTCCGCTGCCGTCGCGGCGGATGGCGGAAACCGTCCGTCCGGATCAGCACATGATGTTCGGCCTCGGGCCCACCCGGGTGGAGATTCTGAACTCCCGCAGCCTCTGGGAGGAAAAGCGCCGTGACCGCCTCACGGAAATGGAACTGGGCACCGCCTGGATTCATTTCAAAAACCAGCTGGAGCCCGCGCTGGAGGCCTGGCATTTTGTCTCCGACGCCTTCCCCGTCGGCCGCGTCTGCCGCCTCAAAGCGAATGTGGACGGCACCGGCGGCGGGTACGGGCGGGAGATCGCCCTGGCCATGGAAAAAACGCCCGGCCGTTTCACCCTGACCAAAGGCGCGCGCGCCATGACCGGCCTGCCGCCGCGTGAGGATTACGCCCGCGATGAGCTGGAGGAGCTGGTGCTGCCGCTGCTGACCCCGCATCTGTTTGGCGGCACGGTGGTGAATCTGGTGCAGCGCCAGGAAATCCTGTCGGCGCGGATTGGTTATGCGCATCTGAAATGGCCGGTGTATTTCGACCGCCACGGCGTGGCCCTGATTTCCCCGGAGGAACGCACGGTGGTGCTGGAGACGGCGGGGGATTTCACCGGAGCGGACGGCGCCCGTCACCGGGCGGGGGGCAACACCGCCGTGTATGCGTGGCGGAAACTGGGTCTGATTCTGGAGGACGGCACGCCGACCCGCCGGGGTCTGGTTTTCTCATGCTTCCAGGGCGGTGAGGGCCTGGCCATTGCGGCCGCTTTGGAGGATGAAAGTTACCCCCTCGACGAGCTGGCGGTCCACATCGCCAATCTGCGCGGCGGCCACCGCTTCACGGAATCCGACATCCCCGGCGGCAGCTCGCGGCTGGCGCAGGTGACGCTCCAGACTTACGGCGCGGCGAATTACGAGGGCTATCTGGCGGCCGGCCTGCCCTCCGGCTACGGCGAGGGCACGGCGGAAATGGTCGCCGGCCGGGGCCGCCACGGCTCCCCCGCTTATTATATAGGCACCGGCGATCTGGAGCGCGCGCTGACGGAATGGCTGAGCCTGCTCCGGCAGGTGCGCGAGGCCCCGGACTGGGAATGGGAGCGCTGGATGCGCTTTAAAAACATCTGCGCCGCCGAGCTGAAATCCCAGCTGCCGCATCTGCCCCCGCGCGATCTGCCGCCGCTGCCCGCCGCGCAGCTGACTCACCAGACCGCGCATCACATCGTCGGTTTTTAGAAAATTCATCGCGATCCGGCGGAACGTCCGCGCCCCCGTGAGGGGGCGACTGTCCGGCGGCTGTTCGGTGAAGGCTTGTCGGAGTTTCAATCCGCGCCCCCGTGAGGGGGCGACTCGCGGAATGGTGGACAGGGACAGCCACGGAGCTGTTTCAATCCGCGCCCCCGTGAGGGGGCGACTAAGCCCTTGCACCACACGCCCTCAATCTCGCAGTTTCAATCCGCGCCCCCGTGAGGGGGCGACCCGGCAGGCAAGAAAGAAGCGGCGCAGTGACTGGGTTTCAATCCGCGCCCCGTGAGGGGGCGACTCGCCTCGAAAATACGGACCTGCTCAGGGCGCGGTTTCAATCCGCGCCCCCGTGAGGGGCGACACGACCTGCACGGCCAGATCACGGCGGCGGAGATGTTTCAATCCGCGCCCCCGTGAGGGGGCGACCAGGTCCTGTCTGCCGGGGATGAGTTTAAGAAGTTTCAATCCGCGCCCCCGTGAGGGGGCGACCCGCGATCGCCTTGAACTGATCGGTGATGCTCTCGGTTTCAATCCGCGCCCCCGTGAGGGGGCGACGCGTCGCGGAATTCACGATTCAGGGGGTGATGTGGTTTCAATCCGCGCCCCCGTGAGGGGGCGACCCTCCGCCGGAAACTCGTCGCCATCGCCGCCGCTGTTTCAATCCGCGCCCCCGTGAGGGGGCGACTATCACCCGATCCGCCTCCTGCACCGCTTTCGCGTTTCAATCCGCGCCCCCGTGAGGGGGCGACGCCAAAGCGGAAAATCCCGCTCAGCATCCTGGACGTTTCAATCCGCGCCCCCGTGAGGGGGCGACGAAATTCACCCTGACCTGGTTCCAGGCACCGTCGTTTCAATCCGCGCCCCCGTGAGGGGGCGACCCCTGGCCACCGCCCGCCGCCACCAGATCAGCGAAAGTTTCAATCCGCGCCCCCGTGAGGGGGCGACTCGCCGATCCCTACGCGGAGGAGCTCAACATCATGTTTCAATCCGCGCCCCCGTGAGGGGGCGACTCAGCCTGTCGGAAAAGAACATCCTCACCCTGGAGTTTCAATCCGCGCCCCCGTGAGGGGGCGACGATTTTCCGCCCCGCTCTTTTTGGCTCGGAGGTGTTTCAATCCGCGCCCCCGTGAGGGGGCGACTCGTGCTGGAGGCGTGCGGAGAGGCCATTGCTCTGTTTCAATCCGCGCCCCCGTGAGGGGGCGACGCTATGCGTCCCGGGAGTGTCCTCCCAGACTCTGTTTCAATCCGCGCCCCCGTGAGGGGGCGACGGCTGGAGACGCCGGGGGACGTGCGGCTGACGGCGTTTCAATCCGCGCCTCCGTGAGGGGGCGACCTGGGCCTACATGATCGTTTCCGGCCTTTCGGCGGTTTCAATCCGCGCCCCCGTGAGGGGGCGACCCGGCCGCTCGATATTGATCACCCCCGCCGGGGTGTTTCAATCCGCGCCCCCGTGAGGGGGCGACATGACGATGCGGCGAATCCTGTTATTGTCGGCAAGTTTCAATCCGCGCCCCCGTGAGGGGGCGACTTGTTGACACAATCGACTGGCTAGAGAGCCGGATGTTTCAATCCGCGCCCCCGTGAGGGGGCGACAAATAAAGCCGATCTCCAATCTTCCGGAGGGCGCGTTTCAATCCGCGCCCCCGTGAGGGGGCGACAAAAAGCGGGCGGTTTCAATCCGCGCCCCCGTGAGGGGGCGACAACAGCACCGGGAGTGCCTCCTTCACATTATGCAGTTTCAATCCGCGCCCCCGTGAGGGGGCGACCCTCGCCAGATTTGTTATTGTTTCCGTGAAGTCTGTTTCAATCCGCGCCCCCGTGAGGGGGCGACAAGCTCCGGCCCCGCCAAAATGGAGCCGGGTCACGTTTCAATCCGCGCCCCCGTGAGGGGGGCGACAACTGCAAACCGGAAGAATCCACACAACAAGAAACGTTTCAATCCGCGCCCCCGTGAGGGGGCGACTCCACGGGCAGCTGCATCACCCCTTCCTCCAGTTGGTTTCAATCCGCGCCCCCGTGAGGGGGCGACCCGGGCGGCCGGTCAATTCCTGACAACGCCAGATGTTTCAATCCGCGCCCCCGTGAGGGGGCGACAACTCACCCTCGGGCGTATCGTCACCCATGCGCTGTTTCAATCCGCGCCCCCGTGAGGGGGCGACGACCATAACGGATGTCTTGCATATAGCAGAGTCAGTTTCAATCCGCGCCCCCGTGAGGGGGCGACGGAGCGCAGGGTTCAAATTGATCAAGTCAAGGCGGTTTCAATCCGCGCCCCCGTGAGGGGGCGACACTTGAGATTGACCGGCGGAAAGTGCTGGTCATGGTTTCAATCCGCGCCCCCGTGAGGGGGCGACAGGAGGAGGGGCATGGGGAGCGCGGGAGGCGGGGTTTCAATCCGCGCCCCCGTGAGGGGGCGACGGCCGCAGGATGTGGTCATCTACTGGGCGGGCCGGTTTCAATCCGCGCCCCCGTGAGGGGGCGACAACCCCCGCAGCTCCGAACAAGCTGCGGGGGTGGTTTCAATCCGCGCCCCCGTGAGGGGGCGACCGCGGGCCATGGCCATCACGGCGGACGAGCTGCGGTTTCAATCCGCGCCCCCGTGAGGGGGCGACCGGGAGCCTGTCACCGGAAATTCCCACCCGCGGGGTTTCAATCCGCGCCCCCGTGAGGGGGCGACTCTTTACCTTCCGAACTACGAAAACGCACCCGGTGTTTCAATCCGCGCCCCCGTGAGGGGGCGACGAAGATCAATGATAAACACTGGCT
>JAZKFB010000130.1:0-38708 GCA_040386695.1 Verrucomicrobiota bacterium
CTCAGTCGGTAGAGCAGTTGGCTTTTAACCAATTGGTCCTGGGTTCGAGTCCCAGCCTGCCCACCATTCATTCTCAACGAGTCACGGGAATGAAATGTTGGAATAAAACGTCGACTGTGATGTGGACGCTATGACGTGAAAAAAACCCGCCCCGTGAACAGGGCGGGCTTTTTTGTGTCCTTGACGGGCTCCGCCGCATCACACCCGCAGAAAAATCCTCCGGCGGAACATCCACCACAGCATCAGCCACTCCAGGATAAGGACCGTCAACCCGTGGACAAACGGCTCATAGGCGGTACCGGCTATCCGGAAAATCCCGTGACCGAAATGACGGGTCAGGGCCCCGGCGATGAAATTCTGGAAAAGATGGGCGATGAGGTAGGCGGCGATGGAATTCATTCCCACCACCGTGAGCACCAGGGCCCAGCGGCGCTGGCGCCAGATATCCATGACCAGATAAAACGCCGCCAGAAAGAGGAAGGCCCAGCCGCCGCTGAATAAAACCCAGGAAGGCGTCCAGAGGCGCTTCACCATCGGGCAGATGCCCCAGACATCCAGCGCCCAGCCCGCGCCCAGTCCCACCGCTCCGGCCGCCGTGAGCCAGCCCAGCTTTTTCCAGACCGACCAGCCGCCGCGCAGCACATTGCCCGCCAGCAGGCCGAGGATCATGGTTCCCAGCGTGGGGATGAAGCTCAAGGTGGAATACCCGCCGCCATTGCCCGTGAAGGGCGCCTCCCGGGGGAAAAGGTTCAGGAACCAGCGGTCAAACGCCCACGCCGGATTCGCATTGAGATTCCAGTGGGCGGCAAAACCCGTGAGCGGTCCCGAGCCCCCGGGAATAAGATACACCACAAACAGCAGCCAGTAACCCGCCAGCAGCGCCGCCAGCGTGATCCACTGCACTTTGGCGCGTTTCAGCGCCAGGAGGTAGAGAAATCCATACCCCAGCCCGATCTGCGACAGCGTGTCCTCGAACGTCCAGTTGGTGTGCGCCGCATGGGTGGACCGCAGGAAAACGCCCAGCAGAACCAGCACCAGCGCCCTCCAGAACGCGTGAGCCGTCCGCCGCCACTGCGGCTGGCCGTCCGCCATCCGGCGCGCCAGGGAGAACGGCAGCGCCACGCCCACGAGAAAGGAGAATGACGGCTGAATCAGGTCATGCAGCGTGCAGCCGGTCCATTCCACATGCTCCCAGTGCAGGGCGAGGGTCCGCCAGAATGTATTCTCCGGCACCGCGCCGGCGACTCTTGAAAATCCCAGCACCTCCCCCATCATCAGCAGCATCACCAAACCCCGGAAGGCATCCATCGACGTCAGACGTCCGTCGGCATCGGCGATGGCGGGAGCCGGCGCGGGGGGTTCCGGCGTGACTGAGGCCAGCGCCGCAGGTCCGGGCCCGGGATCATCCATCCGGTCCTCTTCAGTCATTATCACCGCATCGGGAAGTTCAGAGGAATCAGAGGACGTTTCCATTTCAGATATCATTCAGCAGACGTCAGGCCATGGTGGAGTTTAAGGCCGGTTTCAATCAGAAACCGGATGAATCGAACAGGAACCGCCTTTCCAGCCGCCGTCGTCACTCCCTCGGCTCATTGGCCAGCCGTTTCACGGGGCCGGAGCCCTTCCAGAGCCAGAGACCCATTCCCTGCTCATCCCCCTCACCCCGGTAGAAAACAACGGGATCGCCATCAATTTCAGCGGCGGCCATGGCCGTGAGCCCGCCGGTTTCCGGGACGATGATCTCGATTTTGGCGAGGCTCCGGCGTTGAAGTTCCAGCGCGGCGGCGGTGTCCGGCGCGCTGCCTTCGGGGTTGGGGCCGTAAGCCGTTCCGGCGGGAACCGGCAGCCGCAGAATGCTGCCCTCATGCCTGCCGCCGAGACCAATCAGCAGGCTTCCCGCCGCCACATGAATCTCCCGCACCAGCTGACTGCCGCTGTTGGACATATCCGTGTTCAGCACCGCCAGAGGGGCGATGCGGCAGCCGACCAGAGTCGCGATATTGCCGGTGCCCTCGTCATCCGAACCGTCAAAACCACCCTCCCAGAGATCGCCCTGGGCCGCGAAGAAAAACCGGCCGTCAGAGGTGAAGGTTCCCGTCCCCACCCGCTCCACCCGGCGGCAGAAAACCGGACGGAACGCTTTGGTCCCCGGTTTGCGGGCATAGAAAATATCACGGGCTCCAAGGCCCTCCGTTCCGTCGGGTTTCACAGTGAAAAGCCAGTCCTTCAGCGGCCCCTCGCCCACGGGACCGAGAAAAAAGGATCCCGGGTCTTTTTCGTCCGCGATTTTCCGGGGCGCGCCGTCCTTGTCCAGCACCCAGACCGCATTGTCCGCCGTCAGCAGAATTTCCCCCTCGGCTCCCCGGGCAATAGATCCGACCTCCCGGCCTTTCAAAGGCCCGCTCAGGGTGATGGCCGAGAGTCCGGCGGATTTCAAATTCAGCCGCCACAGAATGCCCGGCTTGTAAATGGCGGTGAAAATGACCTCCGATTTATCCCGGGTGAAAAAAGCGGTGTCCGCCCGCAGCGCCGGCACCGTTCCCGCCGCCAGCAAAACAACCGCCGGCACCGCCGGGAGAGACAATAAACATTTCATGGCCAGTGGATGACAACTCCATCAGCGCCGGCGGGGACGCAGAAAAGCGCAGGCGCCCAGCAATGCCAGCCCGGCGGCGGACGGTTCGGGAACCGTGAAAGTGAAGGCCTGGAGGCCGTTGTTGGTGTTCAGGGCATAAAGCGTGGCGGAATCGCCGGTCACCTGGCCCCATTCGATATCCCCGGTTCCGTTGGTGTTGGTCACCCCCGCGCCGATCAGATTGCTGGTGGCCAGCAGAGTCGCGGTGGTGCCGTTCAATTCATAAACCCGCACCGTGTTTTTGGAGGTCACGCTGTCCAGTGTCGCCAGATACTGCGCGCCGCCGATGGTGATGACATCCAGATGCCGCTCCGTGGCGCCCGACAGTGTCAGAGGCGATACCGTGGCCCCGGTGCCGGAAAAATCGGCGATCCGCGCCACGCCGTTCTGGTCGCCCAGCACGGTGTCGGCGTCGATGAAGGTCGCGCTCAGCCGGAAAGCGGAATCCGCGGAACCCGCCGCCGGATCCACATTGACGGGACTGAAAGCCCCGGCGGTCAGGCTGACGGCGGGAACAATGGCGAAACCGTCCCCGCCGGCTGTCCCCGCTGTCGGAGACTGATACCCCAGCACAAACTGCGCATTGGCTCCGGATCCGATGCCGTCCATGCTGTCCCCCAGGCGCAGGCCGGCGGGCACCACATAAGTCGAGGTCACCACCGAGGCGGAGGCGGCGCTTTCACTGGCCCATGAATACACACTCAGCGTCTGGCCGCCCACCGCGAGATTGGTCACCGCGATTCTGCCGTCCGTGGTGATGCCGATGGCGTTGATGTTCAGCGTGGCGGAGGCATACCCGCCCGCCGGGGCCGCCAGCGTGGACAGCAGGGCTCCGGTGGAGCTGTTATAAATCCGCACCGCATTGCCTCCGTTCCGGGAAACCATCAGGAGATTCCCCGTGGTCTGATTGTAAGCGATCATGCGCTCGCTGTTGCCGGTGTCGCTGCCGCCGTAGTCGGCCGGAAGCATGAATCCGTCCCCGCCTCCGAAGGCGCTGAGCGCTGAAAGAGAGGCGGCGCCGGAGAAAGAAGCCATCACAGACGTGGCACCCAGAAGGAAAAGTGTGAATTTTGTCATTGGATTGTTTTAATCTTAGTGGCCGCTTATGGTGTGGCAACATTTTTCCGGGCAGCGTTTTACAGGCCAGGCCCGCTTTCCCGTTGATCCGCAACGGCCCGGCGACATCGCGGCACAACGGAAACCGCGGACATCCCGCGCCTTTCCTCACTCAATCCCCTCGCTCTCCACCGGCGGAAAAACAAAAACGCCTCCCCGGCGGCCATGCGGGCTCCGGGGAGGCGTGATCTTTTGTGAATGAATCCGTCAGCTCTCCTTACTTCGCTTCCGGAGCGGGGGCCGGGGCCGGGGCCGCAGGCGGCGGAGTGGGCGGCACCGCCGGACGGGCCGGGCCGGTGCGCTCACCCCGGTTGCCCCGGCCGCCATTGCCGCCCGCTCCCCCGCGGCCCGAGCCGAAAGTCTTCACGACCTCCTCCAGCTCCTCCCTGGACACGGAGCCGTCCTTGTCCGCGTCCGCGCGGGTCAGCATTCCCTGCATGCCCTCGGGGATTTCGTCCTTGTCCAGCTTGCCGTCCTTGTTTTTGTCGTTTTCCATCATCCGGGCCACAAATTCCTCGGGATTGCCGAAACGGCCGCCTCCGGCACCACCCGCCCCGCCCGGACCGCCGGGGGCTCCGCGGAACTCATCCTCGGTGAGTTTGCCGTCCTTGTTTTTATCGAGCACCGCCAGGGAGGCGGAGGCCTTGGCCAGTTCCTCGGCGGAAATCACGCCGTCCTTGTCCAGATCCAGAGCGGCCACCACCGGGCTGCCGCCACGCATTCCGCCCCCAGGCCCGCCGGGTCCACCCGGTCCGCCCCGGGGTCCGGGAGCGTCCTGGGCCATGACAGGGGAAAAGGAAGCCACCACCGCAAGGGCGGCCAATGAGGTTTTGAGGGTCAGTTTCATAATGGGATGAGTGCTCCGGCTGACAGGCCGGCGGAACTGCTTACGACCCGACTTTCCGGCAAAGAGTTCATTTAAAATGAGTTCCCTGAAAAAATATATTTCCATGCCCTCCTCCTCCACGAAGTCCTACGGAATCGCGGCCGGCGGCCCTTCCAAGCCCGCATTCCAAAACCGACGGAGCGTGGATAAACGCCCTTCACGAAAAGTCCCCGAAAGCACGGTCAGCGCCGGACCGGAGCCACAATCACCGCATTCCCCGAAGCGGCGGCACCGGCATCGACGGTGATGCTTTCCCCCGTTTTCAGAGCCGGGCCGCCGGGAACTCCGATTTCCGCCGAGAACGATTTGGCGTCCTGCGGATTCAGCGTCGCCTGCCAGCGGCCCTCGCTGTCCGTGCGCACCTGCGCCAGAGTGCCGCCGGCTTTAGTGTCGCCGTCCCCCTGACGGAGAAAAACCCGGGTGTCCGCCAGCGGAGCCCCGGATTCATTAATCAGCCGCCCGCTCACGGACTGCGAGGCCGTCTCCGCCGTCAGCGTGACCGATTCCGGCGTTTCCCCCCGGGCGAACTGTTTGAACGGAGCCGTGTATCCCGACGCCTCCAGCCGCAGCGCCAAAGCCGTGCGGTCCTGATCCACGCCGACGGGAATGCTCGCATACCCTTCCGCGTCGGTCGTGTAGGGGCGGTTCGGCAGATCAAAGGAATAGTTCCGTCCGTCGGCCCAGACTTTCGCGCCGGTAAGGGGCGCGCCGTCGGGACCGACCACTTTCACTTTCACCATATCCCCCTCCGCCAGTCCCGGCCCCCAGCCCAGCTTATCCACCACATCCAGAGTCGCGGCGTCCCATTCCCAGTCCAGCCGGGTCTCGAAAATTTCGCCGCCCACAGACATGTTGAGCACTTTGTCATAACCGAAAAACCGGAGCATCGGCACCACGTCGCCCCAGTCGGAGCGCTGCACCTCCTTGATCTCCGCGAAGGTCCGGCCGTCCCGGAACTCCAGATTGCTGAACTCATAGCCGTAGGAGGGCTCCGTGATGCCCGGATCCGGATGATCCGTCGCCAGAATCCCGTCGCCGCGCTGGTTTTTCTTCCGCGGCGAAACCAGCGTGTCCGCCGTCACAAACTCCGGAGCCAGCTGGGAAAGATATTCCGGATAGTGGCCATACTTCGCTTTGTAGGCAAAAATGCCGTCGCGCAGTTTGGTCATGTGCTCCTTGTCGATCTCCTTCTGCTTCTCGGTCCCGGTCAAAGCCGGCGCTGGTTTTGCCTCCGGAGCCGCAACGGCGGCGACCGGCTTTCCATCGCCGGTTTTTGAGCCCGCGCCCCCCGGCGGCGGAGCGCCCGGCAGGCCGGAGAAGATTGCCGGCTTTGCTCCTGAACCAGCGGCGGGCGGGTCCGCCTGCCCGGGAGACCCTCCATTACGGAATGCCAGCCACAGGCCGACGGCCGCCAGCAGCAGCAGGACGGAAAAAAGATAGGGACGCCGTTTCATGCCCGAAGCCAGTACCGCATTGGCACCCGTGAATCAAACTGATAATAACCGTTGCCCGCCGGGCGGCTTCATTCCATGCGCTGTTTTCGTGCTCCGGGCCGGCTTCGCGCCCTTGGGGCTCTCCTGTTCAAATTCCAGCCGCCCGGCTCAAAGCGCCCCCACATCCAGCCAGCGGCCTTCCCGCCAGGACTGCAGGCCGAGTTCCGCCAGCTGCACGCCTTTCGCCGCCTCCCGCAGATCCCAGCGGAAGGCGTCGCCACACACCACATGCCGAAGGAACATTTCCCACTGGACCCGGAAGGCGTTTTCATACCCGCCGGGCGCGTCCGGCACCTCCCTCCAGCTTTCGAAAAAGTTGATGGGCTGGTCAATATCCGGATTCCATACCGGACGCGGCGTCTCCGCGCGGCTCTGGGAATAACACTTCCGAAGGCCAAAGACCGCGCTGCCTTCCGTGCCGTCCACCTGGAAAGTCACCAGATCATCCCGCCGCACCCGCACGCACCACGAGCTGTTGAGCTGGCAAAGCACGCCGCCCTCCAGCTCAAAGGTTCCGTAAGCCGCGTCGTCCGCCGTCGCGTCGTAGGATTTTCCATCCTCGGCCACCCGCGCCGGCAGGTGCGTGGCTCCGATGGCGCTCACGCGTTTCACGGATCCGAAAAGGTTATCCAGGAGATACCGCCAGTGGCAGAACATATCGATCATGATCCCGCCGCCGTCCTCTGTCCGGTAATTCCAGGAAGGCCGCTGCGCCGGCTGCGCGGGGTCCTCGCCGGTGAAAACCCAATAACCAAATTCCCCACGCACGCTGAGAATCCGGCCGAAAAACCCGGAATCGCGAAGAGCGATGAATTTCAGAATCCCCGGCAGCCACAGCTTGTCCTGCACCGCTCCGTTTTTCACCCCTGCCTTCTCCACCAGCTCCGCCAGGCGCAGCGCCTCGGGCAGATTGGTCGCGGTCGGTTTCTCGCAATAAATCGCTTTGCCCGCCGCCACCGCCCGCTCCACGAACGGGCCGCGCAGCTGCGTCAGCGAGGCGTCAAAAAAGACCGGGTAATCGGGATTCGACAGCACCGCATCAAGGTCCGTGCTCACCGGCAGATCCAGTCCCGACCTGGCCGCGCTCTCCTTCAATTTGGCCTCGTTGCGGCCGGTGAGAATCGGGTCCGGCATGATCGTGAGATCATCGGAAACGCGGATGCCGCCGTCCTTGATGATCGCCGCGATGGAGCGGACGAGGTGCTGATTGGTGCCCATGCGTCCGGTGACGCCGTTCATGATGATGCCGATTTTTTGAATCATAAAGTTAAGCAGTGCTGCCGGTAAGCGGCGGTGATCTCCGCCAGATATTCGTCCTGATCCCGCGCCCAGCGCCGGGTGGAGAAAATTTCAACCTCACTGAATCCGTCAAACCCCGCCGCCTCCACCCAGCCCCGGATTTTCCGCAGGGGAATGCAGCCCTCGCCCATCAGCCCCCGGTCATTCAGCAGATCCTCCGTCGGCGTGCGCCAGTCGCAAATGTGATAGGAAAACAACAGTCCCGCCCGCCCGGCGCGCGCGATTTCCGACTCCAGTGCGGCGTCCCACCAGGTGTGATAGACATCCAGCGCGATCCCCACCTCCGGCGGGCTGCCCAGAGCCTCGCAGACATCATTCGCCTGCCCCGTGGTCACAATCGCCGAGCGGTCGTCCGCATACATCGGATGCAGCGGTTCAATCGCCAGCCTCACGCCCGCCGCCCGCGCATGGTCCACACAAGCCGCGATGCCCTCTGTAATCTGCCCCCGCGATGCCTCCAGTTCCTGCCCCGGCACCGCCCCGCAGACCAGCACCAGCACCGGAGCTCCGCAGGCCGCCGCCTCGTCAATCGCCCGCCGGTTCTCCTCCACCGCCGCCTGCCGCCCGGTGGAATCCTTCGCCGGAAAAAACCCCGCCCGCGCCAGCCCCGTGCATTTCAGTCCACTCTCCGAAATCCACCGCCCGACTTCCGCCGGCTTCCGTCCCTCAAAGTTATACCTCCACAGCGTGATTCCCCCAATACCCGCCGCCGCATAAGCCTCAATGCAGCGCTCCACGGGCCACGGCTTGTTGGTGATGGTGTGGATGGAGAGCTGGTTTAAGTCAGGCATAACGTCAAAAATCAGAGATTTACTCTCGCTCGGCTTGTTCCCGCCAAGCAGCCTCCAATACCGTTTCAGGTGCCACAATATGAACATCTATGGGGATGAGGAGTCCGCCCTCAGATTTTTTAATATTAGGGGACCGGGCATCAGTAATTTTCACGTTCGTCGCCGTCGATATCCATCCGTTTGGGCAAAACAGCTCAAATCCTCGTTCAATCATGAATCGACTGATTTCTTCTTCCCCAGCATCATCACCCAGAATCCACGGCTGTGTCATTACAAGTTGCACCCCTTCCCCACCTTCGGGGGCCGGAAGAAATGCCTCAACTCTCTGATCATCACCATGCAGATGATTATTCAGAACTAGATTATTAAGATAAGGCAATAGCGCGCCCCAAGCTCCAAAGGATGGAGGATTCGTCAGCTTGATTGCCCGAGTTCCGTCTCCTGTTTGGAATATTTGATGTTCGTTTCCCCCTGGCTGTTCTCGGCAGTCTTCAAAAAGATCCGCTGAATAGCCCTTTCTCCCCCGGCAGAACTTTTCCCATTCCAGCGCGGATTCGGTTTCCATTCGCAGCCGCTCGCGGAAATCTGCCTTGCGACCTCGACAGGCGTCATCCCGGAGGCGCGCACGGAGCTGGCTAAGCGGACGCGGCGCATCTCCTGGATTTCCGAAGGGCTGAGATTCATTCATTTACTGTCTTCAGGTTGACCACCGATTCAAGGAAAAGCTTCAGAGAAAGAACTTCAAATAATCCCCATTCTCCGCCTCCCGCTGGATCAGCAGCGCCAGTTCGCGGGCGTGGTAGTCGCCCCACTGGCTGGACTCGCCGAGCGGAATGCGGCTGCCCGGCGGAATGTGATCCCAGCCGTTGGGGCGGTGGTAAATGGAGTGCAGGACGAGCCCCTCGTGCTCCGGATCCTCGGAAAGATAGGGCGGCGACAGCACCGTTTTGGCCACCGTCAGCCCGGCTTGCCGATAGCGGGCTCCGGCTTCTCCGGGCGTGACGTTCGCCAGCCGCAGCAGCCCCTGCGCGGCGATGGCGGCAGCGCTGCTGTCCACGGGTTCGTGGTCGTTTTGAATCTCCGCCGGGCGCGAGCGCCAGTCACCCATCAGCGACAGGCCCGGCGCGCCGGTGTCCCAGTAGGGAATACCGTCGGTTGGGGTGTGCTCCAGGTAAAAATCGGCCACCGCCCCGGCCGTTTCCTGGAAACGGCCGATCCACTTTTCCTTCCCGCCAAAAGGCTCCAGCGCCGCCCCGTCCAGAGTCAGCAGAAACTCCAGCTGCTCCGCGAAGCCGCACAGAATCCACGCCAGTCCGCGCGTCCAGGTGCTGAAGGGGCTGTAGCCCTGCTGGGTGGACGGGCAGCGGTAGGCGCGGTCCGTCAGGTTGAAAATCGACTCGTGAGCCACGCGGCCCCGGACATCGTAAGCATCCCGGCCCTTGCCGAACCACACGTTCCACCGCGCCGTCGATTCCGCGTGCTGAAGCGCGCGGCCGAGCAGGGAAATCCCGCGGTCACCCTCGCCCATGAATTTGTGCCCCAGCTGCCAGCTCACGGTCAGCGAGCGCATGGAGCGGATGGTGTCCGCGAACAGCGAGTGCGGCCCGTTGAACGAATGCACAAATCCCGCTTCCGGATCCAGGTCCGGTCCCGCGCCGCCGAGCGCCGTCCAGCGCGCCGCCTGCACCGCGCCTGACACTTTCAGCGCCAGCTCATAAAAATCGCGCTCGCCCGCGTTTTCCGGAATCCGGCCTCCGTTCATCAGCCGCAGCAGCGCGCCGTAGGTGCTGATGTTATTGAAGCCGTGATCATGCACGCCGGTGTGGCTCACATGCGGGGCCATCCAGCGCCGGGTGGCCCCGCGGCCCATGGTCAGAAATTCCTCATCGCCGGTGGCATCGAACTGCAGCAGCGCCGCCCCGAATTGAAATCCCTGCGTCCACTCCGTCCAGCCGCGGGCCGTGTATTCGCCCGCGGCCGTGAAAACCGGTGCGCCCTTCGTGCAGTCCCATCGCTGGTGCAGACGGCGGATTTTCCCGGCGGAAACTTCAAACAGACGACGGCAGACCGGCAGCAGATCCGCGGCGGTCAGTTGGGAGTTGATTTCAATCATGTCAGGAAAATGGAGAGTGGTTTCAACGGCGGGCTTCGGGCTTGAATCTCAAATTCTCACAGCAGCGGCAGGCTCAGCCCGCCGGTCAGCAGAATGGATTCGCCCGTGCAGAACGGCAGCCCGCCGGTCAGGAACGACCGCACCGCGCGGCCCGCGTCCTGAGGCTGGCCCCAGCGCCGCATGGGGACTTTGCCGCCGCTGATGATGGGGTCATATTTCTCCTTCACGCCCGCCGTCATATCCGTCTCCATGATGCCGGGCCGGAACTCGATCACCTGCACGTCATGGGCCGCCAGGCGCAGGGCGAAAACTTTGGTCATCATGCCGATCCCCGCCTTGGAAATGCAGTAATCCCCCCGGTTCATCGAGGCCATCTCCGCCGAGACGCTGGAGACAAACACCAGCTTGTAACCGCCCTCCAGCCGCGCCTCCCCGGGATGCTCCACCCACCAGCGCGCCGCCCGCTGCGACAGAAACCACGGCGCTTTCAAATTGATGTCCATCACCGCATCCCAGGCCTCCTCCGTGTTCTCCAGCACATCCAGCCGCCCCGGCGAGGTGATGCCCGCATTGTTCACCAGCCCGTCCAGCCTGCCAAAAGCCGCCAGCGCCTGACCAATCAGACCGTCACGCTGCGGTCCATCCGAAAGATCCGCCCCCAGCAGAGGAAACTGCTGCTCCCCGCTGACCGCCGCCCGGCCGCAGGCTTCGGCGGTTTCCTCAGCGGCGGCGGCATTGGAGGAAAAGTGAATGCCCACACTCATTCCGGCCCGCGCCAGCTCCAGAGCGATGCCTTTGCCAAGACCGCGGCTGGCACCGGTGACGAGAATACAGGCGGGTGAGGAATTCATTTTTCCACTCTGCTCCAACTCCGGATTTTCAGGTAGAAGCACCGACTTCCCGAATAGCACAGATTCGACAATTTCCGGGGCTGGAGAAGCCTCTTAAAAAAATTAAGAATCAGCAAAAAAAAGAAATGGGGAAATTTTGACCGTTTTTGCGGCGGAGATTGACACCCCGCGAGGCTGCTTTAGATTTTTTCGCCCGCCCGGGTTGATTCCCTCTGTTCAGGTTATGTCGAAACACCACGATTCCTCCTCCCCGCACAGCGGACCGGAAAACTTTCCCGTCATGCCCGGACTGGAATTGGTGACCATCAGCCCGCTGGGCGCGATCTTCCGGGCCCAGCGCCAGTTTGAGCCCGGCACCTCCCTGGCTCTCGGTGTTCACCTGTGCGCCACCCCGTCCGCCGGATCCCCCAGATTTCTTGATCTGCGCGGCACGGTGGTCGAATGCCACCGGGACCGCAGCACCCCCTTCGCGGAAATGTCATGGCAGGTGACGCTCCTTTTCCACAATATGTCGGACACCGACTGCTCCGCTCTCGCCGCCGCCGCCGCTGAATCCGCCGCCCCGCCTCCAACCGCCGCGCCGGCTTTCCCGTGCGGCGCCTCTTTTTCGGGCTTTGACGGTTTCCCGCCCATCTGCGGCCTGAACTGACAGCGCGGGGAAAGCGTCCGGAAGTCAGGCAGAACTGGAACAGAAGGACACCAGGGACAGGAAGGCGGAGTTTAAACGCCGTGCCTGAAGGCCATGGGAATGGAAAACGCCGCGTCCGCGCATTCCCCGTTTCCTCCGGCGCAAAGCCCGCTATGGGCTTCCGGATCAGCCCGGCCTTAATCCCGGCCAGCTCCTTTCCGCGACATGAATCCCGTTTACCGCTTCTGCCACTCCCTGACCCGCGGCGTCGCCCGCGCCCTGCTCAACTTCCGTGTCATCAATCCGGAGAATCTGATCGAGGACGGCCCCGCGCTGGTCTGCGCCAACCATGTCAGCTTTTTCGACCCGCCCCTCGTCAGTATCTGCTTCGAAAAAGAGATCCACTTTCTGGCGCGCCATACTTTATACAGCAATCCCGCCGCCCGCTGGATCTTCCCCCGGCTGAATGTGACCCCTATTGACCAGGACCGCGCCGGCATGAGCGGCCTCAAAACCATGGTGCGCCTGCTGAACGCCGGAAACCGCGTCCTGATTTTCCCGGAAGGCGGCCGCTCGCCCGACGGCAAACTCCAGCCCGCCGCCGGCGGAGCCGGACTGGTCGCCGCCAAATCGCGCGCGCCCGTCATTCCCATCCGGCTTTTCGGCGCTTATGAGGCCCTGCCCATGGGCGCGGCGCGGCCCCGGTTTGTCACCACCACCGCCGTGATCGGCAAACCGCTGCGGTTCAGCGAAAGTGAATTTCCCTCCAGCCGGGAAGGCTATCAGGCGATTTCCGACGCCATCCTCGCCGCCATCGCCGCCCTGCCCTGCCCGCCGGACCGCCTGCCCGAACCGGCCGCCTGATTCCGGAGCCGGAACAGCCTTGCGGCGGCGAAAGCCGGCATCCTGGCCTTTCATCCCCAAGTCCGCCGGGCTGAGCCGTTTTCATGCCCTGCGGCATGGTGCCGGATTTCCGTGAAAAGAACCGCGGACATCAAACTTTGCGTGACAAAGCTCAGCTCCGCCACATATTCGCGGCATGAATCCGCCCCCGTTTCCCGCCACGCTTTCCGCCGTCTGGCCCTGGCTGCGGCGGCATCCGGTTTTTCCGGTCATCATGGTGTGCGCCGGTTCCTCGGGGCTGAGCATTCTCCTTCTCGCCGCCCGCAAATGGCTGACCGGAGTCAGCCGTCTGGGCTTTCTGCCGTTCAACCTGATCCTGGCTTTTCTCCCGATCCTCTTCCTGCTGCTGTCCGAGGATTCGGGCCGCCGCCGGAATCTGATCGCCGGCTGCGCCCTGTGGCTGCTCTTCTTTCCCAACGCGCCCTACATGCTCACGGACCTGGTCCACTACGACCGCCGCCTGGGCAATGCCGCGTGGCTGGACATGATGGCCCTGCTGGCGGCGGCGTGGGCCGCCCTCATCGCCGGCATGACCACGCTGCGGCTGATGCAGCAGCGCGTGGCCCGATCCTTCTCCCCCGCCACCGGCCATGCTTTTGTGCTCACGGTGCTGTTTCTCAGCGCCGGAGGGATTTATATGGGCCGCTTTCTGCGCTTCCACAGCTGGCACGCCCTGTCAAAACCCGGGGAGGTGTTTGGCCTCACCGCTGAACACTTCCTGAAGCCGGAACTTCACCCGCTGACCTGGCCCTTCACCGGCGCGCTCTTCGCCCTGCTGGTCTGCATGCATTATTCCCTCCAGGCCTTCACCCTCGCCATCGCGAGGGCGCAGCGGGAGTGAGGAAAACCCAGGCTGTCCCCGCCAGAAGGGCGTCCTCCGGCCTCAGCGCGCTTTGGGCGGCGCCTTGAGGCTGGCGCAATATTCCACCAGATCCCTCAGCTCGCGTTTGCTCAGCAGCGCGCCAAGTCCGGGCATCATGCCGCTGGGCACCTTGTCGCGGCGGTCGATTTTCGCTTTCTCCACCGTGACCGGATCCGCTCCCGGAACCTGAATCACGACCGCCGTCTCCGTCTCCGATTTCACCGCCCCCGCCTGCGCCGTGCCATCCTTCAAGGTGAGCACCTCCATCTGAAACCCCTCGGCAATGCGCGCGTTCGGCTCCACGATGGACTCCAAAATGCCACGCCGGTCCAGCCGGTCGGCCAGGCCATCCAACGAAGGCCCCGCCTCGCCGCCGGAGCCGGCGATTTTGTGACAGCGCAGGCAGGCGGCCACCGCGTGCTCATTGAAAAGCCGCTTCCCGGCCACCGCGTCCCCACCCTCCAGCGCGACGGAAAACGGAGCCAGCACATCATCCTTCGGCAAAGCCGCCTCATATTTCGCCAAAGCCTCCTTCACCGCCGGAGCCTCCCGCTTCGCCGCCGCTTCCAGAAGTTCCAGCTTCGCTCCCGCCGGCACTCCGCCCGCACTCAAGCGGTCGAGCTGCGCGGCGAGCACGGCTTCGGCCTCCGCGCCGGGCAAGCCGTCGAGAGCGGTGAAAACCCCGCGGCTGTCTTCCGGCGTGCCCGCCATCAGGGCGGCGGCCAGACTTTCCACAGCCGGTCCGGGATCGGTTTTCCCCAACACTCCCGCAGCGGCGATGCGCACCGTGCTATCGGCGTCCGCGAGAAGAGGTTTGAGTTTGGCGGCAAGTTCGGGATTGGCAGCTTCCGGGAGCAGGCGCAGCGCGGTGACGCGCACGGCCTGGGAGCGGCTGGTGTCATTGGCGAAGTCCGCGCAAGCTCTGACCCAATGCGGATGGTTGAGCGCGCGGCCCGTTTTCATATACTGAATCGTGGCCGCCGGAGAAACGTTCACCATGGAATCCGTGATCAGGTTGAAGGAACGAAGCGCGTCACTGCGGGAACGGCCTTGCGGAAGGGGCCGGTAGAGGCCGGTGACTTTGTCCCGGGCGGGCGGATTTTCCCATTCCGCCAGCATCTTCATCGCTTCGACGGACAGCTCCGCGAAAGGCTTTCTTTTCGTGTCGTCCAGGGCCGCGATGAGCTGGTCTGAATTGGGCAGGCCGCCCCCGCGGAAGTAGGCATTGAGCCCGCGCAGGGCGGTCATGGTGTCCTGGGAACCAACCGTGCGCGCTCCCAGCATGCTCCACGCGTTTTGCGTGACCACAGGCGGCTGGCCCGTGATCTGGTCTGCAGCGACACCAACTCCCCGCAACAAGTTCTCCCAGCCGCGGTCGGAGATCAGTCCCGCGGCTTCCCGCAGAAGCTCAGGCTCGTCCTCGATCAGGAACGATGCCACGTGCTCCGCGTGTTTCGGCCCGCCCTGACCAAAAGCCAGCATCACCGTCATCCGCACATTGGCGTCCGGATCACGCATCACGCTTTCCAGCGTTTTTAAAGCCTCCCCGCTCCGCTCCGCCAGCCGGATCAGCGCCAGCGAGATCACATGCCGCATCTCCTGCGACTTCCCGCCTTCCCTCCGCGCCAGATCAATCAGCGGTTTCGCGCAGTCCGCCTCACCGTGTTTCCCCAGCGCCTGAGCAGCGGCAATCCGCACCCGGGGCGAGGCGTCCGTCAGCTTTCCCCGGATCAGCGCGCTCAGCTCCGGGCTGAAGGGCACGGGCTGCTGGCCGCAGGCATTCAGACACGCCGTCCTGATTTCCTCGTCCGCATCATCGAAAAGCCCGGCCAGATCGGCGTCCTCCGGAGCGGGCATGACCACCCCGGGATCCTGGGCCAGCCGTTTCTGATAAGCAAGACGCGCCGAATTCGCCACCGCCCAAATGGCATGAAGGCGGGGCAGCCGCTCCTTCGATTCCAGCAGCACCGACCGCAGCTCCTCCATGATTTCCTCCGCCGATTCCCCGCGCGTCATTCGCTCCGTCAGCTCCCACTGCGCCTCCAGCCGCACCCGCTGATCCGCACCGCCCAGCAGTTTCACCAAAGCCGCCACCTCCCGCTTTTTCATGCCCTCGCCCAGCAGCTTCTGAACCTCCGTTATCCGCGCCGCCTGCGCCGCGCGGGCCTCCGCGTGCTCCACTTTCAGAATGCGTCCCTGCTCCGTGCGCGCCCAGCCCTCGTCCCAGAAACTCACATAAAGCCGGCTGTCCGGCCCGAACTCCACATCCGTGGCCTGACATCCCGGAATGAAACTTTCCAGAAACTCCAGCTGGAAACTCGCCCCGTCCGGCTTCGGACGGAACACTGCCACCTGACTGGTCGCGCTGCTGCCTTTATAACAGGCCAGGAAAAAGCAGCCCTTATATTTCTCCGGCAGCCCCGTGCCCGGATAATGCGCCAGACCACTCGGCCCATCCGGCATATTCGCCAGCGGACTCAGGATGCGCGCCGGCTGATGTTTCCCCTCCGCCCGCGGTTCCCACTGATGCTCCGCCAGCCACGGATTCCGCTCCGCCGGCTGCGGGGAATGCTGATATCCCACACGCCAACCGGCGTCGCCGCCCTCCACCACATACACCAGGCGCTCGCGGTCGCCCTGATCGCTGTCGTTGTCGCAGGCGAAGAGATTCCCATTATCATCAAAAGCCATCTCCTGCGGATTCCGCAACCCGCGCATCACCACCTCCAGGCGGCTGCCGTCCTCCTCGCAGCGGAAAATCGCGCCTTCATCCGGCACTTCCAGCATCGTGCCCTCCTTCGTTTTCACGGAACTCCCGCGGTCGCCGATCGAAAAATAAATCCGTCCGTCCGGCCCCTTGATCAGCCCATGCAGATCGTGCCCCGTGTAGTTGAAGCGCACCCCGAAGCCCTTGAAAATCTCCTCCTTCCTCGCCGCTTTCCCGTCCGCTCCCTGACCCGTCAGTTTATACAAACCGGGAATATTCGTCAGCCAAACCCCATCCGGCCGGGCCAGCACGCCCGACGCGATGCCGTCGATAATCGAATTGAACCCGTCCGCATAAACCCCCGACTTGTCCGCCTTCCCGTCGCCGTCCGTGTCCTCCACCAGGCGCACGACCTCGCTTTCAATGCCCAGCTTCCGCCAGTCGTCCGGGAAGTTCTTTTGGATGCTTTTCACCCAGTCCTCCTGATTCCGGCTGGCCATGTCATCCTCCAGCATGAACATGTAATGCCGGATATCCAGCACGCTGGTCCGGTAACGGTGCGTTTCCGCGATATACATCCGCCCTTTTCCATCAAAAGAAAAAGCCACCGGATTCGCCAGCAGCGGCTCTGTCGCCCACAGCGACGCCGAAAACCCCGCCGGAATCCGCGCCTGCGAAAACGACCGCCGCGCCGCGTCCGCCGTGTCCACCGGAGCCGTGTCCGCCACCCGCTCCGGCCCCTTCAGCGCCTGAACCGACCGGTGATCCTCCGTCACCCCCTCCACCTCCACCGCCCCCAGCGGCCCCGGAAGCAAAGTCAGCGGACCAAAAACCAGCAAAGCCAGCGGCGGGAAAAACAAAGAGCATTTCATAGGGATGGGAAGCGCAGGAAAGCGCCCGATTCTCCACCGCCCCGCAAAATGCGCAACCGCCCCCACCATTCCTTCATCCTCCTGAAACCAAGAAATCAATTCCGCCACTCAAGAAATCGACATCGACGCTCAGGAAATTGGCATCGACGGTCAGGAAATCGACATCCCACCTCAAGCTATTGAGACTGCGGTCAAGCTATTGAGACCAACACTCAAGAAATCGGCATCGACGGTCAGGAAATCGACATCCCACCTCAAGCTATTGAGACTGCGGCCAAGCCATTGAGACCAACACTCAAGAAATCGGCATCGACGGTCCGGAAATCGACATCCCACCTCAAGCTATTGAGACTGCGGCCGTGCTATTGAGACCGCAGGGGGGAGGGGTTCATAATGCCTCAGCCCCAAGGGGGCGAAATGCGACAGTCTGGGGGCAACGCCCCAGGAAAACGTCCCCCCTCGAAGACATGGAGCCCTGAAGGGGCGGCATCGGCGCACAGGCACAACGCCGCAGTGCCCATTCCCCAACCGCCACATCACCAAGCGGCCACATCCGCCCCCAGCAGGGAAAACAACCATTTCACCCGAGAAAGCAGGGCCGCGCGGTCTCGGCTTGGGGCGGAGGATTCCAGATCGGCCGGGGCCGCCTCCACATTTTTCCGTCCTAAATCGTTAAGCCACAGGCACTGGTCAAACCGTCAGTAAATTCACCTTCCCACACGGCATCAGGATCCATATAACCCGCGTCACATTATGGACTCCAAAACGCAAAATTACCTCACCATGGCGGGCACCTGCATCGCCACCGCCCAAAATCCCGTCCACCAGCCCGCCTGGCGGGGGCAGGAACCCAGCGATTTCGGGGAAGACCTCGGCACGGTGGTCACTAACCATGCCGCCCTCGTGGCCAAAGCCGCGCTATGGGACGCCGCCACCGGCGGAGCCGGGGACGCCAAAGCCACCGCTGAGACCACCCTGGAAAACACCGCTTATCTGCTGGCCCGCGCCTGTTACAACCACTTCAAAAAGACGGGCGATCTCATCGGCGCCGGCAAAGTGGACTACACTAAAAGCGACCTCGTCAAACTGCGCGCCCAGGAGCTTCTCACCCAGACCACCGCCATCCGCGATCTCGCCCAGCAAGCCGCCGCCCATCCCGAAGCTGCGGGGCGCGGCGTCACCCCCGCCCGCATCGCCACGCTCACCGCCGCCATCACCGCCTACACCGCCCTCATGAGCGCCCCGCGCGGCCAGATTGTGAACCGCAGCGCCCTCGGCAAGGAGATCGAAACCGAAACCGCCGCCCTCCTCAGCCTCCTCCACGACATGGACGACCTCGTCATCCAGTTCGACACCACCCCCGCCGGCCACCTCTTCATGGAAGCATGGAAACGCTCCCGCATCATCGTCGACTCCGGCGGCGGCCACTCCCGCCCCGGGAATGGAAATGAGGAACCGCCCCCGCCCCCCGCCTCTCCTCCGGCCCAGCCGCAGTGATGCCGGGATTTCCCTGAGGCCCCGGCCACCCCATGGTTCAAGGCCCATCTGACAGGACTGTTTGGAGTGCGGATGCCGGCTCCCCCTCGGGGGGAAAGGAGGCCAGCCTCCGCCGCGTGATCCTGCGCTTTGCCCGCGAATGACGCTCCGGGGCTCCGGGCTCCGGGCGCGGGGCGCGGGGCGTGGGCAAACCCCGCCGGAAAAAGCGGAGGCCAGGGAGACTCGCGGGGTTTTCGCGCTGGAAGCCCCGCTCACCGCCCCCGCGCGGGACCAAATCCCGCAGGCCGACTGATCCCCGGCCTGCCGGGAAATCCCAGTTCCGGACAGGGGCAAGCATCAAACACTTGCTTTTCTTCCGCCGGGCGGCCGTTTTTCGTGCTGTCCGCTATGTCAGATCATCCAGTGGGCTGCGGATTTCCCCGCGCATCACCCGGGCCATCCGGGTGTAAATCTCCGTCGTCCGCACATCCCTGTGCCCCAGCAGCTCCTGCGCACTGCGGATATCCACACCCCGCAGCAGCAGGTGGGTGGCAAAGCTGTGGCGCAGCACATGAGCCGTCACCCGCTTCCCCAGTTTCACCCGCCTGGCAGCCAGGGAAAGGCTCCGGGAAATTCTTTGCTCGTGCCCATGATGCCGCCTCACCACTCCGCTCCGCGGATCCATGGCCGGGCGTTCAGCCGGAAATAGCCACCACCACTCCCAGGCCATCGCCGCCTGCGGATTTTTCACCGCCAGAGCCTCCGGCAGCCACACCCCCGGCAGGCCCTGCGCCCGATCCTCCGCATACACCCGTGCCGCCCGCTCCCTCTGCTCCGTCAGCCGCGTCAACAGCGCCGCCGGCATCGTCAGCACCCGGGCTTCCCCCCCTTGCCATCCCGGATCTCCACCTTTCCTCCGGACAGGTCCACATCCTTCACCCGCAGCCGGAGAGTCTCCATCACCCGCAGCCCGCAGCCATACAGCAACCCGCACACCAGGCCCTCCTCGCCGGGAATCTCCCGCAGCAGGGTTTTCACCTCCTCCGCCGTCAACACCACCGGCAACCGCTCCCGTTCCTTCGCCCGCTGCGCCTGCAAATCCCCCACCTCTCTTTCCAGCACCTGCTTATAAAAGAACACCAGCGCGTTCAGGGCCTGATTCTGAGTCGCCGCGCTCACTCCCCTCCCCACCGCCAGATGAGTCAAAAAATCACCCACTTCACGCGCTCCCATCGTCTCAGGATGACGCAGCCCGTGAAAATGCACAAACTGCCGGTACCACATTACATAAGCCTCTTCCGTGCGCCAACTGTAGTGCCGCGTGCGGATAATTCTTCTCAGCCGTGCCTCAAGTTTCAGGGAAAAATGCCGATTTTTGAACATTATTATTCATTTTCGACGTTTTTCCGCAAGCCTCAAACCTGCAAATTAATGCGCTTCAAACGGTGTTTTCCTGCATTTTTGCAGACTAATACCCCGAATCCGTGCCGAAATCCTCAGTCATCCGGATCCGCCGCCGGAATTAGTCTGCATTTTTGAGGACTACAGCGAACGAAGGAAAAACTTGCATTTCTGAAGACTAACACCATGTTAGGCCACTGCGCACGTATGCCAAAATCATTCCCACACAAAGGATCACTCTGGAGGTTGTATGGATTCACCAAGACACATTTCTGGGGAGTCTCGATTGTTTCGCACGTTTTCCTCATCGCTGGGATGTCGCTCGCCGCTTATTCTTTATTCGTCGAGGAGGCTTGGGCACTCCGTGTTCTACTCATCGCCATTTGCTCGCTTCTGGTTGGGTGCGGCACGCTGCTTTACTCCATTCTGATGTTGTTGTTTTATCGGGGCAGTTCATCCACGACAGACGATGAGAACGCGGCCTAACCATGCGCTGCAGCGAACCCGGCCATCGCGTCACTGTTGCAATCCAGGCGTCCCGTGGGCCGGGTCGCTGAGCTTGGGTCGTTAGGCGTTTCTTCGCGCTATGAGTGATGACACCAACTGGAACGCTCTCAAAGAGGAACGTCGTGCAGTCGTCGAGCGCATTCGCGGTTTGGCTTTCGACGCAGCGGCGCAGGAAGTTCGAGCGGCACTCGAAGCATCCCCGTCGCTTTATGCAGACAACCGCGTGCTTACGGTTTACGAAGGACCGACCAGATCCTTTCTGCTTCCGCTTGCCTTTGAGCTGCTCCATGACTTTATTCAGCAGCGAGGCGCTCAGGCCGTCGATTGGTTGTTTGCGCACTCCGCAGACGCAAACCCACTCGTCGCCGCGTATTGCTTACACGCGCTTTCAGAGGTGGAAGACGGACGTCTGCCGAAGGCTGCGGCGAGCGTCGCGGAGCGTTCCGAGCGCATTCATACGATTTACGGCAGCTTTGGCTGGGAGGGCACACTCTCTGAGTATGCCCGCAAGCTCCACGATGAGTATGTTGAGACACTTGAACAGAGCCGAAACGCCTAACCATGCGCCGCAGCGAACCCGGCCCTCGCATCACTGTTGCAATCGACGCCTCCCGTGGGCCGGGTCGCTGAGCTTGGGTCGTTAGGTGTCATTCGCACCCCCACGAAAATGAAGCCGCCCAATTATCCATATCCGGTGATGGACGAGGACGGCTACGAGCTTCAGCTTCTTGACGAGACCACACCGGAGGTTGCTCCAGATGCGGAGCGCTTCGCGGCCAAGCCGGGTGACACAGTGAAGTTGGTGTTTGTTTACAAAGAGCCGGTGAGGAATCATGGGTTGTATGATTCAGAACGCATGTGGGTAGAGGTTATCCGTTGCGACGAGGGATGCTTGGTGGGACGTTTGGACAGCTCACCGCAGTTCACGGATTTGTTGAGGTCGGACGCGACAGTTCAGTTTCACCCCAAGCACATTCTACATTTCTGGAAGCCACCAACATGACACCTAACCATGCGCTGCAGCGAGCCCGGCCATCGCGCTCTGGTTGCAATCCCCGCCTCCCGCGGGCCGGGTCGCTGAGCTTGGGTCGTTAGGCCAATCTCGCAGCGCCATGATCACCAGTTCTAAAACACAGTTACGAGCACTGAGGGAGCGAAGGGATGCCGCTAGCACGGAGTCATCGTGGCGAGGCGTGGCATTCTTCTGCAGCGTCTTCGCCGGGGTCCTGTATCTACTCTACTTAGCCATGGACTCATTGCTTGGTGCGCTTGGCGTTGTCGCCTTTTTCGCTGTCTGGGTCCGATTTCTCACAGAGAGACAAAAGCGTTGGCTAGAGTCATTGGCTACATCCCGCTCAGGAGAGTCCATTTGTGGCTTTGCCCGATCTTTCCCTGCGCGTTCCGTGGAGCCTGTGTTGATTCGAGCAGTCTATGAGGGAGTTCAGCAGCAGTTGGGTTACACGCGAGTGCCGATTCGCGCCATGGATCGACTCACCGCCGATCTTCGATTGGATTCCGACGACATTGATGAGGTTTACTGGGAGGTCGCCGATACCTGCGGCTACGAGACGGAGGGTGGCGAGCAGAACCCGTTCAGAGGCAGAGTTGAGACCGTTGCCGATCTCGTTCACTTTCTCCAGCATCAGCCTCGCACTGCATGACCGCTCCAACCGTAAACCCAAGGGCGAACAAAGCGCGGCTGGCAACCGCTGGGGCCGTTGCCGCTTCCATGCCTTTCCGTAACCCAAACATCAATCATGTCGTCCATGCGCCCTCTCGCCCCAGCGGTGCCAGCGCTTAGACGTTCGCCTAAAACCAAATACCCAAAGTGAGTCGAATCGATGTGCTATCAGTCTCGCAGGAGTGGGTGCGCCATGACTACGGGAACACCTTTTTCAGGCAACCGATGTCGGCGGGCGAGAGACTCGTTATCGGCCCGTCCGACAACCATTTGGACATGATGGTAGCTCTAGCCGGAACATGGTCGACACAAGAGTTCTACGTCCTCTACGTCCTTCTCATTTCGCACACCGGCTCACAGCCAGGACGATACCAATCGCCACTTTTCGAGTCCTTCGAAGATTTGCAGATGTTTCTCTATAGCTACGAGCAGTTCCTTCAGACTGATGGACGACACCATCTTTGGATTGGCTCGCCCACGAACGACGGGTTGTTGATCTACGATCAGCATGATGTGATTTTTGCTTATGGGGATCTTTCTCGATACGAATCTGTTGTGAAAGGGCAAAGCTTCTCTGAGCGGGACTTTTGGTTCCCTGTGCCCCACGGTCACAACTACCCAGCAACGAACGCCAAACCGGAAGAGGAATTGCTGCGGCACTTTGACTGGAGATACTCCCCGTTAAAGGAGGGCGACGAATGGTAATGAACGGCCAGCACGAACCAACGAAGGCGAACAAGGCGCGGCTGGACAACCGCTGGGGCTGCTCTGTCGGCCATGCTCTCCGTAAATTTAACCCGCCGCCCCGTCTCCGCGCTCACCCCGCCCCAGCGGTGCCAGCGCTTGAACGTTCGCCCAACTAAACACGTCACTCGCCATGGCCTATCCACGCAAGAGCAAGGGTTACCGACGGATCATCGTTGATGGGGCGGCGTTTCGGTGGCGCTTCGATACTGACGGCCCTGAGACGATTGTGACTTTACAGGGTGGCGAGCACTCCGGCCAGCAAGCATTTGTGAATCTGACGGATGTTCCGAACTGGTGGCTAAGTTTTCCCCACTCAGATCGCCGTCCAGTGATTGTGCAGCCACGTCACGTTGCACACTTGATCAGAGTGGCGCTGAGCCGAGGGTGGACACCTACACAGCAGCGTAATCAGATAAACCTTCCGATTTCGTGGGATGCCGAGTTTGGCAATGCCCCTGCCGATGAAAGAGCCGTCGAGAAGTTGCAGGCTGTTGCAGATACTGCCCGTGAAATCACAGCAGGGGCCAAAACATGATCATGAGCAGCACATATCCACAACCAAGGGCGAAGAAAGCGCGGCACCCAACCCTCTGGGCTGTCGTGTCGGATTTGTTCTTTTCTAACTTCAACCTTCACTGTGCGTTCGACGCGCCACCCCGCCCAGAGGGTGGGTGCGCTTAAACGGTTCGCCCAACCCCAAAACCAGATGGCTTGGCCCAAAAGAGGAACACGAAAGCTAGTCATTGATGGCGTGACCTGGCTTTGGCGCTACGACGCTCACTGTGAGTTTTGTAGCTCAGACTGTGTGACTATTGGGCGCACGGGTTGTCCCCATTATCTTTTCGTGGATACCTTCTCACGCCACTTTATCCGCACACCCGGATACATGGCCACTGCTATACGGTGGGCCACCGAGAATCAATGGGCACCTGAGACTGGGCCTGACCGGGCACTCACGCCGACGGAGGAGTCATTTGAATGGCTTCCAGCAGATCGCAAACACAAGTCAAACCGTCCAGAAAGCATTCCGTTTTAGACCCACTCAATGAACACTCGGTCACCAACAAGGGCGAACAAGGCGCGGCTGGCAACCGCTGGGGCGGTTGCCGTTTCCATGCCTTTCCGTAACTCGAACATCAACCCTGCCGTCGATGCGCCCTCTCGCCCCAGCGGGGCCAGCGCTTAGACGTTCGCCTAAGACTCTGCCAATGCCCAATGCTATGAGCCAAGAAGCCGCCCCAGTATTTGAGCGACTCCTCAGCTACTTGGAACGCCTGCCGGCCATCAAGCTGCCGGGCGGACGGAGGTCCGTCGGGACTGGGTGGTTTGAGAACGGCAACTGGTGGATGAAGTTCCATCTCGACATTGGGCATCCATTGGCTTGGAGGCACGTTCAGGAGTTAGGATTCGTCCTGAACTATCTTTCTGTGAGCGAACGCCTTCCGACAGTTTTTATGCCAGTTTCACCACCGCCCTACATGAACGGCGGCGCGGAGTTTTTATCATGGGTTATCGAGTCCACCGATCCGACGTTTACCCCTGACGCCTGTGCCGAGTGGCTTGAGGGCCGTTTGCCTCGTCCGGTTGATGACATTGCTCAGTGGGACACAGACAGCGAGACTGAGGATGATGATTCCAGCGACACACCACCATGACGAATAGCCACCATGAACCAACAAAGGCGAAGATTAGATGAGAAGGCGGGAGTTGCGCGCCGGAGGCGCGCGGTAACTTGCCACCTCATGAAAACGAAAAACCAAATATCCCCGGCGGGTCGGACCGTGAAGGTTGCCGACATGAAATCCAGCAGCTGCGGTCTCACCATCGGGCTGGATCTGGGCGATAAAAAGCATTCCTGCTGCGTGCTCGACGCCCAAGGGAAGGTTTTGAAAAAGGAAACCATCGCCAACGAGCGCCCCGCTCTGAAAAAGCTGGCGGCGGACTGGCCGGAGGCCCTCATCGTGATGGAGGCCGGAACCCACAGCCCGTGGATCAGCCGGTTTTTCAAGGACCCCGGGCACCGGGTGCTGGTGGCCAATCCGCGCAGGGTGCGGGCCATTTACAAAGCCGAACGCAAAAGCGATGACCGGGACGCGGAGCTGCCGGCGCGCATCGCCCGGGTGGACGAGGCGCTGCTTCATCCGGTGGAGCACGGCGACGAAAAACAGCAGCGAGATATGCTGGCCATCAAACTGCGCGATGCCCCGGTGCGGTCGCGCGTGGGCATCATCAACGCCGTGCGCTTCACCCTCAAAAGCCTCGGCCACCCCGTGAGCAATCCCGCCAGCGAACGTTTCCATAAAAGTGTTATGGAGGAAGTGCCGGAAAACTGTCAGGAAGTGATCCGCCCCATGGTGGAGGTTCTGGAAAAAATGACCGCGCAGATCCGCGAAATGGAGCGGGAGATTCTCCGGCTTGGAAAGGAAAACTATCCGCAGGCGGAAAAGCTGCGGCAAATCACGGGCGTCGGACCCATCACCTCACTGTATTTTGTGCTGAAAGTCGGGGATGCGGACCGGTTCGGGAACATCCGGGATATTGGAGCTTACCTCGGCCTGACCCCACGCCGCGATCAAAGCGGAGGCACGGACAAGCAGCTGGGAATAACTAAATGTGGCGATACTTATCCGCGCTGTCTGCTGGTCAATGCCGACAGGTAACGGTTAATGGCCGGCGGCCACCAGCCGGACGATCGGGAACCCCAAACCCAAACCCATTTTTGGAAACACCCGTGGAAACGGGAAAGGAAATGAAGCGCGAGGATTTGGAGTGATTGCGCCCCAGCGCCGGAACCGGGTCCATGGATTCGAGTTCGGGAACAAGATGGCAACGCTCCACTGCTTTTGAGCAAACCGGATCAAACCCTGAACCGCCCGCGAGGCCGAGTTCGCATGGAAGCCGGAGACTCATTCCTCTCTTTCCCACCCCGCAGGTAAATAAGTGTTGAAATGAATTTCAAATTTTGGTTTGACTGCCTTCTCATGGAAGCGCTGACGCCAGCCGCCGGGACTGCCCCGTCAGCCGCACTTTCCGTGATCCAAATCTGCCATTCCGCTTCCGCACCTGCTTTCGCTCCGGCAATCGGCACAGCCTGATCCTTCGCCCACTCTTCCCACTCATCAATTCCGAACTTCTATGGGACTGCTTTCCGCCATAACCAGCCTGTTCTCCAAACCCAGGGGGTTTGAACCGGATTTTCCGATCATTCCGCTTTACGCCACGGAGGATGAGGCGCGGGAGTTACTCCGTCAGTTTTCGACGGTTACCGAGGAGGATCCCGAGTCCGACCGGACCATCGCTCAGAAACTGCTGGTGGCGGAGACGGAAGTGACCCGGATCGCTGTTGGCATTTGGAATGGCCGGGTCAGATTCACCAACTACCTGACCGGGAGATTTAATCAGACCGACGAGATGAAAGGCAGAAAGCTCGGCTGGTTCGTGGATTATTACGGCGGCCGTGCGGAGTTCGACAGTCCGAACGATACCGGCCATATGATCTTCTGGCGGAACCCGGTCAAAAAGATTGTGATTGTGTTTGGCCTCCTCATGGGGCCGGTCCGCATCATTGATAAAGACCCTGCCCACTGGCCCGACGCGTGATCAAGGCCGGGCAAAACGCTGGCGCCAGCCGCCGGGACTGTCCTGCCGGACATGGTTTCCTGACTTGAACGCATGATGCCGCTTCCCTGTCCATTCCCGCTCCGACGGCCGGAGATGCTTCAGCTCGAATGGCGGCGGGCGTTCACCTTCATGTTTGGAGAACGGCACTGGCGGAGCGCGCTCCTCAGGGGCGGGCTGCTGCTTTTGCTGGCTCCCCCATTTGGCTGGCACGTGGCGATGGGCTACCGGCGCGCCGTGGGACTGGCCGCCCGCGAGGGGGCGCAGCCGCTGCTGCCTCCTCTGGGTTCGAACTGCCTCAGGCTGTTTTGGGACGGATGGATGGCTTCGCTCGTGATTGTCACTTACAGCAGCCCCGCGCTGCTGCTGTTCTGGCTCCCGGGAATTCACACGATGTCAGCCCTGTCCCAGTCCGTGCTTCCGGCCATCCTCCTCCTCACCGGCATCATCGTGCTGCCTCCCTTGGCGATCCCGCTGCTGCCGCCTCTTTGCCTGCGTCTTTTTCCATTTCTCACACCATCCCCGGCAGCCCTTGCGGGGTGCGGCGTATTGCTGATGGCTGCCGTGTTTGTGCTTCCCGCCGCTTTCCTCAACGTCTCGATCACAGGCTCCATCCGCTCGGCCTGCCGTATTGACCGGGCCGTCCTGTTCATCACCCGGAATCCCCGTCTGTATCTTGAGGCCTGGGCCATTTCCCTGGCCGCAACGGCTGCGGCTTTTCTTTCAGGGCCATTTTGTCCTTGGGGCCTCTTCTGGTCCTATCTGGCGATCCTCTCGGCGTTCAATCAGGCGCTGGTGAAGTCCGATGGGGATGAGGTGCCGCCGCCACTCCGAAATTCGATTCTGGTCCGTGCCATGAACGATGCGCCGTAGCATTGTGATGTGGCTCATGCCATTTCCAGCCGGCATCAGGCAAATGCCCCGTGTTTTCAGCGGCCGGGTGGAACAGGCGTGGGGTCATCCCTGAGGCTCCTCAGCGCGCAAGGCCGGATGGGACGGCTGAAGCCTTTGAAGGTTTTTTCCTCGCGGGGTTCAAGGAGGAAGGTTTCGCCGAGGCCTTCGGCGGTGAGGGGGGCAATGAGGATTTCGCCGGGGGCGGCGGCGGAGCAGAGGCGGGAGGCGAGGTTCACGGGCTCGCCGAGGACAGTGTAGTTGAGGCGGTTTTGCGATCCCATGCAGCCGGCGAGGCAGACGCCGCTGGCGATGCCGGTGCCGATTTCGAGAACCGGGTGATCGGTGATCAGATTCAGCCGGCGGCGGGTTTCGGTCATGTCCAGGGCGCAGCGGGCGGCATCCCCGGCGGGATCGGCGGTGGTTTCAGGGGCTCCGAAAACGGCCATGATCAGGTCGCCCACAAATTTGTCGACCACCCCGTGATGCCGGTGCACGCATTCCGTCAGAGCGGTCATGTGCTCGTTCAGCATGCCGATGACGCCTTCCGGGTCCATGGCCCCGCTGATGGCGGTGAAGCCCCGGATGTCGCAGAAAAGCACACTCACATCGCGCCGCTCGCCACCGAGTGAGGGACTGGCGATGAGGCGCCGGGCGACATTGTAATCGGACAGCTGGACCAGAATGCCGTGATACCGCTCGCGCTGCTCCAGGCCGCCGGCCATGTCATTGAAGGATTCGCCGAGCAGCCCGATTTCATCCCGCCGGCCGATCCGGACGCGGGTGGCGTAGTGGCCCTCGCGGATTTCATGGGTGCCCCGGACCAGTTCCCGGACGGGACGCATGAGATTGCGGGAAAGGAAAAAGCTGAGCAGCAGCCCCACGCCGAGGGCCAGTCCGGCGGACGCGAGGACGCCGTTCCGCAGCGTGTGCTGCTCCGCCGTCATGCCCGCGAGGGAGGACAGCATGACGCCCCAGGCCATGGGCAAAGCGGAATCGGTGGAAAGCTGGCGCAGCAGCATCTGGTGGTCCTGGCCGGAAAGATTGACGCGCACGCTGATGGTCCCGGTGCCGCCGGACGGATCCGCCTCATACGCCTGAGTGGCCTGGCGCACCCGGGCCTTCAGCGCCTCCTGATCGGCGGCGGCGATGCTGCTGGTGAAGAGGTGATCCTCCAGCCACAGACCGGTGGAGATGCTCCCCGGCTTGCCCGGGCGGTTCAGATCGTAGAGGCTGTTTTCGCCGTAGCCGGTCATGGGCAGGCCGACGGCCAGAGCGCCGAGGATTTCCCCCGACTGCGGATCGTGGACCGGAGTCAGAATCACCTCGCGCGGCATGCGGAACTGATGATTCGTCTCCGCCATGACATAGCCCGTCTGCTGCTCCGCCGGCACGCGGGAAATGCCGTCGTCCTCCAGCCAGCGGAGGCGGTTGTCCTCCGCCGCGCCGGATTTCAGGGAATAAACCCGGCCCAGACTGCTGATGAGGGCGAGGTCCACAGAATCCGCGGTCTCAGTCCGAAGCTGCCTCCGGCGCGGTTCGGCGCTCCGGGTGATCGGAGCTGCGGCAGTGCCGCCGGTGCCGGTGCCGCCTGAGTTTAAAGTGGAGCTGGAAACGGGGATGGAAATGGGGATCGGGACCGGGATTGAACCGGCACCGCTGCCGTCCGTGAGGCTGGAGCCTGAACTCCGCCGCGTCCGTCCGTCAAAAGCCGCCGCGCTTTCCCCCACCGCCCGGGCTTTGGCCTGCAAATCCTGCCGTATGCCATCCGGCAGTTCCCCGGTTCCCAACTGCAGGGCCTCCACCACCGCCGCCGAGGCCGCCAGCATGCGGCAGCGCTGGCGGAGGCTCTCCAGCCGCACTTTCTGCATGCCCGTGAACATGTCGATCTGCGAGCGGAACCGCTCCTCAAAGAGACGCAGATAGGAAGTCTCCACGCGCTGACGCATCAGCCAGAGCACGCCGGAGGTCACGATGACCACCGTCAGCATCATGGCCAGCATCAGGCGGGCAGTGAAGCTGGAGCGGGGCATACCGGAGTTCCTCGTGACAATAAGCCGGAGCCTGCCTTAAAAAGACGCCGGCGGCAAGGCCGTCCCTGAATGACGGGAAATACTCTCCGGATTCCGGACCGGGAGGCGGAAAACATTCACGCCCTGATCGTGAGGCGCTTTTGAATGCGGATCCTGGAGGAAGCCGGAGCCGCGGCAGGGGGGAATTCGGCCGCGGCTCCGGCCCGCCATGCCGCGCTCAGGGCGCGGAAATTCTGAATCGGACAAAGAGCCGCTGATTGTTTCCGGAAGGAAGGCTGAAAAGATGCTGCGGCAGGGTGCCGGTGTCGGAAACCGCCGTCCATCCCCCGGCCGCGGGATTGGCGCTCCATTCGGCTGTGTAGGTGATGCCCGAAATCCCGGCGGGCTGAGCGAATGACACCACAAAATTTCCATTTTCCAAACGTCCCGGAGGCAGCGTCAGCGAGGCTCCGGATTTGGGATTCTGATCAAAAGCGAACTCCACCAGATTGGGCAGACCGTCATGATCCGGATCGGCCAGATCCGCGGCATCGCCGGTGTTTCCGGTCGAGCCGAAATGGCTCTGCCGCCAGGCTTCGATGGGGCTGGGGGCCGGAGGGGCCACCGTGGTGATGGTGCCGCCGAAGAGATGAATGGAGCAGATGTAAGTGTAATTGGCGGCAGTCAGCGGGACATGGAAGGTGATCCGGCCATTGGCGATGTTATTGTTGATCACCGATTCCGCCGGGGCCCCCTCAATGAGCAGAGGGTGGCAGGTGCAGGCGGTGATATCAAAAGTGTAGGAACGCCCGCGCACCAGCGTCAGCGCCGGGCTGCTGCCCTTGCCGTTGATGGTGTAATCCGACTCCGAGCCTGTGGCGGTGACGATGAAATCAGCCGGAGCGGGACCGGCCACCACTTTCATGAGGGAGCCCGCCGGAAGTCCGCCCGACAGCTCCGAGGGGCCGCGCGTCAGTTTGGTGCCGACGTAAATTTCCCCGTCCTCGCCCTCGCCGAAGGTCTGGATGAAAGTGTTGAGGGGATTTCCGCCCGCCACGTCCAGCTGGGACAGGCTCCAGGCGCCGCCGGATTCCTCCAGCCCCAGCAGAATCCCTTTTGGAGTCGTGGTGGTCTGGCTGTAGTCGCCAAAAACATACTTGCCCTGGAGCGCGGGAATGGCGGTGCCCCGGTAAAGAGCGCCGCCGGTGATGGACACGCCGAACTGCGGCAGAGGCGGGGTCCCCTTCACCACTCCCGGATGCGCATACTGGGCGATCGGATCCACCACCGTTCCCTCCAGGGCCGGCGCTCCGGCGGAGAAGGCGGGAAAAAAGCTGCCCTCGCGGTTCCTCCATCCGTAGTTGCTGCCCCTGGTGATCAGGTCCACCTCCTCCACATCCCCCTGCCCCACATCCGCGCAGAACAGCCGCCCGTCCTGACGGTCGAAGGAGAATCGCCACGGATTCCGGAGACCATAAGCATAAATTTCCTGACGCAGTCCGGCGCTCCCGGCAAAGGGGTTGTCCGCCGGAATGCCATACTGGCCGCCGGGGCCATTGGTTCCCAGCGGGTCAATGCGGTGAATTTTCCCCATCCAGGAGGTCCGGTCCTGGGCGTTGCCGGCATTATCCGTGGGACGCGCGGCCGAGCCTCCGGTGTGTCCGGCATTGTTGTCATTGGAACTGCCGCCGTCGCCGGTGCTGAAATAAAGCAAACCATCCGGCCCAAAAGCCACCTGCCCGCCATTGTGGTTGAACTGCGGTTTGTCGAAGGAGAGCAGCACCCGCCCCGAGGCCGGGTCCGCCGCGTCCGGATTTGCCGCTGACACCTGGTATTCCGCCAGCACGCTGCCGCTATTCACGGGCAGTGCCGCGGTGCCCGGCGCATTGGGGGAGGGCGCGCTGTAAAACACATAGAACTTGCCCGCCCCCGGCTGCCCGGCCTGCTCATACCGCGGGTGGAAGGCCAGACCGAGCAGGCCCCGCTCGTCATAGGCGGTCTGCTCCGGGACCAGGAGAGCGCTGATATCCAGAAACGGCTGGGTCTGCAGGACTCCGTTTTTGAGGAGGAAAATCTTTCCGCGCTGATCACCGATAAACAGGCGGTTGGTGCCGTCCATGGCGCTGGTGATGCAGGTGGGCGACGGGATTTTTTTGTCGGCCACCATTTCGAGCGCCAGCTTCGGGAAGGCGGCGGGGGATGAGGGAACACCCGCGGCGCCAAGAGCCGCCGGAATAAGAATCAGCAGTTTTTTCATAGGAGACTGGGAAGCTAATAACAGGGATCCGCTCAACTCAGGCCCATGGAGCCGCCGGATGGTTGCCGGATCACTAAACAGGAGGCCCGCGGACCACGCCATATGGAAACCGTAACGACCCTGTTACGCTTCTCCCGGCACGCTCAAATGGGGGGTTCCGCAAAGCAAAATTCCCGCTTCGCCAAAAACTTCCACTTCGCCAAAACCCGCGACGCCGCGTCCGAAAACGGCATTGTCCTCACGCCGCTCCGCGGGATTCTGACCGGTAACGGTCCTGTTACGTTTTCCCTCAACCGTTCCCGTCGCCAGCGGCGGAATCCCCGGCTACCCTGGAGAATCAAAATTTATGCGTGTGCTGATTATTGAGGATGAACCCGAGCTTGCCCGGCACATCACGCGGGCGCTGACGAGGCATGGCCATTGCGCCAGCGCGCGGCACGACGGCGCGGCGGGTCTGCAGGCCGCCCTGGATGATCCGCCGGATCTGGTGGTGCTGGACCTGAATCTGCCGGGACTGCACGGCAGCGCGGTTCTTCAGCGGCTCCGCGAGGCGCAGTCTCCCGCCCGGGTCATTATCCTGACGGCGCTCGGCAGTGTGGAGGACCGCGTGAAAGGGCTGAAATCCGGGGCCGACGACTATCTGGCCAAGCCTTTCTCCATGGATGAGCTGGCGGCGCGGGTGGATGCCCTCGGCCGGCGCGGCGGATCGCCGGGCGCGGATGGCTTGCTGAAAGTCGCTGATCTGCGGATGGATCTGCTGCAGCGGCGGGTGAGCCGCGGCGGAGCCGCCATCGCGCTTTCGCCAAGGGAATTCGATGTCCTGCAGGTGCTGATGCAGGAGCCCGGGCGCGTCTTTTCGCGCACGGAACTCTGCGAGCGCGTATGGCACCGCGACCATGAGTATGACACCCGGACGGTGGAAATTTTTATCGCCCGCCTGCGCCGGAAAGTGGACACGGCCGCCACTCCGCCCCTTATTCACACTCTCCGGAGCGTGGGCTACACCATCCGCGCCGCCAGCTGATCCTCTTCGACTCCCCGAGCTTCACACTTCGGATTTCCGCCGCCATGAAACTTCGCTCCGCCCTTCTTTCAGCGCTCGTGCTTTTCTCAATCGCCACCGCCGCTCCGGGAGCGGAAACGGTCATCGAGGGCCGGGTGGAGCTGCCGAAAGGCCGGCCCGGGCCGGTGGTCGCCAAACGCTATGAGATCGTCTCCAAGGGCGGCGTGACCGCCACCGATCCTCCGCTGGCGGTGGTTTATCTGGAAGGTCCCTTCGCCAAACCCTCCGCTCCCGCCACGAGGCAGCTGACGCAAAAAGACCTGACCTTTATCCCGGCGCTGCTCCCGGTCCGGACGGGGACCAAAGTGGAGTTCCCCAATGAGGACGACACTTACCACAACATCTTTTCCTTCTCGCCCGCGAAACGCTTTGATCTCGGCCGCTACCGGCCGGAGGAGCGGCCGATCCCGTCGCAGACTTTTGAGAAACCGGGACTGGTCACGCTGCGCTGCGATATTCACGAGCACATGCGCGCCCTGATCCTCGTGCTGGACACCCCGCACTTTGTCATGACCGGCACCGACGGACGCTTCCGCATGACCGGGCTTCCGGCCGGGCATTACAAGCTGAAGGCCTGGCTGAGCAGCAAAACCACCCTGGAAAAACAGGTGGAAATCAAATCCGGCTCGACAGCGCGCATTGAGTTTCCGTGAGCCGCATCAACCATCCCAAGCCGGGCGGCTGGCGGTTCCGCACGAAGCTGCGCGCCGGGATGATGCTGGTGGTGCTGGCCCTGACCGGGCTCGGCCTTTTCCTCGCGCGGCAGAAAGTCGAGCATGAGGCCGCGCTGGATCTGCAGCAGAACTTCCGGAACACGCTGGCCACGCTCAATGGCATCCAGGAAGTGCGGCACGCGGCGCTCGCCGAACGCTGCCGCGCGCTGGTGCGGCGTCCGCGCATTCATGCGGCTCTGGAGGATGACGCCCTGGATCTGCTCTACCCCAGCGCCCGTGACGAACTGCGGGATATGATGCCGGACACCGCCGATGCCGGCGGCGGCGGAACCTCCACCCTGCGGGCCTGTTTTTATCGTTTTCTGGACAGCCGCGGCGCGGTGATCCCCGCTCCGCCGGGGGCTGAAGTCGGAGCGCTTTCCCCGTCCGAGGAGGCCCGGCTTTCCCTTCCCCGGGTGCCGGAATCACGGCAACCCGGTTATCTTGCCCGGGAATCCGCCGACGCGTCCGGAACCGTCAATGAAGTGATCGCGGAGCCGATCATTTCCACGGAAACCGGTGAGGTCATCGCGGCTCTGGTGCTGGGGTTCAAACCGGCTGAACAGGAGGTCCACCGCCTGGGTCTGGAAATCCGGAGTGGCATTCAGTTCGGTCCGCATCTGCATCTGCCCGGTCTTGAGCCTGGAGCGCTGGCGGCACTGGCGGCGGCACTCAGCCGCTCCACAGATCCGCGTGCGCGGGCCGCTGATAATTTTCCGGTGAATATTGACGGTGAGCCGCATCAGGTTTTCCACAAACGCCTCAATCCCGGCTCCCTGTATCCGCCCGCGAACAAGGTGGTCATCTATCCTCTGACGGCGGCCCGGGCGCGCCTCGGGCAACTGCGGGCCCAGATCCTCACAACGGGCGCGGCGCTGCTGCTGGCCGGCATGGCCGCCAGTTATTTCCTCACGGAGCGTCTGTCGGCCCCGGTGGAAAAGCTGGAAATCGACTCTGAAAAAGACCGTCAGGGACGCGCCCGCGCCGAGTCCGACCTTAAAATGACCAGCGCGGAGCTGCGGCGGGCGGCGCGCTTTTCCTCCGACGCCTCGCATCAGCTGAAGACGCCCATCACCGTCCTGCGCGCGGGTCTGGATGAACTGCTGGCCAGTGACGGGCTTTCCCCCGCGCTGCGGGAGGAGGTCTCCGCGCTCATTCATCAGACCTACCGGCTGACTGGCATTGTCGAGGATCTGCTGCTGCTTTCCCGGATGGATGCGGGCCGTCTGGAAATCAGTTTCAGCACCATTGATCTGAGGCGGATGATCGATGGGCTGATGGACGATCTTTCCGCCGTGCCTGACCCGCTCGACCTGGAGGTTGAGGCCGATTGCCCGGAAATGCGGATCGCCGGCGAGGAGCGTCACGTGGCCCTCATTCTCCAGAATCTGCTGGAAAACGCCCGGAAATATAACCGTCCCGGCGGCAGGGTCCGCATCGCCTGCCGGGCGGATGGCGACTGTGGCTGTCTCCTCATCGGCAACACCGGGCGCGCCATTCCCCCAGCCGCGCGGGAACACATTTTTGAGCGCTTCCACCGCGGCACCGCCGGCGAAAATATCCCCGGCCATGGGCTGGGTCTGAACCTCGCGCGCGAGCTGGCGCGGCTGCACGGCGGCGAGCTGCGCCTTGTCCGCTCCGGAACGGACTGGACGGAATTTGAAGTGCGCTTCCAACTCGCGGGAAAAAGGGAAAAGTCTCCTCCGCTGACCTCATCGGGTCCAGGGCCGGCGGAATGAAAGGGATACGGGCTTTCCGCTTGCGGAGCCACCGGGGATGGACGCCCATCAGAACGCGTGAAGCTCCTCCAGTCAGCCACCTGTCTGCTGCTCGCCACTTCGGCTCCTCTCGCCGCGGAGGGCTGGATTGACCAACTTGATGAGGCCCTCACCGTCTCCGCTTTCGGCGGTGACGCGCGGGCGCGGCTCAGCGGCACGGTGGATCTGGAGGGTTATTACTTCCCGCACGCCCCCCCGGGTCTGATGGAGGCGGACGGCGATACCCTTTTCAATCCCCGGCTGACCCTCTTCCTCGACGCGCAGCTTGGGCCGCGCGTTTACGCTTTCGCCCAGGCGCGGGCGGATCAGGGCTTTGATCCCCGTGAGGGCGACCTGGAAGTCCGGCTGGATGAATACGCCATCCGTCTGACTCCCTGGGACGACGGGCGTTTCAATCTGCAGATCGGCCAGTTCGCCACCGTCGGCGGCGGCTGGATCACGCGGCATCTGTCGTGGGATAATCCTTTTATCAACGCGCCCCTGCCTTATGAAAATGTCACCGGCATCAGCGACTGGGGTCCTCCGTACTCCACCCCTTATTTCGCCCGGGGACCCGGCTGGCGAAAATACTACTATCTCCCCGTGATCTGGGGTCCGGGCTACGCCGGCGGAATCTCCGTTTCAGGACGGCTCGGCCGGTTCGACTATGCGGCGGAGCTGAAGAATGCCGCGCTTTCATCAAGGCCGGAATCCTGGAGCCTCACGGAAACCGGCTTTGAACATCCGACCGTCACCGGACGCCTGGGTTTCCGGCCCGATCCGGCGTGGAATCTGGGCCTCACCGCCAGCCGTGGTTCTTATTTCAGGCCGGAAGCCGCTGATTTCCTGCCGCCCGGGCGCGGTTTGGAGGATTACCGGCAGCTGACGCTCGGACACGACATCAGCTTCGCCTGGCATCACTGGCAACTGTGGGCGGAAGTCCTCGCGTCGCGCTTCGGGGTCCCGCGCGTGGGGAATGCCGGCACTCTCGCCGGTTACTTCGAAGTGAAGTATAAATTCACCCCGCGGCTCTTCGGCGCGCTGCGGTGGAATCAGCAGTTTTTCTCCGAAGTGCCGGATGGCCTGGGAGGACACACCGCCTGGGGGGACGATCTCTGGCGGCTGGATGCGGTGCTCGGCTACCGTTTCACCCCGCATACCCAATTGAAGCTCCAGTACAGCCCCGAACACATAACGGGCGGAGAGGCCGGGTTCAGCCATAATTTGGCCGTGCAATTCACTCTGCGCTTCTGACGGGGATTGGACCTTTCCTGTTTCCAGGATCCGCTCCTCACGCCGGACTCAGGATAAATCGCTCCCCGCAAAACGCTCAGGGCCTGCCGGGCCCCGCTCCCGGGACCATGTTGCGGAAGGTGGCCGTGCGCTGCTCCTGCTGGGTTTTGTAGAGTTCATACTGCTCCGGAGTCAGGATCCGTTTCAGCGCCTCCAGCTCGTTTTTCTGCCGCTGGTCGAAGAGGCTCACAAAATCGCCGCCCATGGCCGCGACGCGGTCGGGGTCGAATCCGTTTTCCTGCTCCTGTCTGGCAAAGAACTGAAAGGCCGCATCCTTCTGATCCTCGGTCAGGGAGAAAGTCCTCAGCAGATCCCCGAGCTGCTGATTCGCCCGGTTTTCGACCGTGGTCTGCTTCTGCTCCGTCTTGTATTCCGAATAAGCCGCGAGCTGCTCCGCCGACAAACCGGCGGCGATCGCCTCCTCCTGCGCGGCATTCAGGGCCGCAAACTTCGCCATATCGGCCCGCCGCGTCTCCTCCGTGTCCCCGGTTTGGGGCCGGGGGCGGCTGAAGGCGGCCTCCCGCAGGGCATCCCGGTCGGCGGCCCCCTTATCCAAAGCGGCGCGGATGGCGGTCTTCTGCTCCGCTGTCAGATTCAGTTTGGTGGTGAGATCCAGGATTTTGGCGTCGTGACGCAATTTACGGTCCCGCTCACGATCCGCGCGCATTTTGGCCACACGTTCGGGGTCCTTCGGTTTGCGGCCGGGCGGCTCATCCGGCGGACCCGCCATGGGACCGGGGCCGGGCTGAGGCATCGCGGATCCTCCGGCGGAGGCCCTGGGAACCGCGGACTCCTCAGCGGCAACCGCCTGATTCCGCTCCGCCGTCCGCGCCTTCTCCATCTCGCTGATCCGCACAAACTGCCAGACCACCACCGCGCCGAGAAGGACGAAGCCGGTCAATGTGAGGGTCTGGGATTTGGTCATGAACGGTGGGAGGCGAAGGCTGATCCGGCGGGAAATTGAAACCGCCGCGTGGCGGACTGAAACGTTGCGGAACATTCACCCGGTCGTCAACCTGAAGCCGGAATTTCCCCTGCCCGCCCCGCCCGTCCTCCGGCCATGGCCAGCCGCCCGAGCTCTCCATCTCCTCCACAGGCCCCGTCATGGCTTCCCGGCTTTCACATCGTAGCAATAAAGCGTGTCCTGATCCCGCAGGTAGAGTTTGCCGTTGGCCACCACGGGGTGCGCCCAGGCGGGCAGCCTGGTGCGGCCGGGCTGCTCGAAGCGGCCGCGCTCAAGATATTCCGCGCGGCTGGGTTCGATGAGGATTACGGCCCCCTCCTCCGTGCGGTGATAGATCCGTCCGTCGGCCAGGATCATGGCCCCTTTGGAGGCCCGGCGTTTGCCGTTGTCGCGCTCGTTCCACAGAATGTCGCCGGTTTTCAGATCAATGCAGGCGAGGTAACCGCCGCCATTGCCGCCGTTGGCCCCGAAGAGAGCCCCGTCGTGGAGGATCACGCCGCCGTGATGGTTCTCCATGGACTTCGTGAACCAAACCTCCTCCGCCGTGAAACCGCCGTCCGCGTTTTTGGCGAGTTTGGCCAGCCCCCCGCCCGCGCCATAAGCCGAGGAGGCGAACACCTGGCCGTCCTGAAAGAGGGGCGTGGAGACATTGATCCGCATGGAATTGGCGGGTTTGTCATAACGCCAGAGCAGTTTGCCGTCCTCCGCCGCCACCCCGGCGACGGTGGTCGCGAGGAACTGCACATACTGGCGCTGACCGCCGAAGCTGATGGCAATGGCCGAGGAATAGGCGGCTCCGGTGTTCTGCGGCCCCATGCTTTTGAAGCCGGCCTCATCACCGGTCAGTTTGCCGTCACCGTTTTCATCCAGCTTCCGCAGGGTCTCCACGGCGCCTTTGATTTCCTTTTCCTCAATGGCGTCACTCTCGTCGGCATCCAGCGCGGAGTAAGTCTTCATCATCCGCATGACACCGGGACCGCGGCGGCGGCGCTGATTGTTTCCTTCCTGACCGCCGCGCTCCCCCATTTGGGGGCTCAGCTCGTCATCAGTGAGTTTGCCGTCCTTGTTTTTGTCGAGCTTGAGCAGGACATCCGGAGCGGCGGCCAGTTCCCCGGCTGGGGGGTGTAAGATCTGTTCTGTAAAAGACTTTAGCCTTGCGCCGCGCGACCCTT
>JAZKFB010000131.1:0-5089 GCA_040386695.1 Verrucomicrobiota bacterium
AAAGCCCACGGGCCTGGTTAAAAACGGTTTCCTGAGCGCAGCACCATTCATGCCGAACACTCTTGGCTGGAAGCCTGCGCCACCCCGCAACTTTGCTGGAATGAACCATCAGAGCGCGCTGGGAGCGGCGGGGAAGGAAGCTTGTCCTTTGCCCGTGATTCATCCTCCGGTCCGCAGGGAAAGCTCGGAAACGCCGGGCATGGGATACAGCTTCCACTCTCCCAAAAAAGCCTTGGTCCCAATGAAAATGGAAATGGAAATGGCCTCCGGGTTGCCGGCCGCCATTTCCGATTTCCGGCACCGGACGGGAGAATTCCTACGTCGCCGTCCGGGGTGTGCGTGGCACCGCGAGGGTGGCAAGGAAGGCGGCCCCCATGATGAGGGCGGCGGTCCAGAGGGACCATTGAGCATATTTTTCCGGCTGAATGTAAAGGAGAGGCCCGGAGAGGAAAGGGCCGATGAAGCGCCCGAGGCTGCCGGCGCTGGCCATGGCCCCGAGGGTGGAGCCCTGATTGGTGGCGCTGGCGGCGCGGGAGGCCATGGAGTTGAGGGTCGGAGTGGTCAGGCTGTTGCCGATCGCGGTCAGCGAAATCACCGCCAGCAGGCCGGCCCAGGGGGCGCTCAGCGGCAGGAGGATGAGGCTGATGACCATGCAGACGATGCCCGCGAGGGCCAGCGGGCGCTCCGTGTGCGGCTTGGCGATGCGGCGGATGAGGCCCCCCTGGATGAAGACGCCCACAATGCCGATGAGGCCGAAAATAAAGCCGTTCTGCATCGGCGTCAGATGGAACCGGTGCTCCGTGAACAGGATGAAGCACGTCGTCATGATCGAGAACGCGGTGATCACCAGGAAGTTGGCGGTGATCAGCGGGGCGAGGATGGTGCCGCGGGCGGCGGACCAGGAGCTGATGAGGGAAGGGCGGGCGCTGGAGACTTTGCCGCGCAGCTCCGGAGCGAGGCTTTCCGGCAGCTTTTTCCAGGCGAAAATAAAATTCAGAATGCTCAGACCGGCGGCCAGAAAGAACGGGGCGGGGCGGCCGAAGTGCGTTGCCAGTCCGCCGAGCACCGGGCCGATCATGAATCCGAGCCCGAAAGCGGCCCCGATCATGCCCATGACGCCGGCGCGTTTTTCCGGTGAGGTGATGTCCGCCAGATACGCCTGGGCGGCGGAAAAGCTGGCTCCGCAGATTCCAGTCAGGATCCGGGCAAAAAACAGGAGCGCGAGACTGATGGAGGCGCTGGGCGCGAAGTCGGCTCCGGCGAGAATCAGATACCCGATGGTGGAGCCCACCAGACTGGCGAGGATCACGGGCCGCCGGCCGATGCGGTCCGACAACCGCCCGAGGATGGGCGCGAAGAAGAACTGCATGAGGCTGTAAACCCCCATCAGCATCGTCAGTTCCCAGTCATTGGCCCCGTAACGTTTCCCGTAACTCTGCAGGATGGGAATCAGAATTCCGAACCCGATCAGGTCGATGAGGACCGTGAGGAAAATCAGGAGATGCTGCTGCCGTTTCAAAGCCATGCCGGGATCGGCGGCGGGCGGCGGGGTGATTTCAGGTTCAGAAGCCGGAGGGCTGAGGGGGTCGGACATGCGTCAGGGGCGTCGGGATGGGAAAAGCTGGGCGTTCCGGCGACGGCCGCACGCGGAAAGAAGTTGGCGGCAGGGAAAGCCGCCCGGAAACCCACTTACGCGGGGCCGCTGCGGAATTGTCACGGGACGGGCGGGGCGCAAGCGGATTCCTCAGAACGGAATCTCATCATCGTCCAGTCCCGGAGGGAAAGCGTCCGGGCGCTGCTGTTGACCGCCGCCGCTGTTGCCACCGCCTGTGGACCGGGGGGGCGGAGCATCCTCGTAATCGCCGCCGCCACCGCCGCCGCTGCTCTGCTGCGGAGGGCGCTGGGACTGGGCGGGACGGTTCTGGCTGTATCCGCCGCCACCACCGCCGGTGTTGCCTCCGCCTCCTCCGCCATAATTTCCGCCGCTTCCCCCGCTGCTGCGCTGGTTTCCGCCTTCGTAATTGCCTTCGCCGCCGCCGCCGCCCTCGCGGCTGCCGAGAAACTGGAATTCCTCGCCCGTGATTTTAAGGCGGGACTGTTTTTTGCCCGTTTCCTTGTCATCCCAGGAATCCAGCCGCAGACGGCCTTCAACATAAAGCGGACGGCCCTTTTTCATGTACTGGGCCAGGACCTCCGCCTGTTTGCCCCAGTAGGTCACGTCCAGAAAAGTCACCTCCTCGCGCCGTTCGCCCTCCGCCGTGCTGTAGGTGCGGTTCACGGCCAAAGAAATGTCGGTGACGGCCATTCCTTTGGGGGTGTAGCGGAGTTCGGGGTCGCGGGTGAGGTTCCCGATGATCATTACTTTGTTGAGAGAGGCCATGGCTGTGAGAGGGGAATAAAGCGAAGGGCCTGCCATCCGGCAAGCCCTTCGTCAAGTTTGAAAATGTCAGGAACAGGCCCGGATCCGGAGGGATCAGGCAAGGCGCTGATAGTGCTGCTGATGCACGTCGGCGTTCAGGCGGAGCTTGGTTTTGATCTTTTCGACGGCGTCGGGCTCGGAGGAGAAGAGGTAATTCACGTAGTAACCCTCATCCAGCTTCTTGCTGCCGTAGGGGAACTTCTTTTTGCCGAGATGGTCGATCTGCTCAAGGGTGATGCCCTCAAGCTCCATTTCGCGGCCGAGTTTGGAGACAATGGTGTCCACAGTGTCGTCCTTGCCCTTGGTGTTGAGGACGATAAGACCTTCGTATTTGCGCTTCATGACGGTTCGTTGGTGGTTGATGGCGGGCTGTCCGGTGCGCTGACCGCCGGGGGCCTGGGAGGGCGCACGGGTTTGGCGCGGGGAGGTTCCCCGGTGTTAAATTGATTCATCGCAGCCTCCAGACCGCGAAGGGTGGCGAAGATGGCAGCCTCCGCCGCTTTCTCAAGCGATTTGTGCAGGACATCCGCCTCGGCGGGGTCAAACCGGCCCAGCACGTGCCCGACCAGCGATTTTTCCTCCGCCGCGCCGACTCCGAACCGGAGGCGCGGAAACTGGTCGCTACCGAGGCTGGCGATCATGGATTTGATCCCGTTGTGTCCCCCGGCGGAGCCTGCGGGCTTCATCCGCAGCCGTCCTTCGGGCAGGGCCACGTCGTCATAAATCACCAGCATGTCCGACGGCGGGATTTTGAAAAACCCGGAAACCGCGGCCACACTTTTGCCGCTCAGGTTCATGAACGTCTTCGGTTTCAGCAGAAACAGCCCGTCCGCCCGCGCGAACCAGCCGTGAAATTTCCGCTCATTGGCCCACGCGGCTCCCAGTTTGGAGGCGATGCGGTCCAGAATCATGAATCCCGCATTGTGCCGGGTGTTTTCATATTCCGGGCCGGGATTGCCGAGGCCAATGAGAAGTCGGAGGGGCATTTTTGGAAACGGGAGGAAGGAGTGAACAGAGGCGAAACGCCGGGTGGAGGATCAAAGGCGGGGTGTTTGGGTGCTTTACCCGGATCCGGCTCTGACGGGCCACGGATGGCACGGATAAGATGGATAATCACGGATTTATGAAGAGAAAGGGCTTCCATGAGGAAGGCGAAGGCCCGTATTCCGCGTTCCGGAGTGTCATTCCGGAGCTGTGGGCGGCGGCTGATCACGCGGGCAAAGGCTGGCTGAAAGCGGACGCGGGCCCCGCGCATTTGCCACGCGGCCGGCCTCCAAATGAATCCAGCCTTTCAGGAAAATGGGATTACCGTGTGCTGATGCCTGCCGCCGCTCCGAACCCTTTGAACGCTTACTCCCCGGAGTGGTTTCAATTTTTCCACGAGGGCATTCCGGAGGTCCGGACCGCACAGGAGGCCGGTTTTATCAGCGCCTTGTGTCCGGTGGCGGATTTTCCGCGGATTCTGGATGTCTGCTGCGGCATGGGACGGCATTCACGGGCTTTGGCCTCACTCGGTTATGCCGTGACCGGTATTGAACGGGACCCGGCGGCGGTGGCGGCGGCTGTCCGGCAGAGTGGCGGGCCTGTTTATCGGGAAATGGATATCCGGGACTGGCGACCGGAGCCGGAATCCTTCGATGCGGCCGTGATCCTTTCCCAGAGTTTCGGTTTTTTCGGGGCGGAGGCCAATCTGGAAATCCTGACCCGGCTGGCGGCCGCGCTCCGCCCCGGGGGCCGGATCGTTCTGGATTTGTGGAATCCCGCTTTTTTTCTCACCCGCCAGGGCCGCCGGGATTTTGTGCTGCCGGGCGGCATGGTGGTGGAAACGAAACAGATGACCGGAGACCGGCTGACGGTGCGTCTTGATTATCCGGGAGGAGGTTCGGATCTCTTTGAATGGCAGACGTTCACGGAAATCCAGATGGCGGATTTCGCCGGAAAAGCCGGACTGGGCGTGATGCCGGCGCTGACGGATTACGACCCCGCCGCCACGCCTTCCCCTGACAGACCGAAGATCCAGTTTGTGCTCGAACGCGGCTGAAGGAAGAGAACGTGCCGGTGATGCGTCCTTATCGGCCGCCGCCGCGGAAAAAACCGCGTGGCGGCAGCGGCTGGACGGGGGTACGGCCGGATGGCGCGGCAGGCCTTTTCAGCCGAAAAGGCCCTCGCCGCCCTCCGCACTCCGGGGTGAGAGGCGGAAAGGTCAGGAGGACCTTTTTTTTGGGGAAAACCAAGAGCCGCCGGCCGCTCAGTGGAGCAGCAGCACGCCCATGCTGAAGAACACGAGGAGGTGCATCCAGACGGCGACGACCATCATGCGGGTGTAGCCGCGCGCGCCGCGGGATTCGCTGGGCAGTTCCGCTTTCACGCCGAGAAAACGGTCAAAATTGCGCCGCAGGTAAAAGCCGCCGATGATGGTGACGAAGAGACCAAAACCGCAGAAGATGCGGAAAATCAGGAAGGCGGAGTCACGGAAGGTTGGATCGTGCATGGGGACAGCATGCCGCGGATCGCGGAGGGCGACAGATACAGATCCGGGTTTTCCCTGACGGCACAGAGGCGCGAAAGATTAATTCGGCTTTGGTGAATTTTCAAATAGTTGGCAAACTCACGGCCAGGATGCCAAGAGTGTCCGGCATGGATGGTGCCGCGCTCAGGAAACCGTTTTTA
>JAZKFB010000132.1:0-25218 GCA_040386695.1 Verrucomicrobiota bacterium
CAACCAACCCGCTGCCCTGCGGAGGCGGCTTCACGCTCATTCGAGAATTTAGGTTCAATCGTTTACACCATCGGACAGGCCTTTGAGTCTGAGACTGCCCGGCGGAGAATTTCCCGATATTCCCCAGGAATGAATCCGGTCCTCCCCATCCCCTCCTTGTTCTTCGAAAATGATATCCCGGGTATCCGCGGAAGAATTTTATAGCATTTGACAGCGGGAGTTTTCATATGGTTTTATATTTTTATTAATCCGGAAATCCGCTCAACCCTTCAAGCTCCTTATCTCCAATGCGTTCCAACTTTCTTCCTCTCGGGATTCTTCCTCTGCTGCTGGCTCCCGTCGCCGCCATGGCCGGAGTGACCAGCATCTCCATCATCAATCCCAGCTTCCAGACGGATGTTTTCAAAACTTTCCCCGGTTATTCCGGACCCGATGCCCCCATCACCGGCTGGGCATCCACCGGCGGCACCGGCATCAACGGACCTGACGGCTCCGGGTATCCTTTTTCCGACGACACCACACTGGACGGCAGCCGTCTGGCCTTTATTCAGGGCGGCGGCAGCCTCAGCCAGACCGTCAGCGGCCTGATCCCCGGCCAGCGTTATGTCTTCCAGGGCTGGTTCCGCGGCCGCAACACTCCGGGCGTGCCCGTCTTCAGCGTGGAATACGGTGGCCAGTCCCTGCTGGCCACCCAAAGCGTCACTCCGGGAGCCGCGTGGCAGCCGTTCACCTCCTCCTTCATCGCCGGCTCCTCCTCCGCCGTGCTCAGCGTCATCAACACCGTGCCCAACGGCCAGGACGGCACCCTCACCCTCGACAGCATGCTGCTTTTCGGCCAGTCCGCCGGCCAGGTGAATATCTGGAACCCCAGCTTCGAATCCGGCACCGCCTACGCTTTTCCCGGCTATGAGGGCAAAATCGCGGGCTGGACCCTCACCGGCTCCACCGGCTTCAACTTCGCGGGCAACAATCCCTTCGCCCCCACCGGCGCCATTCCCGACGGCAGCAATGTCGCCTTTATCCAGAACAGCGGCAGCATGGCCCAGACACTGATCGGTCTGACCGCCGGCCAGCAGTACATGCTCGAACTCGATGTCAATTCCCGCCAAGGCTACCCGCAGGGGCATCTTCAGGTGAAACTCGGCGGCGTCAGCCTGTTCGACGGCATGCTGGACGCGGTCAACGGCACCGATCCCTACCGCCGCCTCAGCCTGCCCTGGACCGCCGGCACGGATTCCGCGCTCCTGGAAATCGCCGGTATCCAGAACGGAGCCGACTCCGCCATTGCCTTCGACAACCTCTCCCTTCGCGCCGTCCCCGAGCCCACCGCCACCCTCAGCGCCGCTTTGGGCCTGTTCCTCGCCGGCCTGCGCCGCCGCCGGAGCCGGAGCCACTGAAAACGGCGGCCCCGCAGGGCAGTCCTGTGGGGCCATTTGTCCTTAATCCGACTTTGGGAATTAAGAAATTCCCCGGGCGGGAAGCCCGGTGGCCGCACAGGCTGGAAGCCAAGAGTGTTCGGCATGGATGGTGCCGCGCTCAGGAAACCGTTTTTAACCAGGCCCGTGGGCTTTCGCGTGATTGAAGCCGGAGGCTTCACAGCGGGCAGCCGGGGATTGAGCGCAGCGACATCCCCGGAAAACTCCCGGAACGATCCATCCCGGATGGGATGGCAGCCCGGAGCCGGGCGGGGAGGCCAGTCTCCGGGCAGTCCGGCATCCCGCCGGGATGCGGATGTTTTGGACACTCTTTCCGGTGGTGTCGCTGCGCTCAACCACCGGCTACCGGCTGTTTTCCCTCCGGGAAAAGGAAGTGCTGAAAAAATGTAAGGCCCATGGCGCGCAGCGGATTCCGTGCCGAACACTCTTGGCTGGAAGCCTGCACTATCGGACGGCTCATGCGGTGACCTCCCGCAGCACCAGTGCTGACCGCGCGGGAAGATAGAGCATGATCTCGTGGCCGCCGTTGACCGGGCGGGCGTGGTAACGCTGGCCGGGGCGGATGCGGGCGGGGCCGGCGAAGCGGGTTTCGTCGGTGTCGAGCGCCAGTTCCCACGTGCCGGCGGGCGCGTGGATCGGGTAATCGACGAGGCTGTTCCACGGATGGAAATTCGCGGCGATGAGAAAGCCGTCGCGCTGGAACACCAGCACCTGATGACCCACGTGGGTTTCATGGAGCCGGGTGGGCGAGACGAACACCCCGTTGGTGCCGAGGAGTTCCAGAATCGCGGCATCGAAATCACCGAGAGCGTGATATTTCAGCGCCGGATTGTCGCGCAGGGACCACTGACGGCGGGCGTAGTGGCTGGACCACTGGTTGCCCTCGCGGGGGAAATCCACCCACTCGGGATGGGCGAACTCATTGCCGATGAAATTCAGATACCCGTGCGGGGCGGTGGCCAGAGTCAGCAGGCGCGCCATTTTCCACAGGGCGATGCCGCGGTCCACATGGGGATTGGTGGTCTCCAGCGCCATGTCGTAGTAGATGGAGGCGTCCAGCAGCCTGGAAATGAACGATTTGCCCCCGACGATGGCCTGATCGTGGCTTTCCACGTAGGAGATGACTTTCTCCTCGGCGCGGCGGCCGGTGAGCTCTTTGAAAATGTGCTCCACATTCCAGTCCTCGTCCCTCATGCCGGACCCGAGACGGCCCCAGAGATCGGGCACGCCCATGGCCAGCCGGTAATCAAATCCCGTGCCTCCCTCCGCCTGGGGCGAGACGAGGCCGGGCATTCCTGAAACATCCTCGGCGATGGTCATCGCGCCGGGCTGGACATCGTGGATGAGCTCGTTGGCCAGCGACAGATACACCAGCGCCTCCTCGTCCACGCCGGGGTGGAAGTAGTCGGCATAGCAGGTGAAAACCTTGCCCAGACCATGGTCGAAATACAGCATGGAGGTCACGCCATCAAAACGGAACCCGTCGAGATGGAATTCCTCGATCCAGTAGCGGCAGTTCGACAGCAGGAAGTGCAGCACCGCCGGCTTGCTGTAGTCAAAGCACCGGCTGTCCCACGCGGGATGGTCCCCGCGCGGGCCCTCGTGGAAATACTGATAAAGCGAGCCGTCGAACCGGGACAGGCCGTCGAGTTCGTTTTTGACGCTGTGGGAATGAATCAGGTCCATGACCACGGACAGCCCCAAACCATGCGCCGCGTCCACCAGCGCCTTGAAATCCTCCGGACTGCCGAAACGCGAGCTGACGGCGAAGAAACTGCTGACATGGTAACCGAACGATCCGTAATACGGATGCTCCAGAATGCCCATGATCTGCACGGTGTTGTAACCGGCGGCGGCGATGCGGGGGAGGATCAGATCCTTGAATTCGGTGTAGCTGCCGACTTTCCCCTCCTCCTGGGCCATGCCGACGTGGGCCTCGTAAATCAGCGGCGGGCGCTGGGAAGTGTCCGGATTTTTGTTTTTCCAGACATGATCCGCTGTCTCCCAGACCTGCGCGGAGAAAAGATGGCTGACCGGATCCTGCACCACGCGCCGCGCCCAGGCGGGGATACGGTCGCCGGCTCCTCCCTCCCAGTGCATGCGCAGGCGGTAGAGCATTCCGTGGGAGAGGGTTTCCGCCGGGAGATGAAGCTCCCAGTCGCCGTGCCCGTTGAGCCGGGTGGCGGCGAATTCCGGAAGTTCCTCCCATTTGGAGAATTCACCCGTCAGGAAAAGTTCCGTGGCGTTGGGCGCCCACTCCCGGAAAACCCAGCCGCCATCGGCCGTGCGGTGCAGGCCATAATGCAGATGCCCGAGGGCGAATTCGCGCAGGGTCACGCCGCCGTCGCCGGTCAGGCGAGATTTCATGGCGCTGGTTTTCTCACTGCGGCGGTCCAGATCCCCGAGATAAGGCGTCAGCCATTGGTCATCCCGCAGGCCGGGTGTGGCGTAAACCGGGCTGGAAACAGCGGTCGCCGTGCCCTTTTTACCGCCAGCCGCCGGAGCTTTGGCGGATTTCGCCGGTTTGGCGGATTTGGCGGGAGTTTTCCCCGTGGCCGGTTTTTTCGCTTTTTCAGGCACGCCCTCCGCGGGCGGCCCTGCGGTTCCGGAAGGCGGCCCACTGGCGGCGGCGGCGATGCTGGATTTTTTGGCGGCGGCTCTTTTGGGTTTCGGCGTGACGGGAAGCACGGAAGTGTCCGCAGGCACAGCGGCCTCCGGGGATTTTTTGACGGCGGACTTTCCCGCGGCGGGTTTTTTCACCGGGGAAACGGCGGCTTCCGCCGCGGGTTCAGCCTTTTTTTCCGCCGCCGGTTTTTTGACGGAAGCGGTGGCGTCACCGGGCGGTCCATCCGTCGGCACAGATGCTGGAACAGCGGCGGCGGACGGGTCGGCGGGAGTGCCGCTACTGGATTGCCGGGAGGTCGATCTGGCCGTCTTGGACATGATGTGGGGAGGAGGGACGTGAGGAAAGAAGGCTGCGCTTGCGCACCGTGTCGCGCGGGGAGCGGGGACGGCGCGGGCGGGACGGCGCGGGCGGCGGGACAGGCTCCTCGTCGGGAACCAGCAGAGGACGGTCCAGCATGTCCTCGTAGATTTGAAAATATTTCCGCGCGGTCTCGGGATGGTTGAAGGTGCGCAGCGACTCCACCATCACGCGGGCCAGAGTGCGCTGTCTGCGGCCGGGGCTCTGGCGGTAAAAAGCCATGGCCTCGTCCACCGCCCAGCGCAGTCCCGTGGTGTCGAAGTTCTCAAACACAAACCCGTTCCCCTCCGTGCCGTCCGGACTGAGGTGATGCACCGTGTCCTTCAGCCCTCCGGTATTGTGGGCGACGGTCAGGCTTCCATAAATCGGCGCCACCATCTGCGGCAGACCGCAGGGTTCGAAGCTCGACGGCATGAAGACAAAATCCGACGCCGCATAAGCCAGACGGGAGAGATTCTCATTGAAATTGCAGATGGTCACGCGGCCATGGAGGTCGTGATGCCGGACAATATCGTGGAAATGCCGCTGATATTCGCCGTTCGCCACCACCGCCAGCTGGAGATTGTCGCCGGTGTAGTCGGAAATGAGCCGGTAAAGAATCTGCGTGAGCAGCTGCGGGCCTTTCTGCACCGGATCCAGCCGGCTCGGCCAGAAGAACAGCGGGGCCGCGCCATCGACTTTCAGGCCGGTTTTCTCCTGGAACGCCAGCTTCGCCGCCAGCTTGCCCTCCACAAACGAATCCGCCGTGTATTTCACCGGCAGCGCCGCGTCCGTGGCCGGATTGTAGGAATCATCCGGGGCATTCAGAATTCCGTGCGCGCAGCCGGCCTGACGTTTGTTGTAAATCTCCCGCTGCACGGCCTCGGGCACAAAGTTGTGCTGACCGTTGGCGACCTCGTCCAGGAAGGACGGGCTGACGGTGTTGATGTAGTGCGCGGCGAAAATCCCCGATGCCAGCAGATCCACCTGTGTCCGCGGCCGGGCGGCTTCGTAATTCACCGGATTCCCCTGATAATAAAGATGCTGCCAGAACTGCGCGGCGTCGATGCCGGTGCTCTCGATCCCCTCCAGGGTCATTTTCTCCGTGTGGATATTATGCACCGTGAAGAGGCACGGAATCCGGTAACGGCGGGCGGCGGCGGGGATGAGGCCGGTCATCCAGTCGTTGCAGTGAATGAGGTCCGGAGCCACGCGGGGAATGATGTGGTTCAGCACCTCCCGTTGGAACGCCAGGGCAATGCGCGGATTCTCCCCCCCGTAGCTGGAGTAAACGGAGTCCCGGTAATAAAAAATCCGGTCCTCCGCGAGGTGGATGCGCTCGTCCGGCAGGCTGCGGCGCATGGTTTTCAGCTCCTCGCTGAAGATCTCGAAGATCTCCGTGTTGAACATCTGCCGGTAGTTCGGCAGCGCCACATGGACATCGGCGCCGAGATCAAAAAGCGCGGAGACGAGGGAAGCCGAGACATCCGCCAGCCCTCCCGCCTTGGCGTGCATGCGCTGCGCCATGTTTCCCATGCCGTCCGGCAGATAAGTGATTTCCGGAGTGACAATAAGGATGCGTGGTTTTCTCACGAGGCGGGTTGGAAGGAGGTTGCTGTTGAAGGATGAGGAGGGGTAATTTTACGGATGCGACTCCGCCCAGGTGATATAGGGAGGGGAAACGCTGTGCCATTCGCGGCCGACGGGCACGGCCCGGGCGGTCATGCCGAATCGGCCGCTGCCGGGACAGGGCACGGTGAGGGAATACGTCACCCAGCCGCTGTCACTCCCGGGCTCGGGGGTCATGGGATGGAAGGACGGCCTGCTGATGCCGTTCTGCGAATCCGCCGGTCCGAAACAGAACTGCACGCTGACCTCCTCCGGCTTCATGCCCCCCAGAAAGACGGGGCAGCTGACACTGAAGGAATCCCCGGAGTGCAGATGGGAAAGCTCGCGGTCGCTCACCGGGCTCTCCACTTTGACCACGCTCCACAGGCTGTCCAGACGCTGGCGCTGGGCGGTGATGGCGAGAGCGGCCTTGGCGGAGGATGCCATGAGCTGACGGTAGTTCGCGGATGCCGGTGTGTAAAATAAATCCCGATATTCCTCCACCATGCGGTGACTGGTGAAGAATCCGACCGCCATTTTGATGGACGCCTTCATCATGGCGATCCAGCGGATGGGATCGCCGCCTCCGGGACGGTCGTAATAAAGCGGGGCGATGTCGTCCTCCAGCAGCTTGTAAAGGGCCGCCGACTCCACCTGATCCGCGTATCCGTCATCCTCGTATTCCTCCCCGTGGCCGATGGCGAATCCGCAGTCCGGCTTGTAACCCTCACACCACCAGCCATCCAGAATGGAGGCATTGATCACGCCGTTCATGGCGGCCTTCATGCCCGAGGTGCCGCTGGCCTCGACCCGGCGGCGGGGGGTGTTCAGCCAGATATCCACGCCCTGCACCAGATAGCGGGCGATGCGCATGTCGTAGTTTTCGAGGAAGAAGAACCGGCGTTTGATCCCCGGGCGTTTGGAGAACTCCACCACCTGGCGGATGAAATCCTTGCCGTGATTGTCCGCCGGATGCGCCTTGCCCGCATAGATGAACTGCACGGGCCGCTGGGCGTGGTTGATCATGGCCTCCAGACGGTCGGGATCGCGCAGGAGAATAGTGGCCCGTTTGTAGCTGGCGGCGCGGCGGGCGAAACCGATGGTCAGCACCTCGGGATCCAGAATGCCCCGGGCATAGGAAAGCTCGGCCCGCGAGGCGTTGCGCTGGAGAAGCTGTTTTTCCATGGACGCCCGGGCGGAGCGCAGCAGGCGGCTGCGGCCGATGTCGTGGGCGCGCCAGATTTCCTCATCGGGAATCTCGTCAATCCGCGCCAGCTGGGCGGGGTCGGAAACCCGCTTTTCCCAGTCCGCCCCCACATACTGCTCCAGCAGCGCCAGAATTTCCGGAGCCAGCCAGGTCGTGGCGTGGACGCCGTTGGTCACATGCCGCACCGGCAGTTCATCGCGCACCTCATGCGGCCAGACGTGCTGCCACATGCGCCGCGCCACATCCCCGTGCAGCTCGCTGACGCCGTTGGCGAAATGCGCGAACCGCAGGCCGAGAATGGTCATCGACAGCGGCGACGTGGTGTCGCCCGGCGCGCGGCCGTAGGGGATGAAATACCACGGATCAATGCCCGTCGAGGGCTGGAGGGCGCGCAGGTGCGCCTCCACCAGTTCAATCGGAAAAGTCTCATTTCCCGCCGGCACCGGAGTGTGGGTGGTGAAAACATTCGCCCGGCTGGCCACCTCGTAGGCGGTGTTGAGATCCAGACCCTTGGTTTTGGTGAGATATTCCAGCCGCGCCAGACTCAGGAAAGCCGCATGACCCTCGTTCAGATGGCAGACTTCCGGCTCCAGCCCCAGCGCCACCAGGGCCCGGAAACCGCCCACCGCCAGCAGCAGCTCCTGCCGCAGCCGGTTCACATGGCCGCCGCCGTAAAGCCGGGAGGTGATTTCGCGGAATTCCGGAGGATTGCGCGCCTCATTGGTGTCCAGCAGATACAGGGAGATGCCGCCCACCTTCAGATCCCAGACCCGCGCAAAGAGTTCGCCCTCAGGCAATTGAACACTTACGCCGATCGGTTCCCCCGCCGCGTTGCGGGCCCGTTTCATCGGCAGATTCTGAATTTCGGAATCCGGATAAACCTCCTGCTGCCAGCCCTCGTTATTGAGCCTTTGCTCAAAATATCCCTGAAAATAAAACAGACCCACCGCCGCCAGAGGAAGCCCCAGATCCGACGCCGCCTTCAGGTGGTCACCAGCCAGAACCCCGAGGCCGCCGGAATAAAGGCGCATATTTTCATTCAGCCCGAACTCAAGGGAAAAGTATGCAACTAAACCGTGCTTCGGCTGCGGATCACGCGCGGTGCTTTCCACAAAAGTCTCCTCCAGGCGCGCCAGCTGGCTCAGCAGCCCGAGGTCGTGGGAAAGACTTTCCAGCGTCGCCTGCGGCACTTCCCGCAGAAACTGCAGCGGGTTTTCATTTGAAGCTTTCCAGGCGGCGGGGTCGATACGGCGGAAGAGATTCTGCGCCTCCTGGCTCCAGCTCCACCAGGCGTTTCTGGCAAGGATTTCCAGAAACCGGAGAGGTGCCGGAATGGAGGGAGCCACATTGATGATTTGAACGTTTTTCATGAATTCTTATCGACCTCTCGTCCTCACATTTCAATAAAGCAAGAGGCGTGCCGTGACGATTTTTACTGCGGAAAAATATGGGAAATTTCGCCCCATTTTAAGGGCCATATTTCTATATCTTTAGCGTTAAACGCCTTATGAAAGTGCCCCCGACGCCCGAATTTCACCCAAGCCGGGAAAACAAAAACGGGAAGCCGCGTATATTTCGGGCGCACCGTTCAAACTGGCATTTCCGCAGGCCGGAATGTCCGGGCGGTATGCCTGAAAAGAGACAGCTCCGGGCGCTGTTGCCAGCATCCCGGAGCCGCTATTCCCCCCTAAAGAATAATCAGACTTTAACGATACTTCCGCTGATTGGCAAGAAATAATTTAAATTACGATTAATTTTTTAAGGGTGCCGCCTTGAAATCCGCCGCCGCGTTACTGCTGCTCCACGCGGAAGAAAAGCCGCCCGGCACCCGGCTGGGGATTCGGGAAGGTGTGGCTGGTGGTCGCGGCGGGCGCGGCGGCGGCTTCCAGCGTGACTCCGAGGTCTCCGGGGAAGGAGGTCAGGCTGGTGGAGTATTTGACCGCGTAGGTTTTCCCGGGGATGGAACTCCAGGTGAGGGTGATGGCCCCGGTGGCCGGATTGCGGCTGATGCCGGTGATGCTGAATCCGGGCACGGCGGGCCCGCCTCCCCCGCCACCGAAATATTCAATTTCACCCACCGCATGGGCGGCAAGGCCGGGAGCCGCCGCCGTCACCGCGTACTGGATATATTTATAAGCGGCACTGGGCGCGCCCAGTGTGAATTTGATGACCTGGAGCCGTTCGGTCCACAAACCATTGGTGCCCGTGAAAACCGCGATGGGCGTGAAGGTTTCCTTGTCGTTGGAGCCGTAAATCCCCCAGTCCCCCGGATCCCGCCCCGGCGTGTCATTCGAGGAACTGACCGTGAAATGCGTGAGGGAAACCGGAGCCGGGAATTCCACCGTGAGCTCCTGGGGCGCTGCCGCGCAGCACCATTTGTCGGTGGCGGGGCCCAGACGGTTGTCGAAAACGCTCAAAGGACCTTCGACATCAAAGATGGCATCCACTCCGTTCACGGTGGCGGAGGTCCAGTTGAAATTGGCTCCCGCTCCGCCGCCGGAGTCGTCGATGTCATTTTCCGGATCCGTCAGATCGCCGCCGGGCAGGGAGGCGGCGCCGGTGCCGAGAATTTCGATTTTCACTCCACCGGGGGTGCTGGCGGCGCTGCCGGGATTGGACGCCACCGTCACTTCAACCCCGTCATTAAAATGATCCCCGTCGGAATCCACCAGATTGGGATTGGATCCGGTCTGAGCCGGACCGGTGTAAGGCTTGTCGGGATTCTCCACGCCGTCCGGCAGCCCGTCGCCGTCCGTGTCCGCTTTCAGCGGATCGGTCCCGGTCTCGGCGGCACTTTTCCATTCACCGCTTTTGGTCTCCGCCTTGTCAAAAAGGCCATCCCCATCGGTGTCCTGTTTCTGAGGATTGGTCCCCAGGGTGAATTCCTCAAAATTGCTCAAACCGTCCTGATCCTTGTCCGTGTTCCGGTCGGCGCTGCTCCCCTTGTCCAGCCCGTTGGCCTCCTCATAGGCGTCGGACATGCCATCCCCGTCCGTATCCGTGCTGACCCCGAAATATTCGATCTCCGAGATGGCGTGGGCGGGATCGCCGGAAGCCGCGGTGACCGCGTAACGCAGATAAGTGTATTTGGGCGCGGGAGCGGCGAGGGTGAATTTGATGACCTCCAGCCTTTGCGTCCACGGCCCTTTGGCGGCGTTGAATTCGGCGATGGTGGTGAATTCAACACCGTCATTGGAACCGGCGATGGTGAAGGCCGACGGATCCCGGCCGGGGGAATCGTTGCTGGAGGTGATCGTGAAGTGCGTCAGGGACAGTTCGCCCAGAAACTGCACGGTGAGATCCTGAGGCGCCGCGGCGCAGCACCATTTGTCCGCTCCGGCGGCGGCCCGGTTGTCAAAAATGCTCAAAGCCCCTTCCCCGTCGAAAGCGATATTGGCTCCGGTGGTGCTGGTCACCTCCACCCAGTTGAAATTGGCCCCCTGCCCTCCGGCGGAGTCGTCGCCGTTCTGCTCGGGATCCGTGGCATCGTGTCCGGGAAGCGCGGCGGTGCCGGTGCCGAGGGATTCGATTTTCAGTCCCCCGGGAGTGGAATTGAGGTCATTGGGATTCGAACCCGCCGTCACTTCCGCAGGATCCGGAAAGAAGTCCCCATCGGTGTCCGCCTTGTTGGGATCGGAGCCATTGGCCAGCTGAAATTTCTCGTCGCCATCCGGCAGTCCGTCGCCATCCGTGTCCGGCTTGAGAGGATCGGTGCCGGTGTCCGTCAGGTCCATCCACGAGCCGCTTTTGGTTTCCACCCCGTCCTTCAGGCCGTCGCTGTCCGTGTCCGGCTTGGTCGGATCCGTCCCGGCGGCCAGTTCCCCGATATTTTTCAAGCTGTCATTATCCCCGTCCTCCTGATCGTCCTGAACGCCGTTGCTGTTGGAATCCTTCAGGTTGGGATTGAGGTTGTAAAGAATCTCCCAGTCGTTGGGGAGCCCGTCCCCGTCTGTGTCCGTCACCGTTCCGGTCTCGTGGAGAATCAGCGCGGAAATGGCCGGATCACTGTTTCCCCCCGCGCCATTCAGGGAGCGGAACTGGATCGCCTGCGTCGTCCCGTTGGCGGCGAACGTGCCCAGAATGGAATGATGCTGGCCGCGCTGGAGCGTTTTTCCGGTGTCAAAAACCCCCATTCCATTATCCGGTTCATACGTGCGCCCGGAACAGCAGCTCCGGTCATCCGCTCCCACGATCAGCTGGAGCTGATAGATACTGCCGGGTGTGAGCTCCTGGAGGGTGAGGGTGACGGTGGCGGGATCCCCTATTTTATAGGACTGGGAGTCGAGAAGCGCCGTCAGGTCCGTGTCGTCGGTGGTGCCCGTGAAGAACGACCCGTTTCCGGCCGCCGGACCGGCTGTCAGATCGGAAGCCAGAAAACCGGCCACATTCGCCGTTCCCGGCGTGAAGGAAATTCCATTAATCGTCTGATCCTCAGGCCATGCGGCATTCCGGAAGGCGAGGGCAAATTTCAGGGTGCCGCCGGCCGGTTTGTTAATATCCGCGGCGGCGGCCACGGGAAAGGGCTCCTGCCAGGTGATCATTCCCGCCATTGAAGGGACGAGACCGGCGGCGAGGGACGCCAGAACAGGCGCAAGAGGGAAGACTCGGGAGGGCATAAGAAAGAAACTCATGGTTGGGGTGCGGCATCCGTTCTTTAACTTCCAATCAATGAAATATTGATGAACTTTCATGAGGGATCGGGCACTGCAAATATCCGCACCGCCTCATGCTCAATGACCTGCGCAGTGAAACCCGGAAAGAGAAGCTGACATCCCGGCGGCGGGACGGGTGAAAAATCCCCGTGTCCATCCCGGCAATCCGTGCCATCCGTGGGGCGATTTACCAGCCATGCAATCCGTCTCCGACCAGCTTTCCCTTCTCAAACGCGGCACTGTCCAGATCCATTCCGAAAAGGAACTCGCCGAAAAACTCGCCCTTGGCCGCCCGCTGCGCGTCAAACTCGGAGCCGACCCCACCGCGCCCGATCTGCATCTCGGGCACAGCGTGGCGTTGGAGAAACTGCGGCAGTTTCAGGAGCTCGGGCACACCGCCGTCCTGATCATCGGGGATTTCACAGCCATGATCGGCGACCCCTCCGGCCGCTCCGCCACCCGCCCGCCGCTGACGCATGAGCAGATCATGTCCAACGCCAGAACCTACACCGACCAGGTTTTTAAAATCCTCGACCGCGACCGCACGGAGATCGTCCACAACGGCGAATGGTTCAGTAAAATGACCTTCACCGAAGTCGTGAAGCTCAGTAGCCGGGTCACTCTTCAGCAGATGCTCCAGCGCGAGGATTTCAAAAACCGCATTGAGAACGGCAGCGAAGTCCGCCTTCACGAGCTGCAGTACCCCATCATGCAGGGCTGGGACAGCGTCATGATCAAAGCCGACGTCGAACTCGGCGGCACCGATCAGCTTTTTAACCTCCTCGTCGGCCGCGACCTCCAGAAAGAGGAGGGCCAGCCCCCGCAGGTCGCCATCACCATGCCCCTGCTGGAAGGCCTCGACGGCGTGCGCAAAATGTCCAAAAGCTACGGCAACTACATCGGTCTCAGCGAGGCCCCCGGCGAAATCTTCGGCAAGGCCATGAGCATTTCCGATGAGCTGATGGCGCGTTACTACCTGCTGCTGCTCGGCGAGGCCCTGCCTTCGGATGCCCATCCCATGGAGGCCAAAAAATCACTCGCCGCCCGCCTCACCGCCCGTTGCCACAGCCAGGCCGAGGCCGACGCCGCCCGCGCGGACTGGGACACCCGGTTCTCCAAAAAGGACCTCAGCGCCGCCGACCTCCCCATTTTCACCCCTGGAGCCGACAAACGTCTTCTCGCCCTCTGCGCCCAGGCCTACCAGGACTGCTTCAGCACCGTCAAATCCAACGCCGACCTCCGCCGCCTCGTCGAGGGCAAGTCCCTGCGCCTCAACGACACCGTCCTTTCCGACCCCAAAGCCGAGCTGTCCCTGAACCCCGGCGACATCCTCCGCCTCGACAAAAAACACGCCGTCCGCGTCGGCTGAGCGGGCGCTGCGGGCCGGCGTCCCGCCCGATCCGCAAAGATCCAGACCGATTTTCCGGAAATCGGCACCGGTCTTTTAAGAATCGGGACCGGCCTTCCGGGAATCGGGCCTGACTTTCCAAGGATCGGTGCCGACTTGCGGAGGATCGGTGCCTACCCTCCGGAAACCGGGGCTGATTCCCTGAAGATCCAAGCCGATCTTCAGGGAATCGGAGCCGATCTTCAAAGAATCGAGGGGGATCCTAAAAGGATCGGAGGGGATCTTCCGCAGTACCCCCTCAAATCTGACAACCTCCTGACTGCCGGGACTTTAGACCGATTCCCGTAGCTTATCCCCGCCTGGAGCGCATGGCCCCTGCCCTCCATTTCCGCCCATGACACTTGCCCCGCATCCGCTTTCACCGGCCAGGCCGGGACTGCGGTCCGATCACCCGGAACGGCAGTCCGGTGAAGCAGCCGGCACCCTGGTTTTTCCAGCAGACTCTTAAACAGGTCCTCAGCCCTGGGGTGGAATGCGGGTGGTGCGCAGGCGGTAGAAAAGACGGGGCTGCCTGCCGGCGGGCGGCACAATCCTCATCCGCAGAGCCTCTGTGGAGACGGTGGCGAAAGTGATTCCCGGAACCTCGGGACTCCGGTAGTTAAGCCCCCGGCCCTCCTGCAGAACCCGCCAGTCCGTGGCCTCCGGGGAAGAGGCCGACTCCAGCCGCCAGGCCAGATCCTCCGCCTGACGGATGAGCAGGCTCAGGCTGCCGTCGGGTTCGGCGGCAAATCCATAACCCGGCCCCGTGACCGGCTCCCGGGGGTCGCTGCCCAGGGCGTATTCCTGGAAATTGCTCCAGCCGTCCCCATCCGCGTCGGCATCGCCGCTGGCATTGGCGGACAGAGCCCCGGCCTTCCAGCGGTCGAAAGGCAGGGTGGGCCGGACATTCAGAGTCACCGGAACCGGCAGGGACAGGCCATCCTTGTCGCGGATCTGGTAAGTAAACCCGACAGTCCCCGTGAAATCAGCCGGAGGTGTGTAACGGAAGTGGCCCCTGTTTCCCACCAGCGACAGAGTGCCGGCGGGCAAAGGGGAAACGGTGATTTCCAGCACGGGATCGTAAAACTCCCCGGACGGGGCAATCAGCCTGTCATTCTCCAACAGACTTGAGCTGTAGTTATCGGAGGAGAGAAATTCCGCGTTTTGAGGAACCGTGTAGCTGTCCGCCACTCCGGTGGACGGCAGATGAGCATCCGCGAAAGTGATTGTGACCGGCACGGGGTCGCTGATAAGTTCTGTTTCCAGCGAGACCAGGGCCAGTCCGAGATCCGAGGAGGTATTTTCAAGATTGTGCAGGGAAATGGCCAGCACATTGGTCCCGGCATTGAGGGCGACGCTGCCAAGATTCACGGTCTGAAGGGCAACCTCCTGGGTGCTGCTCTGACTGCCCATGGTAACCATGGTGTAAGTGTCGGCAGCGCCGGCGAAGGTGGTGGAGGTGGTGGAAACCACCCGCCCGCGCTCAATCCCATTCACATAAATAATGGCCCCGTCATCGCAGTGGAGCCGCAGGGTGAGCGGCGCATCGACCGCGCCGGCGGACTGGAAGGTGGCGCGGAAGTAGTCCGTGTAGCGTTTCCCCGAGGGAGGCGCCGCCAGGTTTTTGACCGGCTGCAGCTGAACGTCAAACCCGCCATAGCTGATCACTCCGCTGCCGCTGTCCCAGTCGCTGTCGTCAAAACCGGCCGTGGCCCAAGTGCCGGTGAAGGCGGGATTGGCGATGGCCGGATCCATGCCGTCGAGCGGATGCAGGTATTTCCAGGTGCTGGAGGACTTGAGGAATTGCTGGAAAGGGATGCTCTCCACTTTGTATTCAAAACGCACCGGCCCGATCACATTCGGTTCCGGCGTGCCGGCGAAGCTGCCGTCCGGCTGCACACGGATGCTTTCCCAGCCCCAGTACGAGGTTCTGTTCAGGAAATAAGTGCCTGCGGGAGAAGAGGGGTCATTCGCGCCCAGTCCGGGCGGATTTCCATTCAGTCCGTCAGCCGTCAGCACGCTTCCCTGGGTTCCAGTGTAGCTGTCCCCGGCCAATCCCGGAACGGTGGCATCAACGATTTTGATGATGGCGCTGGCGGTAATCTGCCCCCCCTTGGCGGAGATCGTCAGCCGAACCTGCTCCAGCGGCTCATCCAAAGTATCCGCGAGGAGGGTGAGCGGCACCCACAGGAGGCTTTCCCCGGCCTTTAAAATCACCGGCTCCCCCGGCAGGACAAAATCCTGACCAGGAGTGGCATTTTCAAAGCCTGTGACGGCGGCTGTGGTCACGCTGAACGGAATGTCCTGATCAAAAGCGGTGCGAAAGAAAAACCGCGCCGCCTGGGCCACTGGACTGTAGGCGGGTTCCGCCAGCAGGAAGGATTTGTCCAACAGCTGCGGATAACGGTCTGAAATCGTCATGGCGGTCACGGCATCCGTATAGCCGAAAGGAACGGGATCCATGAGCAGATTCAAAGTCTCCCGGTCCTCGGGAATGCGGTCACTCAGAATGCGGAGCGGAAATCCGGCGGAAGTAAGGAAAGTGTCATTGATGCCGGACGGGGGCACCGGCCATTCAAAATCCACAGGAGCATAGTCCACCCCGGCCCGGGCGCTGCCGTTGTCGGCGGACCGCACCCGGACAGTCATGGAGAACGGCGGAAGCTTGCTGGCCACCACTTTCAAATTGGCCACCGTCTCTCCTCCCATGCTTTCCCATCCTGAGGGGGCGGTGTCGTCCATGTTCCGAATGCTGAACTTCAGGCTGTCGTCATCCACAATGGCCAGGCCGGCACCGGCGGTCAGCAGACTCAGCCGGGGGATATTGGCGGAGTTTTCATAACTGTATTCAATCCGGCCCAGGAAGCGTCCCTGATCCGACAGGGAAAAACCACTCCAGGACGTGTTGGTGTTTTTGGGAAGATCCCCGGTTCTCACCCAGGGTGAGGATTCCGGACCAATCCGGCTGAATATCCGGCCCTCGGCCAGGAGCGTGGCCTCGCTCGTTAACTGTTTTTCGATGAAAGTCGCGGAGGATTCGGGAATGAATTGCTCAAAGGCCCACGTGCCGTCAGGCTGAAGCCTTCTGATCTCGGCTCTTTTTTTGGAATCGTTCAGCACCAGGGTGGCTCCGAGCAGTGCGCCGGAATTGATGTCACTCTGCTGGTCAGCGCTTTTTGCGAAAACAGCGGAGAGTTTCCAGTCCGGCTGACCATCCTCCGACCGGCGCAGCAGCCGCACCTGGCCTGGGCTCCCGTCTTTTGTGAGCAGCCAGTCCCCATCCACGGCGAGAATTTCAGCGGGAAGGGCTCCGGAGAGACGCCATTCCCAATCGCCGCCGGCCCGTTCAAAAAGCAGCCTGCCCCACTGGATCATGCTGGAGTTCACCAGCCGGGGCTTGAAGTCGGAAGTCCCCTTGGAACGCACCCACTCCGAAGTCTGCCGCCATGGCGCGTCAGCCGGACCGGCACGCTCATAAAGGCGCAAAGCCTGGCGCGCCTCCTCTTCGGCCACCGGCGGAAAAGCCCGCAGCAACGTCCGTTCATCGGAGGACATGAAAGTTTCGCCTGATTTTCCATCCCGGGGCAGATACTGCACAGCCGGGGATATATTCTCCTCCGCAGGGTTGAAACGATAGCAGGCAATCGCTGATCCCAGGTTTATAAATAACCAGTCTCCGCCAATGGACCATTCTGTCGGCCCCAAATCAGAGTCTGTCGGGAAGGCAGGGAGAGAAGGAGGCACGGCCGCCGAAAAGGCCCAGCCCATGCTGCCGGCGGCGTATTGGCTCCCCATGCCTGAAAAGCACGCCTGGATGCGCTCATCAGCCATTTCCTCAATGGAATCCTGGGAAGCGGACAAGGAAAAGGTGGTGGCCGGGGACGCTGCCGTCAGCGTTACCGGGCTGGAAATGGTGGGCAGATCCTCATTCCGGGCCGCCAGCCCGGAGATCTGCGACCCCGCCAGCCCGCCGCTGGTGAACTGAAACGCCAAGGGGACCGCCGAAAGCGAGCCACCCGTCACCGCCGCCTGACTCACGGAGACCGTGCTCCCGCCATAACCCTCAAGCAAAGGAGTCGCGGCCGCCGTGAGGACCGTGGACACGCTGGTGTCCACGATTTCCAGTTTCCCCGAAACCACCGGCTGCCCGGCAGTGCTCAGTTCGACGGTCAGAAATTCCCGGGGCTCGCTCGTGTTGTCCGGCAGAAGCGTGATTGGAACACGGACCCGGGCCGATCCCGCCGGAATGGTGACCTGTCCCGAAGCCGCCACAAAATCCGATCCGGCTTCAGCCGTGCCGGACAGAAGCCGGTAATCCACGGGCACCGGCTCCTCCGCAGGCAGAGGCAGTTCCGCAAAGCAGACACCCTTTCCCTCCTTTCCCAGCGGCTCCCTGCCCGCAAAAGTGGTGACATTCAATTTCCGCCGGTCATCATCCGTCACCGTGACCGTCGCTCCCTCAAAGCGCCGGACTGTCGCCGAATATCCCAGATAGGCCCTGGAGGTGAAAGCCAGCAGCTCCGGCCCGCGCCAGAAGAGCCGACTATCGCCCCCCGGGGGAGGTCCTGGCAGCGTTCCGGCATCCTCCCAGAGGGCACGGTCCGTCGCACTCCGCAGAAAAAGCCGAATAATGTCATTCTCCGATGCCTGTTCAGGGTTGCTTTGCAGGACCGCGATCCAGTCTCCGGCAATGGCCACATTCGAACTCTCTTTCTTCAGGATCACGGGCAGGGTGGCTATTTTTGCCCAGACTCCGTCAGCCGAACGTTCGTGAACCTCAAGACCGGCCGGTCCGAAAACCGTGAACATGCCGGGAGCCAGAGCCATTCCGGTCGCGGAGGCTCTCCGGGGCAGGGTGCGCGGCTCATATTCCGGCACCCATTGATCCTCGGACCCCGGGCTGCGGCCCCAGACAGTTAAAAAACCTTTCTGATCAATCAGCGCGGTGTCCGGAGCCATGGCCAGAATTTTCCCATCCCCCAGAAATCCTGTCCTTCTCCATCCATCGGGAGCCGAGGGGTCGATTCTGTAAACAGTATTGCCCTCCTCCAGAGCCAGAATCAGCCTGTCCTGCTTCAAATAATTTAAATCAGTGTCGCCCGTGAGAAACGTTGACGCCGCCTGCCATGTGAAATCTGGCAGGGAAAGCCTCCAGACCCTCGCGGCACGCGGCTCGGAAACCATCAGAGTCCGGTTGCTGACCTGGGCTTTGAGCGCCTCAAACCCCCAGACGTCCATACTGTTCCGGAGAACCAGACTCCCGTCGGAAAGCCGCTGCCAGGTGTCCAGCATCGTTACTGAAGGGCGCGAGGCGGAGACACGCGCCGTCACCACCATGTCGTCACCCCAGTAAAGAATCCTCGCGCCGCCATTGGCCGACGTGAACTGGGACAGCGTTTGCGGAGCGGACATGGAGGCCGCCCAGCTTGCCGCTTCCGGCCGCCTCACCACCAGGCTCAGCGAGCCATTGTCCTCCGGCCTCCGGTCAGGGAGGATGGGAACGTGAAAAGTTCCCTTCAAATACTGATCAGGAGCAGCCGTCAGGGTTTCGCGCAAGGGGGTGAAATCCACTCCCGACTGCATTTCTCCTGGAATCACCGCAAACTCAAAACCGCGGCTTCCGGCCTTCTCCCCGGGGAACTGATAGTTGAACTCCGCATCCGCCGGAATGCTGTCCCCTTCCAAGACCCCGGGAGTTCCGGCTGTGACCGATTGCGCCGGTGATGGGGCATTCGACAGGACTAAAAACAGGGAAGAAAATCGTGCCACCCAGCGCCAGCCGCCGAAAAAAGGAATCATATAAATGAAAATTGATGAATAAAAATTCGGCTTCTTATCATCATTCCATCGTTCCACGCAAACTGTTTTAAAGTTTAAATCAACATTCTTCCAAACACACTCCATCGACTGACATTTAATATCAATCAAAGTCATTGGCGGTTAATAAGTTAACAATTTATATCCACTCCTGCCGTCTCCATGGCCCATTGGAAAAATTGTCGCGCGGCAACTGGAGCCGTGCCGGTCTTTGCGGTGAAGCGGGACGGAAGGAACCGCCATTCACGGATGGCCGCTCTCTTTTTAAACCGAAGTCAGCGGCGGGATAGCGGCCTTCAGTCCACCATGGCTCCAAGATTCCAGGCTTCGTGCATGATTTCGGCGGAGGGCAGCTTGAGGGGGCGCACGATTCTCATGCCGAGAAACTGGGCGCTGGTATGATACCATGGGCTTTGCGGCAGATCGGTGTCGGCTCCTTTCCAAATGCTCTGCGACGCGCGGCGGCAGGCGCTGCGCAAGTGCCTGGCCTCATCGTCCCAGGAGCCGCCCCGCACCACGCGGGGATAGAGCGTAACTGGTTTATTATAAGGATTCTCCGCCCGTCCGCTCCCGGCCTGCTCCTTCAGTTTGCTGTAAAAGTCCGGACTGTACTGATCCAGCACCCACTCGGCGGCGTTGCCGTGCATGTCGAAAAGACCCCATGGATTCGGCTTTTTCAGGCCCACAGGATGGAGGGGGTGGGTTTCACCGCTGTTTTCAAAATACCAGGCGTATTCCCCGAGCCTGGCGGGGTCATCGCCGAAGGACCAGGCGGTGGTGGTGCCGGCGCGGGCGGCGTATTCCCACTCCGCCTCGGTGGGCAGACGGTAATACTGCCCGGTCTGGGCACTGAGCCACTGGCAGAATTTGCTGGCCGCATGCTCCGTCATGGAGATGGCCGGCCGATCGTCCCCGCCCATGCCGAAGCTCATGTCGGTGTAAGGGGTGGTGGGCGCGCTGACGGCGTCCACCGGCGGATCCTCCGGCTTGTGATATTTCCGGCTGCCGTCACGCCAGCGGGCGTCGGGCGTGATCATGAAGGGGGTGTAGAGAGCCCAGGTCACCTCGGTGGCTCCCATCCAGAAAGCGTCGATTTTCACCCGCACCTGCGGCCCCTCGTCCGGTTTGCGGCTGGCCTCCGTGTCCGGGCTGCCCATGAGAAATTCCCCGGCGGGAATGGGCACCATGTCAAACTTCCGGGGCGTGGGTCCCTTGACCATGGTGCCGGCATAAGCTTTGAAGTCCGCCGCCTCCTTGCCCTCGCCGTTGGTTTTAACAATCAGCCCGCGGATTTTTTGGGTGAGTTCGAAGTTGTCCGGGGAATCGGGTCGCATTGGAAACTTCCCGCCGCCCGCGGACGACGGATGCTGGAAAGCAACCAGCCATGCCCCTGCGGACAGAAGCGGCCATGAGAACAGGCGGCGAGGAATCATGGGAAAAGAACGTCATGCCGCCGGGCAGCTTTCTCTTTCAATCCGGCTTCATTCCAAACCCTGTTTTCCAAGGAGGCGCATGGCATTCCTCCCCGGGAAAACTGAAGCCTTCGCTCTCTTCCTCATGCTCTGCGCCGCCGGATCAGTCCCAGGGACGCGATTCCGGCCAGCAGGGCACTTCCCGGCTCGGGAACCGCCGCGAAGGGAGAGTCGTTTCTCACCACGATGTTTGAGAAGGTGTTGGAGCCGGTGCCATTCCCGGCCCGGATATTCAGCGAGTCAAATTCATCCTTCACTCCCATACCCGAAAGAACGGTGGTTTTGGCGGCACCCTGAGCGACTTCGGAAAGGGCGAGGTTGGGATTATAATAGACCGTGGCGGTGTTCTGCGCCTGATCCAGCTTGATGACGAAACTGGCCGGAGTGCCCAGAATGTAGGCCGGATTCCCGGTCACCTCGTAATCCGCCGGTGCCTGGAACCCGCCCCAGTTCAGGCTGCCCCAGGAGTTGCCCACCGCAAAATTCTCCCCTCCGGCTTTAAAAAGCTGGAAGCCTGTAAAAAAACCACCGCCTCCCGTTTCACCCGCATTGTTGGTGATGTTCATCGTCACCTGCAAATAGAGCGGCACAGTGCCCGCGCCCGTGCTGTAGCCGCCGGCCGTGATCCAGTCCCCGGTGTCGTTCGTCGTGTCCACGATAGCCGTGCCGGTTCCGCCGCCGGTGATCACCTGAGCGGCGGGAAGGCTGAAAAGAACAGCGGCAAAGCTCTGGACAGCACCCAGGAGGATTACCGACGGAATGGCGTGGATCAATTTTAATTTCTTCATCGGCTCAAATTTTTAATCTCATTTTATTAATCGTTAAAAACCAGAAACCACAAGAAAAAACCTCCGCGCCATCCGATATAAATCAAAAAACGCCATCGGGCCGTCGCCGGCACTGAAGGAAAGGCGGCATTCCCAGGTATCCACAGACTCCCTGCCCGTCACCGGCAGGTGCCCGGGCAGGGCGGCATAAAACAAAAACACCCGGCGATGAGGCCGGGTGTTTGAAGTGGAGGCTGTGATGCCCGCCGGGATTGAGCGATCCGGGGTTCGGAGGAACTCCTCAGACCGTGCGGCGTTTGCGCTTGAGCTGGAGCTGGGCCAGGGAGTTGACGATGGCGGCTTCGACGGCGGCGATCTCCTCGGGGAGGACGTCCTCCTTGAGGCGGGACTGGGCACGGTCGAGGGCGGCCTGGACGGCGGCCTCGTCGATATCACTGTCGCGCACGGCCATGTCGGTGAGGACATTGACGCGGTCGCCGGTGATTTCAGCGAACCCGGAGCCAATGGCCAGCTCGTGGGTTTTGGAATCCTTGGTGTAGCGCAGTTCGCCGGCGTTCAGGGTGGAGACCAGCGCGGCGTGATTCGGCAGAATGCCCATCTCGCCGAGCGCTCCGGGCAGCACGACGCCGGAAACAGTATCGGAGAACGCTTTGCCTTCGGGAGTGACGATTTCGAGCAACATGGAGGAGGAGGTGAAAGGTTTCAGGGTTCAGGGTTCAGGGAGGGCTCTCAATGAGATTTTCAAATTTTATAATCTTAGCCTAGACCCTTTCCCCTCTTTTGGGAAGCGGACCCGGAATCAGGCTTTCAGCTTTATGGCCTGAAATCTGAAACCTGAACCCTTTTCCCTTCTCTGCTTAATCCTTCTTCACGCTGTCGATGCCGGCCTTCATGTAGAAGTTGGCTTCGGGGACGCTGTCGTGTTTGCCGTCGAGAATTTCGGCGAAGCCTTTGACGGTGTCCTTGACGGAGACGTAAACGCCTTTCACCCCGGTGAAGACTTCCGCCACGGCGAAAGGCTGGCTGAGGAAGCGCTGGATTTTACGGGCGCGGAACACGGTCAGTTTCTGATCGTCGGAGAGTTCGTCCATCCCGAGAATGGCGATGATGTCCTGCAGATCCTTGTAGCGCTGGAGCACGTTCTGGACGCCGCGGGCGACGCGGTAGTGTTCCTCGCCGACGATTTCCGGGGCCAGAGCCTTAGAAACGGAGGACAGAGGATCCACGGCGGGGTAGATGCCGAGTTCCGCGAGGGAACGCTCCAGCACCACGGTGGAGTCCAGGTGGGCGAAAGTGTTGGCGGGAGCGGGGTCGGTCAAGTCATCCGCAGGGACATAAACGGCCTGGAAGGAGGTGATGGATCCGCTCTTGGTGGAGGTGATCCGTTCCTGCATCGCGCCCATTTCGGCGGCGAGGGTCGGCTGGTAACCCACAGCGGAGGGGGTTCGGCCGAGGAGGGCGGACACTTCGGAACCGGCCTGGGAGAAACGGAAGACGTTGTCCACGAAGAGCAGCACGTCCTGGTTTTTCTCGTCGCGGAAATACTCGGCCATGGAGAGGGCGGAGAGAGCGACGCGGAGACGGGCACCGGGGGGCTCGTTCATCTGGCCGTAAACCAGCGCCACCTTGGAGCCGGCGGTCAGGACCGGGCGGCCTTTGTCGTCGATTTTGACGTGTCCTTTTTCGTCCTTCTCGGTGGAGATAACGCCGGATTCGATCATTTCCCAGTAAAGGTCGTTACCTTCACGGGTACGTTCACCCACCCCGGCGAAGACGGAGTAACCGCCGTGGCCTTTGGCGATGTTGTTGATGAGCTCCATGATGACGACCGTCTTGCCGACGCCCGCACCGCCGAACGCACCGACTTTGCCGCCCTTGGTGAACGGCGCGATCAGGTCGATGACCTTGATGCCCGTCTCGAGAATGTTGGCCTTCGTATCCTGATCGACAAGGGCCGGAGCCGGACGATGGATCGGGTAAAACTTGTCGGCTTTCACCGGACCGCGGCCGTCGACGGTCTTCCCCGTGACGTCGAAGATGCGGCCGAGGATGCCTGCGCCAACCGGCACCGAGATCGGAGCGCCCGTATCATTAACGGTCATACCGCGAACGAGGCCTTCCGAGGAGGACATGGCGATCGTGCGCGCGACACCGGCACCGAGATGCTGCTGGATCTCGAGCGTCAGGTTCTGCTTCACGCCCGCGGCGGTGAAGTCGACGGTGAGCGCCTGATAGATCGGCGGGATGGCGTTTTCGCCGAACTGGACGTCAACGACGGGGCCGATGACTTGAACGATTTTGCCGGTGTTCATTTTCTTAAAGTGACGAGGGTCGTGGCGTGGCGTGAAAGGGAGAGAGATCAGGCCGTGAAGGCAGCCGCGGAAATTTCGAGAATTTCCTGCGTGATGGCCGCCTGACGGGCTTTGTTGTATTCGAGCGTGAGATCGCCGAGGAGCTTCGTGGCGTTGTCCTTCGCGGTCTTCATGGCGACCATGCGTGCAGAATGTTCGGACGCTTTCGCGTCGAGAACCTGCTGGTGAATCTCGCGATTGACGTAGAGCGGCAGGAGCGCGCTGAGCACCGTCTCGGCACCCGGCTCGAAAATCATCTGCTGCTCGCTCGCGCTCAACTTGCTGTTCGCACTGTTGCCGGCGTCGGACTGCAAATCGGTGATCACGTCCTTGATGCTCGTGAGCGGAAGCAGCGGGAGCAGTGTCGGCACTTGGACAAGCGTGTTCCGGAATCGAGGCCACATGATCTCGACGGTGTCGACGACGCCCTCGAGAAACTGTTTCACCATGAACTCGGCCACGACCTTCACCTCGGAAAACGCGACGCGATCGGTCACCGAGAAATCCGCGAGCAGATCACGATGCGTGCGCGCGATGAACTGCGTGCCCTTGCGACCGATGACGACGTATTTGGCCGGCGTCTTGATGTCGGTGACGAGCTTGAAGAGGTTGGCGTTGAGCGGACCGGCGAGACCCTTGTCGGACGTGACGAGGATGATGCCGCGGGTCTTCACCTCGCGCTTCGTGAGGAACGGATGCTGCGCCTCCTCGACGCGATCGGCGAGGGCCGCGAGCATGCGCGCCATCAGCTCGGCGTAGGGCCGGCCGGCGAGCGCCGCCTGCTGGGCCTTCTTCATCTTCGAAGCGGCCACCAGCTCCATCGCCTTGGTGATCTGGCGAGTGTTCTTGACCGACTTGATGCGCCGGCGGATGTCGCGTGTGGAAGCCATTAGGAACCGAGTATCGTAATACTAGATACGCTGGACGGATCAGGCGCTGAAGCTGCCCTTCCACTCGTCGGTGGCGGCCTGGAGTTTCGCCTCGAGATCCTTGTCGAGCGCGGCCTTGGTGCGGATTTCGGTGAGGAGCGCATCCTTCCGCGTGCTGAAAAAGTCCTTCATCGATTGCGCGGCGGCCACGACCTTGCGGGTGTCGATCGCGTCGAAGACGCCCTTCTGCATGCCGAAGAGAATCGCGACCTGCAGCTCGATCGGCACGGGGCTGAACGCGGGCTGCTTGAACAATTCGACGATGCGGGCACCACGTTCGAGCTGGGCCTTGGTCTTCGCGTCGAGGTCGGAACCGAACTGCGCGAAGGCCGCGAGCTCGCGGAACTGGGCGAGCTCACCCTTGAGTTTGCCGCCGACCTGCTTGGTGGCCTTGATCTGTGCGGCGGAACCGACGCGCGAGACGGAGAGACCGACGGATACCGCGGGACGAATGCCTTGATTGAAAAGATCGGTCTCGAGGAAGATCTGGCCGTCGGTGATCGAGATCACGTTCGTCGGGATGTAGGCGGACACGTCGCCAGCCTGCGTCTCGATGATCGGCAGCGCGGTGAGCGAGCCCTTGCCATCGAGGCGGGCGGAACGCTCGAG
>JAZKFB010000133.1:0-5599 GCA_040386695.1 Verrucomicrobiota bacterium
GCTCAAACACCCCAAGCCTGACCGCCACTTTTACAGAATAACATTTGCACGGCCGACGGGCGGGAAACGGAATGACGGTTCAAGTCACGGAAAGCGTGGACGGCAGGGCCGCCCCGACAGTTGGCGCCAGCGTCTTGTGCGCCCTTGGTTGGCTTGCTGTCGTCGCAGTGAGGGTCGTGGTTATGAGCGCCATAAGGCGGCCTCTCGGTGAAAGTATGGCTTATGCCCGAGGGAGATGGCAACCTCTATCCTGCATCCGCAGCCGTAGCGGGGCCCAACCTGATATCCAAACCAAATAAGCGGCTCGGTGGCGTGAATGAGGAACGATGCGCTGCCGGCCAGATAATACATACCGGATCTCTCCAGCGACGGTGGCGGGACATCACCCATAGGCTCCGCCGAATCTGCCGAAACTCTCCAATGAGAGTGAAAAGGGCCCGAAATCATGCCGTGGTCACCAAGGACACTCCCCTCGGACAGATAAATCGTGGGTGGCGATGTCCCGTGCCCGGTATCGAGACTGCTCGCATCACGCATCTCCAGAATCAGCTTCTGTGTGCGAAAAATGCAAAGCTCGCGAATGCGCTGAAGTTGCGTTTCTTTGAAGCTGCGTGGCATGGCACGATGATAAAGGGCGCTTTCGAGGTTGGGCGAACGTTCAAGCTGTGCCGACCGCCGGGGCGGGAGTGAACATGGAAATGGAATGGCGTGTTCGAGTCACGGAAAACTCCGACGGCAGGGCAGCTCCGGCGTTGGCATCAGCGTGTTGTTCACCTTTGGTTGCGGTTGGGTTCGGAATGTTATGGCCATAATATCTATCCGAGGTCGGCATACCGTTGGAAGCCGGTAAACATCTCGCCCAGAATCAGCCGCATCTGATGGGAGCGCTCTGGTGGTAAATCATGTGTGATCTCAATGAACTGCGTCTGCAGTGCACCGGCTCCTTGCTCTGATAAATCAAAGCGGATACAAGTCGGCATAACACTGACTGAACGGATGCCGTCGTAGCAGCTGTATCTTTGATCATTCAGTTCAAGGTGGATTCCGTCGAGCCCAAGTCGCCTGTCCTGTTCGGTGGGATGAATGCAACGGCTCAAAAGAAAATACTGATCATCCTCAGTTCTGAATCCAACGGTCAGACATTCGTTCTCGTCATTGGGATGGTAATAGCACTCGCTGGCTTGAAGGAGCATGGCGCGTATTATTTTTAGGCGAACTACTGGATCAGTGGCAGGACTGTGGGGAGTGCGCACCTTTATATTCCGCCGCATTGCCGGCGGAATATGAATTTGTGGAGAACTTCCGGAAAATCATGTCGATTTTCTGCAGCGTGTGGGCAAGCCCGCAGAGCTGCAAGAAAATCCGCTGTATTCGGCAAAACAAAGATGTGGATATTTCGAAGTCAGGTGATCTCCTGCCCGCGCCGTCCTGGCCCAATCGCCGTATGGCCCCCTCAATGCCCATCAGGAGGCTGGTCAGCGGAATTCGAAGACGGCCCTGGAGGCAGGACAGCCTTGCCGCGTTGGCCGACTGACTCCACTCACTGTTCCGCCGGGGTCAGGGGGCGGGTGACAGTCATGGGGGCGGAGCCTTTCTCGTGGCCGGTGTCCAAAATCACATAGACGGCGAAGGAGGCGGCCGCGCCGGGCTGGGTGAGGCTGAAGGGGGTGATGAATTCCCTCGCATCCCCTGGCTGGTGGGTGGCGATGGTCACGGCGTCCTCGGCGCTCCATTCCGAGCCGGGCACGCCGCGCAGCTGGTACTCTTTGATATCCGGATCGTCGGAGGCCTCGTGCACGATTTTCGCCGTATCCGGCGGCACCAGCACCGCGCTGGCAGCGACCGGGGCGGGGGTGCGTCCGCCTTCGGGCGGGCTGAGGCGGGGCAGGGCCAGCACCAGGGGATGATTGTCCAGAAACCGCGCGGCCACCGCCTGGCGGTAAAGCTTCAGCAGGTCCCGGATGGCCGAGTGCAGCCCCGTGCGCTCCTCCCGGCGGATTTTCAGGGAATTCTCCGCCGCCCGCAGGGTGGCGTAGGCGTCCGTCAGCGCGTTCACCAGGGCCTCAAAACCCGCGCGGTCCAGCCGGCCTCCGGCGGGATTCGGCAGGGTCAGTGGCAGCGTCACTCCCGCCGGAGCGGGGGAGACCGCATTGATGCGCCTCCACACATCCAGCGCGTCCCTCATGGGGTTGGTGAAGTCCTGCTGCGCCGCCGTCAGCTGCGGCACCAGGGGCCGCACCGCCGCCAGGGGCAAGCCGCTGAAATAAGCGTCCAGAGTGTCATTGAACTTGTTCAAAACCGCATTCAGCAGCGCCTTGCCCTGCTCAATGGCCGCCCGGGCGATCTGCGCGTCATTCCGCGCGCTGAGAATCTCCCCCTGCAGCGCCAGCAGGGCCAGGCGTTGACCCCGCAGATCCCCCAGGATTTCCCCGTTCTTCAGAATCAGCTCCCCGCCTCCGTCCGGAGCCGCGTTCACACTCGCCCAGTGGGCCAGAAAGTCGTCCATCGTGGGGACATAAGTCGCATTCGAGGAGATGGGCATAAGAATGAGGGAGTTAAGAGCTGCCGTCGGACCGCATGAAGTTGCAGTTGTTCCGCATGGAATATCACTGCTCTTCAATCATGGCAATGTTTTTAAATGCAGGGACGTAAAAAAGTTCTGCAAAGGCGCAAAATGGGCCTGCAAAGCCACCCCATGGCGCTGCAAAACCGGAAAGTGCCGATATCCAGCGGGCACCCTGTCCGGAGCCACTGCTGTGGCGTGCTATGGCGGCGGTTTATGGCTCAAGGCGGCCAGGTCCTATAGGACTTATAAGCCCTATAGGACCTGTATCCCGGACGCTGGGGGCAGCCCATGCTCCGGCACCGGGCAGGATGCCCGGCGGGACAGGGGGGGGACGCCTGTGCTGCCCGTTGGCGGAGATATTCCAGCCACTCTTTCCTCCCATCCGGGGCGCGCCGTCCCTGGCGGGGCAAGTTTCGCGTTCTTTTTGGAGGTCTCCACAGTGCCGGGGAAAAATTTGCGGCGGCTTTGCAAAAAAATGTCCAACTTCCCCGGCGCGGTGACATGAGGGTGAATGAATGGACACCAACCAGGACATGGACAGTGATGGCGACAGGGAACTGCTGCGGCGCTTTGCGGACCGGGGGGAGGAGGAGGCGTTCGGCAGACTGGTGGACCGGCATGCGGCGATGGTGCGGGGAGTGGCCCTGCGCTGCACGGGGGATGCGGCGCAGGCGGACGAGGTGGCCCAGAGCGTTTTTTTCCTGCTGGCCCGCCGTGCGGCCCGGGTGCCGGCGGATCACCTGGGCGGCTGGCTGCACCGCGCGGCTTTTCTCACGGCGCGCAATGCCCGGCGGAATTCCCTCCGTTATCAGCAGGCTCTGCGGGAGCTGGGCCGCAGTCATGACGTTATGATGGACAACGCCGGTTCCGATCCCCGCTCCCAGGGCTCACCGTGGGAGGATGTCCGCCCGTATCTGGATGAGGCGGTGGCCCGTTTGCCGGAACGCTCGCGCCAGCCGGTGATGCTGCGGTTTTTCGAAAGCCGGAGCATCCGGGAGATCGCCTCCCTGACCGGAAGCAGCGAGGCGGCGGTGCGCAAGGTTCTGGAGCGCGCGCTGCACAGGCTGAGCGGTCTGCTGCGGCGGCGCGGCATTGCGACCAACGGAGCGGCGCTGGGGGTGATGCTTTCCGCGCAAAGCCTGCTGGCTCCGCCCGCTTCGGCCGCGGCTTTGGCGGCGGGGGCGCTGGCAGCCTCGGCGGCGGTGACGGCGGCGGCCGGGGCGGCGGGATCGTCACTGCTGCTGTCGGGTCCGCTGTCTTTTCTGGTTTCCTCCCAGCGGCTTAAAATCGCCGGTCTGGCCCTGCTGCTGGCGACGGCTCCGGTGGCCTGGCTCTGGCGGGAGAACAGCGCGCTGCGGCAGGACCTGCGGGCTTTGCGGCAGGGTTCACCAAATGCGGCGGTTTCCTCTCAGGTGAATCCGGTGGCGGCCACGCCGCGCCCCGCACCGGCTTCCGGGGCGGCGGTGGCGGCGAATGAAGCTTCCGCTCAGCCGAAGGGGAAATCCGGCGCTCCCGGGCCTGGCAGCACGGCGGCTCAGTTGAAGGAGAAAAGCGCCAGGGAGGCGGCGGGCGAGCTGGCCAGAATCGGTCTGTATCTGCCGGGGCTGACGGAGGATCAGCGGGCGGCCATCCTGAAAGTGTATGCGGCGCGGAGTCTGCGGCGGGCGGAGGCGTTTGATCAGGCGCGGCAATCCGGGGCCTTCGCCCGCCTGGCTGGCGGCGTTCAGAATCTCACGGAGGAGGACAAAGCCGTGCTCAAAGCCATGAATCCCGGCCCGGAGGAACGGACGCCGGAGGATGATCCCTTAAAATCCATCCTGGCCAAAGACCAGTATGCGCGGCATCTGGAGGCCGTGGAGCGCCGGAAGGTCAATGATGCGGAAGGCGTGGCTTCGGATGCCCTGCGGACTCTGGGCCGGAGCTTTGACCTGAGCCAGGAGCAGAAGGACGCCATTTTCCAGGCGGTGGCCCAGTTTGAGCTGACCCCGCCGGACACCGCCTCGGGCGGGCCGGATCCGCTGCCGTTCGTCCCCGGTGCCAGGGAGGAGCAGCGGGACCGGGTTATCCGGGAGCGGCTTTCCGCGGAGCAGGCCGCGCTCTTCGATCAGAGGCGCGGGGACGACCGCCAGCGCCGGGAGCATTTTCTGCAAATGATGGGCGGCGGCCCGGCCGGCGGTCAGTGAGGGCGGCGGCGTTATCAATATACCATTCAGGAAAACTCAAAATAGAACTTTATATGAAACCATTGATTCTTATCGGCCTGGCCTCACTGGCCATCATCACGCCACGGGCGGTTTCCGGAGCCTTTGACTGGCCGCAGTGGCAGGGTCCCGGGCGCGATGGCGTTTCCAAGGAAACGGGTCTGCTTCAGGAATGGCCGAAGGACGGCCCGCCGCTGGCGTGGTCGGTCAAAGGGCTGGGCGGCGGGGACAGCACGCCGTCGGTGGCCGCCGGGCGCATTTATGGGATGAGCCACCGGGGAGCGGATGAGGTCGTCTGGGCGCTTTCGGAGAAGGACGGGAAGGAAATCTGGGCGGTGCGGATCGCTCCCGCGCACAGCCAAAGCTGGAATCAGTCCAAAGAGGGACCGGCCTGCACGCCCACGGTCGACGGGAATCTGCTGTATGTGATGGGTCTGGCGGGCAATGTGGTCTGTCTTCAGGCGGCGGACGGCAAGGTGGTGTGGACGCGGAATCTGCGGACCGATTTCGGCGGGAAAAGTCCGATGTGGAGTTACCGGGAATCACCGCTCGTGGACGGCGACAAAGTGATCTGCACCCCCGGCGGGGACGAGACGACCATGGTCGCGCTGAACAGGAGCAGCGGGGCGACCCTCTGGAAAACCTTTGTGCCGGACCGGGGCGCCGCCGGCGGACAGACTCCCAACCGCCCTCCCGCTCCGAACATGCCCAATGTGATGCGGATGGATCCGATGCTTTCAAGTCTCGACAAGGATCAGAACAACGAGATTTCAGCCGGGGGCCGTGCAAATGTTATTCTGTAAAAGTGGCGGTCAGGCTTGGGGTGTTTGAG
>JAZKFB010000134.1:0-289 GCA_040386695.1 Verrucomicrobiota bacterium
CGGAACCACGTTGTGGTTCGGAAACACGATGGGGACAAACCTGGGGTAGCCTCCTCTGTCGGCAACCCAGGCTGAGGGACGCTACGCCGTTGGCGTAAATTCCCTGATTTTTAGATGCAGATGGTATGAGTCCCGGCGTGTCAGAGGCGGAACCCGGCGTGCCGGGGACGGGGCTTGGCACGGAGGGGATGGGGTCTGTTTCAGGAGGGAAGCAGCGTCCGGCCCTTGGATTGCAGGTTACGTCCCTTGGGAAGTGAACGCTGCCCCTTGGAAAGCGGTCTTCATCCCC
>JAZKFB010000134.1:389-20500 GCA_040386695.1 Verrucomicrobiota bacterium
GGGGGAGCGGTCTTCATCCCCGGGGGAGCGGTCTTCATCCCCGGGGGAGCGGTCTTCATCCCCGGGGGAGCGGTCTCCGTCCCCGGGGGAGCGGTCTCCGTTCCCGGGGAGGCGGTCTCCGTCCCCGGGGAGGCGGTCTCCGTCCCCGGGGAAACTGGGCCTGTCCCTGGGGATTCAGATGGTATTCCCGGGAAATCGGGCCTCGGACGTGAGCGGGCTTCAGGCTTGGTTGCTTCCGCAAAAGGGGCTGGAGGGGAGCGGGACCGGGCCGTGAGCGGTCAGTGCCCGGCGGGGTGGGGGGTGACGGGGGGAGGGGTCTGATGTTCCAACTCGCTGGCGTGGAGTTTGGGTTTGGCTCCGCGGCTCATGAGGAGGAAGTAGAAGACGGGAGTGAGGAAGAGGCCGAAGATGGTGACTCCGATCATCCCGGCGAAGACGGCGACGCCCATGGCCTGGCGCATTTCGGAGCCGGCTCCGGTGCTGATCACCAGCGGATAGACCCCGGCGATGAAGGCGATGGAGGTCATGAGAATCGGGCGCAGACGCAGGCGGCAGGCTTCGAGGGCGGCTTCGGCGGCGGTCATGCCGTGGGCCTGTTTTTCCCGGGCGAACTCCACGATCAGAATGGCGTTTTTACAGGCCAGGCCGACCAGCACGATGAGGCCGATCTGCGTGAAGATGTTGTTGTCGCCGCCCTTGATCATGACTCCCAGCATGGCGCTGAGCAGACAGGTGGGGACGATGAGAATGATGGCCAGGGGCAGGCGCAGGCTTTCATACTGCGCCGCCAGCACGAGGAAGACGAGCAGCAGACAGAGGGGGTAGATGTAAACGGCGGTGTTCCCCGCGAGCACCTGCTGGTATTTCAGCTCCGTCCATTCGTAATTCATGCCGCGCGGCAGGACCTCCTTCAGAATTTCCGTCATCGCGGCCTCGGCCTGGCCGGAGCTGTAGCCGGGGGCGGGGGTGGCGTTGACGTCGGCGGCGGGGAAGGAGTTGTAGTGCATCACGCGGTCGGGCCCGAAAGAATCCCGGATCTTGAGCAGCGACGAGATGGGGATCATTTCCCCGGCGGCGTTGCGCACCTTGAGCTTGCTGATGTCCTCCTTGTTGCGGCGGAAGGCCTCGTCGGCCTGGACCACGACTTTATACGTGCGGCCGAAGCGGTTGAAGTCATTCACATACAGCGATCCGAGGTAAATCTGGAGCGTGGAGTAGAGTTCCTGAAGGTTCACGCCCTGGGCGATGGCCTTCACGCGGTTGTCCTCGACCTGGAGCTGGGGGACGTTGATTTCGAAGCTGGAGTAAATCTGCTGGGGATCGAAGGCGGGGTTCTGGCGCGCTTTGGCCATGACTTTCTGGGTCACGTCATACAGCTCCGCATAACCCAGGCTGGCGCGGTCCTGAATCTGGACTTTGAAACCGCCGCTGGTCCCGAGGCCGTTCACGGGCGGCGGGGGAACCACGATCACGAGGGCGTCGGGGATTTCAGCGAAGAGCCGCTTCTGGATGATGCCGGCGATGCCGGCGCCGCTGGTCTCGGGGGTGGTGCGTTTTTCAAAATCATCGAGACAGATGAAGGCGATCCCGGCATTGGAGCTGGTGGTGAAGCCGCTGATGGAGAGGCCGGGGAAGGCCACGGAGGTGGCGACGCCGGGCGTTTCCAGAGCGATGGCGCTCATGCGCGAAATGACCGCCTCGGTGCGTTCCAGGGACGTGCCGTTGGGGAGCTTGCCGATGGCGATGAGATACTGTTTATCCTGCTGCGGGATGAAGCCGACGGGGACTTTGTCGAAGACTTTGGCCGTCAGGAAAATGAGACCGCCGTAAATGAGCAGGGCCACAAGGCTGAAGCGCAGGGTCTTCTGGACGCCCCAGCCGTAGCCGTTGGCGGCGGCGGTGAAGAATTTGTTGAAGCCCCGGAAGAACCACCCGAACACCTTGTCGATGCCCCGGGAGAGCAGGTCTTTTTTGGTCCCGTGCCCCTTCAGCAGAATGGCGCTGAGGGCCGGGGAAAGGGTCAGGGAGTTGAAGGCCGAGATCACCGTGGAGATGGCGATGGTGATGGCGAACTGCTTGTAGAACTGCCCGGTCAGGCCGCTGATGAAAGCCGTCGGGATAAACACCGCGCAGAGCACGAGGGCGGTGGCGATGATGGGGCCGGTGACCTCCTTCATGGCCTGCTCGGTGGCCGCCAGCGGGGTCAGGCCGAGCTCGATATTCCGTTCCACGTTCTCAACGACGACGATGGCGTCGTCCACCACGATCCCGATGGCCAGCACGAGGCCGAAAAGGGAAAGGTTGTTGATGGAGAAACCCAGGAAATGCATCACCGCGAAAGTGCCGATGAGCGAGACCGGCACCGCGACCAGCGGGATGATGGAGGCGCGCCAGGTCTGGAGGAAGAGAATCACCACCAGCACCACCAGCAGCACGGCTTCGAGCAGGGTGTGGATGACGGCGTCGATGGACTTGTCCACGAAGACGGTGGGGTCGTAGGCGATCTTGTATTCCAGGCCTGGAGGGAAGGCTTTGGACAGCTCGTCCATGGCCCCGCGCACACTTTTCGAAAGCTCCAGGGCGTTGGAGCCGGGAAGCTGGAAGACGGGGATGGCCACGGCGGGCTCATTGTCGAGCTGCGAGCGCAGGGCGTAGTCGCTGGCTCCGAGCTGCATCCGGGCGATGTCGCCGAGGTAAACCGGCTGGCCTTCGGGTCCGATTTTGATGACAATTTTCGCGAATTCCTCCTCCGTGATCAGTCGTCCCTTGGCGTTGATGGTCAGCGTTAAAGCGGTGGCGTCCTTCAGCGGCGGAGCGCCCACTGAACCCGCCGCGACCTGGGCGTTCTGCTGCTGGATGGCGGCCACAACGTCGGTGGCGGTAATGTTGCGGGAGGCGGCTTTTTCCGGATCCAGCCAGACGCGCATGGAATAATCGCCGGAACCGAAAAGCTGCACCTGACCGACGCCGGGCAGGCGGGCGAGCACATCCTTCACCTGGAGGGTGGCGTAGTTGCGGACGAAGATTTCGTCGTATTTCTTACCCGGCGAGCGCAGGTGGACGACCATGGTGAGGTCCGGCGACTGCTTGGTGACGGTGACGCCGATGCGCTGCACCTCCTGCGGCAGGCGGGGCAGGGCCTGGTTCACGCGGTTCTGCACCTGCACCTGGGCTTTGTCGATATCCGTGCCCAGCTTGAAGGTGACGGTGAGGCTCATGGTCCCGTCCGCCGTGCCCTGGGAGGACATGTAGAGACTGTTTTCGACCCCGTTGATGGTTTCCTCCAGAGGAGCGGAAACCGTGGTCCCGATGACGTCGGGACTGGCTCCGGGATAAGCCGCGACGACCACAATGGTGGGCGGCACGATTTCCGGATATTCGCTGATGGGCAATGACCGGAGCGAAATCGCGCCGACCACCGTGATAAGAACAGACAGCACCCCCGCGAAGATCGGGCGGGTGATAAAAAAGTGACTGATGGACACGGGAAATGAAGTGGAAAGGGAAGGGAAAAGAGAAAAAGGCAGGGAAGGGGAGGGCGGTTCCGGGACAGGGAAAGCAGGGGTTTAACAGGGAACCGCACCGGTGGTCCGGTCCCCTGTTTTCTTTCCGTGTCCGGCGGAGGCCGCCCTCCCGGATTCTCTTACCGTGACGCCGTGGCGGGCGTGGGTTTCGCCGCCGCGTCCGCTGTGGCGGTTGGCGGCGTGATGGGCTGGACAGGCGCGCCCGGAGGCAGGATCTGGAGCCCGCTGGTGATGACTTTGTCGTTCGCGTTCAGGCCCGAGAGGATGATGCGCTGGCCTTTGTAACTGCGGCCAAGGGTGACGGGGCGGACCTCCGCCTTGCTTTCCTTATTGACCACCATGAGGTATTTCACGTCCTGGTTCGTCTGGACATATTTCTCATCAATCAGCACCGCGTCGTATTCCGTGCTGCCGGGAATGCGCAGCCGGGCAAACGAGCCGGGGACGAGGCTGGCGTCCGCGTTGGGAAAGGCGCAGCGCACGGTGATGCTGCCCGTGGTGGGGTTGATGCGGTTGTCAAAGGTCTCGATCCAGCCCTTGTGGCTCCAGTCGGTCTCCCCGTCGATTTTCAGGTCCACCGCCACCTTCTCCTTTTTGGGATCGGGCAGCTTGTTGTCGCGGATCATCCGGCTGTAGCGGAGAAACGAGGCGTCATCCACGGAGGCATAAACATAGACCGGATCGACGCTGACCACCGTGGTCAGCAGGGTGGTGAAGCCGGCGACGCCGCTGACGTAATTCCCCTTGGTCTGGAGGGCGATGCCCACCCGGCCGTCAACCGGGGCGCGGACCTTGGTGAAATCAAGATTCAGCACCGCGCCGTCGCGGCTGGCCTGGGCGGAGCGCACGGCGGCTTTGGCCACCGCGAGGGCATTGCGGCGGGTGTCGGCCTCCTCGGTGGAGATGGCGCGGGCTTTGAGCAGATTCTCCACGCGGTCGGCCTCGCTCTGGGCGCTTTTCAGCCGGGCCTCGGCGGTGGCCACCTGGGCTTCGGCAGTGGCCAGGGCGGCCTGCTCGAAGCGCGGGTCAATTTCGAAAAGCAGATCCCCGGCTTTGACCAGCTGACCGGCTTCAAAGGCCACTTTGTCGATGTAACCGGTGATGCGGGGCCGGATTTCGACGGAATCCACGGCCTCGATGCGGGCGGTGAACTCGTCCCAGTCCGAGATTTTCTGGGCCACCGGGGTTTGAGTCATCACCGGCATCGGCCCTTGGGGCCCGCCCGCCGCCTCCGGGCCTCCGGCGGGTTTGCAGGAGCTGAAAATAAGGGCCGCCACGGGCAGAAGAGGAAGGAATCGGTTCATATTTAAAAACGGAAAGGGGCAAAAAGTTGCCGGAGTTGACTGGTTGGCTCCAATGAGGAGACGGAAAATTCCGCTAAGCGACGGCGGCCGGACGCAGGCTGAGAATGGCGAGCATCCCCCGCGCCAGATCCCGCACCGGAGCGAGATCGTTGGAAATCCGGGCCTGGGTCAGGGTGCCCTGCACGTAAATGCTGAGCATCCGCGCGGTCTCCTCCGGCTGCGATCCATCCATGAGTCCGGCGCGCGAGGCGTCGAGAATGGCGGAGGCGTAATAACGGTGATGCTGCTCCAGAATCTCCCCGACCCTCAGCCGCAGCCTGTCGTCCTGGGTGCTGACCTCACAACCCAGTGAGAACAGGGGACATCCGCAAACATAGCCAATCCGCTCCTTCTGCTCCACCTGATGCTCCAGGACAAAGGCGGCGAACTTTTCAAAGCGTTCCGCCGGCGGCGCCAGCGGGGAGAAAATCTCGTTCAGGCGGGTCACTTTTTTCGCCCAGGAATCGTCCAGAGTGGCCAGCGCGAGATGGCTTTTGGATTCAAAAAAATGGTAAAAACTGCCCTTCCGCACGCCCGCCCGGTCGCAGATATGATCCACGCTGGTCGAGCCGTAACTGCTTTCCCAGATGAGATCATAGGCAGCCTTGATGAGGCGTTCTTTGGTGTCGCAGCAGCGGGCCATTTGGGGAGTCAGTAAATCGGGAACGCCGCATCCATCGCACTCTTGACTGTTTGGTCAAGTAATTTTCAAAATCCTGAAAACCAGAATGACAATTCCCTGATTTGGTGTTAGGTTTCCCGCCGGAATGAAGCGTCTGTTAATTTTTCTGGCGGTCCTGCTGCTGCTGTCCGGCGGCGTCTGGTGGTGGCTGCCCTTCCGTCAGCGCGGAATCATCCCGCCGGCCATGGCCGCGGCGGTTCCGGCGGACTGCCGGCAGGTGATTCTGGTGCTGGCGGATCACCTGGATCAGGTGCCGGCCAAAGTCTGGCTTCTGGAGCGCGCGGGGAACCGGTCGCCATGGCGCGCCGCCGCCGGGCCGCTGGAGGCCAATGTCGGGCGCAACGGCGTCGGCTGGGGTCTGGGGGAGCCGGTGCTGCCGAATCCGGGCGTTTTCCCTGACAAAAGAGAGGGCGACGGACGCAGTCCCGCCGGCATTTTCACCCTTCCCTGGGCTTTCGGGACGAGGCCGGCCGCGGAGGCCGCCGGCGTGAAACTTCCCTGGCGCGAATGCACGGACACGCTGCGCGGGGTGGATGATGTGAATTCGCGCTATTATAACCGGATTGTGGACGAGGCCGCCATTCCCGACAAGGACTGGGACAGCGCCGAAATCATGCGCCGTCCGGACGGCCTTTACGACGAGGGCATCGCCATCGGCCACAATCCCGCCAACCGCCCGGGCGGCGGCTCCTGCATCTTCCTCCACATCTGGAGCGGTCCGGGCAAAGGCACGGCCGGCTGCACCGCGCTTTCCCGGGAAAATGTCCACAAAATCCTCCAGTGGACCGATCCCGCGAAATTCCCCCGGCTGATTCTGGATGTGAAAAAATCCGAAGAGTGACGGATCATGGGGTCCTGAAACCTTTCTCCGCCCGCGCCGCCGGAGAGCCCGGTTTCAGGCTCCTACGTCCCCTCCGTGTTTTCAAATTTTCCGGCTGCCGGAGAAGTGATTATGGGTTATACCGGACCATTGAATCAGAAAGCGTTATGAAAACTGTCTTTCCATGGCTCCTTTTTTTCTGCATTCCCGTCACTCCGGTTTTTTCTGAAACCACCGGGAGCGCCGCCCGTCCGCCGGCGACGGCCTCCGGGGTCTCCGTGGAGGCTTTGGCCGAGGCGGTCGCTCCGCTGAAAAACCCGGCCCTGGCGGGCGCGAAAGCGTGTGTGGAGCGGCTGAATGCGATCGCCGCCGGCGACAGGACCGGCGGGTTTCAGCGTCTTTCCGACGCCATCCGTCAGGTATACACGGCGGAGGTCAATTTTCTCCCCATTCAGAAGCAGATCCGGGAGCAGCTTGAAATGGCGGAGAAAAAACGCCTCTGGGCGGAGGATTACCGGCGGCCCAGCGCTCTCGGCTCCATCCGGGAGGAGTCCGCCCTGCGCTGCCTGGAGGAGGAAAAAGAGTGCCGGGCCAAAGCCGCGGAACTGGCCAAAAAGGCGCTGCCGGAGATGGCGCAGGCCATTCAGGCCATGGATTTCCACCTCTCCAGACTCTCCGCCTCCGCGTCCGGACCGCTGCTGACGCTGGTCCAGGCCATGCACGCGGTGAAGGCGCGCACCATCCCCGCGGCGGACATCCCTCTCATTTTCAGCGCCCACTGGCTCGCGCTCAAACGGATGTCCCCCGCCGAGCTGGAGGACGCCCAGCGGCAGGCGGTGCTCCAGCTCGGGGAGCATTTTTCCGCCCGCTACCAGCGGTGCCATGACCGGACGGACGATGCCTGGACTTTCACCGGTCTTCAGTCACTCAGTGGCTGGAGCGACGCCTCCATGCGGGAACCTCTGGAAACTCTCCTGCCGGACGCTCCCCCGGCCCTCCGGGGCACCGCCCGGAGTTTTCTCATCGCCTTCACGGAGGATGGCCTCACCACCCGGAAACTGACCCTTCAAACTTCCGGGGAAGCGCTGCGCGGGGGCATTGACAGCTATCTCAGGGAAAACAGCCCCGGATTCACCAAGGATCCCAAAACCGTCGAAAGCCTGGCCAGGATCGTTTCAGTCATCCGCGACAGCGTCAGACCGTGATTTCCCCGCCGCCGGCATTTTTTGCGTTTTGAGGAAACGGCAGGATTTCCGGCGGTGGTTGAAGGAGCCAAGTCCGGTCCGGCCAGTTGAAATTACCCCTTCCGCCCGGGTCCCGTCGGCAAGGAGAAGTGGTCTTCCGGCCGGCCTCCCGTTTGTTGAAATTCCGCCGATGAATCCGCATTTCGGAGGACAGCCTGAATCCGCTGAGGGAGCAAAGTCCGGCGGAATATAAACATCGCTAATATAAGACAGTGCTGAGTTGATGCTGTAATTTTGAGTTGAAATCGCATCAGTGTAAAATTACATACCATGCGTTCGGTTAAATAGAATAATTAACAATAACCTGTTAATTGTTGATGGTAAGCAGGTTGTATTGGTTTTAGCCTATGAAATCGGTTTAATTTCCCGGAAATTTCTGCAATCGACCGATATATTACAATTTATTTAGGCCGTAAAATCATTGCTTAAGATGAGTCGGGGCCTTCAAGTTGAGGTTGATTTGCGTTTTTTTATCCAATACTTCTGTCGACGCTGTCTCGAATTTCCTGTTCGAGCGGTCAATAAATCACGGAATTCTCCAGTTTTAATTCATGGAACATTTAATCGGTAAGTGTTGATGAAATTGATATTGCTTAAATACTTAAAATCGCGTCAAAAATAATTTTAAATTTTATGATTCGCGCATCTCACGACCGAAACACGCTTTCGAAGTGATTTCAGCGGGCCGGTTTTTCACCCATCCACCGCCAGAACGGACGGGGTTCCGTATTTCCGATTTTCCGATTTTTAGTCCCGCCATCGCGCGGCGGCGGCTCAACCGGAGCCAGCGGGCCCTCCCGATTTGCGGAACATCCCCCAGCCCCCAACGCCCAGCGCAATTCCACCACTCTCAGTCTCCGGTTGCCTCAAATTCCTCAAATCCAAAACCCATATGAAACACCGCCACTGCTCCACCCCGCTTTTTTCCATCTCCATCTGCCCACGCCCTGTCCCGGGGAGCCTTTCCCTGCCGTTTCTGGCCGGGGCTCTGGCGCTGCTGAGCGCATCCGCGGCAAAGGCCAATCCCTGCTCCTATGGCGAGGCTTTCGATTTCACCAACGTAACCGCCGGCGCGGCCAGCAATGTGGGTCTCATGGCGTTCGATATTGACCGGACGCCGAATGTGACCTGCACGGTCACGGCCACAGGCGGTGGAAATCTTCCCACCGGAGTCATTGGCAATACGACGTCAGGAGGACAAATCGAGGACAGAAATCTTTATTTTCCAGTCTTCACCACGACGACAGCCCCCGAGCCGAGCTACAATCACTCTCTTTTCATTAATGACAACGGGGGGGGGAATCCCAATCAGACGCCGCTGACTTTCACTTTCAGCAAAGCTATGCGGAATCTCGCCCTGAGTATCCGGCGGGGGGACAATAAAATTTACACTTTCACCGACGGTGAGACCAACCTGCCGCTGGAAATCACCTACCGCTCCACCAGCAGCTTCGCCAGCCCTCCCTCCACCACCAACGGCGCCAACAGCGATTTCTGGAAACAGGTCAGCACCAACTCCGTCGCCATCGGGGCTCTCACCCAGGGAACCATCGCGTTCAGGACTCCGGTGAAAATCATCAAAATGACCCATGTCCGCGCGGGCACCACGCTGGCCTCCGGCACCGACATCAACGCCGGCGGCCAGGACACCACCATCATTTTCACCCAGTTCTGCGACCAGCCCGGCGTTGTGGATTCCTGCACCAATCCGCGCTTCGCCGACTGGACCACCCCGGCCAGCGCCGCCGCCACCACGGTCAATGGCAATATGATTGATGAAACCGGAAAATTCATCACGGTGACGTATGCCGGCGGACTGGCGGACACCGGCCTGACCGGCAGCGGCGCATTTACCGGCGGACCCACCGGCGCCACTCAGGGTCTTTATGTGTTTCCCGTGCGGCCGGCTCAGGAAACCGTGCACACCTCGAACACCAATACATCACTGTCTCCCGCTGTCCTCACCTGGACCTTTGGCGAGTCGGTGCATAACCCCATGCTGATGCTGGTGGGCACCACAGGAGGGTCGTCAAAGGCCACCCTCAAGTTCTACAAGAAGGACGGCATCACCCCGCTGCCCTTCATTCTCAGAGCCCCGCTCACATCGGAGAAAAGCCGCCAGGTGGATCAGAATGAACTCTATGCCCCCAGCACCTACAATTCGCAGCTTCAATTTGTCGGGGACACCACCGGCATCGTCCTGAAAGTCTCCGGCGGGGACAATCCATTTGTGGCCAACGCCACAGTGATCATGGGCTGCAACGGCGTGATGACCGCCACCAACACCATTGATGGGGACACGGACGGCGATGGCGTGCCCAATCTGACGGACAAGTGCCCGAACACTCCGGCGGGAGCCGTGGTGGGTTCCGACGGCTGCCCGCTGCCGACAGACCTGAGCGTGGTCAAAACGGCCAGCGTGACCAAAATCACTCCCGGTGTGCCTTTCACCTACACGATCACCGTGACCAATACCGGTGCGGAGGCCAACAACGTCAAGGCCAGCGACATCATTCCCGCCGGGCTCACCATCAACAGCGTCACCGCCAGTGATTCCGGCAGTGTCACCCAGAACGGGCAGACGGTGGAGGCCCTGTGGCCCATCGTCGCCAACGGCGGCGTGCGCACGCTGACCATCAACGTCACCAAACCCTGATTTTTCCCCGCGCCGGTTTACACCCGGAGCCAATGGACCCAGAAACCAGATGAAACGGAAAATCAGAAAATCCCTGCCCGGAAAAACCCGGACGGCGGCGGTGGCCATGGCCATCACGCTGGCCCCTCCCCTCGCCTTCGCTGCGCCGGGCGACCTCACCACCAACGCCGTCTCCGTCCGTGCGGACAACCAGGAGACGAACACCGCCAACAACGTCTCCGGCGTCAGCGGCACGGAAGGCGTGACTCTGGCCAGTGTCACCAACAGCGTTTATATCAAATCGGACGGCACGGAAACCGTGGCCGCCAACAACGGGGCCGCCAAAGGGCTCCTCGACAATCCTCCGGACAGTGACGGCGACGGCGTGCCGGATTTCCAGGATCTGGATGATGACAACGACGGCATTTCCGACCTGATCGAGGATCCCTCGGGCAACGGCACCAGGGACACGGACGGCGACGGCATTCCGGATATTCTGGACCTCGACTCGGACAACGACGGCATTCCCGATCTCATCGAAAGCGGTCAGACCACCGGCACCGACAGCAATCACGACGGCCGCCTCGACGGCCCCGTGGGCACGGACGGCATCCCGGACAGCGTGCAGCCTCCCGCTTCCCCCAACGGCGGCACCGTCAACAACCCGCCGAAGGACAGCGACGGCGACAGTCATCCGGATTTCCAGGACCTCGACTCCGACAATGACGGCATCAATGATGTCATCGAATCCGGCGGCACCGACAGCACCGGCGACGGCCAGGCGGACGGAACGCCCAATCCCACCACCGGCATTCCCTCCTCCGCCCCGGCCGGCGGCCAGACTCCCCGCGACACCGACGGGGACAGCGTGCCGGATTACCGCGATCTGGATTCCGACAACGACGGCATCAACGACGTCATCGAAAACGGCGGCAGCGATCCCGACGGCAACGGCATCGCGGGCAGCGGCTCCACGCCCACGGACACTGACGGCGACGGCATTCCCGATGTCACCGACGGCTCGCCCACCTTCGGCGACGGCACCAATCCGGCGTCAAGAGACACCGACGGGGACAGCGTGCCGGATTACCGGGATCTGGACTCCGACAACGACGGCATCAACGATGTCATCGAAAACGGCGGCAGCGATCCTGACGGCAACGGCATCACGGGCAGCGGCTCCACGCCCACGGACACCGACGGCGACGGCATTCCCGATGTCACCGACGGCTCGCCCACCTTCGGCGACGGCACCAATCCGGCGTCAAGAGACACCGACGGGGACAGCGTGCCGGATTACCGGGATCTGGACTCCGACAACGACACGGTTCCGGATGTGGTCGAGGGCGGAAACGGCCCCAAAGACACGAACGGGGACGGCACCATCACTTCGACCGAGGGCGGGGGCGACACCGACGGTGACGGTCTTCCCAACAGCATCGACGGCAGTCCCGGCGTCTTCGGCGACAGCGGCGATCCCGGTCCCACCCACACCAGTTCCAATCCGGCCGCCCCGCCGGATTACACCAATCCCGACAGCGACGGCGACGGCGCTCCGGATATTGTGGAAAATGGCCATGCGGGCGACGACACCAATCACGATGGGAAAATCGACGATCCGGCGGATGCGGACGGTGACGGCATTCCCAATGTTCTGGACGCCAGACTTGGGACCTTCGGCGGCGCTCCGCCTCCGGGCTCGGTCACCGACACGGACGGCGACGGCATCCCCGACGACATTGATCTGGATGACGACAATGACGGCATCCCGGACACGGTGGAAACCACCAATGCTCTCAACGCCGGCGACACGGACGGCGACGGCATTCCCGACAGCCGGGATCTGGACTCCGACGGGGACGGCATCCCGGATGTGGCCGAAGCGGGCCACGCGGGGCTTGATCCGGACCACGACGGCCGCATCGGCAATGCCAGCGCCGGCAACGCGCCCTTTGGCCCCAACGGCCTCGCGGATGCGGTGGAAACCACTGCGGAAAGCGGCAGCTCCAACTACACACCGCGCGACAGCGACGGCGACGGCCACCCGGATTACCTCGACCTCGACTCCGACAACGACGGCATCACCGACCTGCAGGAAAACGGCAATCCGGCCGCGCTGGACAGCAACCGCGACGGCAAGGTGGACGGTGCTGATACCGACGGCGACGGCCTCAGGAACAGTGTGGACACGCCCACCACCCCGGCGGACACCGACGGGGATGGCGCGCCGGACTACCGCGATCTGGATTCCGACAACGACAGCATCAGCGACCTCCTGGAAAGCGGGAACGGCAGCGTGACGGACCCGGATCATGACGGCGTGGCCAATGGCCCCGTGCTTCCCAGTGGCCTGCCTTCCGGCATGTCCTTCCCCATCACGGATCCCGAGGACACTGACGGTGACACCATTCCGGATTACCGCGACCTGGACAGCAATGGCGACAGCGTCTTCGACATCACCGACAACGGCTTCGGCGGTCTCGATGGCAACAGCGACGGTAAAATCGACAACGCCGGCGACGCCTCCGACGGGGACGGCATCGCCGATGTGCTCGACACCGCGCACGGCGCTTTCGGCGGCTTCCCGCTCGCCGGCTGCACGGCCTGGAACTCGGCTCATCCCGCGGACCTCGACGGGGATATGTTCCCGATTGACCAGGAATACGCCTTCGGCGGTCTCCCCACCGTGGGGGATCACCGGGTGGAGGTGGAGGGCATCCCCACCACGCGCCGCCAGGGCCTGACCATCGCCAAACGCGGCGCCTCCACCGACGGGGTGGATGTCAGCTTCGTCCGTCCCCAGGGGCGTTTCGATGTGACCTACACGCTCCACGGCACCGCCAGCCTGGATCCGGCCACCGTGGCCTGGACTCCCATCGCCGCCAAACCCACGGTCACCAGCAACGGCGACGGCACCGAGACCCTGACCTGGGCGGACACGGGCAGCCTGGCCCCGCTCACCCAGGCCAAAGGCTTTGTGCGCCTGAAAGTGGAGACCCCCTGCCATCCGCTGGGCAGCTACACCCTCGTGCAGGGCTGGAGCCGGATCACGATTGAAGGCACCCGCCAGACCTACGGCGTGAACTTCACCTCCATGCCGGTCTTCACGGGCGTGCTCAGCGGAGGTTCGGGCAACACCCTGAGCCTGCCCGAATCGGCCTCGGATGCGGATCTCTCCACCTACCTCAACGAGGCCGGCGCGACCTACTATGTGGAACTGACCGACGGCATCTCCGAAGGCCACCGGTTTGACATCAGCTCCGGCCTGGACGACACCCTGACTCTGAATCTGGCCAGCGCCAACAACACCGCCGCCGTCCTTCCCGGCGGCCTGACCGGCAGCCACTTCGTCATCCGCAAACACCGCACCATCGCGGAAGTGTTCCCAAGGACGGAGTGGAACACCTCCAACTCCTCCGGCAGCGCCGACCAGGTCCACTTCTACGACGGCACGGGCTTTGACGTGAACTTCAACCGCCAGGGCGGCGGCGGGTTCTGGTCCGGCACCGGCGGCAATGTGGACAACAAGGTCATCGCGCCGGGCGTCGGAGTGTTTGTGGTGCACGCCGTGACCGACGACAGCAACGTGCAGCTGCAGATCGGGGATGTCCGTTACAACGGCTTCAAACGGCCGCTGCCCCTTCCTGCGGACACCTCCGGGCTCAATTTTGTGGCCCAGGGTTATCCCATGGACGCCTCGCCCGCTGGGCTGCTGATGACCACCGCCAAGGGATTCATGGGCAGCAACAGCAGCGGCAGCGCCTCCCAGATCCAGATCTGGGAAGGGGATGGCACCGTGAACGCCGCAGGCTACAACATCGGCATCCTGCGGACCAACAGCGTCTGGCGCTCCATCGCGCCCGCCACGGATGTGACCGGCTTCCGCCTGTTCAAAGCCGACCGCGCGGCCTTCGTGCTGGTGCGTCAGGCCAACGCCGCCTGGACCCACCCCCTCCTCTGGAATCCCGCCCCCTGGATCCAGCCGCTCACGCCTCCCTGAGGTCCAAAGCTGTTCCCGGGTCCGCCACGGGGCTGCGAAGCCTCCAACGGATCCGGGGACAGGCCGTTTTAAACCCCCGCCGGGCAGCCGAAGGTGAAAAATCCTGGCTGCCCGGCTTATTTTACGGATGAATTATTATCGCCGGGCAAGCAGCCCACTGTCCATGGCCGCATGAGCCGGCGGGATTGAGGCTCAACCTCCGTGATCGGATGGATCAGCCCCGGTGACGTCTTGATGGAGTCGCCCCGCTTGACGCGGGGAGGGCGGGTTTGGCGAAATTCTGATAGGCGGCCCCGCTGCGGGCGGGAACTCCGTGGAGCTGCGGAATTTAACTTTAACTTTTCCTGGTGATCTTCGCTTCAAAGATGCGGAGAGCCTCCCGGATGAGGGGATCATTCTGGAATTCCTTCTCGTCAAAAGTAACCGTATCAGATGCGGCGGCGGCTGGTGGAGTGACAGCGGGGACTCCCGGGGATTTGGCGGAGAGAGAAGGCGAAGCGGCGCCTTCGGAAGCCGGAGGCTCGTGAGCGGGCTCCACCTCCGGCAGGGAAAGGGGTTCGTGGGACTGAAGGTCGGCACGGACTTCGATTTTCAAAAGCAGGCGCCGGCCGGCGAGACGGGTCAGGATTTCCTCCAGCGCGGCGCGGGTGGTGGGCCGCTCCAGACTCTGGGCAGCCATACGGTGATCCTCGGGAGCCCCCAGCAGAAGGTGTTTGGTGTCAGTGGAGAGAAAATGCATCTCCGCGGCATAACCGGCCTGGAGAGGGAATTTGGTGCTGAATTCCTGACGGGTGGCGAGCCAGAGAGCCTCGCCGTCCAGCCCTGCGGGAGCGGCCGGAGCCATTGGAGGCGTGGGCGCTGGTGTTGAAACTGCCGCGGGAAGGAGGGAAGCGCCGGCCTCCGGACCTGCATCAAGGTCCAAAGCCGCGGCCTGCAGTAGGTCCATGCCGTCCATCCGGTCCATCCGGTCCATCCTGCCGGCGGGCACCGCTGACAAAGCAGGCTCGGGAAGAAATGCGGGAGTGGCGGCGGGGGGGGCCGGTGCGCCCGGCGGCGGCTCTGCGGTGGTCGAATGGCCGCCTGTTTTATCCTTGCCGGACGGCGCTTCGCCCAGTTCGGCGCGGAGCTGATCGCGCATGGAGGGGCGGGCGGGAGTTTGCCCGGTTTGAGAACCGGAGGATGCCCCCGCGGGTTTGGAGGCGGCGGAGAAAGTGGATCCGGCAGCGGGCGCCGCGGAGCGTTCCGGAGGGGCGGCGGGCAGGGCCACACTTTCGCCGCCGAGCGATCTGCGCAGGGCGATGACCACATCGCTGAGACTGACCTCGCCCAGTGTCTGGGCGGCTTTGATGAGGCCGATTTCAAAATACAGCCGCTTGTTCGGAGCCCACTTCATGCTGGCTTCGGTGTCGGCGAACTGGTCGATGAGCAGCATCAGCTTCTCCGTGTTCTGCAGTTCCGCCTGTTCCGCGAGGGATTCCGCCATCTCCGACGGCAGGTCGCGGCCGGCGATTTCGGGATCAACCCGGTGCACCAGCAGATTCCGGAAGTGGAAAATCAGGTCCGCCAGCAGGCGCGACAGGTCCTTGCCGGATTCCGCGTGGTGGTAAAGCTGGCTGAGCGCGCTGGCGGTTTCCCCGCGCAGCACGGCGCCGCCGAGTTCGGAGACGGTGCGGTGGCTGGTGAATCCGAAAATATCCAGCACGTCCTGTTCCTGAACCCGGTTGCCACAGAAGGCCACGAGCTGGTCCAGCATGGACTGGGCGTCGCGCATCCCGCCGTCCGCCCCCGTGGCAATGGTGTGGGCGGCGAGGGGATCAAGCGCCACCTGTTCCAGGTCCGCGATGTGCAGCAGATGCTGGGCGATGACCGGCGTCGGAATGCGGCGGAGGTCGAAACGCTGGCAGCGGCTGAGAATGGTGGGGAGAATTTTGTGGGCCTCGGTGGTGGCGAAGATGAACTTCACGTGAGGCGGCGGCTCCTCCAGGGTCTTCAGCAGGGCGTTGAAGGCGGAGGTGCTGAGCATGTGCACCTCATCGATGTAATAAATCCGGAAATTTCCCACCGCCGGGGCAAAGTTGACCGTTTCCCGCAGCGCCCGGATGTCATCCACGCTGTTGTTCGAGGCCCCGTCGATTTCCGTCACATCCAGGCTGCGGCCCTCGGCGATCTCCACGCAGATGGGCTCATGGGGATCAAAGTCCACCTTCGGCCCGCCGGAGCAGTTCAGCGCTTTGGCGAAAATACGCGCCGTCGAGGTTTTTCCGGTGCCCCGGGGACCGACAAACAGATAGGCGTGCGCCAGCCGGTTCCGGGCGATGGCATTGCGCAGAGTGCGCACGACATGGTCCTGACCGAGGACGTCATCGAAGGTTAAAGGACGGTATTTTCTGGCGAAGACCTGATAATTCACGGTTCAAGGGAGAGCGGCGGCGGCGGCGTGGCAATGGTAAAGTGGCGCGCGCGCTGCCTTTGACGGGGAGGGCGGGGTGCCTGCCGGGTGGAACAGGCGGGACTTCCATGGCGCCGGGCAGCTGTCCGGGCTGTCCATTTTGCGGGTTCCTGTGGCGGACCGGGCGCGGGAAAGTTTTCTGCCTGTTTCCACCCGTTGTTTCCATCACCGCTTTCCGTCCCCGTCATCGCATTCACGTGAAAAGTGGCTGGAATAATCAGAGCCCCGCAACCATTAAACCGCGCGTAAAGATGTCCGTTGGCGCTGCGGGGCAGGATGACCGTCCCCGGCCCCGGTTTCCGGAGCACCCCGGGCGTGGCCGGGGGCGGTGAGTCCTGCGGAATCCACTGTCACCAGGAAAAGTGTCAATTCCGTCAATGTCCGCAGATGCGTCATGAGGGAGGACCCGCCGCCTTCCGGGGAGTAAATGCCGGCCGGGTCCCGAATTTTAGATAAGCCGTAAAATATAAACCGCTTGTGACTGATTCCGTCCCTGCCGGTCAGGGCTGAAAAAACCCAACTATTCCCATGACATTCAAAATATTTCTCGCGGCCGCCCTCACCGCGACCTCCGCTCTGGCCGGCGGAGCGGGCTGGTCTCCGAATTTTGCCGCCTCTCAGAAGCTGGCCTCCACTGAGGGGAAGGATCTGCTGGTCGAATTCATGGGCTCCGACTGGTGCAGCTGGTGCATCAAGCTCAACAAGGAAGTTTTTGAGCGCGAGGAGTTCCGCAATGGCGTGAAGGACTTCTTCGTGCTCGTCGAGCTTGACTACCCCAACGACCAGACAAAACTCCCGGCGGAGATCCTCAAACAGAATGAGGAGCTTAAAAAGCAGTATCCCGTCAAAGGCTTCCCCACCGTCCTGCTCTGCGATCCCGCAGGCAAACCCTACGCCATCACCGGATACCGGCCCGACGGTCCGGTGAAATATGTGGAGCAGCTCCATGCCATGCGCGCCCGCAAACCCGCCCGCGACGCCGCTTTCGCCAAAGCCGCCGAAGCCCAGGGCGTGGAGAAAGCGAGGCTGCTGGTGGAGGCTCTCAAGGCGCTGGAACTGGACGACGAACTGGTCCGCATCTGCTACAAGGACCAGACCGATCAGATCAAAGCCGCCGATCCCGCCGACGGGACCGGCTTCGCGAAAAAGATGGAAACCTCCCGGCAGCTGGCGGAGTTCAACATCCAGCTCGGGGAATTCATGACCAAAGGCGACCAGGCCGGAGCCGCCGCCTTCATGGACCGGACGCTGGCCGTGAAGGACCTGCCGGTGACGCTGTTCCAGCATATCCACGGGCATAAAGCCGGTTTCCTGATGTATGCCAAAAAACCCGCCGAAGCCCTCAAAGTCCTGGAAACCGGCATCGCCGCCGGACCGGACACGGACATCGGCAAAGAACTGAAGGGTTTTCTCGTTCTCGTGAACAAGGAGCTGCAAACCCCGGCGTCCGTTCCGGGTCAGGCCGCGCCTTCCGCCACCCCCGGGCAGCTTCCCGCCGCGGATCCCAAAGATTCCCCCGCCAAACCGGAAACTCCGCCCGCATCAGTGCCCGCACCCGCTCCGGCACCCGGCAGTCCATAATAACCCCGTTCACCTAAGATCCGGAAACCGGGGCTCCGCGGCAGTCCGCTGCAAGCCGGTCTGGACTATCGTGCTCCCGGAGGGTGGAGCAGGCGTCTCCCGTCCCGCCGGGCATCCCGCCCGGTGCCGGAGCATCGAGCACTTCCGGCCATAGGTCCTATAAGGCGTATATGTCCTTATAGGACCTGTCAGCTTTGGGGAAATAAGCTGCCCTGCCGCAGGTTAACCGGCAGCGCAGGCGGCATTTAAGCGGGGAAACAGGTCCCCCCTTTTCTCCTCGCCCGGTGCCGATGGCCTTTGCGCCGGTGCCGGCGCCCGGATTTTTCATCCCGGCACCCGGATGGCGGGAGTTCACGTGCCGGAAGCGGCTCCCGGCTCTCCGGCATCAGGCTCCGGTATCCTCAATGCCCCTCCCGACGCGCCTGGCGGACCTCCCGATGCGGAATGTGCGGTGTCCTGAGGATTTGTTTTGACTTCATTCCAGGAATTAATGACAGTGTTGAAGAATCCATCACTATAAAATTATGGCCATCACCGGTCCTTCCTCCTATATTCCGACAACCGATGAATTTATTGTCCACTGGACCGCTGCGGACGCCTCACTGGGGGTGGCCGGGCCGATCACGGTGCTCAAAGGGATCAGCCGGACGGGACTTGCCGATCTGAGAGGGCAGCTGGAGGCCAAACGGGCGCAGGTGCAGGCTCTGCGCAATGGCCGTGAGATCGCCAGAGCGGGGATTGAGGCCGGGAAAACCGCCCTCCTCGGCCGGCTCGGCCAGTTCAGGCAGAAGATGCGCTCCCTTGCTCCGGATTCGCCCTGGGAGGCGGCGCTGCCGAAAGCCTTTTCCGTTTCGGAGGGATACGGCAGAGTGATTCCGCCGCTGGATGAGCTGGCGGATCTCTGGGCCCGTTATGAAACCAAAGAAGGTTTATTGACGCTTATGGGTTTATACACCTGCACGGATTTTGGAAATGATCTGACGGCTTTAAAAGCGGCCTACACGGCACTCATCGCGGCGGATCATTCGCTGGGGCTGGTCCGCAGCCAGCGGACGGAGCTGGAACGGAAAATTCACGGGGTTCTCAAAGCTTACCGTCAGCGCATTCCGGCCGAATTTCCCATCGGCGATCCTGTCCTGGACACCCTGCCGCGCCTGACGCCGCCGGATATTGACCGCGATCCGGCTCCCGTGCAGGCCAATGGCCTGTGGAACACCACCACAGTGAAGGCGGAGCTGAACTGGACCAGCAGCACGGATGCCGATCTCACGCATTACGAGGTCCGCGCCGTCGCGGGGCCGGACTACGAGGTGGAGGATGAATCCCCGGTGGCCACGGTGCTGTCTTCGGAACCCCGCGCGTGGAGCGGCGATTTCGCCCTCGGCAGTCCGGGCAGCGCGGCCACTTTCCGGGTGTATGTGGTGCTCGGCACCGGTCACGAGCGCGGCAGCAATCCGGTGACCATCACCCGCCCGGCGGCGGAAGTTTGAACAGAAGGAAGCGAAGGGAGCGAAGAGGAGGGGAAGTGCGCGGTCGGCGGCGCTGGGGGGAACTGCATACTGCCTGTCCCGCCGGTGCCATTGTCATGGCATCCTGCGGAGGGAATAGGTTTATTTCTCAGGGCGGATAGTTCGGCTTTGGTAAATTTTCAAATAGTTGTCAAACTCACGGGCAGGATGCCAAGAGTGTCCGGCATGGATGGTGCCGCGCTCAGGAAACCGTTTTTAACCAGGCCCGTGGGCTTTCGCGTGATTGAAGCCGGAGGCTTCACAGCGGGTAGCCGGGGATTGAGCGCAGCGACATCCCCGGAAAACTCCCGGAACGATCCATCCC
>JAZKFB010000135.1:0-26120 GCA_040386695.1 Verrucomicrobiota bacterium
CCAACCCGCTGCCCTGCGGAGGCGGCTTCACGCTCATTCGAGAATTTAGGTTTATCAGGACGACTCCACGCGGACCGAGGCCCGCCTCGACCCCGCCACCCAGCGGCTGTTTGTGGACTTCGTGGACGGCGCGGACACGAGGAACCGGGCTCTGCTGAAGTTCAGCGGCAACTCCAGCATCTGGTATGTGAACCTCTACACCCAGTCGGAGGACCGCCAGACAACCCTCGCCTCCACCAGCAGCACCGTGAGCGGCACCACCACCGTCACCGTCGCCAGCACCGCCGGCCTGGAAGTGGGCATGGTGGTCACCGGGGCCGGCATTGCCGCCGACGGCACGGCCACGATTGTTAAAATTCTGGACGCCACCCGTTTTGTTCTTTCTCCCGTGAAAGGCGCGGCGATCGCCGATGGCACGAATTCCCTGACTTACACCGTGCAGGAGGACGGACTGGCTCCCATCGACACCACCGCCACCGTCGGCAGCCGCCTGGACCCACCCGCCGGTCACGAGGCCGCCGGATATATCACCGCGGGCAGCAACTATTACCCAGCCGCCTACCTGAATCCCTTCACGGTCGGCGTGGCCGCGGCCGGCAAGGGTGCCATCATCCCGGTGAACGCCCGGCCTTCGGACAATATTCTCCGCGTGCGCTGGTTTAAAAAAATTCCCGCTCAGAGCGCGGATTTTCAGGACCTCCACATCCCTGGCAAAATGGGCCGCTACACCGTCGGTTTTCCGCAACCCGAAAGGCCGGAAATCATCATCGCCCAGGGCGTGGGCACGGACGACCTGCCGCCGGCCGAGGCGGCGGGAAGCGTCTATGTGCAGAACGCCTCCGGCGAGCCCGGCTTCAATCCCAACGAGGAGCACGCCTTCATGATCGGCGGCCGGGCCTACGCCCTGCGCGACGATCTGAATGTGATCAGCGGCAACGGCTACTCCTCGCATCCCTTTGTGCTCGTGGCCTACACGGACCCGAAGGATGAGCGCCCCGCCATGCACGCCTACAAGGTGGCCCGCGTTTTTGACAGGAACGGGAATGGCGTGGAGGACAAAGCGGATGGCGACATCCTTTTCGACTACGAGTCCACCGCCGGCACTCTGCTGGTGAAGCCTTATCCGCTGCCTCTCATGCCTCCGCCTCTGGTGGGCACAGGTGTCAACCGCCGGGCCAAAGACATTGAAATCACGGGAGCCAATCCTCCCCTCAACGGACAGCTGACGTCGGATCCCGCCTATCAAAGCTTCACTTTCCAGGACCGCAAAGGATTCACCTGGGTGCACCGGGGCGCGCACGACGGAAGCCAGGGCGCGCTGTCCATGAAACTTTATTACCCCGGCCGCGCGGGATTTTTCGTGCCCGGCATGGGAGAAATTCCGGCGGGGACCATCCTTCCCTTCCTGAGGAACGCCGCACGCAGCGGTTTGCCTCTGGATCTCAATGCCATCAACGACGGGCAGTCTGATCAGCCTCTGCTGATCACTTACCGCCCCACCTGGCCCGCGAACGCGCCGGAGCTGAGAGTCGGCGAGACCCTGACGCTGCCAAAATTCGGCCTGCCCCAGGTGCGCGGCCAGACCAGCGCCCAGGTGCTTTACCAGCAGTCCCTGGCCAAAGCCGCCACCGTCACCGCGCTGGGCAAAAACAGCGTCACTCTTTACGACCCCACACGGGAGAAAACCGTGGCCCTGGATGCGGCCGGCGTGGGATTGACAGCCCTCCCCGCCGCCATCCTGACCTCCTCCTATCAGGGCAAAACCTACTTCCAGGGCCTGCCGCCGCATCTGCAGAAGCGCTTTTTCCTCGATCCTCCGCGGGGCGCTAAAGGCACTCTGGTCCTCCAGGGGGTGTTTCATGACGAGGCCGCTGGCGAGGATTATCTCGACCTGAACCTGCTGACCATAAGGGAAGTGGCTCTCCTGAAAAATCTCGTGCCCACCGGCGGCGCGGACAAATCGAAATGGGAGGCCGCCATCGACGCGCTGAACACCCGGGTGGAAACCTTCAAGTCGAATCCCGCCCAGTTCGGATCCTATATCGTGGATTCCAGCAAAACCTGGTCTGCCTGGGCCTGGGCCCAGTCTCCCGAGCAAACGGACCTCGCGACCGTCACGAAGCCCGACACCGCCGTGGACAGCTACGCCATCACCGCCACCGGCCAGGGCACCGGTTTTGTCACCATGGTCTTCGGCAACGGTCACGCTTTCACGCCCGAGGGGGATCCCGTGCAGGTGCAGGTCTTCAAAGTCGCGGATCAGCTGTATGTCGGCGATCTGAAAGTGGTGCTTTCCAGCAATCCTCTGGACGAGCAGGTCACCCTGCGTCACAGCGGCGATTTTGCGGGCAAGCCGGAGAAATACGAATTCCAATGGCGCTGGGCCACCGGCGAGGCCAGCGCTCCCGCCACCTATTCCAGTGTCATGGAGACGCGCGTCGGCGACCCCGTGGCGGGCACGGACAAATGGCGCATCGTCCGCAATCCGAAAGCCCTGCAGGCCACGGCCGACCGGCTTGCCGCCGCCGGAAATGTCCTGCCCCTGCCGCGCTCCGAAGATGTCCGGCCTCTGAATTACCTGCGGGACGCGCAGGGGAATGTCACCGCCACTGTGGACGAAACGAGCAGTCTCACGGAAGCCGACACCGCCGCCGGGTATCCCGCGCTTTACCTGCAATCCGCCTCCGGGGTGGATTTCACTCCCGCAGCCGACGGCAGCGGGGGCGTTCCCGGCAGCATCGTCTTCAGTGCCAGCCTGGGGGATCTCGACGGACTGGTGCTTTACGTGAACGGCCGGGCCGCGCTCGCTTACAATGCCGCCGGACAGCCCCTCGCCCTGACCAATGCCAGCGGCGGGCTGAGCCGGGAGGGACTGGAGAAACAGTTCAGCATCGCGCCCTCCTTTTTCACCGCCGCCCACAACACCGTCGCCGTCGCCGTTTACAGCGGCGCTGATCCCAACACCGAATCCACCCTCAATTTCCGTCTGGAGGCCGCCCGCGAAAGCGACCTCGTGGCCGCCGCCGGGAGTGATTGGCAGGACCCCGTGGACAGCGCCCGCGTCAACACCAACACCGCCATCGTCGGCGGCTCGCCCAGCAATCCCTTCGGCGGCCCGCAGTTCGTGCTCAACGACCGCTGGTTCACCATGCGCTACCGGCCTCTGGCCTCCGCCAACAACGTCCTCGGCACGCCTTGGTCGCGCTGGATGCCGCCGCAGTTTGTCGAGGGCTGGGTGAAGCGTGTCCTCGCGGCCATCAATCCCTTCGAGCAGCGCGTCAAGGATTTGTATAACAATCAGACCGACAGCACCGTCAGCGTGCTCACCCAGGCAGGCACCCGCTGGGAGGGGAATATCGCCCTGACGCTGGACAATATCGCGGACACCGGCCTCATCCCCATTTACGAGACCGTGCTCAACCGCGCCCGGAGCATGAGCATTGACGCCAACACCAATGATCCGGACTCCAACAACGCCCTGCTCCTCGCTTCCGGCTATCTGAATGATCTCTACACCATCCTCGGCAACGAGGCCTATGCCGACGCCGCCAATCCCACCATTTCCCTCGACGACGCCAGCACCTCCACGGAGGTCAACACCAGCCGCTTCTCCTACGAGGGGCAGGTTTCCAGCTCTCTGGATGAGGAAATGGCGCTGCTGCGCGGGCGGGATGATTTTGTCAGTCCCGGGGTGATGACCGCGCCTGTTTATAACCGGCTCTTCTGGAATTACACCCACGGCATCAACAGCGGTGAAGTGCTCTACGCCGTGAATTACAACATCCGGGAGCAGGCCGGCGGGGCCACCGCCGACGGGGTGGTCGATGAGGCCGATGCCCAGCGCATGTTCCCTCAGGGGCATGGGGACGCCTACGGCCACTACCTCACCGCGCTGACGGATTATTACCGCCTCCTCACCAATGACAACTTCACCTGGACCCCGCGCGCCGAGGCCGTGACCGTGCTCGGACAGCCCGTCACGGTGGACTTCATGGACGAGCGGAAATTCGCCGCCGCCGCCGCGAATGTCGCCCGCACCGCGGAGCAGGTGATTGCCCTCACCTACCGGAAAAACTACAAGGACGATCCCGCCGCCGGCTGGAGCCATTACCGCGACCGCAAAGGCACGAACACCTCCACGGGGGAAACCAGCCATCAGGGTCTGGACGAATGGGTGAGCCGCGGGACGCAGGGAGCCTATCTCCACTGGGTCGTGGGCAATGCCATGCTGCCCGCCACCGACAACTACCACAGCGGCGTCCAGAAAATCGACCGCACCACCGTCCCGGAACTCGCGGAGCTGCCCAGCGAAGCCGTGGCTTTCCAGACCTCCATCGACAACGCCAACGCCCACCTCAATCCGCTTGGCCTCAGCCCGGACGCCATCGCTTTCGACCTCTCGCCGACGGAGCTGAAAGCCGGCACCTCCCACTTCGAGCAGGTTTACAACCGCGCCCTGCGCGCCCTGAACAACGCCGCCGGCGCTTTCGATCAGGCCGCCGTCATGACCCGGTCCCTGCGCAATCAGCAGAACACCGTGGACGACTACAGCGCCGCCCTCGTCCAGCAGGAACTGGCTTACACCAGTCAGCTCATCGACCTCTTTGGCCGTCCTTACTCCGGGGAGGTGGGACCGGGCAAAACCTACTCCCAGGCCTACACCGGCCCGGACCTGGAGCATTGGTATGTGGTGGACCGTCCTTTCTCGGACACTCCCTCCCTCATCACGGACACCACCTCCCCGCTCACTGCCACGGTTCGTATTCTCAAGTCCACGGCGCGGGACGATTTCACGAAGGACACCGTCCTGTCCATCATGCTGGAACATGCCATCCAGACCAGTCTCGTGAGCGTCACGATTTACCCGAACCAGTTCGTGCAGTACTCGGATATCTTCCTGCCGGGAATGGGCAGCCGCCCGGAAACCGGGGAACTTCAAGCGGCGCTTCTCGACGCCCATCTGGCTTACATGGATCTCCAGGATGCCATTTCCGCTGGCTCCGCGCTCGATTATCAGTTTCAACGCGAAGGCTTTCTCATGCTGGAAACCATCAGCGCCCACGCGAAGCAGCTGGATGACGAAAAAACGACAGGCATCCGGCTCAGGGCCATAGAGACGGTGCAGAAAACTTTGGAAACGGCGTCGCAGCTGGCGGGGATCATCGCGGACACCGCCGACGAAACCGGTGACGCCATCGCCGAGTTTTTCCCGCGCATTGTCGGCGTCGCCAATGACGTCACCGCCCCTCTGCGCGGATCCGCCAAAGTCACCGCCTTCATCACTTCCAACGGCTTCGCTTTGACGCAGCTGGCGGCGGACACGGCCAGTCGCGCGCTGGATGTGACCGCCTCGCAGCTGGAGCAGGACCTTTCACTCCGTCTGGAGGAATTGGGCTACACGCAGGAGGAGCGGCAAATGGCTTATGAGTTCGAGCAGCTCTACGGTGAAGTCACCAGCCAGGCGTCAAACATCGCCCGGCCGGCTCTGGCCTATCAGCGCGCCACGGAGCAGGTCCGCAATGTCATCGCCAAAGGAAACCGCCTCCTCGCCGAGCGCGAGGTCTTCCGCCAGCGCGCCGCCTCCGTCATCCAGGGCTACCGCACCAAGGACGTGGCTTTCCGCCTCTTCCGGGATGAATCGCTGGAGCAGTACCGTTCCCTCTACGATCTCGCCAGCCGTTACACCTACCTGGCGGCCAAGAGTTATGATTACGAGACGGGTCTGCTGGGCACTTCCCGGGGACAGGATGTTTTCAACAGCATCGTGGCCTCCCGCGCTCTCGGGGATCTCACCGGCGGGGTGCCCCAGTCCACCGCCAGCACCCTCGGCGATGCCGGTCTCGCGGGCTCCATGGCGCGTCTGAATGCCGATTTCTCCGTCGCCAAAGGCCGCCTCGGCATCAACAATCCCGACCAGAACGGCACCGTCTTCTCCCTGCGTCAGGAGCTCTTCCGAATCCAGGATGACGACAACCGCACGGATGACGAGCAGGCATGGCAGCAGACTCTGGAGCAGCACATTGTCAGCGATCTGATGAATGATCCCGACGCCGCCACTTTCTGCCGCAACCTGAAAAAGTCGGATGGCAGTCCCGTCCCCGGCATCGTGATTCCCTTCAGCAGCACGATTCAGTCCGGCCGGAATTTCTTTGGTCTGCCGCTCGCGGGCGGCGACCATAACTTCACGGCTTCGAACTACGCCACCAAGATTTACAGCGCGGGCATGGTGCTGAAAGGCTACACCGGAATGGATCCCTATGTTCAGGGCACGCCGAACGCCGGAGCTCCGGCCTCGGGCAGTCCGGATGCCCTTGGAGCCACGCCCTACCTTTATCTCATCCCCACCGGCACGGATTCCATGCTGGCGCCGCCTCTGGGCGACACCGGCGTCATCCGCACCTGGAATGTGCATGATCAGGCCCTGCCGCTGCCCTTCAATCTGGGAGCGAGCGACTTCAATGGCGTGCAGTTCTTCAACGCCAACAGCAGTCTCAGCGGCCAGCCCTGGATCCTGCGGAAACATCAGGCCTTCCGCGCGGTCAGCGATCCCGCGTTCTTCTACAGCACCGTGCCCACGGAATTCACCAGCAGCCGCCTCATCGGCCGCAGCGTCTGGAACAGCGGCTGGAAAATCATCATTCCCGCCTATTCGCTCCTCAACAGCGAGCAGGAGGGCCTGAACCGCTTTGTCCGCAGCGTGAAGGACATCCAGCTCTTCCTGCGCACCTACTCGCACTCCGGCAACTGATGAAAAAGCGGCTCCCGATTCTTCTCACCGCCACTGCTGCCACCGCCGTCCTGGCTGTGGCGGCATGGATGGGCCGGCACGCGCTTTCGGGAGGACCGGAAGATTCCGGACCCGCTGCCGTCGCCACCGTCCCGCGGCCGGAGCGTCCACCGGACAGCATCGGCACGGATCCCGCCACCGTGTTTCAGAAAGCCTTCTGGAGGAGGCCGACTCCGCAGGACCGCATTCTCCACGCCGAGCGCCGGGAATGGACGGACGGGGACGGCCTCAGCAAGTGGCAGTGGTTTCTCGCCGTCGAGCCCTCGCCGGAACTGGTGAAATATCTGCGGGAGGACAATGCTTTCGGCCTGATCCCGGCGGGCAGCGGCAGTGCCGGGGCCGTGTCCAGGGCTCCCGCCTGGTTCCCGGAGAAAACGGACGGTTTCGATATTCTGCAAAACGCGGCGGGCACCATGACGCTGCTCTTCAGCAAAACGGCGAATCAGCTTTACGCCACGGACAGCGGGGGCGGGTTCAGACCCGCCATCGCTGTCAGCGCTCCGCCGCCCCGGCCCGCCGCGCGGCCCGCCACTCCGGCGCGGGGCCGGCTGCCTTTGACACCGCCTCCGAATCCATCCTCCAGATGATCGCCCCGCTCCGCCCGCCGCCACCGCCGCCTTCAGCCCGACCCCCGTTGCGCCCGCTGCTCCTCCTGTTGATTGCTTTCCTGTCGGTCACGACCCGGCCAGCGGCCGCCGCGGTGCCGCATTTGCTTAATCACCAGGGCCGCGTGGCTGTGAACGGGATCAACTTCGACGGCAACGGGCAGTTCAAGTTCGCTCTCGTAAACGGCGGACCTGCCGGAGCTGTCACCACCTTCTGGAGCAACGACGGCAGCAGCGTTTCCGGCAATGAGCCGTCCGCCGCGGTGTCGCTGACTGTCACCAAAGGGCTCTATGCCGTCCTTCTCGGCGACCCCGCGCTGGTCAACATGACGGCAGTGCCGCCATCTGTTTTCGACCACGACACCGTGCTCCTGCGTGTCTGGTTCAATGATGGCGTCCACGGATTCCAGCACTTGGAACCCGACCAGCGCCTGGCCGCCGCCGGCTATGCCCTCGTGGCCGAAAAAGTCAGTCAGGTGCTCCTCGCCGATGTCCTCGCCCCGCCTCTCAAACCGGTCGCCGCCTGGGGTGACAATGCCAGAGGCCAGCTTGCCGTCCCCGCTCCTCTGGCCGACGTCGCCGCCATCGCCGCCGGGGATGCCTTCAGTCTGGCGCTCCTGAAAAACGGAACGGTCCTCGCTTGGGGCGACAACACCGGATCGCAAACCACGCCGCCGCCGGGTCTGGCTCAGGTCACCGCCATCGCGGCGGGAAGCGCGCACGGACTGGCGCTGGAAAGCGGAGGCACGGTCACCGCCTGGGGCGGCAATTCCGCCGGTCAGACGGCGGTTCCCGGCGGACTGGCCAACGTCACCGCCATTGCCGCCGGGCTGAACCACAGCCTCGCGCTGAGGGCCGACGGCACGGTCAGCGTCTGGGGCGATCACACTTTTGGCCAGCTCAATGTCCCGCCGGGCCTCGCCAATGTCACCGCCATCGCCGCCGGCGCGGATCACTGCCTGGTCCTGAAAGCGGATGGCACGGTTGCCGCCTGGGGCCGCAACGAAGCCGGGCAAACCACGGTCCCCGCCGGTCTGAGCGGCGTGAAAGCCATCGCCGCCGGCGCGTTTCACAGTCTGGCTTTGAAAAATGACGGCACCGTCACCGCCTGGGGCTGGAATGACGCCGGGCAGTGCGGCGTTCCGGCGGGCCTGACGGGAGTCACCAAAATCGCCGCCGGTTACGCCTTCAGCCTCGCTTTGAAAAGCGACGGTACGGTCACCGTCTGGGGCGACAACTCCAAATCCCAGCTGACGCCCCCCGCGGGCCTTTCCCGAATCACGTCCATCGCCGCCGGCGCCCGTCACGCTCTGGCTCTGCGGGCGGACCTCATTCCGGCCGCCGTCGCCCGGCTGGATCAGAGCAATGTGTTCACGGAAAACCTCGGCATCCGCCGCGTCCCCGCCGCCAACGCCCTGGAGGTCGAGGGCACGGTCTCGAAAACCACCGCCGGCAACTGGGCCGCCAACTCCGACCGCCGCATCAAAGAGGGCATCCGGACTGTCACCGGCGCGCTGGAAACCCTCGACAAAGTCCGGCTCGTGGACTTCCGCTACACGGACAGTTACCGCGCGGCGCATCCCGGTCTGGAGGACAAACGTCATCTCAATGTCATCGCTCAGGAATTCGCGGAGATTTTTCCTGACCACGTCCGGGGCAGCGGCGAAAAACTGCCCGACGGCTCCGAAATCCTCCAGGTGGACACCTATCCCCTGACGATTTATTCCGCCGCCGCCATTCAGGAGCTGCATCACGAAAACCAGGAGCTGAAAGCCCGGCTCGCCGCCCAGGAGGAGCGCCTCCGCAAACTCGAAACCGCCCTGGGCGCTCCCCGATGACCGGAAGCATGAAGCGGCGCCTTTTTATCCTGGTCTGGCTCCTTCAGGCGGTTCACCCCGCCTGGGCGGGAGGCTCCCTGAATTACACCCTCACCCTGCAGGCCACCGGCAGCGCCGGAGTCCGCGCCGCCAGCGCCGACTGCACCGTCGATTTTTCCGACACTCCGGGAGCGGCGCTCCAGTCGGCGGACTACCGTGCCCGCAGTGGATTCAGCGGCCAGCTTTACGACTTCACCGCCCTGCGGATCTCCGCCCATCCCGCGCCGCCCATTCCGGAAACAGGCCCCAGCCAGCTCGGCGCCACGCTGCTGCTCGACGACGCGACGACTCTTCCCGTGCCCGCTGCCGGCATCGCCTGGAGCATCCTCAGCGGGCCGGTCAGCGGCATCAGCGCCGACGGCCTGCTCACCGCCTCCGCCGTTTATGAGGACACCGCCGCCTCCATCCTCGGCGGTGCCGCGGGTCTCACGGGAACGTTTTCGTTCACGGTGACGGAGAGTATTCCGGACAATTTCCCCGGTTATGCCGCCGACGGGCTGCCGGACAGCTGGCAGGCGCGCTATTTTCTCCCGCCCGGCAGGCCCACTGCCGGGCAGGAGGCGGACTTCGACCACGACTCCCTCGGCAATCTGCTGGAGTTCGCCTTCGGCACGGATCCCGCCGACGCCGCTTCCGGCCCCGGTCCCATTCTGTTTTCCAGCGGCGTGATCACTCAAAGAGGCCAGCCGACTGTTCTCGTCCGCAACATTCCCGGAGGCGTGGACTTCCGCGCCGTTTTTGGCCGCCGGAAGGATTACTCCGCCACCGGCCTGACTTACCGGGCGCAGTTCAGCGCCAACCTGATCACCTGGATCAACAGCGCCGCCACACCTGTGGTCATCGCCTCCGACGGGGAAATCGACGCTGTCACCGTGCCTTATCCGTTTTTTATCAACGGTGCCAAGGCCCGCTTTTTCCGGATCGCCATCAGCGGTCCCACGCCGCCCTGAAAGAAATCCAAACGCCGCCACCACGGATTCTCCCATGCAGCCTTCCCGCCGGAACCGTCACTCTCATCACCCGCGCCGGCAGTCGGGGAGGGACGCGTTCCCCCGCTTCCGCTCCCCGGTCCATGCCGCGGCGGCACTGGTCTGGCTGGCTTTTTTGCCGCTGCCTGACGCCCGGGCGGACATCGTTTACAGCGGCGGGCGGGAGATCTCCATTCCCGCGGATTTCGACGGGGTTTATCTCGACATTGACGGTGGCGGCGACAGCCAGCCCAATCCGGTGACCGGCAGCGCTCCCTTCACCGGCTGGGATGTGAATTTTTTCTTCGGCGGCCTCGGTATCGCCGGCAGTCCCGCCTTTCAGCCGGCGCGGGAGGACAGCGGCAACGAGTCCACCGTGCTGGTCCTCGCGCTGGATGACCCGGTGGACAGCGGTCTGGCATATTCCACCGGATCCACCGGATCGGATGATCACCTCGGCGGGGCCGGCCATTTTCAGGAGGGCGTGCCGGGTTACCTTGGTTTCCGGTTCCAGACCAACGACAGCACGGGACCATTTTACGGCTGGATGCGTGTGACTCTCACCGCCAACACCGCCGGAGCCGTGATCCACGACTGGGCCTGGGACAACACCGGCGCGGCCATTCCCGCCGGAGCCCTTCCGGTCCCCGAGCCCTTGTTCCCTCTTCCCGCACTGTTTCTGGCCACAATTCTGTTCCGTCGGCACCGTCGGCGCGCAAACTGAAAATTTCCGTCCGCCTCCCGGTTTTGGATCCAATGGGTTTTGCGGACCGCCCGCCTCCCCGGTCGGAATCCGGTATCGTGAAACTCTTATTATCGAGCATTTGTTGGATCCTGGAAACACTTGTCCGGCAAAAGCCGTTTCCCGGCTCCCGCTCCTCTTTCCGGCTGAGCGCGATGGCGGGGCTCTTGCCGATACTCCCGGAAAAACGCCAAACCGGCGATGGCGGGAAATTCCCGCCGGTTCCTCCCCGTCCGGCAGACCGGCCCGGCGGCGCGAAAATCGGCCCTGGAAAGCCTTTGACGGACCGCGCCGACGTATTAACCTCGCGCCCTATGCGTAAAATTCTCCTCTCCGCCGCCGGCCTGGCTATGGCCGGAGTCGCCGGTGCCCAGGACAAGCCCGCGGCGGCCACCGCCGACCCCAGCTATGTCATTGGCACCAACATCGCCCAAAACATGAAAAGCCAGGGAGTGGAGGTCAACCTCGACAGCCTCATGGCCGGCATGAAGGACGTGCTCCAGGGCAAAGGCTCCAAGGTCTCCAACGCCGAAGCGCAGGAAATCATGACCAAGTTCCAGGCCGACATGCAGGCCAAGCAGGCCGCCAAAGCGGAAGCCGCCACCAAGGTCAACGCCGAGGAAGGCAAAGCGTTCCTTGAGAAGAACGGCAAAGCCGAAGGCGTGAAAACCACCGCCAGCGGACTCCAGTATTCCGTGATCAAGGAAGGTGCCGGCGCCAAGCCCGCCGCCACCGACAAGGTGAAGGTCCACTACCACGGCACCCTGCTCAACGGCACGGTTTTCGACAGCTCCGTGGACCGCGGTGAACCCGTCACTTTCCCTCTGGATGGCGTGATCAAGGGCTGGACCGAAGGCGTGCAGCTCATGCCCGTCGGCTCCAAGTTCAAGTTCGTGATCCCCTCCGAACTCGCCTACGGCCCCCGCGGCACCGGTTCCGACATCGGGCCGAACTCGACTCTGATCTTCGAGGTCGAGCTGCTCGAAATCGTGAAGGAGTAATTTCCCCCGCTTCCGGATTTTCACCCCCAACCCGGCCGGTGCTCTGAAATCAGGGCACCGGCCTTTTTTGTTCCTGCGGCTTCATTTTCAGACTCTCCGCTCACTCCGCGCCGGTGTCATCAGCGCCGCCAGCGCCCACAGGCTCAGCAGCGCGCCGGCGATGGCGATGGCGCGCCGGAACCCGGGATCCGGCGGGCCGGACAGCTCGAAGCTGAAGATGCGCCCATGCCAGGTTCCGGTCCATTTGCGGAAGGGATCGCTGTCGGCCTGAATGAACTCCTCGTCGATGGGCGCATTGATCACTTTGACGATCTGAAGATTGGAGACCAGGCGCACGGCCGCGATGTCGGCGCGCTCCACAGTTTCGGTGAGGGGGAAGCTGAGCTTCAGCGCGGGATCGTCCAGATTCACGGCTTTGAGGCGTTGGGAATTCACCGTGTTCCCCTGGCGGGTCTCCAGGGCGACCCAGGCTTCGGGGGATTTCCAGCCGGCGTCCGTGGTCACGGCCTGACCCAGTTCCAGAAAGCGCCGCAGCGTGTCGCGGGAGAAAAGCCGGTGCTCGTCCCGGGTCAGCTCCTTGAGGGCGATGGCCTTCTCCACGGACCGGCGGAGGTCGCCGCGGTTGGTCAGGCGGCTCAGCTCCACGGACTGCACGGACCCTCCGGAGTCCCGCCGCAGCAGCATTCCGCCATATCCGGTGACCGCCAGACCGGTGACGAGAAAGGCCATCCACGCCGGCCAGCGCAGGTGACGCCCGGCAACCGCCGCCGGAATGAAGGATGATGGTGCGGGAACCGCGGAGGCGGATGGTTCCGGAGTCCCGCCGGCAGGCAGGAGCCGGCGTTCCCGGGCGATGGCCCGGTTGAGCGCGGCTCCGGCCAGGGCGGAGAGAAAAATCGACGCGGAGAACAGGTAAAGTCCCAGCGACGGCAGCACGCGCACGTATTCATTCACCTTCACCAGCATGATCAGCATGGCGATGACCATGACGTCGAGCATCGAATACTTCGCCGACCACGAGGTCACGGCGACAATGCCCCGCCGCCACCGGGGCGGGAGAAATCCGCCGCCCGCGGCGCACAGCAGGCCCAGCGAGAATTTCAGCAACGGAAACACCAGACTGAAACCGCAGATCAGCACCGCCAGAAATGTCTGTCCGCCCCGGAAAAACTCCCGGATGCCGCTCCAGACGGAATACCACCGCGGCCCGTCCACCGCATTCGCCACCAGCATCGCGGGCACAAACACCGCCGGCACAAACGCGGCCAGGCCGCAGAGACAGAAAAAAGCGGACCAGCGGTTCCAGTTCATCCGGGCGAGTTTAACCGCCGGAGCTTTTTTGCGGTATGGAAAAATCGGGACCGCTCCGGAGAAGGGGAAAGTTTTCCCCTGACACTCCGCACCCAATAAACCGGGGACTGAAATGACGGGCCACGGATGGCACGGATGAAAACGGATTCAGGAGGGGAAAATCCGGCACTGAACGGGTAATTTCAGCGTTTTTCCTCCATCCAGGCTCTTTGGAGCCCGTTTTCCGGAAGGCGGAACCCGTCACTGGCCGAGGGCCTTCAGCACCTCGGCCTGGCCCCGGGATCCCTCCTTCCAGCCCCGCACCTGCTTCACGGCCGCCGCTTTCAGATTCTCCGGCAGCGCGGCGGCCATGGCGCCGAAACCCTCTCTGGTGCGCAGGGAGCCGTAAATCACGGCCTGCAGCGCCTGCTCCCCGGCCTGACCTTCGGGGAGGGCGCGCAGCAGACCCATGGTCATGGTCTGGTCCACATTGCCGGAAACGGCGGACCGGTAAATGATGGAACTCACCGCCTGCTCCCGCTGATTTTCCCCCAGGGTCAGCGCCCATTTCAGCGCGGAGTCCGCGCCGTTGGAAAAATGATAATGGGCGAGATCCGCCGCCAGTCCATCGGGCACCTCGCCGGGCGCGGCGGATTTCAGAAAAGCGTCCGCCTGTTCCGGCGACTGCTCCACCCACGCGGAGGTCAGTTTTCCCAAAGCCCCGCGCCGGCCCTCGTCCGCCGGCTGGCTCAGCAGCCACGACACCACGGGAGCGGCTTTTTCCGCGTCATCCCCCACGCCGTCCGCCAGCCCGGCCATGGCGCGGTCCCGCATGGGGCCGGCCTCCAGCCCCGACACCAGCTTAAGAGCTTTCTCCGGATGGGTCTCCGCCGCTGAGGTGATGATTTGGCCCATGGCGTCCGCACGGTTGGAGGGAAGATTCTGTCCCATCCAGGCAATCGCGGCCTCCGGGTCGGTTTTCGCCCAGGATTTCAGCAATTCCCGGCCAGCCCGGCTTTTGACACTTCCCGCAGGCACAGAGGACAGGAGCGCAGCGGCCTGTTCCACCCCGGCAGCCGCAGTCGCCTGTTTCAGCAACTGAGGCAGCAAGCGGACGCGGTCGGTCCGGGGCATGGCATTCACAGCCGCCCAGGCCGCCGCAGGATCCTGTTTATACCAAAGCTCCAGCGCTTTTGTCCTCCCCTCGTTCAAAAACCTGTTTTCGACTCCCGAGGACAGCAGTTCCCCGGCGGATTTCACAAAAGCGGCCGGATCTTTCTCCCAAAGTGCCGCCGTCAGACGGCTGTTGGGCGAGACAGGCATGCCCGGATCGCAGGCAAGACGCAGGCCTTTGGTCAGATCCGTCCCCATGACGGCAGAGGCCACCTCCCACTGGGCGCTGGAAAAATCCTCCCGGTGGGCCACCGAGCGCGCCGCCCGCATGGCAGCCTCGGGATCCTTCCGCGCCCAGGTGCGGAAAAGAACCGAGGTCAGGTCATCATACCCCGAAACCAGCAGCCATTGCGACGGAGTGATGGCGCGGTACCACTGAAAGCAACCCTGCGGTTCGAGTTCCGCCCACTGCTTCATGGCGGCGCTGCGTTCATGCAGGCGGCTGGCGGGGTCCATGATCACCGTTTTTAACTCCTCCGCCGTGCAGGCAGCCAGCATTTTCAACACCGCCGTGTCCCTTTCCGCGCCATAGGGCAGGCGGCGAAGCTGCTCAAGGGTTTGCACCGGCCGGCCCATCCATGAGGGCCGCGCCGCCTGGCTTGTTTTTTGATCGGAGGGTGGTTCCACGTGGTTCCGCGCGGGCATGAGGCACCAGCCGGCCACTCCGCAGCCAGCGGCCGCCAACATCCGCATTATGTGGATTTTTTGAAACATACAGAAACAGGTTCGTCGGTGGAAAAGTTCACTTGGCGGCCTTTTCGGAGAGCGCATCCCGCAGTGCGGCCCGGGTGGGTTCGTCCAGCGCGGCCCCTTCCACGGCCTGCCAGGCGGCGGCGGCATCGTGTCTGGCCCATTCCCTCACCGTAAATGTGGCCCATTGCAGCCGCAGGCCGGGATCCGTCAGGGTCTGGGTCCAACTGAAAGCAGAGTCCGGTTCCGACGACGCGATATTGCGGACCAGGCCGCAGGTGTAGCTGTCGCGCCCCGCGCCGGCGGGCAGGCTGTCAATCCAGGCGGAGGCCGCGTAGGAGTCATCCCTGGCCCAGCGTGCCAGAAGGTCCTGGCGGAAGGGACCGCGCATCCTTTCCGCGTCCCCCGCCGACCATGTCAGGGCTGCCGCCGGATCCCGCTCGGCCCAGACCCAGGCCACCATTTCCATGGCCCTCATGCGGGTATCGCCCGTCTGACGGTTGGCGAACTCCAGGGCTTTGTCCATGGTGGGCGCGTTTTCAGAAAGTTCGCGGGTCATGTCATACACCGCAGTCACGAACTCCTTGCCCTCCAGGAGAGCGGCGGCTTTCAGAAAACCGGCCTCATCCGCCTCATGGATGGAATTCCGGACCAGTTCGCCGGCCAGAATACCGCGCAGCGCGGGATCCTTGCTTTGTTCCGCAGCCGTCAGAGCCGCCACCGGATTCTCCCTCGCCAATTGGGGCGCCAGCACCCTGGCCAAAGCCGCCCGCGCCGGCGAGTCCGGAAAATCCATCAGTCCACTCCACTCTTTGGAAGCGTCCTCCGGCACCCATTTTGCCAGAGCCCCCAGAGGATTGGCGCCATCCTCCGGTTCGGCTTTCGGATCCCAGTATTTATCCAGCAGGGGAATAACCGTGCGGGTTTCAGGATGGTCCATCACGGTGAAAATCCCCCGGAGCAGAATGCTGGACCGATCCTCGGTTCCGAAGATTTCCAGCAGGGAGTTCGCGGAATCGAGCTTATTTTTGACCAGTCCGGCGGTCACTTCCCGGATCAGGGTGGGAGGAAAAACCCCTTTCACCTTCCGCATTTCCGCAACCGCCACCTGCGGGTCGCGTTCGGCCATTTCCCGGATCACTCCGCAGATGGCGCGCTGTTTCCGTTCGGGATCCTGGATTGTCCGGGCCCACTGCATGGCTCCCTCCGGATCCTTCCGGGCCCACAGCAGGCAGGTGGCCTCGATCCCGAAAACGGCTTTTTTCTGGTCCTTCAGCGCCAGCATTTTCTCCGCATCGGCCTGGGTGCCGCGCTTTCCGTCCCTTAGAACGGCATCAAAGATGTCCATGTCCTCCATCACCCTGGCGCGCTCCGGGTCCGCCAGCATGTCAAGGTAACGGCCAGGGGCCTCTTCCGCCACCACGCCCATCGTCCAGAACTGGTAATTGGTGCTGCCCTCCCTGAGGAAGGTTTCCCACGCCTGATCGGGATTGGCCCGCGCCCAGTAAAAGACAAACTGCGCCTTCACCCGGCCCTCATCATAAACTTTGGAATACGCATACGCCTCCTCCGCATTCTCCTGAATCCACTTCGCGAACACCATCTCCCGGTAAAGGCGGCGCTCGTAGGGATCCGCGTTGCGGCGGGCATCCTCCAGCATGTCCTTCATGCCCGCCACGTCCGCCTTTTTCAGACGCTCCAGCCACGCGGCCTGCCGCCCCAGGGCCGAGGCGGGATCCGGATCCGGAAGCTCCCGCAGCAGAGCCCGCACCTCCGCCAGGCCCATCGTGGCGGCGTTGAAGGACGGAACAAGGGCCTGCCGCGGCGGCGGTGCCGGCGCCTCGCCGCCCGGCCGCTTCCATAACGCCGCCATGCCCAGACCGGCCGCGCCGCCCAGCAAACAAAAAGCGCCTGTCAGCACGGATGGATTCATGATGCCGGATAAATGTCAGGCCGCCGGTGGAGGTCAAGTTTTTTGAACACTTCTTTCCGGCTTTTTAATATTCATGCGCCGGACATGCGGCGCTTCCGGAGGCCGGCCTCAGCCGCGCAGCACCTTGGCCATGAGGCGGGAGTTGCGGCCGCTTTTCTGGAGTTTTTCGAGGCGTTCGGGGGGAAGCAGAGCCTCGTCCGCGGGGAGAAAGCCGAGTTTGTTCTCGAAGAAGTTATAGGCCTGGGTGCTCAGGGCGAAAAGTGTCTTCGCTCCCAGTTCCCGGGCGCGTTTTTCCGCGAAGCTGACCAGTTTGCGACCGAAGCCCATGCCCTCGTGGCTGCGCCGGATGTAGAGGAAGCCGACCTCGGCCAGTTTTTCCCCGGTATAAATATGGATGGTCACGGTGCCGACCAGCTGGCCGTCCACCTCCAGCACAAAATAATCGCTGAGATTTTCCCGGATCTCCTGACGGCTGCGCGAGACCAGCTCCTCATCGTCAACGGCGCGCCGCACGAGATTGATGACGCCGGGAATGTCCATGCGCCGCGCGGGGCGGATCTGCTGGTAAGCGTCGGCGTAGATCATGGTCCCGACGCCCTCAATGCTGAACAGCTCGCCCAGCAGGGCGTCGTCCGTGCGGCCGTCCAGGAAATGCGCGCGGGGCACTCCGCCCTCGCAGGCCCGGGCGGCGTGGCGGATCTGCACCTCCTTCAGGCTGTCCTGTCCCTCCGGGGACTGCGGGGTCAGGGCTTTGGCCTCGGCCACGGAAAGCTGGCGGATGCGGGCGCCGTGGGCGTCCTCAATGGCGCCGGGGCCGACAAACAGCAGCTTCGAGGCTCCGAGGGAAATGGCGGTGTCCACGGCGGTGGCGGCGGAATTGATGCGCAGGACGCGGCCCTGACGCTCGTAACCGAGGGGCGGCACGATGGGGATCATGCCGTCGTTGATGAAAAGCTTCAGCGCCTGGGTGTCCACGCGGTCAATGGTGCCGGTGCTCCCGAGGTCGCGTCCCTTGATCACGCCCGAGGGATGCGCGGCGACGGCATTGGAAACGCCCGCGCGCAGGCCCACCACCGTGAGCTGCTGCATGAGATTGGTGGTCAGACGGCTGATGGCGTCGAGGGCGACCTCCAGCGTGGCCTCGTCCGTGACGCCGGTGGCGTCGGCATTGGACAGGGTCACGCCGCGCTTGCGCCCGAGTTCCGTGATCTGATGCCGCGCGCCGAAAACCACCACCAGGCGGATGCTCAGGGAATGCAGCACCGCGAGGTCCAGCATGACATTGGCCATGTTCTCATGCTCCACGATCCCGCTGTCGATCAGCACCACAAAGGTCTGCCCGCGGAACTGCGGCACATAACGGAGAATGCCCCGGATATCATCGTATTTCATCTCTTCGGAAAGTCCGCCGCGCCCACGGCGGCGGAAGCGGACATAACGACCCCGCCCCGGGGAAATCAAGACCCAACCGGTCCTTCTCCTGAAATGACTTTCAGGACGGTGGAGGCGATTTCCTGAAGGTTTGCCGCCATTAATTATGCTGGCGCGGGGCGGAGCGGAGGATCGGAAGGGGATCCCGGGGATTCTTGTTGAAAAGATTGGCCGGGGACGGCGGTTCCTGATAATCGGGGGCGCAACTCCCTGGAAATTCCCGTCGCTGATCCTCTTTCCCTGCTCATGAAACATCTGACTTTTCTGCTGACTTTTGGTGTCATGGCCTCCGGTCATGCTCTCTCCGCCGGCTCGGCTCCGGTGAAAAACGGACTGATTCTGGAACTGGACGCCGCCGCCCAGGCGGAGGCCCGGCAGGGGGCGCTGCTGAATATGCGGCCGGTGGACCAGTGGCTGGATTCCTCGGGCGGCGGGCTGGTGGCGGGGCAGCAGGCGGCGGGCTCGCGGCCGGTTTTCCGGGCGGACGGCACGGAGGCTTTTGTGCGTTTTGACGGTAAGGACGACTTTCTTCCCATCACCGGTCCGCGCCGTCTCACGCCCGCGATGACCGTGTTTGTCCTCGCTGCGCCGCGTGGGAATCCGGGCAATTTCTCCGCGCTTTTCTCCACCGCCGAGGCCGGGAAAAACGACTACACGAGCGGCCTGAATCTCGACTTCGGCCCCGCCGCCACCAGCCAGCTCAGCGTGCTCAATGTGGAAAGCGCGGGCTGCACCGGCTTCCGCGACCTCCTGGAGCCGGCGAAAAATCTGGCGGCGGATCTGCCGTTTGAAGGTTTCCACGTCTTCACTGTGCGGTCGAAGATCGGGGAGAAGGGAAATCAGCTGTTCCTCGACAGCATTCTCCTCGGCGACCGGCTGCGGATGGAGTCGAATATCGGCCTCGACCAGATGAACATCGGGTCGCGCGTCTGTTCCAACGACCCCGGCGAGCCGCCTTTCGCCCAGGGATTTTTCCAGGGCGATGTGGCGGCGGTGCTGGTCTATAACCGCGCGCTGGACGACGCGGAGCGGGAGAAAGTGGAGCAGCATCTCTTCGCCCGCAGCGCCGCGCTGAATGCCCTGGCCGCCGGAAGCACCGGCCACGCGCTGGAGCAGGTGAAAAATCCGCCGCCGGTGCAGATGCTGGTTCCCGGGTTTTCGGTGGAGGAGATGCCGATAAAGCTCACGAACCTGACCAATCTCCGCTACCGTCACGACGGCAGGCTGGTGGCCCTGGGTTACGATGGCCGCATTCATCTGCTGACGGACACGGACGGCGACGGCATGGAGGACAAAGCCGCCATTTTCTGGGATAAATCCGTGCTGCGCGGCCCCATCGGCATCGCCCTGCTGCCGGCGGGCGATCCGCGCGGCGACGGGCTGTTTGTGGCCAGCAAGGGAAAGGTCTCGCTGATTCTCGACAAGGACCGCGATGGCGTGGGCGATGAGGAAATCGTGGCCGCCACGGGCTGGAAGGAGAATTTCACCAATGTGGACGCCACGGGCCTGGCGGTGGACCCGAAGGACGGGTCGCTCTATTTCTGCCTGGGCGTGGAGAATTTCGCCAATGCCTACCTCGTGGACCCGGCGACCGGGAAATCGAATTTCGACCTCGCCACCGACCGCAGCTCCATCCAGCGGGTCTCGGCGGATTTCAAAACCCGCGAGACCATCTGCACCGGCGTGCGCTTCGCCTGCGCCCTGGCTTTTAACAGGGAAGGCGATCTCTTCGCCACCGAACAGGAGGGCGCGACCTGGCTGCCGAACGGTAATCCCTTCGACGAGCTGCTGCACATCCAGCGCGGCCTGCATTACGGTTTTCCCCCGCGCCATCCCAAGTTCCTGCCCCGCGTGATCGATGAACCGGCAGTGATGGAATACGGCCCGCAGCATCAGAGCGCGGTGGGCATGGTCTTTAACGAGGGCGTCAATGGCGGGCCTTCCTTCGGTCCCGATTTCTGGAAAGGCGATGCTTTGGTCACCGGGGAATCCCGGGGAAAAATCTACCGCACCAAGCTGGTGAAAACGGAGGAGGGTTATGTCGGGCAGAATCAGATCATCGCCTGTCTCACCCTGCTGACCGTGGACAACTGCGTGACGCCGAAGGGCGATCTGCTCATCGCCTGCCACACCGGCCCGCCCGACTGGGGCACCGGTCCCGCCGGGGATGGCCGCATTTTCAAAATCCGCCGCAGCGCCCCGCAGGTGCCGCAGCCGGTGCTGGCCTGGGCGGCGGCTTCCGACGAATTCCGGGTGGCTTTCGATAAGCCGCTGAAGCCGGAGGAATGGGCGGGCGTGAAGGATCAGGTGAAAGTGGAGGCCGGACGTTATGTGGCCGCCGGCGACCGTTTTGAAGTGATCCGCCCGGGCTATCAGGTGGTGCGCGACCAGATGGGCGCCTCCCGCCGCTGGGTGGAGGTGCAGAGCCTGGCGCTGACCGCCGATCACCGCACCCTGGTCCTGCGGGTGCCCGCGCAGACGGAGGCGGTTTCCTATTCCATCACCCTGCCGACGCCCTCGTCCTGGCGGACGGAAAGTAAAATCGCGCAGAGCCCGGAAATGGATCTCGGCCTGACGCTGAACGGCATCCGGATGACTCTCGCCGACAGCAGCCGCGCGGTGCTGCCGCACCCCTCGCTCACGGTGGCGAAGGCTTTCACGGAAGGCTCCGCGGACCATGAAGCCTTCCTGAGCGGCATGGCGAAAACGGCCAAAGTGACCCTGCGCGGGGAAGTCGATGTTTCCAACATCTTCCAGCCCATCACCCAGCCGGGTTCGGTGCTGGACTGGGATGTCGGCAAGGACGCCTACGCCCAGCGGACGATGACGCTGCGCGAGGATTTCTCCCAGGAGGAGGCGAAGGATGTCGCTCTGAAAATCCCTGAAAAGGCTTCCGTCAAAACGCTGGATCTCACCATCGCCAGCGGCCTGCGGACGGACGGCAGCGGCCTGACTTTTTCCCTCAACGGCAAGGTCCGTCCGGTGAGCGAGCGCCGCCTTTTTGTCCCCTGGGCCAAATCCGGCCCCGGTGCGGTGAAAACCGATGGCCCGCCTGTGGCGCGGACGGATGTGAAAGGCAACTGGCTGCACGGGCGGCGGATTTTCTTCGGGAAAGGCGCGTGTTTCACCTGCCACACCACCCGCAATGAAGGCGCGAATTTCGGGCCCGATCTGACCAATCTGATCCACCGCGACCGGGATTCGGTGACCAATGACATTCTCAATCCCTCCTCCACCATCAATCCCGAGCAGACCGGCAGCACCGTCACTTTTACAGACGGCGCGGTGCTGAACGGGATTGTCCGCACGCTGACGGATTCGAAAATCGTGCTCAGCCTGGCCGGCGGCGCGAACATGGACCGCCCGCGCGCGGAGGTGAAATCCATCGTGCCCATGAAGGAGTCGCTGATGCCCGAGGCCTTCGGCAAAAACCTGACTCCGGCGGAGCTGGAGGACCTGCTCACCTTCCTTCTCACCCAGCCCCTGGAACCCGCGCCCATCACGCGGAAAGACCCCGGGTTGCCCACCGCCCGCAGCGCGGCCGAAATCGCGCCCTTCCTGCCCGTGATCGACCCCGCCGCTCCGCCCGCCGCCGCTCCCGGGCCGCTGCGCATCCTGCTTTCCGCCGGAGCCAAGGACCACGGACTGAATGAGCACGATTACCCGCTCTGGCTGGAGCGCTGGTCGAAGCTGCTGCCGCTGGCCGACAAGGTCACCGTCAGCACCTGCATGGGTTTCCCCAGCCGCGAGCAGCTGGCGAACGCGGACGTCACCGTCTTCTATTCCGCCAACGTCGGCTGGAACCCGAACAGCGCCATTCTCATGGACGAATACCAGAAGCGCGGTGGCGGCCTCGTTTACCTGCACTGGGCCATGGAGGGCGGCAAGGAGGCGGCGGCTTTGTCCGAACGCATCGGCCTGGCGACCGCGTTTTCCAAATACCGTCACGGGCCGCTCGACCTGGTTTTCACCCAGCCGGACCACCCGATCACCAAAGGCTTCAAAAACCTGGCGGTGCTTGACGAATCCTACTGGGCCCTGCGCGGCGATGTCTCCCGCGTCGGCGTGCTGGCGACCTCCTTTGAGGAAAACAAAGCCGAGCCCCAGCTCTGGGTCATGCAGCGCCAGAACAGCCGCGTCTTCGGCTGCATCCCCGGCCACTACACCTGGACTTTTGACGATCCGCTCTACCGCCTCATCGTCCTGCGCGGCATCGCCTGGGCCGCGCAGCAGCCCGACATCAGCCGCCTCGCGGAACTCATGACGGTCGGCGCGCGGGTCGCGCCGTGAGGCCGGCTTGCAGGATCCGATCCGGTTTTCTGACAGACCGCCGCCGGAGGGCTCCGGCGGCGGTCTGTTCTTTCCGGAATTCAGCTTGAAATGCCCGTCTTTATTTTGTTGCCGGGGCCTCCGCGGGAGACACGGCCGGGGCGGCGGGTTTCAGTTTGGAAATGACAAATTCCTGGGCAGTGGCGGGGACGGTGCCGGCTCCCGGATACTGGAGCACGCTTTCAACGCCCGTGGCTTTGAGTTTTTCCTGAAGCTTCACGCCGAAATTGGCGCTGTGGGTGGGGTCCTTCTCGTCCTGCCCGAGGTTGGGGGGCGTGCTGTAAATCATGAAAACCGGTGGATCATCGCTGCTGACCAGCTCGTAAGGCGAATACTCTTTGATCCATGGCAGGATGGACTCCCGGCCCTCCAGAAAAGCCGCGAACTGATTTTTCCCGGTTTTGGGATCAGCGGCGAACCCGAACGCATGGCCTCCGTAACGGCTGTTGGGCGTCCATTCCCTCATCTGCTGCGGATCCAGGGAGGTCTGGGCCCCCATCACGGCGGCGCAGGTCAGACGGGTGGATTCGCGGGCCACGGGATCCGTGCTGGCGGGTTCGGCGAGATCGTTGTGGAACGCCAGCCAGAGACTGCTGCAGGCTCCGGCGGAGCCTCCGGACGCGGCGATGCGGGTTTTGTCGAGATGCCAGCCGCCCGCTTTGCTGCGGACAAACTGCAAAGCGCGGGCGGCGTCGTGAATGGGCCAGGAGACCGGCGGTTTGATGCCGGCGGCGGTGGCGGCGGGGACAAACCGGTAGTGGATGGAGACCACGGAAATCCCGGCGTCGAGGTATTTTTTCAGCCCGTTGCCGGCGACCGAGTTTTTATCCCCCGAGTTCCAGCCGCCGCCGTGGATGAAGAACAGCACCGGGGCGGGGTCTTTGGTTTCCGCCTTCCAGAAATCCAGAACCTGGCGCGGATCCGTGCCGTAGGCCACGTTGGCCTCCGTGGGTTTGGGGCCGGCGGGGGGACGTTTTTTCTCCAGTTTGGCGGCGGGCGGAGGCAGCGGGGGAGCCGGCGGCACCTGAGGCGGTTTTTCCTGAGCCTGCGCCGGATAAACGGCTAAAGTCAGGACGCACGCGGAAAGCAGAAATGGTTTCATGACGGTTGCGGGTCGGTTACGGGAGTGAGGTTCGGGGCTGCGCAGGGGAACGCGGCGCCCGCCGGCATGAGTTCAGGCATTCGCCTACGGATTCGCGGCGGATTCCTGCGCCGTCCCGTCCCGGTCCGTCAGATTCCACCGTTCCGGCTCAAAACCCGGCCCTCCTCCGCCTCCGGCCCTGAAAGTGCTTCCGGCGGGAAGTTCTCCCCGATGCTGTGACTTCTTCTCTTGCGCCACCCCCGGCGCTGTCCTCTTTACGTGCCCATGAAGTTCATATTTTTCACGGGCGGGGTGGTCAGTTCATTGGGTAAAGGCTTAACGGCGGCATCCCTGGGCACCCTGCTGGAACTGCGTGGCCTGAAGGTCATTATGCAGAAATTTGACCCGTATCTGAATGTGGATCCGGGCACCATGAGCCCTTTCCAGCACGGCGAGGTTTACGTTCTGGATGACGGCGCGGAGACGGATCTGGACCTCGGGCATTACGAGCGGTTCACCAATTCCAATCTCAGCAAGCTCAACAACCTCACCAGCGGCCAGGTTTACCTGAATGTCATCGAGCGCGAGCGCATGGGCGGGTATCAGGGCAAGACCGTGCAGGTGATTCCGCACATCACCGACGAGATCAAAGCCCGCATCCGCGAGGCCGCCGCCGTCAGCAAGGCGGACGTGATCATCACGGAGATCGGCGGCACCACCGGCGACATCGAGGGCCTGCCGTTCCTGGAGGCCATCCGTCAGTTCATGCATGAGGAGGGCAATGAAAACTGCCTCTTTGTCCACGTCACCCTCGTCCCCTTCATCCGCGCCGCCGGCGAGCTGAAAACCAAGCCCACTCAGCAGTCCGTGGCCAAACTCCGCGAAATCGGGATCCAGCCGCACGTGGTGGTCTGCCGCACGGAGGATCAGCCTTTGGAAAAAGAAGTCCGCGAGAAAATCTCCCTCTTCTGCAATGTCCCGCTGAAAGCCGTGATCGAGGCCCGCGACGTGAAATCGTCGATCTATGAGCTGCCGCTGATGATTTACCGGGAGAAATTCGACGCTCTCGCCTGCGAGATGCTGCACCTGCACACCCGCGAGCCCGACCTCACCGAGTGGAAGAGCTTTGTGAACCGCGTGATCCACCCCACGCGCCACGTCCGCATCGCAGTGGTCGGAAAATACATTGAGCTTCAGGACGCCTATAAGAGTGTGTATGAGGCCCTCACCCACGCCGGGGCGGCCCACGATTGTGAAGTCCGCCTCGTCCGGGTGGATGCCGAGGATCTGGAGCACAACAATCCCAAACAGCTTCCCGACGACATCCAGGGGGTGCTCATTCCCGGCGGTTTCGGTGACCGGGGCATTGAGGGCAAAATCATCGCCGCCGGTTACGCCCGCCGGAACCGCATCCCGTATCTCGGCCTGTGCCTGGGCATGCAGATCGCCACCATCGAATACGCCCGCAATGTCTGCGGCCTCGCCAAAGCCAACAGCACGGAATTCGACGGCGATTCCATTGATCCCGTCATCTGCCTCATGGAGGAACAGAAGGAGGTCACGGAATTCGGCGGCTCCATGCGCCTCGGCACCTGGAAAACCAAAATCAAGGCCGACAGCCTCGCGCACCGCCTCTACGGGTCCCAGGAAATCAGCGAGCGCCACCGCCACCGCTACGAATTCAACAATAACTACCGCGACCGCCTCCAGGACGCCGGCCTGCTTATCTCCGGCACCAGTCCGGACGGTGATCTGGTGGAAATCGTGGAGGTCCCGGACCACCCGTTCTTCATCGCCTCCCAGTTCCACCCGGAGTTCCTCTCCAAGCCGAACCACCCGCACCCGCTCTTCTCCGGGTTCATCGACGCCGCGCTGAAACAGAAAAAGTAAGCCCGTCCGGTGGCAGATCCGCGCCGGTGGCGGCGATGGCCGTCATCACTTCCCAGAAACAGGCCCCGAAAACCTTCCGCAAAGCCATCAGGGCTGCCCGGAACCGGTCCTCCGTGCCCGAAAAGCCCCGAGCTGCTCTGAATAAGCGGCACTTCCCGGACATCCTCCGCTTTCTGATCGCTGGAGGATGGCTCCGGATTTCAGACTATGGATTTCAGGTTTCCAAATGACGGCGGCCGACTTCCAAATGACGGCGGCCGACTTCCAAATGACGGCGGCCGGCTTCCAAATGACGGCGGCCGGCTTCCAAATGACGGCGGCCG
>JAZKFB010000135.1:26220-37123 GCA_040386695.1 Verrucomicrobiota bacterium
CGGCTTCCAAATGACGGCGGCCGGCTTCCAAATGACGGCGGCCGGCTTCCAAATGGCGGCGGCCGGCTTCCAAATGGCGGCGGCCGGCTTGCAAATGGCGGCGGCCGGCTTGCAAATGGCGGCGGCCGACTTCCAAATGGCGGCGGCGGGTTTCCAAACGACGGCGGCGGGTTTCCAAATTTTTTCACTGCCGGGTATCCGCCTCCCGCCTTTTTGAAATATCCGGCCAAGCCCTACTGTCCCTTGCTCTCCAGCTTTCGGAGCTGCTCCTGAAGCTGCTGGAGGGTCTGATTGGCCTGAGAGAGATTCGATTCCAGAGCCACGATCTTTTTGGCCTGTTCCCGTAAAGCCCGCATTTCGGCCGAGGAGGATGCCGCCTCGGCCAGCATTCCGGGCGAGGGATTACGCTCGTCGTAACGCGGGGCGACCACCAGGGCATCGGCCTCGGCGGCGGTGGCGACAGACTCCCCGTCCCGCCTCATCAGGCCCCAGTAGCCGGTGGTGCCGGCGGTGTTCATGGAAAAATTATTGAGCATTTCCAGCACCTGCCAGGCCTCCTCCGCCTTCATCTGAAGGACCGGGATCCGGGCGGCGGCGATTTCCGGAGCGATGGTGGCGATTTCCGTTAAATGACAGCCGAAGGCCTTGTCGAGGGCGCTGATCAGCTCCGCCGGGGTGCCGCCCGGGAAACGGAAGAGGATTTTCGCCGGCGCTTTGGAAGCCGCGCCCTCCCCCGCAGCCGGGGCTTTGGCGAAGGGATCGGCATTTTCACCGTTGCCGGCAATAAACCGCAGCTGAAACCAGCCGTCGCTGCTGGAAACCTGCAGCCGCTGCGGGAGCGCCTCCTTAGCTGCCGAAATGGCATCGGACGCGAACACCTTGGCCGCCGGCAGAGCGTGGCCGGCGGTTTCATCCTCCATCGTGACCGCGTAACCGAAGGAGCCGTAGACTTTTTTGAGCTGGGCGACGAACTGCTCCGGCGTGCCTCCGGGAAATTCGAACAATTTGGTCCTGGAATCCGCCGCCGGAGCCTCAACCACCACCACCTCCGCGGCGGACACCGACCGCACCAGACACGGCAGGGAAAAGAGGAGCGCCAGATGAAGAAGGGTGCGGGTCATGGGATGGAGCGGTGTTTTCATAACAGCGGACAAAGTCCCGGCCTCAGACGCGGGTTTTTTCCGTCTATTCAAACAATTCCAAAAAAGGAAGCCGCCGGAGGTTGAACAGAAGGAAGCGAAGGAAGCAAAGGAGTTTGATCCGGCCGGCGTCCTGGCGGCTCCAGACTAAACTGTTCCTCTTTTTCTTTCTTCGCTGTCTTCGCTTCCTTCTGTTCAACCTCCGGCGGCTCGACCGGCCTTGATTCACCGCCCCGCACGCGGAAGACTGCGCGTTCCCCATGATTTCCCCCGCCACGCTTCCCATCTATGAAATCGAACCCGCCCTGCTCACCGCCTGGCGCGGGACGCCGGAGCGCCGGCGTTTTGTGATTGAAGCACCGACCGGTTCCGGGAAATCCACGCAGCTCCCCCAGATGCTGGCGCGGCACGGCCTGCTGGGCGGCGGGGAGGTGGTCATTCTTCAGCCGCGGAGAATCGCCGCCCGCATGCTGGCGCGGCGCGTGGCCGAGGAAATGGGCGTCCGCCTGGGCGAGGAGGTCGGGTATCAGGTGCGGTTTGAAAACGTGGTCAGCGGCCGCACCCGCATCCGCTTTGTCACCGAGGGCATCCTGCTGCGGCAGCTGATGGACGATCCTTCCCTGCGCGGGGTCAGCGCCGTGATCTTTGACGAATTCCACGAGCGCCATCTCTACGGCGACATCACTCTCGCCCGCTGCCTCACGGTGCAGGAGACCGCGCGGCCGGACCTCGCTTTGTTTGTGATGTCCGCCACACTTCAGACGGAGGCGCTGAAATCCTATCTGGAGCCCGCGACGCACCTCGTCAGCGCCGGGCGCACCTTTCCGGTGACCATGCGTTATGCTCCTCAGCGTGTGCAGGTGCGCGGGGAAATCTGGGATCACGCGGCGCGGATCTGCGGCGAGGCCCTGAGCACCCAGCGCGAGGGACATGCTCTGATTTTCATGCCCGGGGCTTTTGAAATCCGCAAAACCATGGAGGCTCTGGGTCGGGAGAAGTGGGCACGGGATTTTGACATTCTCCCGCTCCACGGGGAACTCACGCCCGCCCAGCAGGACGCCGCCGTCAGTGACAACGGCCGCCGCCGGATCATCGTGGCCACGAATGTGGCCGAAACTTCCCTGACCATCGACGGCGTGCGCACCGTCATCGACAGCGGCCTCGCCCGTCTCGCCGCCTGGGACGCCAACCGGGGCATCAACACCCTGACCATTCAGAACATCGCCCGCTCCAGTGCCGACCAGCGGGCGGGCCGCGCCGGACGCACCGCCGCCGGGGAATGCTGGCGGCTCTGGAGCGAGAACGACCACGGCCGCCGCCCCGCTGCCGAGGTCCCGGAAGTCCTGCGTCTGGACCTTGCGGAAGTGGTGCTCACTTTGAAAGCCGCCGGTGTCGGTGACCTCGCGGCTTTCCGCTGGTTCGAAGCTCCGGACCCGCGCTCCCTGGACCGCGCCGTCACGCTGCTGGAGCAACTCGGCGCGCTGTTGCCCGACGGCACCGGCACCCTGACGGGCGAAGGCCGCCGCCTCACCCGCTATCCGCTGCATCCCCGGCAGGCCCGCATCATGGAGGCCGCCGCCGAGTACGGCTGCATTCCGGCCATGGCCCTGGTGGTGGCTTTGCAGCAGGGACGCTCCATTTTTGTCAAAGGCGCGGGCGATCCGCAGCGGAAATTCGGAACTCCGGACGATCCCAGTGACTTTCTTCCCATGCTCCGCGCCTGGCACGCGGCGGCGGAGCGGAATTTCCACCCGGACGCCTGCGGCCAGATGTCGCTCAACGGCCGCGCCGCCGCTGAAGCGGGCAAGCTCGCCCAGCAGCTCATCGGCCTCGCCGGAGCCCGCCGCGACACCCCGCTGGAAATTCCCGATCCGGAATCCCTCGCCAAGGCCATTCTTTCCGGCTACTCCGACCAGGTCGCCCGCCGCACCAGCGCCGGCGGCAGCGCCTGCGAGGTCGTGGGCGGCCGGCGCGGCGGCACTTCCAAAGAAAGCGTGGTCCGGGGCTCTACCCTCCTCGTCGCCGCCGAAATCGCCGAGGTGCAGGGCCGGGATCTCACCGTGAATTTGAATCTCCTCACGGAAATCACCGAGGACTGGCTCGGCGATCTGTTCCCGGATGATTTTCACCTGGAGCGCGCCCCGTTCTTCGATCCCCAGCAGCGCCGCGTCAGCCAGCGCGAACGCGTCCGCTTCCGCGACCTCATTCTCCGCGACCGCCAGTCCGGCGAGGCCGAACCCCACGCCGCCGCCGCCATTCTCGCGGACGAGGTTTTGCGCGGAAACCTCACGCTCAACGAGTGGAACGACGCCACCCGCCAGTGGCTGGCCCGGCTCGATTTCCTGCGCAAAGCCATGCCGGATCTGGAAATCCCGGAGTTCACCCCGGAGGATCACCGGCTGGTACTGGAAAGCCTTTTCGACGGCTGCCGCACTTATAAAGAGATCAAGGATCTCGCCCCCTTGCCCGCCCTCCGCGACTGGCTGGGCCATCAGAAAGCCAGCGCCCTCGATCGTCACGCTCCGGAGCGCATCGCCACCGACGGCGGCAAGATGGTGAAAATCGACTACACCCGCCCGGAGGAGCCCAGCGTCGCCGTCTTCATCCAGCAGCTCTACTCCCAGCGCGACACCCCCAAAATCGCCAACGGCCGCGTGCCTCTGGTGCTCAGCATTATGGCCCCTAACCACCGCCCGATCCAGGTCACCCGCGACCTCGCCGGCTTCTGGAAAAACCATTACCCCGCCATCAAAAAAGAAATGGAGCGCCGCTACCCCCGCCACGAATGGCGGGCGATGTGAGGCTCTTGGAGCAGTCCAACCTGAGCAGTGCCTCCGATGTGAACGCGAGGGTCTCTGCGGAAAAGGCAGCAAACAAGGAATGAGCCTTGGATGCCGGGTGAAGCATTCTGTCAATTTTTCAATTTGTAAATATGCCCTACCCCTGTTAGCCTCTGCCTGTTAGTAGGCGCAGTATTATTTCGCATCAGATCATAAATATCGTGGAGCAAAGCCTCAGCCTGAGCAAAGTAAGAATGACCCAGCAGGTCGACGTCGAAATTTGGCACTGCGACCGTATCCATGCTCTCCAAGACCGTGTGAGGTTCGAAGTAACCTGCACGTGGTGCATCGTGGAATTTCGAGGAGAGATGAACCGCACGGTCGTGATCGGAAGCATAAAGCGTCGTGCGCTCTGAATGTTCCGGATAGAGCCGGGCTAGGTCGAGGAAAAGGTCACGATCCACATCAGGCGCTGCCAGGAAAATCTGCCCAAATTTCACTTTCCCGCGCGTCTCAGCATTCGCGGCAATCCGCTGCAGCGCTCGGAGCAAGCCTCGATTCCCCATACTGTGGGCAATGACATGCACCTTATCCGCGCTGGAATTTACGGCGAAATCCACTAGAAAATCCGTAATCGCCCGTTCACTGGCCTCAATTGTCGCCTCGTCTGCGGTGTAAGCGGTAACACGCCCTCTGGAGGGCCAGCTAAAGAAAGCGGTGGCCCCCATTACCTTAAGGTCAAAACCGATTTGGGCTGCCCGGATGGCAGCCTCCTCGAAGGTCACATTAAAACCGTGCAGAAAGAATAAAGCATGCGACTCATGCCCATTTCCCTTTACGAGCTCCATTTCCTTATTTATTTCAGAAAAAAACGCTTTGGTGCTTAAATCGAACACTCCCTGCACGCGCAGGTGGTCATCCTGAAACTCACCGCGACGCAATTTGGTCCAAAGCGAACTTCCGGTCTCGCCGAATCGGTGGGATTCCGGAATAAGCACTTCCACCCGGCCACACGTGGTTATTTCGTTCCGTCGCGAGTCGAAACCGCCGTTACCGTCCGATTTTCGGTTAGTGCCGAACCACACGGGATATACATCACGCTTTTTATTGAAACCTCTGGTCAGTTCCAAGTCCCGCTCCTGTATCGTCGTGGGTCCGTGGGCATGGGCATGGGCATGGGCATGGGCATGGGCATGGGCATGATCCAGCGACCGGGCAAGGTCCATCTCTGAGAGCAGCTCACGCACCCTACATTCAATGCAGGCATGCTGCTGCTGCTCAAGAAGCAGCTCCTGGCCGATAATCCGGGCGAGTTCTTGCGCCTTGTCCCACTCGCCGTTTCTGATAGCGGCCTCAAGTTGCTGAAGAAGTTGGTTATTCATTTGAACGGAGGAAATAATAAAATTCAGCCGAGAGTTTGCCTCATGATCTCACCAATGGTGTCGAAGCGTCGATCCAAATTATGCTGTAGATCGTCTGCACTCACACAATGTCGGCAGAGCCAGGCTTGCAATGTCAGAAAGGCGGGGTCATTTAAAAGCTGTTCCAGTCGTGGGACAAAAGGAACCATGCCCGACCTGAAAGCCGGTATGAAAATATCCCCGTAACGCGAGAACGAAGACTGGAAAGCATTATGCACACGACGACGAATTTTCCGTAATTTAGTTTCATTCATCCCGTCGGCTCCTCCGTAGTCATTAATAAGGTGCACATACAAGCGCTCGGGTTCCATAAACAAACAACAATAGGCTAACGCTGCAAGCCGGTGGAGCTGGGCTTCGGTGTGAGCGGAAGGCATTTTTAAGCCTTCAAGGCATTCCGCCAAATCCAGATGGGCATAAACGATAACTGGAAGGTCATTTAACTTTTCACAAAGAGCCAGCCTCCGCCGGGCCAGGGGCAGAAACTGGAATCCATCCATCTCCCCTTGCCCGCACAGGGAAAATTTATCCGCCAGCTCCACAGCAAGACCTCCATTGTTGGCACGTATGGCCACATCCAATTGTTGCAGCAATTCAGTCATCCTGGCGTAAGGGTATTTTGTTGCCTGCCTCAGTGGATCGTGCGTGGATGAATGGTCTCCATCATCTGCTCGAGAGTGTGTTGCAACTCTTCGATGTTTGTCCCGCGCGTGCCAAGCCAAATCTTAAGTATTTCAAACTCGGGGTCACCCAGAATTTCCGTCAGGATTGGAATGGTAATCCCGATACTTGCAGCGGCTGTGCGGTGCAGAACGCCTGCGTAGTCAGTCAATGATGCGAGGCTGGTCTGATGAGGTAGGTCAATAAGGAGATAGGCGAACCCGGCAAGCCAGTGACGGTGTATTTCGGGTTCCAACGAGGTGTTGGAAATATACCCAAGGCAATTGGCGAGGGAGTGATGGGACCTGGCGCGGGTGGCGGCGGCGTCCCATTTTTCGTTTTCGCATGCTCGCAGAGCCCGACGTGCCAATGGGAGCGCCATGTGCGCGTCTCCTTGTGTCAGCAGCAGATAATTTGTAAGCGAGTAATCAACTCGACTGGCGAATTTTTCCGCAGGTTCCCAGAGTTCTGCGAGGACTGCGGCTTCCAGGTAACCCAAGGCCTCTACAACTGGGGCAATCTGATGCCCATCCTTCACTAAACCATCCACGGCAGCCTGCAGGTTCCCGCATGTTGCGTGCCGGCTCTGGAGCCATGTGGCAAGTTTCGAGAAAGCCGGGTCCGCCAAGAGTTCGCGCACCGGCGGCAGACTGTCGCTCTGGTCACTGAGAAACAGTGGCACGAAATCGTTCCGCCAGGAATCCAAATGCTTTCCAGGCCCGGCAATCAGGAAGAGCAGCCCTGCAAGCTCATACCTCATCGCTTCGGCCTGAGCAGATGGGTCGCCACTCCGCTTAAGGGACATGGCAAGCAAGTAATGGGCTCGGGATAGTGCTTCGGAATCGGAGAATTGCTCGTGCACGGCCAAGGCGCGGCGGTCAATTGCTGTGGCCTGCCCTGCATCTCCAAGGGCACGGAAAACCTCCGCGAGCGAGGACAACGTGGAGGCTTCCCTCACGGGATTATGCCGGAAAATTTCAAGGCAGGCCTCAAGTTCAGATTTGGCCTCAGCATAGCGCTGCAGGCTCATCAGTAAATCGGCGCGTTTTTTTCTTGTAAGACCGATGTCATCTGGCGAACACCCGAGGAGGTTTTTGACTTCACTAATGGAATTCACCACGCTCAGAGCGGATTTCCAGTCTCTCGTTTCGCGATACACTCGATGGGCGATATCCAATGTGGAGATATAGGCCCGCCCGAGGAGTTCGGGATTTGGAGCTGCTGTCACCGGCAGGCCCTTGCAGTGCTGTTCCCACCATCCTCTGATGGTCTTGACCCGTTCCTTCACCTTGGGCAGCGACTTTTCCACTCGACCCTGCATGAGGTCCATTCGGAGTTCCTCCATTTCGTGCATGAAACTATCAATTCCGAATGCGGCTGTCTTCGCGCTGGCTTCTGCGGCTTCGACCTGCCGCTGGCGGGCCTCTTCGTGGTTGCCTGTGAGATTCAGAGCGACCGCCCAATTACTACAGATCGCGCTCAAATTTCTCCACGCCCGACTGGCCTCGTCGCCCCCGGACTCGGCGGCGGCCCGGGCCATCAGAGCAGCTTTCCCATAAACCGACAAGCTTGCCTCAACCTGACCGCAGTGCCTAACGGCATCGGCAAGATTACACAGGCAAATCCAGCGAGGCCTCCCTTCCGGTGCCAGCTCGCTTGCCTTCTTGAGATGTGGGATCAACCCGTCCAAAAGGTCAGGATGAATGCTGCCGTTGATAACCTCAGCGGCCATTCCGCAAAGTTCATCCCAATCCCCGCATTGCACGAGGTAAACGATGGCGCTGCTGCCGGACAACTGGGCTGCTGCCGAGTTCTTTTGTTGGAGCATCGTGAACTCCTCCCCGAGGTGGCTGGCGAAGCCCCTCCAGATGTCTTCGCGGGCGAGGCCCTGCCTGTCACTTGAATGCTGTTCCATCCATACACAGATGCGCTCCCGGATTAATTCGTGGCAAGAGAGACGCGTGTTGGGGGTGTTCTTCCCCAGCTCCGTGACGAGACCTCTTCTGACAAGTTGCGTCAGTAGAGATGCCAATGGAATTGTTAAGCTATGGAAGTTTGTCCGGGCTTCCCCTTCCCATACCCCGCTCAGCATCCGCAATGAGACGGGCTCGTTGGCACTGCCTATAAACCAAAGCACGCGGCGCGCTTCCGGGGAGAGACCACGGAGGAACTGATCCAGTGAGATGACCAAAGCATTTTCGATGTAGGATAATTCCGCCGCGTCGTAAATATCGTTGGCAAGGAGTGAAGGTAACCTTGCGAAATCCTCCGTTTTTTCAAGGATCTCCAGGCACTGCGTCAAGTGCCCCCGCAGCCCAGGATCACCCGACAGACGGGCCAGCCTGTCCATCAGCAGAGGATGGAACCGACTGGCTCCCAGGAGCCGCAATGCCAGCGCCCTCTCCTGGCTGTCACTGCCGAATGCCATCTGGCTAAGGGCGGGATGGGATCTGAGAAAAAGATTTGCCTCCAGAGAAGGCAGCGGGCCGAGCATCACGGAACAGCTGTTACCTCCCTCCAGAGCGGAGAGCGGCTTGCGACTGCTGATGAACACCCTTGATGGCGATCCTCTTAGATTTTCGGCCAGCAGGGTCAGACACCTCTCCCATGCTGGATCATCACAAGTCCAGGAGGGAAGTGCGGGCACCTCCACACACTCTGGATCGTCTTTTAAATTAGCGTCGAAGTTGTCCAGCACCAGTAGAATGGGCTCCTGTTTCATTGCACCGATGAGGTTATGTGTCAGGTGCAGGAGCCGTTCCGGGTTCGCGTATTGAGCCACATCCCCGTCGTGAATGGCATCGGCAGGGAATTTCTTCACATGGTCATGGTATATCCCCACCTCCCGCATCAATTTGAGATGGATGTCACGCAGCACCTCTTCGAAATCGAGCGCACGCGGTTTAGCCTGATACAGTAGAACCCACTGAAAGCGTGTGTCCCACAGATCAAGTATCTCAGCAGTCAAAGCAGTCTTTCCCATGCCTCCAAGCCCAATGACTGTTGCGACTGGTCTCACCTCAGTTCCCTTCGCAGATCCGATGAATTCCGCACCCAGCTTCGCCAATTCCCAAGTTCGACCGACAAAATGCTCATGCGTCGTGGAACGCAGTTCTTCGATGAGGTGCAGCCAGCAGCCGCGTGGAATGGATTCCGGAGGGCAGCCCTCGACTACGATGAGCCCGGGTTCCTCCGTGCCGTAAAGCACAGGTGCCGCATGATCACAGGCAGCAAATCGGACACTGCGCTTGTTTTGCTCATTCAAAATGGCCCCCCTCGCCAGAGTGAGGGCGGCGGCGGCATTTATTTCATAGCCGCTGGAGAACAGACGACGATAAAACTCCACCGCCAAAACACGGGAATAATCGTCTCCTACCGCGTAGCGCATGGCCACTACCGTTGGGACACCTCCTTTTAAAAGTGCGTGAGCAGAACCGCTGTAATTACCCTTGTTTCCCCAGTCCAACGTGCTCAGCTTAGGTGGTTCGATGCTTGGTGCGGCGCTTTGAAATTCGGGGATAAAACCTTTCCAGATGGGTTCATTTAGGAGATCGCCGGAATGACAGGCACTTAAAAAGACGAGCCGGGGGGGGGCGCAGTCCGGCAATTTCAGAATTTTTAATAGTGCCAACCCGGAAATGGTGTGTTTCGTTCCATTCGGTCTGGCCAGCTCAAGCCCGTTCATTTGTCCGTGGCCGCTCCAATGCACAATATGATACCCCTTGTTCTCCCGGATTTGGGCCTCAAGACGTTCCCGAGTGACCCCGTGACTGAGGAAATGAGCAACAACTTGCCGCTTGGGGAATATTTCCTCTTCACAAAGGCGCTGCAGCTCCCGCCGCTCCTGCCGCACAGCCAGTGGATGCGAGTTCGGCGACTCGGCGAAAACGAATAAAATACGCAGGCACTCACCCGCAGCAGGGGCGGTTGGCTGAGGAACTGCCTCCGGCGTTTCCATTTTCTGGATGACGCGGACCTTAATGTTGCATTCAGCCAAGGATGGCTGGCCTACCTCGGCACGCGCCATCTCCCATGGTATACGCGCCAAGGCGGCGGCAAGATGGTTTTCATCAGCGGCTCCCGGTAGCTGGATTCGTAACGATTTCTGAGTCTTGGACTGCCAGAGCCTGTTAAAGATGTCCCGACCGAGCACCTCATTTGCAATACAAACGGAGATCTCATCAATAGCAGCCGCTTCGTTTGCGGGTCGAACGTAAAGGCGGAGATACTCCCGCAAATCAAAAAGGCCCTGAAGACGACCGATGGCAAAAATTTTAAAGTCCGTATGATGCGCACAGAGTAGCAGACCATGCGCATCCAGAAGTCGAAACTCAGCCGTGCGATTTACGTAATCTGCTGTGACAATCAGGTCAAAATCAGATGCCATAGGTGATATAGAATTTGACTTTAACAAGATGCTGCAAGCAGGGAATGAAACTATCGCTACATTTTTGGATGAATAAAATGCGGCGGGAGTCACCGCGCTGCAAGCGTGCACCACTGGGAGTTTAACAAAGTCGAACTATTCTGTTTTGGAAACTGGTGGGGCAAGAGATTGAAGTCCAGAGTTTTTTTAATTTCATCAGCGCGAGTGAAGTATGGCTCTCAACTGGCTCGGCGACCTGTTCTCCGACGATTTTCACCTGGAGCGGGCGCCGTTTTTCGATCCCCAGCAGCGCCGCGTCAGCCAGCGGGAGCGCGTCCGCTTCCGCGACCTCATTCTCCGCGACCGCCAGTCCGGCGAGGCCGAACCCCACGCCGCCGCCGCCATTCTCGCGGACGAGGTTTTGCGCGGAAACCTCACCCTCAACGAGTGGAACGACGCCACCCGCCAGTGGCTGGCCCGGCTTGATTAATAACTGGCAAACCCCCGGCTATGCCGGGGAGACTCCCAGAGTTTGAC
>JAZKFB010000136.1:0-22329 GCA_040386695.1 Verrucomicrobiota bacterium
GCTACCCCAGGTTTGTCCCCATCGTGTTTCCGAACCACAACGTGGTTCCGGCCTTCCGTGCAATCAAACTCCCGCATGGTTTCCGGTAACCCGGGCGTGGAAAGGCCGGAACCGCGCTGCGGTTCAGAGATTTGGGGCGGGGAACCTGGGGTAGCCTCCTCTGTCGGCAACCCCAGGCTGAAGGGCGCAACGCCGTTGGCGTAAAGCCGGATTCCCTGATATGGCGGATTCACTTTGGAATTCACTGGATTCTTTATCAAAATGGGATCACTCCCAACGCGTCAGGACCCGTCTTCTCCGCACCGGACTCACCCACAATAATACTCCGGGACCCATCCTCAAGTTTTCCACCCTCCCTGTTCACACCGCGAATGAACGGAGCGGCCCCGGCAGCGAAGCGCCCGGACCGCCTTGCTTCTTTCTCTGTCTCTCAAGCTCCGTCCCGCAGAATCCTGTCCCGCCAGCGCCGGACACTGGCCAGGTCCAGCCGCTCGCCTTTAAACTCGATCTGCTTCACCGGCTTGGTCCCGTTGGCGCTTTCGCGTTTCAGCACGCTGGTGATCTCCATCCAGCGGATTTCCTCGAACTCCATTTTTTCCCGGTCGCCCCGCCTTTCGTCCTCCCGGGGAAAGGTGCCGATCACCAGCATCACCGGATACGGCTGGTTCATCCAGGTTTTCACCCAGCGCGGTTTCCCAATCGCGAAGATCTCGGCTCCGTCTTTTTTGCGCTTCGTGAGATGGGAATTGCCCGCCTTGAGTTGCAGGCAGAGCCCCTTGCCCAGCCCGTTGCCCTCCTCATCGGTGAATTCGAGCTGGATATCGATGCCGTCGTCCTCATCGCCGGGGATCTCCAACCACTTCTGATTCGCGCTCGTGATCCGCGCCCCGACATCCAGCACCAGCAGCTTCCCTTTTCTCCGCATGGTCAGCTTCGCGAGATCCTCGGCTTGGAGCTGCTCCACCTGCTTGCGCAGCTCCTCACTGGCGAACTTCTTCTCCAGCGCATCCCAGAGCGGAAACCGCACTCCGCAGACGTCGCATCCCGTGTCCGCGGTCTGCCTGTCCCGCAGCAGTTTTTTCATCAACTGTTCCGGATTGCCTTTCGGCTCGTGGCACTTCGGACAGACATAATGCCGCAGCCGCTCCGCCGACTCGCAGGAGCCTTCCAGGTGTTTATGGATGTAGTTGGCGAAAATCACCTGTTCCTCCGGACTCACGCCTTGGCCGAAATAGACGCTGATGTCCCCCTCGCTGCCGCTGCGCCGCGTCAGCTTGACTCCCATGTGATGCTCTCCGGCGAGGGTCGTGAAGTCCGCGGCGTCGCGCCAAAGTTCCTTGAGTTGAAAGGACTCGCTGTCCGCCAGCTTCACCACCAGCGTCGCATGAATATCGTCAAGAAAACCCTTCACCGCGTAGCTTACGAAAACCGAAGGATGTTTCAGCACCGCCGGACGGTCGCGGCCGCAATGGCTGGGGAAGACGAGCTTGTCCCCTTGGCGCAGGCAAAGGCCCCGCTGTTCCAGCTGCCGCTCCATCTCGCCCAGCACCACCCGCTCTTCGGGAGGCAGCAGGCGCTTCATCTCCACAGGAACGTTATCCCGCCCGATGCTCTGGTAAATCAGCTTCCCTTCCGCAATGCTCCGCAGGGGAAGGACGCCGAGTTCGTTGTCGGCGGCGCGGAGGGTGCGGATCACCGCCTGGGCGTAGGCATTGATCCACTCCGGAGCCAGTAGCACGTAGGTGCCGTAGTCGAGTTCCTTCACCACCCCCGGGCCGTCCAGCAGGCCGATCACAGTATTTAAAATGTCGTCCGTGAAGCGCGGTTCGTCCGGCAGGCGGCTCCAGAGCAGTTCCCGCAGTTCCTTGAAGGTATGCAGCACCTGCCCTTCATCGCGCAGCGTCAGGATCTCGTCTTTGATCACCTTGAAAATACGCGGCGACGTGCGCTTCTCCATCTTCGCCCAAGGAATGCCGGCGATCATGGCCGCGCGCAAATCGTCACAGCCCTGGCCCGACTTCGAGCTCGTCTCGTGGTAGGCAAGTCCCTGTTCCTTTGCAAAATCCCTGAGCTTTTCGCGACTCGCCCTGAAGCCCGCATCCACCCGTCCCGCCACCAGAAAGTGGGGAATCTCCTCCTTCACACAGCGGCGCAGAGCCGTCCGCCAATCGCGCAGACCGGGCAGGACATCCTCCTGATCCGCATTGAAGAGCAGCAGGATCAGCGCGGTATGGTCCATATAAAGCTGGTGAATCAGCCGCTGATCCGCCTGCCCGCCAAAATCCCACAACCAGACTTCCCGGTCCACGTCCGGATCCCCGCCTACGCTTCCGAGCGGCCATTGCGTGGACCAAGCCCCAACCGTGGAGGCTTCGCTGGCTTTCCAGCCGGACATCGAAAGCCGGTGCGTCAATCCGGTTTTGCCCGCGCCCGTGTCCCCGACAAGCAGGACTTTGGCGTTGGTGTATTGAACTTCCGGAGAACCGGCGGGGAGGGTTTCCGAATCCACAGGGGGCATGACGGACAAATCCCACTCCCGCCAGACTCCGTTCTCGGCTGCGGAGAAGGCGCGGGTTCCGTCCGGACTCCATGCCACGCTAGAGACTCTACCGCTGTGGCCTTCGAGCACGCGCAGGCAGCGGCCGCTCTCCAGCTCCCACAGCCGCACTGTTTTGTCAGCGGCTCCGGAGAGGGCGCGGGTTCCGTCCGGGCTCCATGCTATGCTTATGACACCAGCAGTGTGGCCTTCAAGCACGCGTAGACAGCGGCCACTCTCCACCTCCCACAGACGCAACGTGTTGTCATTGGCCCCTGAGAGCGTCCGAGTTCCATCGGGACTCCACGCCACACTCCAAACGCTATCCGTGTGTCCTTCGAGAATACGCAGGCAGCGGCCGCTTTCCACCTCCCACAGCCACAATGTTTGGCCCCCCGCCCCGGAGATGACGCGCTTTCCATCAGGACTCCAAGCGACACTCCAGACGCTGCCGGTGTGGCCTTCGAGGACTCGCAGGCAGCGGCCGGTCGCAATCTCCCAAAGGCGCAACGTTTTGTCATTTGCCCCCGAGAGCACCCTATTTCCGTCAGGGCTCCACGCCACGCTATTGACACCGGCAGTGTGGCCTTCGAGCACGTGCAGGCAGCGGCCGCTCGCCACCTCCCATACCCGCAACGTGTTGTCAGCAGCCCCCGAAAGCGCGCGCGTTCCCTCTGGACTCCATGCCACGCTATTGACACCAGCGGTGTGGCCTTCGAGCACGTGCAGGCAGCGGCCGCTCGCCACCTCCCACACCCGCATTGTATCGTCATCAGATCCGGAGATTGCTTGGGTTCCGTTCGGACTCCATGCCACGCTTATGACAATCCCGGTATGGCCTTCGAGCACTCTCAGGCAGCAATCCGACTCAATCTCCCATATCCGCACGACATCTTCACCGGCTGCCGTGAGAGCAAACTTTCCATCTGGACTCCACGCAACACTCACAACGCCGAAGATGTGGCCTGCAAGAACGTGCAAGCAACGGCCTGACTTCACCTCCCATACTCGTATAGTTTTGTCAGAGGCTCCGGAGAGGGCTCGCATGCCATCCGGACTCCACGCAACACTCATAACGGCCGAGGTGTGGCCTTCAAAGACGTGCAGACAGCGCCCAGATTCGACTTCCCACATCCGCACAGTATTATCAAAGGCCCCGGAAAGAGCATGCTTCCCATCGGGACTCCACGCCACATCCATGACGCTGTCAGTGTGGCCTTTGAGCACACGCACACAGCGTCCTTGCTCGATCTTCCACACCCGCAAGGTTTCCTCGGCAGCTGCCGAGAGGGCGTGTTTTCCATCTGGACTCCACGCAACCCCCCTGACGCTGTCGATATGGCCTTCGAGCACACGCAGGCAGCGGCCAGTCTCTACATCCCAAACTCGCACCGTGTCATCAACAGCGCCAGACAGAGCAAACTTTCCATTTGGACTCCACGCCACGCAAAGGATTCGTGACGTGTGGCCTTCGAGGACGCGCAGACAGCGACCGGACTCGACCTCCCATATCCGCACAGTACTATCATAGGCCCCGGAAAGAATACGCTTTCCATCACGACTCCACGCAATATCCATAACGCTGGCGGTGTGGCCTTCGAACACACGCAGGCAGCGACCGGACTCCCCATCCCACACTCGCACGGTTAAGTCGTCGGCTGCCGAGAGGACGTGCCTGCCATCCGGACTCCATGCCACGCTCCTGATTCTGGCAGTGTGGCCGAGGGATCGGATTTTGACTTCCAGTCTTTCCCGGGCAGCCTGGTCCACAGGCAGAAGGTCCGATGCGGGGGAAGTGATCGGTTGAGCAATCTGACAAGCTTCCCGGAGCTTCGCATACTCCTGTCCGTTCTCCGTCGGTGGCCAGCTGATATAAAGAAACTGCGCCAAGGAGCCTTTGAGAGGCGCATCATCGAGCCGGAGAGGAAGGAAGCGGCGTTCCTTGTTCAGCGGATCGCGGAAGCGGAAGGTGCCGGACTCCAGCTGGGCCCAGTCGGAGCCGAAAGCATTCGCCGACATGCAGAGCACCAGCACGCGGGATTGTTCCAGCCCTTCCTCGATTTTGTGCGGGATATTGTCGCCCGGCTTGATCTCCCATTCATCGAACCACACCTTCACCCCGTCCTTTCGCAGCCGTTCAGCCAGGGGGCGGACCACGGCTTTATCCCTGGAGCTGTGGCTGAGGAAGATGTCGTGGGAAAAGGGACCGGCCATGGGAGAGATCGGGGAAACCGCCATTCCGTGATGGCTGTCAGGGATTTAGGCGGATTCCCCGTTAGTGCCAGGATAATTTTAATTCGCGACGGCGGCGGGTTTTATCCCGTCATCCGTCCGGGCGATGGCGTCGGCTTAACGCGGATACGTAGAGGGGAGCGGGAGACGCCGGGGCAACGGCTCCGGGGTTCCGGAAAACAATGGGACCGCTTTTCCGTTGTGCCGCCGTCCGGCAGCGGCATGAATTTGAGCTCACCAGAAACAAGCTCCATCGTTTGTCGCGGTGGATCCCCCCAAAAAATCCATGACTGGCAAAACCCCCGCCACCGTCCTCCTGCTGCTGCTGGCCCTTCTTCCCGGCTGCTCCAAAAAAACCGCCGCTCCGACGGCCGCCGCCCAGCCCAAGGTCACCATCGCCGCCCCCCTGGTGAAAAAAATCGTGGAGTGGGACGAGTTTGTCGGCCGTCTGGAATCCCCAAAAACCGTGAACCTGCGGGCTCGGGTCGGCGGGTATGTGGAAAAAATTCACTTCAGGGAGGGCACCGAGGTGAAAGCGGACGATCTGCTCATCACCATCGACCAGCGGCCCTTTGAGGCCACGGTGGAGGGCGCGAGGGCGGATCTCGACCGCGCAAGAGCCCACGCCGCCCACGCCAAAAGCGAGGCCGCCCGGGCGGAAACCCTGGTGAAGGCCCGCGCCATCGCCGCCGAGGAGTACGATTCCCGGCAGAACGCCGCCTCCGAGGCCGGCGCCGCCGTGCGCGTGGCCGACGCCACGCTGAAGAAAGCGGAGCTGAACCTCGAATTCACCAGCGTCCGCGCGCCCATCAGCGGCCGCATCAGCTACGCCCAGGTCACCGAGGGCAACCTCGTCACCGGCGGGGAGAAGGATTCCACCCTGCTGACCACCATCGTGGCCCTGGACCCGCTTTATCTTTATTTCGAGGTCGATGAGCAGTCGGCCCTGAAATACCGGGAAATGCACCGCCTGGGCCTGCGCGCCAGCCCGCTGTTTGAGGCGGTGCCCTCCGAGATGGGCCTGTCGAATGAGAAGGGTTTCCCCCGCAAGGGACAGGTCGATTTTGTGGACAACATGCTGCGCCCCGACACCGGCACCATCCGCGTGCGCGGCACTTTTCCCAACACCGACAAGCTCATGGCCCCCGGCTTTTTCGCCCGCGTGCGCATCCCCGGCTCCGGCGAATACGACGCTCTCCTGATCCGCGACGAGGCCATCGGCAGCGACCAGGGCCGGGCGTTTGTCTATGTCATCGGACCCGACAGCAAAACCGAATACCGCCCCATCGAGACCGGACCCATCCAGGAGGGCCTGCGCATTGTGAAGGCGGGCCTCAAGCCTACCGAGAAAATCGCCATCAACGGCATCATGGCCCTGCGCAACGGCATCCTCACCCGCCCCGAGGAGGGACAGATGGCCCTGCCCGCCGTTCCGGTTCCCGCCCCGGTGAATGTCCCCGCCGCCGCTCCAGCTCCAGCTCCAGCTCCAGCTCCGGCTCCGGCCGCTCCCGCCCCGGTCAAGTCCGGAAGCTAGGATCCGTTTCATCCCCCCGGAGTCCCCCTGTCTCCGCATCCCCCTTTTCTGATGAATATCCCCCGTTTCTTCGTTGACCGGCCCGTGTTCGCCGCCGTGGTCAGCATCGTCATCACCATGCTCGGCGGCCTCGCGTATTTCACGCTGCCGATTTCCCAGTATCCCGAAGTCATCCCGCCGACCGTCGTCGTCAGCGCCACCTACCCCGGAGCCAACGCCTCCGTGCTGGCCGACACCGTGGCCACTCCGCTGGAGCAGGAGATCAACGGTGTGGAGAACATGCAGTATCTCTCGTCGTCCTCGACCTCCGACGGACGGCTTCAGATCACCGTCACCTTCAAGCTCGGCGTCGATCTCGACCAGGCCCAGGTGCTGGTGCAGAACCGCGTGAACGCCGCCCTGCCCCGCCTTCCCGAGGAGGTGCGCCGCATGGGCGTGAGTGCGCTGAAGCGCTCGCCGGACCTCACGATGGCCATCCAGTTCTACTCCCCGGATGACACCCGCGACGTGCTGTATCTGGCCAATTATGTCAATATTCAGGTCCAGAACCGCATCGCCCGCGTGCCCGGCGTGGCCGAAGCCTCGTCCCTGGGCGGCCTGGATTTCACCATGCGCGTCTGGCTGGATCCGGAAAAACTGGCCGTCCGCAACATCACCGCCACCGACATCGTCAGCGCCATACGCGAGCAGAACATCCAAGTCGCGGCCGGCCAGCTGGGTCAGCCGCCCGCGCCGGAGGGGCAGCAGTTTCAATACACTCTCACCACCCAGGGCCGCCTGAAAACCGCCGAGGAGTTCAACCGCATCGTTCTCCGCACCGGAGCCAATGGCGATGTGATCCGCCTCGGGGATGTCGCCCGCGTGGAGCTGGGCGGCAAGGATTACGCCCAGAAAAGCTACCGCGACGGCAAAAACGCCATCTCCCTGCGCGTCTTCCAGCTTCCCGGCTCCAACGCCCTGGAAACCGCCGACGCCGTGCGCGCCGAGATGAAGCGCATCGGCGAGCGTTTTCCCACCGGGGTGGATTACAGCATCAACTACGACCCCACGCAGTTCATCCGCGATTCCATGAAAGCGGTGATGCACACCCTCGTGGAGGCCATCCTGCTGGTGGTGCTCGTGGTGGTGGTCTTCCTGCAAAGCTGGCGCGCCTCCATCATTCCGCTGGTCGCGGTGCCGGTGTCGCTGATCGGCACCCTGGCGATTCTGGCAGCTTTCGGATTCTCGCTGAACAACCTCTCGCTCTTCGGCATCGTGCTGGCCATCGGCATCGTGGTCGATGACGCCATCGTGGTCGTGGAGAACGTGGAGCGTTATCTGGAGAAAGGATTCTCGCCGCGGGAGGCCACCATCCACGCCATGAAGGAGGTGACCGGCCCGGTCATCGCCATCGCCCTCGTGCTCTGCGCGGTCTTCATCCCCACCGCGTTCCTCAGCGGCATCACCGGCCAGTTCTACAAGCAGTTCTCCATCACCATCGCCGCCTCCACCGTCATCTCGGCGATCAATTCCCTGACGCTTTCCCCCGCGCTCGCCGCTTTGCTGCTGCGTCCGCACAGCGCCAAGCCCGACCTCTTCACCCGCCTGATCAACGGCGCGCTGGGCTGGTTCTTCCGCATTTTTAACAAAAGCTTCAACTCCCTCTCCGCCGTTTACGCCAGAACCGTCGGCAAAATCATCCGCCATGCCGTCATGGCCCTGCTGCTTTACGGCGGCCTTATCGGACTGGCGCTCTACGCCTTCAAAAAAGTGCCCACCGGCTTCATTCCGCAGCAGGACATGGGATACTTCATGACCGTGATCCAGCTGCCGGACGGAGCCAGCTTCGAGCGCACCGACGCCGTGGTGCGGCGCATCGACGAGATGGCCCGCAACACCCCGGGCATCGCCCACACCTTCGCCATCTCCGGATACTCGAACGTGCTCCAGGCCAACCAGAGCAATCTCGGCGCCTGTTTCATGATCCCCGCGCCCTTCGAGGAGCGCGGCGATCCCTCCCTGCACGCGAATGCCCTGATGGCCGCCCTGCGGAAAAAATTCGCGGACATCCAGGAGGCGCGGATTCTCATTCTCCCGCCGCCGCCCCTGCGCGGTCTGGGCAATGCCGGCGGCTTCAAACTCCAGGTGGAGGACCTCAACAACGCCGGTCTGCCCGCCTTGGAGGCCGCCACCCGCAAGCTGACCGACGCCCTCGCCGCCGAGCCCGGATTCAACTCCGTGATCACCGGCTTCCGCGCCAACAACCCGCAGTTCAACCTCATCATCGACCGCGCCCGAGCCAAGACCATGGGCGTCTCCATCTCCGCGATCAACGACACTCTGTCCACCTATCTGGGCTCCACCTACGTCAACGACTTCAACCTCTTCGGCCGCACGTGGCAGGTCATGGCCATGGCCGAGCCGCAATACCGCATGAAGCCCGAGGACATCGGCCGCCTGCGCACCCGCAACGCCAAGGGCGAAATGGTGCCCCTGGGCGCGCTGGTCAAAGTCGAGAAAATCGGCGGGGCCGACCGCGTGCAGCGTTACAACATGTTCGTCTCCGCCGACATCAGCGGCAACACCGACGTCGCCATCAGCACCGGCGACATGATCCGCCGCGTGGCCGAAATCGCCAAAACCGCCCTGCCTGACGGCTTCGATTACGAATGGACCGACCTCACCTACCAGCAGACGCAGGCGGGGAATTCCATCGTCTTCATCTTCCCGCTCTGCATTCTCTTTGTCTTCCTCGTGCTTGCCGCCCAGTATGAAAGCTGGTCCCTGCCCCTGGCCGTCATTCTCATCGTGCCCATGTGTCTGCTCAGCGCCATCGGCGGCGTCTGGATGAGCGGTCAGGACAACAATATCTTCACCCAGATCGGGCTGGTGGTGCTCATCGGCCTGGCGGCGAAGAACGCCATTCTCATCGTCGAATTCGCCAAGCAGGAGATGGACGAGGGCAAGGACCGCTTCGCCGCCGCCATCGAGGCCTGCCGTCTGCGCCTGCGGCCGATTCTCATGACCAGCTTCGCCTTCATCCTCGGCGTGCTCCCGCTGGTGCTCGCCCAGGGAGCCGGCGCCGAAATGCGCAACGCTCTCGGCACCGCCGTCTTCTACGGCATGCTCGGCGTCACCTTCTTCGGCCTCCTCTTCACCCCCGTCTTCTTCGTCGTCCTCCGCCGCAAAGCCCGCCCGGCCAGCCTGCGGGAAGCGGGGACTCCACCTCAGGAAACCGGCGGAAGCGGCAACGGTCACAGCCATGGCCATCATTGAGGGCCGGGTCCTGTCCGGGGGGTTTACTTTGCGGCACCTTGCGGGATCCTGCGGCCGGAAGCGCGGAGACATCCCGGACAAACAGGCACGCTGCCGGACCTGACCGTTCAGGCTTCAGGGGGCCAGTGGCACCTGAAGACGGAAAAACCGGGCCTTTCCGCCCGTTTTCAGCTCAACGCCCCGCCACTGCCAGAAGACCGGCGGCAGGAGCCGCCGCCGGGGAGGGTGAAGGTGTTGCCGGAGTCGGCACGGGCGCGGCCGCGAGGGCATCGACAATCTGCACGGTGGTGCCGCGGCCGGCGTTTTCGAAAAGAAAGCGCGCCGACTCATCCGGCAGGCGGATGCAGCCGTGGGAGGCGGGGTAACCGGGAAGCTGGCCGGTGTGCATGCCGATGGCGGTCTCGTCCAGCCGGTTCCAGTAGGGCATTGCGCTTTTGTAAATCGTGGAGCGCTTCCCGCTGCGGATCTTCTCGGTGATGCTGAAGGTGCCGCGCGGCGTGGTCCGGCCTTTCGATGCGGTGGAGACGGGGGTTTCAAAGGCCAGTTTGCCGCCGACAAACAGATAGGCGCGCTGGGCTTGGATATCGACGACCACTCTGCGGGGGGCTTCTTTGGCCTGACCGGTGAGGCCGGAGGGATAAATTTTCGGAGCCGCCTGCACCAGCTTCTGCGATTTCACGAGCAGCGGCGTGCCGTCCACGGTGGCTTTGCTTTCGTGGCTGACGGCCACCGGCTTGTCATCGCCGCCAAATCCCAAAAATCCCGCCTGCGCCGGCCGGGCCGTGAACATCACCGCCAGCAGCGGCAGGCCCATGAGGACCTCGCGCAATCCGCGGCCTTCGGCCTCCGGATCGTCCAGAACCAGCAGCGTGCCCTGCGGTCCGCCCTTCCCGTCCCAGCGGCGGCTGGGCAGGCTGCGGCTGATCTCCGCAGCGGAATCCTTATCGCCCAGCCAGATGCCCAGGAAAGCGAATTCCACGGAGTCATTCCTCAACTCCCGCATTTCAATCAGCGGCAGCGGCTGGCCTTCAAAAAACCGCGCCGACGTCCGCGCGGCCTCATGAATGACATCCAGCAGCACCCGCTGGGCCTCGGCCGGGCCACCCAGAAAATGCGATTCATCCGTGCGGCGGGCGTAGGCTTCCGCGACGGCGGACCAGGAAATTTCCGCCCCCGCCGGAGCCTCCCCGATGACCAGACCGTCCCCGGATTCCTCCAGTTCCACCATCGTCAGCTGCGCTTCCGGCAGTTCCGGCCATTCCAGAGTCAGGCCATTCAGCCGCAGCCGCACGGCGTTGGGAGCGGTCAGATGCTGATACCAGCCCAGCACCCGCAGGATGCCGCCGGCGCTTTGATCGGGAGAGAAATCCGGCATGTTCTCCTCCCCTTCGGAGGGCAGCGCGGAGGCGGGGACCAGCAGGCGGATCACGGGTGTGGAAAAGGCGGCAACGGACATAACAGGCGGGAATCAGGAGAATATTCGCATGCGGGGCGTCCGGATTTCAAAAAAACGCGGAAAATCGCGTCTATTTTCTGTCAGGACGCCGTGTCCGCCTGAAACACCGCCGGCGGAGGCGGCGCTTTGCCGGCGGGAGGGTCCGGCGGACCCGGGGTTGAAGCCTGCGCCGGAAGCACGGAATCACCCAGCGGCCGGGCCACGCGCAGCAGCAGGGCTTTGGCCTCCCATGGCGAAAGCCCGGGAAAAACCGACAGCAGCCTCGCCAGCAGCGCCGTCACCCGGGGAGCCGCGAAACTGCTGCCGGTGCGCAGCGCCCAGCGGCCATCCAGCCAGGGAACCCGCAGGCCGACCCCCAGGGCCGCGAATTCCACCAGCGCGCCGGGCTGATTGGCCACGAGGGCATCCGGAGGAACGTCCGCCGCCATGTTCACGGTGATGACGCTGGTGAAATCCCCCGGCCATTCCGGGCGGCGGAAGTCCTCGTTGTTGCAGGCCGCGACCACATGCCGGTGCTCCAGATAGGCGCGGTCGGTCCAGCTTTTGAACATGAGCACCTGCTGCCGCAGCCGCGCGCCGAAGGAGCAGTTCAGAATGTGCGCGCCCTGATCCATCGCCAGCTGCGCGCCCTCGCAGATGATCTCGCTGCGGGCGTGATTGCCCTCATCCAGCACGCGGTAACTGGCGATTTCCGCCTCCGGCGCGAGGGAATGAATGATCCACGCGACGGCGGTGCCATGACCGAACACGTCCTCCCCCCTGCCCCGTTCTCCGACCAGCCGCCCGTCCTCCTGACGGATCACCACATCGCCGCCGCGCTTCAGTTTCCGCAGCCAGTAGTGCCGCCAGTCAATCCCCGAATCCAGCACCGCGACCCGCACTCCTCGCCCGGTGCCCGTCCGCAGGGCCTCGGCGGCCTGTTCCGGGGAAATCCAGGGGGTCATGCGGTCGGATGAAAAGTCATGCGGTTTCGGAAATCGCGGATTGCCCGGTTTTAAACCGGCATCCCCAGCGCCGTGCAGATCAATTGGTAATCCAGCAGGCGGCCGAGGCTGGTGCTGAGGAGTTCAATTTCCTCCAGACAGCGCGGACAAAAGCCCTCCGGCTCCGGCCGCCCGGAGGAGGCGCCCGGCAGGTCCAGCACTGTGGATGAGGATCCAGCCGGGGGCGGAGGCTGGGTCTGGAGGGCAATGATCAGGCCTTTGAACTGCCGGCCGAGATAGAAAGGCACGATGATTTCCGCGCGGACGGCCCTTTCCAGAGCGGCGGCCAGCGAGTGCGGTTTCAGGGCATCCTCCTCCTGACCATTGCCGCAGAAAGGCTGCTGGCTGGCCAGCACGAGGCCGCGCCGTCCGGTGCCGGCGGGGAGATTCAGCCCGCGCAGATTTTTGCCGGCGCCGCCAACCTGATGAGCCACGGCGAGTTCATTGCCGTCGGGGCCACGCAGCAGAATCAGGCCGGTGTCGGCCTTCACGTCGAGGAAAGCGTCCGTGATCATCCGCTCCATCAGCGAATCCAGGAGCGATCCGAAATTCTCCCCGGTCACCTGACGCCCTGCCATTTCCAGACGCTCCTCCAGCAGCGGGGCGGCGGCGCTGACGCGCGGGTCCGGCAGGAAAGTCAGCCGCGCTCCCGCGCCGGAAAGCGGCGGACGGCCTGCGGGAACGGGGAAATCATCGGAAGCGGACATCACCTTAATCCTGCGGCTTTCCGGGAAAATCTCAAGACGCCAGCAGAGTCATTTTCCCGGCGGCCCCGCCGGCCAACGTCTTTATGTTCAGGGCGGCGCAAGACCGGGCCGGGCTTCCGCGTATGGCTCCCTTCCCTCCTGTTCCCCCGTGATGAAATCTTTTTCCCTGTTTGCTCTCGGCTGCGGCCTGACCGCCGCCGCCGTCACCGCCCATGCGCAGCCTGTCCTGCCGCCGCCCTTTCCGGCGGATCCGGGCTCGGCGCTGGAGCGCACCAGTTTTCAGACCTCCCAGGCCTGGAGCCCGACGGGGAATCTGCGGTCGGATGTGGCCATGGTTTACGGGATTGACCCCGGACTGCCCGCGCGCATCAAAACCTGGCAGGACCGCGGCTACCGCACCCACGTCATGACCGGCGTCTCCTGGGGGAACTATCAGGATTACCTTTACGGGAAATTTGACGGGGTGAACCACGAGGACAACGCCCAGACCGACCGGGACGGTAATAAGATCAGTCATGGCGGGGACGTTTATTACATGTGTCCGGCGGAGAATTTCGGGGCTTATCTCTGCGTCGGCGTGCAGCGGGCGCTGGATGCCGGAGCCGAGGCCATTCATCTGGAGGAGCCGGAGTTCTGGGACCGCGCGGGTTATTCCGAAGGCTTCAAACGCGAGTGGCGGGCGCATTACCAGGAGCCCTGGCAGGCACCGCACAGCTCCGCGGACGCGCGGTGGAAGGCGGGAAAGCTGAAGTATTTCCTCTACCGCCGGGCGCTGCAGCAGGTCTTCAGTTATGTGCGGGATTACAATAAAAAGACCGGCAAAAAAATCCGCTGTTATGTGCCCACCCACAGCCTGCTGAACTACGCGCACTGGTGCATCGTCAGCCCGGAATCCAGCCTGGCGCAGCTGGAGGGATGCGACGGCTACATCGCCCAGGTGTGGACCGGCACCGCGCGCACACCGCAGCGTTACCGGGGAAAACTGGCGGAGCGCACCTTCGAGTATGCTTTTCTGGAATACGGTGCGATGCAGAATCTGGTCCGCTCCACCGGCCGCTCCGTCTGGTGTCTGAACGATCCTGTGGAGGACAACCCAAACTACGACTGGGCCGACTATCGCCGGAACTGGGAGAACACGCTCATTGCCTCCCTGCTCCAGCCGGATCTCTGGCAGTTCGAGGTCGCGCCCTGGCCGGAACGCGTCTTCGGCTGGAAATACCCGCGCAACGCCCGGCGGGACGAACAGAAGCCGATTCCGCCGGACTACGCGTCGGAATTGCAGATGGTTTTCCAGGCGCTCAACGACATGAAGCAGCCGGACGTCCGCTGGCAGTGCGGCACCCAGGGCGTGGGCGTGGTGGTCAGCGATTCCCTGATGTTCCAGCGCGGCCTGCCGACCCCGAGCGATCCCCACATGAGCCATTTCCACGGCCTCGCGATGCCGCTGGTGAAACGCGGCCTGCCGGTGACGCCGGTGCAGTTGGAGAATGTGGGGCTGAAGGGGTATCTCGATTCCTTCAAGCTGCTGGTCATGAGTTATCAGGGCCAGAAACCGCTCACTCCGGAGGTCCACACCGCCCTCGCCGACTGGGTGAAGGCCGGCGGGGTGCTGGTTTTCGCGGATGATGATTCCGATCCCTATCTCAAAGTCCGCGAGTGGTGGAACAGCAACGGGCTCAGTTTCAGCACGCCCCGCGAACACCTTTTCGCGCGGCTCGGCTGGAAAAATTCCGGTCAGCCGCAGACCCTGGAGACGCAGACCATCGGCAAGGGCACGGTGGTGTTTGACCGCGAAAGTCCTGTCGTTTTCAGCGACAGCGCGGAAGCCTGCGACCGGTATCTCGGCATGGTGAAATCAGCGGCGGCCAAAGGCGGCATCGAATGGAAAGAGACCAACCACTTCCTCCTCCGCCGGGGCCCGTGGATCATCGCCGCCGGCCTGCGCGAGTCCATCGACGCCCCGCCGGCCACGCTGGACGGGCGGTTTGTGAATCTTTTCGATCCCACGCTGGGCGTGATCCGGCACATCAATATCAATCCCGACGACCGCCTTTTCCTCCTCGACCTCGACGCCGTGAAAAAGGACGCCCCGCCCCTGCTTCTGTCCTCCTGCCGCGCCCTGCCGAAAATGGACGCGGCCACCGTCACCAACGCCACCGCCTGGACCGTGGAGGGCGTGGCCGACACTCCGGCGGTGATGCTGGTTTCCGCCGAAAAAGCCCCGGCCCGCGTCACCCTCGACGGTCAGAAACTGGAGTCGTTTGAATACGAAGCGGCGGAAAAAATCCTGCGCATCCGCTTCAATAACACCTCCGCGCCGCGCGGCCTGACAGTGGAGTTCTGACCGGTCCGCAGTTCCGGGTCCAGTCCCGGACACAGAGTCGCCAGGAAGCAAATTCAGGATGCGGATTGACGGCATCAAAGTTAGTCTCATGCCTTCCTCCCCATGCTGCTGCAACTGACCACCACCCATTCCCCGGCCACGGACCTTGGATTTCTTCTGGGGAAAAATCCGGCGCGCTGCCAGACGTTCGATCTTCCCTTCGGCAAGGCGCGCGTGTTTTACCCTGAAGCCTCGGCGGAGCGCTGCACCGCCGCACTGCTGGTGGAGGTGGATCCCGTGGGTCTGGTGCGGACTCAGCGCCGGGACGCGGGCGGCGGGCTGGATCAGTATGTGAACGACCGGCCGTATGCCGCCTCGTCCTTCCTCAGCGTGGCCCTGGCGTCGGTTTTCGGCAGCGCGCTGGGCGGCCGCAGCCGGGAGCGTCCGGACCTGACGGGGACCGCCCTGCCTCTGGAGGCCACGCTTTCCGCCGTGCCCGCGCGGGGCGGCGAGGGCCTGCTGCGGCGGCTGTTTGAACCCCTGGGCTACACGGTGATGACCGCCCGCCTGCCCCTGGATCCGCAATTCCCGGACTGGGGCGACAGTCCGTATTACCGCCTGACGCTGTCGGCGGAGCGGCCCCTGCGGGAGTTTCTCTCGCATCTTTACGTCCTGCTGCCGGTGCTGGATAACGACAAGCATTACTGGGTCGGCGACGATGAGGTGGAAAAACTGCTGCGCCACGGCGGCGACTGGCTGGCCGCGCATCCGGAGCGGGATCTCATCGCCCGGCGGTATTTGAAACACAGCCGCGCCCTGACCAACGAGGCTCTGGCCCAACTGGCGGACGGGGACGAGGCGGTGGTCCAGGCGGCGGAAGCGCCGCCGCCGCCGGCAGGGGAGGAAAATTCCGGTTTCACCCCGGAGAACACCGCGAACCCGGAGACGCCGGAGACAGCGGCGGTCATCGAAGTTCCGGAGAAAGGCCCCACGCTGAACGAGCAGCGCCTGGCTTCCGTGCTGGCCGTGCTGAAAGCCAGCGGGGCCGCGCGGGTGCTTGATCTGGGCTGCGGCGAGGGCAAGCTGCTGAAGCTGTTGCTGAAGGAAAAACAGTTCACCTCCATCACCGGCATGGACGTGGCCCACCGCACCCTGGAAATTGCCACGGAGCGTCTGCACCTCGATCGTCTTTCCGAAGCCTGGCAGAAGCGGATTCAGCTTATCCAGGGTTCGCTGATTTACCGCGATGACCGTCTGGCCGGAGCCGATGCCGCCGCCGTGGTGGAGGTCATTGAGCACCTCGATCCGCCCCGGCTGGCGGCTTTTGAACGTGTGGTTTTCGGCTGCGCCAAACCGGGCACGGTGGTCATCACCACCCCGAACCGCGAATACAACGTGAAGTGGGAAACCCTGCCCGCCGGCAAGTTCCGGCACCGCGACCACCGCTTTGAATGGACCCGCGCGGAGTTTCAGGCCTGGAGCGCGCGGGTGGCGGCGGCGTTTGGCTATGAGGTTCAGTTCCGTTCCGTCGGCCCGGAGGACCCGGAAATAGGATCCCCGACCCAGATGGGAATCTTCCGCCTGCTGGCGACGGCTCTCCCGGCAACCGGGCTCACCGCCGTCCTGGCGGATGCCAATTCATGATGGCCCAGCCTCCAATCCGGGAGGACGGGCCACGGATGGCACGGATGAAACGGATCACCACGGATTTATGAAAAGACGGAAAACCGCTGGCGGATGAAACAGAACACCCGATCCCCATCCGTGATTATCCGTGCCATCCGTGGCTCTTCTTCCCGGAATCCATGCTCCGCACAGGCGTTCCCTCCTTCCATTTTTTAAATCTGTCACCGGGCGTTCCGCCCCGCCTTTTCCCATGGAACTCGTCATTCCCGAACTCTCCCTCGTCGTCCTCATCGGTGTTTCCGGCTCCGGCAAAAGCACCTTCGCGCGCCGGCATTTCAAGCCCACGGAAATCCTGTCCTCGGACTGGTGCCGGGGCCTGGTGTCGGACGATGAGAACAATCAGGCCGCCACCAGCGACGCCTTTGACGTCCTGCATTTCATCGCCCGCAAACGTCTGGCCGCCGGCAAGCTGACCGTCGTGGACGCGACGAATGTGCAGCCGGAAGCCCGCCGGGGTTTTGTGAAACTGGCGAAGGAATTCCACTGTTTGCCGGTGGCCATCGTGCTGGATGTCCCGGAAAGCACCGCCCACGAGCGCAACCGTTCCCGTCCGGACCGCACGTTCGGGCCTCACGTCGTCCGTCAGCAGGCAGGGCAGCTGCACCGTTCCCTGCGCGGGCTGGGGAAGGAGGGATTCCGCCACGTGCATGTCCTGAAATCCCAGGAGCAGGCCGATGCCGCCGTCATCACCCGGCAGCCGCTTTGGAATAACCTCAAGCATGAGCGCGGGCCTTTTGACATTATAGGCGACGTGCATGGCTGCTTTGATGAGCTGACACATCTGCTGACGGCTTTGGATTATCAGCCGCGGGACGACTTCTCCTGGCGGCATCCGGAAGGGCGGAAAATGGTGTTTGTCGGCGACCTCGTGGACCGGGGACCAAAAAGCCCGGAGGTCGTGCGGCTGGTCATGGAATCCGTCCGCTGCGGCAGCGCGCTCTGCGTGCCGGGGAATCACGACATGAAATTCCTGCGGAAACTGTCCGGAAAAAACGTGCAGCTCACCCACGGCCTGGCGGAAACTGTGGAGCAGTTCGCGGCCTGGGAAGTGGAGCACCCGGGCTTCAGCCGGACCACGGAGGCCTTCATCGACAAGCTGGTCAGTCACTACGTGCTCGACGACGGAAAGCTGGTGGTGGCCCACGCGGGGCTGAAGGAATCCATGCAGGGCCGGGGCTCCGGCGCGGTGCGGGAGTTCGCGCTTTACGGCGAGACCACCGGCGAAACCGACGAGTTCGGCCTGCCGGTGCGTCTCAACTGGGCCTTGGAATACCGGGGTTCCGCGATGGTGGTTTACGGCCACACCCCGGTGCCGCAGGCGGAGTGGCTGAACCGCACCCTCGACATCGACACCGGCTGTGTCTTCGGCGGACAGTTGACCGCGCTGCGTTATCCGGAGAAGGAAATCATCTCCGTGCCCGCCCTGAAAACCTACGCGGAACCCAGGCGGCCATTTCTGCCCTCCGGCGATGACGCGCCGCCGTCCCTGTCCGCCCAGCAGGAGAACGACGGCCTGCTTGACCTCTCCGATGTCCTTGGCAAACGCCTCGTGGAGACGCGCCTGATGGCCAAAGTGACCGTCCGCGAGGAGAACGCCGCCGCCGCCCTGGAGGTCATGAGCCGTTTCGCCGCCAATCCCAAATGGCTGATATACCTGCCGCCCACCATGTCGCCCTGCGGCACCAGTCAGGCGGAGGGGCTGCTGGAGCACCCGGCCGAGGCTTTCGCTTATTTCCGCCAGGCGGGGGTGACGCGGGTGATTTGTGAGGAAAAGCACATGGGCTCCCGCGCCGTGGTCATCATCTGCCGGGACGCGGCGGCCGCGCGGCGGGCGTTTGGCGTCGAGCTGGAGGAGGGCATCGGCATCTGCCACACCCGCACGGGGCGGAGGTTTTTTGATGACGACGCCCTGGAATCCGCGCTGCTCGCCGAAGTCCAGTCCGCCGTGACCCGCGCCGGTTTGTGGGAGGAACTGAACACGGACTGGCTCTGCCTCGACTGCGAGCTCATGCCCTGGTCCGCCAAAGCCCAGGAACTCATCAAGCAGCAGTACGCCGCCGTCGGAGCCGCCGCCACCGCCACTCTGAGCGACGCGGCGGAGGCCCTGGCCCGCACCGCCGCCCGCCTGGCGGTTTCCGGATCGGAATCCGGCTCCGGCACCGATCCGGAAACCTCCGCCCTCCTGGCCCGCACCGCCGCCCGCAGCCGGATGGCGGCCGATTACACCGCCGCTTACCGCCAATACTGCTGGCCCGTGAATTCCGTCAGCGATCTGAAGCTTGCCCCCTTCCACCTGCTGGCCGGGGAAAGCGCGGTGTACTCCTCCAAACCCCACGACTGGCACATGGAAATCCTGTCCCGGCTGGCGGGCGGCATCATTCTGGCGACCGCCAGCGTGACCGCCGACCTGACGAACGCCGACAGCGAGGCCGCCGCCGTCCGCTGGTGGGAGGAGCTGACCGCCCGCGGCGGCGAGGGAATGGTGGTGAAGCCCATGGACTTCATCACCCGCGACGCGCGCGGCCTGGTCCAGCCGGCCGTCAAATGCCGGGGCCGCGAATACCTGCGCATCATCTACGGCCCGGAATACACCCTGCCGGAAAACCTGGAACGCCTGCGCTCACGCGGTCTTCAGAAAAAGCGTTCCCTTGCCCTCCGCGAGTTCGCCCTCGGCATGGAATCGCTGGAACGCTTCGTCCGCCACGAACCCCTCCGCCGCGTCCACGAAGCCGTCTTCGGCGTCCTCGCTCTGGAAAGTGAACCGGTGGACCCCCGCCTGTAGGCCAGGACCCTCCTGCCAGGCGCTCCGCTCCACCTTCCAAATGCGCCGTTCCCGGTTCCAAGTGCTTCGGAATCCATTCCAAGTGACTGGGAATCCGTTCCAGGCCTTTGGCTTCTTTGCTGTGGTCTTCCGTCCCTCTGTTCTTGCCTTCGGGGGCGCGGTCCGGTAAAACGCGCGCCACTATGCAACGCCGCCATTTTCTCAGAACCGCTTCCGCCGCAGCCGCAGCCGCTCCTTTTATCCTGTCGGGACGCCCGGCGTTTGCGGATGAGTTCGGGGAGATGAAGAAACGCGTGGGGCTCATCGGCACCGGCTGGTATGGCAAGGCGGACCTGCTGCGGCTGGTGCAGGTGGCCCCGGTGGAGGTGGTTTCCCTCTGCGATGTGGACAGCGTCATGCTCAAGGAAGCCGGCGACCTCACCGCCAGCCGCCAGCTTTCGAAAAAGGTGCCGCGGCTTTACGGGGACTACCGTGAAATGCTGAAGGAGAAGGATCTCGACATGGTCCTCATCGCCACGCCGGACCACTGGCACGCTTTGGCGATGATCGAGGCCGTCAAATCCGGAGCCGACATTTACGTCCAGAAGCCCACCGCCGTGGATGTCACGGAAAGCGCCGCCATGCTCGCCGCCGCCCGTAAATACGGCCGGGTGGTGCAGGTCGGCACGCAGCGCCGGAGCACGCCGCACCTGATTGAGGCGCTGGACACCATCATCAAGCCCGGCAAACTGGGGAAAATCGCCCACGTGGAGCTGTGCTGTTACTACCACATGCGCTCCGGCAGCACCGCCGCCGACACCGCTCCGCCCGCGAATCTGAACTACGACCTGTGGTCCGGCCCCGCCCCCCGCCGGCCTTACAATCCCATCGTTCACCCCCGCTCCTGGCGCGCCTTCATGGAATATGGCAACGGCATCGTGGGGGACATGTGCGTGCACATGCTGGACATGGTGCGCTGGATGCTCGACCTCGGCTGGCCCTCCGCGATCTCCAGCACCGGCGGGATTTTCCAGGACAAAGCCAGCCGCGCCAATATCTCGGACACCCAGACCGCCACCTTCGCCTATCCGGATCTCGACGTCGTCTGGACGCACCGTTCCTGGGGTTCCTCACCGGATGAGAAATATCCGTGGGCGGCGATCATTTACGGCGAGAAGGGCACGCTCAAACTCAGCGTCAACAGCTACGACTTCATTCCCGCGCGCGGCCAGACGGTTCACAGGGACTGCGTGATGGAGCTGGAGCAGTACCCCGAGGACAAAACAGAGAAGGATCTGGAAAAACACGTCGCCCCCGCCATTCGCGGCCACATGCGCGACCTTCTGCGCAACATCGCCAGCCGGGGCAAACCCGTCGCCGATATTGAGCAGGGCCACATTTCCAGCGCCACCTGCATTCTGGCCAATCTGGCCATGAAAACCGGCCGCACCCTCCGCTACGATCCCGCCGCGGGCCCCGCCGGAACGGTGAAGGACGATCCCGAAACCACCGCCCTGCTGGCCCGGCCCTACACCGGGCCGTGGGTGCATCCCGATCCGGCATCGGTTTAGCAGGACAGGCGGCTTCCGGCGGTCGGCGGGCTCCGGTTTGAGGATCTTAAAAAGAAAGCGGCACTTCCTCAGGAAGTGCCGCTTTGCCGCTTTTTGGAATGCTGGAATGGTCCCGGCGGACCGCCGGGGCGAAGAAGCGGAAAGGGCCTCAGGCGAGGCAGGATTTGATGAAAGCGTAGCCGTCGGTGTAGACCTCCTCCTCGTTTTTGAAGAAACTGCGCCAGACGCGGGTGGCGGCGGCGAGGTCGGGGAGGGAACCACCGAAGGCCTCAATGGTGAGGTAACCGTCGTATCCGCCGTTTTTGGCGATGGCAATGGTTTCGCGGGTCGGGCAATGGTCCTTGCCGGGGGTCCCGCGGTCGTTGGCGGAGATGTGGATGTGGCGCACGACGTCGAGGTTGTCCTCCAGGGCTTTGAGGGGATTTTTCTCCTCAATGTTGGCGTGGAAGGTGTCGTACATGGTGCCGAAGTTCGGGTGATTGACCCGTTTCACGTAGGACTTGCCCTGCTCCATGGTGTTGAGGAGGTGGGACTCGAAACGGTTCAGAGTCTCGATGGCAAGCACGATGCCGGCCTGCTGGGCGTAGTCGGCGAGGGGGCGGTGGACTTCGGCGGCGTGCTCCAGCTCGGTTTCCGTGGGGAAAGCGCCGCTGAAGTTGCCGAGGACCTGATAATAAGGGCCGCAGAGCAGCTTGATGCCGGCGGCGTGGCCGCAGTCGATGACCTTTTTCAGATGGTCCAGCGCGCCCTGACGGTTGGCGGCGACGGGGCTGATGGCGTTGTGCTCCTCGTCGGGGCAGACGGTGACGGCGGTGGCTTCGAGGCCGTTGTCCTTGAGCGCCTGACCGATCTTTTTGAAATGACCGGGATCGCTGTTGTCGAAAATGGGGATTTCCGCGCCATCGTAGCCGGTTTCCTTGAGCTTGGTGAGGATGGGGAACTGCGATTCCACAAAGTGGGTCGTCCAGAGGAGAAGATTGAAGCCGATTTTCATGAGCGGCCATTTTGTATGGAGTTGCGGCCGATGACAATTGTTGAAATTGGAAAACGCGGCTTCATCGGCGGAGGCATTTGAACAGAAGGGCGCGAAGGACAGGAAGAGGAGTGCAAATGGCCGCGGGAGTGTTATCCTGAAACGGAATCCATCCGCCGGCCTCCCTCGTTTGCGGGAAGACGGCCCGGCATTCCATAACTGATAATCCCCCTCCCTTCCCCTCCTGTCCTTCGCGCCCTTCGCGCCCTTCGCGCCCTTCGCGCCCTTCGCGCCCTTCGCGCCCTTCGCGCC
>JAZKFB010000136.1:22429-26975 GCA_040386695.1 Verrucomicrobiota bacterium
CTTCTGTTCAAACTCCTTTTCACCGGAAAAGCCCCAGGAACTCCGCCTGAGGCACAAACAGGGACTGCCCCCGCTCTGGGAGGGAGCCCGACTGGCAGAGAAGGTCGCCGCGGCCGAGGAGGAGTTCGGCTCCCGGCTCGTCGAGGAGGATCTGGGAATTGACGGCGTTGGTCACGCGGAGGCAGATTTTCAAAGGCAGATTGGCTTTGAGCTGGCCGGTGACGATTTCGCGGTCGGGCCGCTGGGTGGCGATGATGAGATGCACGCCGGCGGCGCGGCCTTTGGAGGACAGGCTTTTTATCAGCTGCTCAAACTCTTTCCTCTCCTCTTTGCCGCTGTTGATGAGATCCGCGAATTCATCGAAAACCAGCACCCGGAAAGGGATGTCGGTCAGCCCGGCGGCGATGCGCTCGCCGAGACGGGTGAAGTTCCCGCTCAGGAGGATTTCGTAACGCCGTTCCATGTCCTCCACCGCTTCCCTCAGGCACGTCAGGGACTCGGCGGTGTCGCGCAGGACCGGACCGCTGAGAAAAGGGTTTTCCGGAATCCCGCCAAAGGTCAGAAGCTTGGGATCAATGAGCGAAAGCTGGAGGGTCCGGGGCGTATTGCGCCGGACCAGCGTGGCCACGAGGGACTTGAGCAGCTCACTTTTCCCGCTGCCGCTGGACCCGCCGATGAGGGCGTGGGCGGTGTTGGAGTCGCAGAGATCGGCGATGATCAGTTCGTTGCGGATATTGACGCCGACGGGCAGAGCCAGAGGGCTGGGATGATCCGCGATTTCCGGCCGCGGCATGGCATCGCGCCAGAGGATGGTGTCGGGTTTTTCCTTCACGACATCGAAAATCACATGCCCCGGACCGGAGCCGATGAGGGGCTCAATGTGCAGGCCGAGCTGGATCTTCAGATTGACGGAATGGCCGCTGATTTTGCTGAAGGTGACGCCGGTGCCGGGCCGGAGGTGATAACGGATCAGCTGCGGAGCCTCCAGTCTGGCCAGGACTTCCACAGGGATTCTGAAGGAGGCGTAAGCGGCGGTGATGGCATGGCTGAGATCCGGTTCCGGGCCGGGCCGCCAGGCGCCGGGGGATGCCACGGCAACGGCCACCGCGGCCGCAGGTGGCGCGGCGAAGGCGGGATTGGTGATGATCGTGATGACCGGGTCCGGCAGACTGGTGGCTGGAATTGGAACAGGAGCAGGCGAGCCAGCGGCTGGAACCAGCGGGACTGTGCCCGTGCCCGGAGCCGGGGACGCCGCGGCGGCGGAAGTGATTGCGGCCTCCGGGCTTGGCCTCGGTGAACTTTCCTCTGACGTTGAAGTCTTGGCCGGCGCTGAGGAGGGCCCGGACTTCGGGGGAACGGTCAAAGCCGGGCCGGCGGGCTGTGCCGGAAAGGCGCCCACAGGAGAGGCTCCGGGGCCGGAAACGGGGAGGCCGGGACGCGGACGCGGCGTCAACGACCTTGTGGCGGCGGCTTTCGCGGGTGCCGGAGCCGGGTGGGAAGCTCCCGCCGCGGCGGCGGTCAATGCGGCGGCGGAGGCCCGGGCTCCGGACCCGGCCGTCCCGGAGGCGGCGGAAGCAATGACAGCTCCCGCTGTGACCGCGGCGGTGGCGGTGGCGGAAACAGAAACCCCCGCGACGGCAGCGGTGGCGGCGGTTTTGGGGTTGGGGGAAGCAGCAGCAGCGGTTTTTGCTGCTCCGGGAGCGGATTTGAAGTCTGACGGAACACCGGCGGCACCGGACGGGGAGGGGGCCTGCGGAGGGGCCAGGAGCCGGTCGCGCCAGGCGGCGAGTTTTTCCGCCAGGAAAGGCAGCGTGTCCTGCCCTTTGACTCCCTCCAGGTCCCCGCTCTCCGCTTCCAGATACAGCTGTCTCGCGGCGTGAATGGCGGCGGTTTCCTCCGCCGTGAGGTCAATCACCTGCAGACACTGCCCGAGTGCGGCGAGGATCACGGGGCCCGTGGTCTTCCAGGAATCGCGGGGAATCGGGCAGCGCTGAATGTCAGGGGTGCGGAAGTGGACCAGTTTGGAGACCGGCGTGCCGTCGCGCCGGTGCCGGTGCGCGGCATAGTCCGCGAGTTGCTTCCAGACGGCATAACTCTCGGAAGCCGCGTGGGCGAAGCCGAACCGGATCACGGCCGCGCCGGGCAGGGTCCACTGGAGTTCGGAAAAACTGTCCGGATGGTCCGCCGTGCCGCATTCCCCGGGGCGGGCCAGCAGCGTGCCGGTCAGCCAGCGGAAAAGATCGGGAAGATAGTGCAGCTCCGTCGAGTCCGGCCGGGCGGCGGCGGCGAGAGCGGTGGCCAGAAGCTCCTGATAGCGCGCGGCGGTGACGGCGGGATCCGGTTTGTCAGGCGGATTCCCTTCCGTCGAACCGGCGGCGGCGGCGGCTGGAGTGTCCAGTCCCTCCCAGCGCTGCTGGCACTGGTGCAGGAATTCCCGGGCGGGAATGTTGGTGCCCGGCGTCGGGAAAAGGGAACCCAGCCACTGCGGGTCCGTGACCCGGGCCAGGGCTTCGGCTTGCCCGGCGGCGGCGTCTTCAGCGGCATCCCCTCCGTTATGATGGGTCAGAAGGCCGATGAGCTCCTCCCCTTCGGCCCGGTGCAGTCCTTTCAATTCGCCCTCTTTCCGCAGACGGTGCTGGTCGGCGGTCTCCATCGCCGGAAGGATTTTAGTGTTCCAGACGTTCCCATTCGCGGTGACCACCGTCAGCTGGTGCGGGGCCTCATTGACCAGTTCGGCGATCACGCGGCCAAAAGTCAGGGCCAGAGTCTCATTCTGGGCGAAAACCTCGGTCTGGTCAAAGCAGAACACAAAGGGACGGTGGAAGGCGGCGAGCCGGCAGAGGTCGTGAAACCGCTCCCGGCAGCGGTCGTTCAGCTCCCCGGTGCCGGAGGATTCCGGTGCCGGAGAGGAGCTTTCCGCCAGACCCAGGCTGGAGCGCGCCTCGGCGCTGAGGGCCTGTCCCCGCATCCAGGCCACACAGCTCTGACGCTGATCGGAAAAAGCGGGGCTGGTGGCGTAGCGGAACAGCACCGCCGGCCAGTCGCCGTCCGCCAGGTCCACCCCGGTGTCCGCCAGGGAACCACGCCAGACGGACGCCTGATTCAGAAACAGTCCGTGCAGCGCCTCGTTCCAGTCGCCGCCCTCCTCCTGCGGGCTGAGGGTCAGCTGGTCGAGCGCCCATCGCCGGGCTTTGTCGGGCTCCGGGTGGTCCAGGCGGCCGCTTTTCAGCGCCTGGGCCAGCAGATGGCGGATGACATCCCTGGCCAGAACCTCCAGTTGGGTCAGGGAGAACGGGCCGCCCGTGGGGGAAGCCGGGCTTTGCAGCGTTTTCAGAACCTGAAGCAGCAGCGACTGCCAGCACAGCCCCGCAGTTTGAAAGGGGGTGAAGGCGACCACCGTGGCGCGGTCGGCGAGGCTGGCGCACAGCCGGGCGATGAGGTGGCTTTTGCCATACCCCGGAGCGGGCGAGAGCACCAGCCGGGCTTTGGGCCCCGGGGTGGCGGAACGGGGTTTTTCCCCGGCGGTCAGCGGGACGAATGCCGCCTCCAGCGCCTCCAGAACATCCCGGTTCAGCGAGGCCACGGTCACCGGGGTTTCCCGGGGATTCTTGACAATGTCCCGGCTGAACGGATTCATGAGGGAGCGGAGTGGTCAGGAATGAAGACGGATATAAAGACGGCGGCGGTCGCGCAGCATCATGGCGGCGGCGCGCTGCTCCTCCGTGGCGCAGGACCAGTCGCCCTCATCCAGTGTGCCCTGCCCCAGCTCCACCGCGTGCTTTTGCAGCCAGCGCTGCAGCTCCTCCACCGGCAGACCGGCCTCCGCGGCCAGTTCGGAAATAAACACGGACTCCGTGCCGTGCCGCCGCGCCAGACCAGCGTGGGCGCTCCGGATGCCGGGCCCGGGATCCACCGGCGGGGAGGAGAAGGTGGTGACGGCGGCGGCGGCGGATGCCTCCAGGGGCTGGACCGGGACCGGTTGATCCTGATCACTGGAAAGAAGCGTTTTTTCCCGGGACGGAGAGGCTGCGGATGAGGATGGATGCCCGGTTCCCGCGTGGGCACTGTGCAGGTAAAGCACCCCGGATTTTTTATCCCTGTCGATCTCCAGCCGCAGCACCACGCGCTGGTCCACCAGTTCATCCAGGGCCGCGCGGGTCGTCGGCAGTCTGGTGCGGGGACTGGCGTGCAGCTTGTTTTCCTTGAACAGCCTCACCGCCGACAGCAGCCTGGCCTCAAGGCGCGCCATTTCCCGCTCTTTGGTCGGAGCCTGGGTGTCGGAGAAATACCGCGTTCCTATTTTAATCACCAGCCCCTCCGCCAGCAGCTCCCGCAGCGCCGCCTGCGCCTCCTTCCCCTTGGGCAGCCCGGCTTTGGTGAGGGACGGCTCCCTGCGGAATTTGGCCAGAAGCTTCTCTTTCGCGGTCATGCGCGGGCACCCTGTCGGGAGCGCCCGGAAGCGTCAAGGTTTATTTACAGAGAGCCGGGAATGGCGCATTGACTCAAAAATAATGACACCGGGGAGTGTCTCCCGGAGCCGGGTCTG